>CAZIFD010000001.1:0-188408 GCA_964538685.1 uncultured Bdellovibrionales bacterium
AAAAAGAGCATGATGATTTCAGATTATTATCTCAGTCGCTGAAAAATATTGTAATCTTAACTTACGATGAATTGCTTATAAGATTAACGAACTATATTCAAGTTTTAGAGGAATACAAGAATTCCAAAAAATAAAGAGTAGCTTATGAGAAAACTAATTCAAAATATCTATGAATATACAAAGTTAATAGCACAAGAATGGTATTTATTTCTTGGTCTAGTTCCGTCTTTTTTGGACAATGTTAGCTTGTATCTTCCTTCCAAATATCATTTTGAAATCCCATCGCAATATACTTTCATTTATGCACTAGTAGTGTTTCCTGTTGTATCGTACAGAATTTGGAATAAGGCAAGGAAAAAGATCAAAGCTCCAAAAATAATAATAGACTATGATCTTTCGTCTTTTAATATTTGTTATCTATATATCAAAAATATAGGAAATAGTTATGCGAAAAACATCCAAACTGTTTTTACTCCCAACATAGAAATAAGGGAAAATAATTTAGTAAATGACTTAAATTTTTGCAAAAACTTGAACCAATTAGCACCAGGCCAAAGCATTCGTTTCTTTTTTGGCACATTTACTGAGAAAAAAATATTACAAAAATTTGATATTTGTATAACTTATTTTGATTTGGAAAGTGGAGAAAAATATATTAGTGATCAAACTATTGATCCGAGCACTTTTATCGGCACATCCTCTCAGGAGAGTGAAAGCAAAATCGTAAAAGAGTTAAAAGAAATTACAGCTAATCTTAAAAAATTGGCTGACAATACAGATGAAATACCAAAGGCTATTAAAGCAGGCATCAATGTTAGAAATATTGATTTAGAAGATTTATCCGAAAAAGAATTGAAAAAAATGCTATATAATATGTGCCTGCATGGTACTGATGAAGATTTTTGGTTAAATCCTTTTATAAATGATACGAGACAAATAATCAAATGTTTAAGGAATAAAATATTGCTTAGAGATGATTTAACTACTGAAGATGAAGAGTTTCTTGGAAAATTAAACGAGGCACATAGCTTTCAACCATACTTAGGTAGTGGAAATAAATTCAAGGAAAGCGTTCAGAAATTATTTGAAAAATAGAATAATTAAGTATCTCATAAACAAATGGAAAGTAAGCCATACTCAGTCTATATAGATCATCGCCCTACAAGGATAGCATTCTTAGTTAATCCTGACGGCGATCAAGCTTGGATTGATAAAATAATTGAATATAACAGAGAAAAATGGGGCGGAAGATTCAATCCCATTATTTTTACTGATGGAAAAAATATCAAAGATAAATGGTGGAAATTTTTAAAGGAGTATGACCCAGATATTATCAAGTCTACAATGCCACTTGAAGACGAACTTCTTAAAAAGATTCAAATATTTTTAACACCTTATTCTGTGGAAGTTCCTCGCCAAAATGAACAATATATACATATTTCTGATGATCCAATTTCAATATTTCCCACTAAACAAGGAGTTTTGCAAATTTCTAGAAGCTTCATGGATGATGCTGCGAGTCTGGTAATGTTTGATATTGAAAAAGATACTCCTGAATCTATAAAAAAGTTTTTAGAAAGGAATTTTGGTATTCAAGAGGATAACCAAAGTACCCCATATTATATAAGAAAGTCCCTAAGAAACTGCGACAAAAAAATATACAAAATTAAAGATTTTGAGTCCCTAAATGAAGCTCTCTTAGATTTAGGAGATTTTCATAATAGAATTGTATTTCCTGCTCAAATATGTTCGATTCCGAATTATTTTAAAGACACCGCTTGGGGCAATGAAACTGAAAAATTTACAGTTGTTATAGGAGACACGCCTGATGAATTAGCTTATCTATGGAACAGGGCTTTGCAGATTAAAAGCTGGCTAAGGCAAGATTTTACATGTCTTTGGTTGTCCAACGAATTAGCAAATAATGAAATCATTAAGCCGGGATTAACAAAATTCTTTATTCGCTTTTCTGAAAGAGTTGGGAATGATAATTATCGTGGAATAAATTTCGTATCTTTTTCATTATCGGAACAAGAAATAACTACTCTTTCATCGAGTATTGATGGATCATTATGGAGGCCACGGCAAATAATCAAGTACAATGAAATTCAAATACCCAATTTTGATAATAGGGCATCATTTTTTATTTTGAAACGAGGTCTCGAACTTTATAGGGCTCATTCCGAGGAAGAACACATAGTAATAAATGAACCGAATGCGGAAGAAGGGGTTATGGGTGGCCAACATTGGGTTATTGACTTACATATTCAATATCGACCAGAATTATTCGAAAACATACAAGGGATAGATTATTGGTGGCAATTGCCAAGAAGGGCAAATATTTTTCATAGCTTAAGGATGTTTAATAAGGAAACTAGAATAAATGAAGATGGGATGTTTAGCATTAAGATGCGAAGAAAATCTCACATTGAGCCAGATGAAAATATTTTAGTAGTTAGACTTCCACAAGAAATAGGAATTTTTCATGCACTAACCTGTGGGGATAGTTATGATTTTTATAAAGGAACTGACAGAGAACGATTTTTATCCAGACCTTTTAATTCCATGCAACGTTCAGATAAGGGAATGTATTTATCTGGAATTTTAAGCTTATTTCCTGACCTGTTGAATGCTCATTACCAAATAGAAGATAGCTATTGGAGAAGTATTTTTGAAAAAATGTCTAACAGAAATGCTAATAAGGATCCTGATAGAAAAACAGAGATAAAAAACAAATTAAAGAAAATTATTGATAAAAATCAGGATTATAATGATCCTCAAAAACTAGATTATCTAGCTGAGAAAGTTTTAGTAATGGCAAAAAATAATTCAGTACAAGAGGTTGAATTTTATTTCAAAGATTTTCTTAAAAATTATACCAACGACGAGGGAAAGAAATTTTCAGATTTAGAGACAGAAGAAGCTGAGAGAGCAAAAAATGATATAAAGGATAATATTTCAGGCTTGATAGAGCAAAACATTTTATTAGCTGGCATTAAGCCTAGATGTCCGCGTTGTGGCTATAGAATTTGGTACCACATAAACGAAACTCAGCAACATATTGATTGTAAAGGATGTGGCCATATTTTTTCCCTAGATGGTGAAGAAAGGTGGTCTTATAAGTTAAACAGCCTTGTGAGATCCGCTTTTTCACTGCATGGGACAATCCCTGTTTTATTAGCACTCGGACAATTGCAACATGATGCTAGATCATCGTTTATATTCTTCCCTGGAATTGAACTTATTTCGAAAGATGAAGAGGAAAAAATAGATAATGAAATCGATTTGATTTGTATTAAGGATGGAAAATTTATTATAGGTGAGATAAAACAAACGATAGGATTATTTTGTCCGGAGGATTTCAAGCGCATGGAGAAAGTTGCAAAATTAATCAAACCAGATAAAGTAATTTTTTCTTCACTTGATAAGCAACCAACTGTATATGTAAATAAGGCAATTGAATCTTTAAGAAATAATCTTAAAGATTTGGAAATTGAAGTTGAATGATATCAACTCCATTTTTAGCTAAAACTTTTACTAATAATGAATAATTACAAACATCTCCGAGATTGCATCTACTACAGCGAGCTATACGACCGCATGACTATAGATGAGTGCGAATGTTGGGATAGCGAGGTTTATGATGCTTATGCAAAATCAGGCAAAAATTTCGATCCAACAAAACCATCTCGAAGACTTCATGGCGGACTCCTTGCTGATCTTCATCTGTATTTTGTTAAAGGTGAACGCTATCTTGATAAGGAAACCACAATTAATGGATGGATGAAACGCGATCAAGCAAAAGATGAGAAACTGGAAAATGCTATTGAACCAAGGGGCGTGCGTTGCCTTCATTGCAGCAGATCCCTAACTAATTGCACTTCTCGCGACCTAATGACTGATTCTAGGGGCAACGAAGAAGTTGTCTTTCTGTTTGAATGCGACAAATGCCATAAGCGAAGAGCTTATTGGGAAAATGGAATTGAATGGCGGCCAAAACCAGTGTTGTGCGAGAGATGTAATTCAGAAATGGAAAGTAGTCATAATAAAAAAGGAAGTATTATTGAAACTATTTATCATTGTCCGAAGTGTCGTCACAAAACCACCTTTAGCTACGATCTTAATGAAAAAGAAGAAACTATTGATCCAAACTTCGAATTGAAGCGGAAGAAATATTGTCTTTCAAAAGAAGAAGGCATTGAATATTCTTTCGGAAAGCAACATTTGGAAGCGGCGACAAATCTCATGAAAAAAGTTGAAGAAAAAGAGGAAAACAGTGAGCTGTATGATGCCATTGCAAAAATAAAGAAACTCACTGTTGCAGAACTTCAAAGCTTCCTTGATCCAGTCATAGAAAAAGCTGGGTATGCCAAACTTGAGTTTGAAAAGCCAGACATTCAAAAGGATGTGGTTTTGGGATTTGGCATTCAAGATACCAAATCTGGCAGAAATGACCGTGAAAGCGTTTATGACCTTCAAAGACTTCTTAAATCCGCCTTAAAGCCAACAAATTGGCGTCTAATGAGCGATGGAGTCAGCTATCGCCTTGGATACCTCCAAGGTCGCCTAAAAGGCGTAGAAGGTGAAGAGAACCTCCGAAAGCTTATCGAAAAAGATATAAAAGATAAATTGCAAAAGAATGGGAAAAAATAAAGATGAAGCCAAATCTCAACATTACGTGCAACAAGCATATCAAGAAGGTTTTTTTGAGGATGGAAAAACAAATTTTTGGATTCTTGATAAAAACATGCTGGTCAAACCTAACGGTGAAATTGAAAATAATTTAATTAGAGAGCGAGGTACGAGAGTTTGTTTTGAGGGAGATTTCTTTTATGCAAGTAATTACTATAAAGAAAAAGATTATTTGGAAAAGAAATTCTTCGGACCAATTGATGCAAGTGGAGCAGAATCTTTGAAATACATGTTATCTGATGATAAGCACATTCTTCCAGGGGCTGACGTTGGAATGAATTTGCTTAAATATATCAGTGCGCAAAAATTCCGTACCCCAAAAGGATTGGAATTGATCAGGGAATCATTTTCAGGAAATTTGTCGCGGGAAAAATTGTTGGAAATTCTGCAGCAAGTTCACGAAAATATGACAATTACACTTGCTGAATCAATCATAGAAATTTTAGATGCTAGCAAATGCGAAACTAAATTTATAGTAGGTGACGCCCCTGTTGTCGAATGGAATCGTTATACATCTCAACCTGATATTGATAAATATTTGCTAAAAGGAACACAGGTGGTTTTTCCGATTAGTAGAAACTTCTGTCTTGTTTTTACACCAAGAGAATTGGCCGATAAGAAATTGGCAAAGAAGGATTTTTTAAAAACAAGAATCAATGCTCGTAAATATGGCAGTGCAATTTTTGATATTAGAAAATTACAAAATCTGAGAGATATAAACAATGATGAAGTTTTTGCTATAAATAAACTTATAAAGGATCACGCGCTAAGATACATTGCTGGAGGCAAGCAGGATTATTTATTTCCTTCTAATAATTTGCCGGATGTTGGATCAATAATTACGCCAAAAGAATTTAAGAGAAGTGGTGGCATTGCGCAAGAAGTAAATGGCAAGGTTGTCGGAGTGGATGAATACGGGAGACCGTTAGAGGGCAAGAAATTGGAAGATTTCACTAGATTTTTTAATTGGGTAAAAAATAAGAAATAATAATTTAAGAGGATATGAATCCAGAAAGAGTATCGGTTAAATTTTCAATAGTCATAGCAAATAACACTCACAAGAATAAGTCCTTCTTTTCGGACGAGTGGAATTTTGTTATCGGTAGATATACTTTTTCTAAAATAAATGAGGATGAAGTTTTGGTTTCATTTTCTTTTGATGCTGTTCTTAAAACATACGATGAGCAACAACGAATAATTGATGAGTGTCCATCGGAATACTTACCAGAATTTCAAGAATTTGAAGAAGAAATTGAAACAATGTTGGATTTACTTTCTCTGGAAGTTGGTAGAGGAATAAAAATAAAAGACGAAAGCTTTTTCTTTTCATCGGCTACCTGTGGAGATGGTGAAATTAATAATAATCATCCAATAAATCCTTCTGAAACAAGAGATCTTTACGTCAGACTAAGTGACCCAAAAACTAAAAATGACAAGAAAGTAAAACTAGCCCTCCGTCTATATAGACAATCAGTATCGACAAATGATCCCAGAGAGCAAATGGCCAAACTTTATTCTGCTCTAGAGCAATTGTTTTTTGATGGGAGTGGAAAGTTGTTAAATAAAGACGAGATTAAGCAAGTAAAGAAAGCAATAAATGCGCTGTCTCTTTCTCCAGAAAAGAAAAAAATTATCATTGATAGAACTTGTGATATCAGAAAGAGTCCAAAGACAATGATTGTTGAAAATCTTCAATTAATGTACGAGAATGAGATTATTTCTAAGGATGAAAAGAATAAGCTTGTTGGGACATGGAATAGGTTTAGATCAGCCATAAGTCATGGTGAGATTATTTCAAAAAGAGATGAGGATTTCGACTTTGTTGTTGCCGAAATCGACACTATTGTCGAGAGTATCCTTAAGAGGAGTATAGAGCATAGGATGCAGGAAAATGCCCAATAATGAGACATTCGGCTGTCTTTTTCCCACAAAATGAGACAGTGGCTGTCCCGTGTCTCATTTGTCTCATTTTGCCCTCAAAAACCCGACCCGACCTCTTTAAATCCCAAGACTGGACAGACCCTCAAAAAAGCCTTACAATTCCCTATATCCGTGGGTTCCAGACCGATGTAGCCCGCCAAAGCTCATAAAACAGCAGTTTTACACTGCTGTTTTTTTGGTTTAATAACGAGTAATTTTTGGAAAATACTTAAAATTGATATAAAATAAGAAAAACAATAAAAATATTTTATTATGGAAAAATTTCCCCGATCAATTCCGGAAAAGAAAACTTCAGGCATAGACAGGGTACTAGGAGTAACACCTGAAGATGAGATTGATATAAGAGAATATTTTTCGCAGCTTTGCCAAAGTGAAAATATAGAAGCATTTATAAAGGAACCGAATTTGGAATTTAAGGAAATTTTTCCCAGAATTAATTCTTGCTTGCAGGAGTTTCTTGAATGTTATGGTATAAATCCACTGAATATTTCATTGTCTCAGATAGTATTTTTGGACAAGACTAAGCTTTCAGGAAAGCAGAAGCTTTACATTGAAAGTGGCAAGATGAATGCTTTTTATCATCCAAGATCACAAAAAATGGTCCTTTTTGAGAATTGGGATGACGACCATTCTAAGCTAGCCCTTCTTCACATACTGGTACATGAAATGATTCATGTGCAGGCTTTTGAATCTTGGCAGAAGATTTCTGAAGGAAAAGAAAGTGGACAAGATCTTATTTTAAGCAAAGGTGATAGGAGTATACATCTTAATCTCAGAAGATTAGGATTCCGAATGGTGGATAAAAATAAAAAAGTGACATATTTCCATGATTTAGATGAAGCTATTACTACAGAATTAACAATGCGTTTTGATTGGAAATATTTTGAAAATTTTCCTGAATTAGTTGGGGAAATTAGCGAAAGAAATGATGCAATATTAGCATTTGCAAAAAGAAACAACTCTTCTTTCAATAAAGAAAGAAGGCATATTGCGGAAATTGAGCACGAACAAATGGAGAATGGAATGAAAAAAGATAAAATAAAGGGATATTCTTATGATCAAGAGCGAGATAAATTTATGGTGTTGATCAGTGAAATATATCAAAATAATTCGCAACAATTTGCTTCAGTGGAGGATGTTTTTAAAGAGTTTGCAAAAGTGGCATTGACTGGAAAAGTTTTGCCAATTGCTCGTATCATTGAAAGTGTGTATGGAAAAGGATCTTTCCGCTATCTCGGAGAAAAGACTTCTAGTAATAATAGTTCAGATATTAAATAATCAGACCCGACCTCTTTGAGTTCTAGCTCTTTGCAAACCTCCAAAAAAGACTTTAAAGGTCTGATTTTAAAAAGTTCTAGACCGATGACATCCGCATCAGGTTCGCAAATATCAAGCAAATTGGAATCTCGCCTAATGGCGGGTTTTTTGGTGTCAAACTTGGTCTTACTAAACATTTTTTGTTGAGAAGCCCAGTGTCGAGGACCGTCCTCGACTTTGGATTTCGTCTCCGCTAATAGAAACTTCGTCGTTTAAATGGATTGCTCCGCGTGACCGTAGGGTGGCCATGCTCTGCAAAAAATGGTTAAACTCCTTGATTTATTTTGAGATTTGGATTACATGCCGACCTTTAGATAGAAAAATTTTCTCTACTTTTCGGATTTTGTATGCGCGCCGATTTTTTCAAAAAAATGAAAAGAAAGTTTTTCTGGTTTTGGAGTTCGCACAGCGAACGGCGGAAAACGGAATAATTTATTATTTTTTCTTTTATATTTTTAACCGTCCTTGCCCCAAGCCTACCTGTGCGCGGACGGCGACAAAGGAACTCCCTCTTATTTTTGATTATATCACAATATCCAGATTTTAGATATTTACTTTTTGAATATATGCTGATATTATATGGACAAGACAATCAAAACAAGAGAATACGCCCTTTTTATTGAAAGAATGAGAAAGGCAAGAATAGAAGCCGGCCTTAAGCAAATTGATGTTGCTAAAAAAATGAGACGGCCACAATCTTATATTTCCAGAGTTGAATCTGGTGAATACAGACTTGATATTTTGGAAGTGAAACGATTCGCTAAGTTTTATGGAAAAAGTGTTGAATATTTTATAAAATAATTATTAAAGAAAATAAAATGAAAAAAATCATGCTATCTCTTATTGTAGGAATTGTAGGCATAGTTATCCCAGTTGTGGGAATGACGATAACCCCTACTAGAAATTTAATTCTAGGTCTTGCTCCTGAGGAAGTTATTCTGCAATTAGCAGACAAGATTGATGAAACGAGAGTTAATGTTGATCAAAACAAAAAGGATGGCGATAATAAAATTCAGGAACTTCAGTTGCTTATTGATAGTCAGAAATCCCAAATTGAAGAGCAACAAAAAACAATTAATGAGCAGAGTGGTCAAATTTCTAGCTCTAAATCAGAAATACAAACAGTGCAAAACACGATAGTGAAAAATAAGGACTGTTCAGTAGATGTAAATAAATATTGTGTGTCTGATTCGTTTACGGATCCCGATAAATTCAAAAAATTTCTCAAAAACTATGAACAATTTGATAATTACTCCGAATATAAAGATAAATATACGAAACAATTTAATAAATGTCAGGAGGCTATAAAGTGTAACTAAATTATTACTCATAAACTAGAGCCCAAAAAAGTTGATTTTTAGCAATAAAATTGCTATATTATCAGTAGTATTAATTGTAAACATATGACTAAAAAATCCTCTCAAAAATTAATCCTGAAAGTAGCCTCAAAAGGGGCGTTAAATAAAAACGCTAAGGCTTTGGAGCTTTATTGTGACTATAAAAAAGCTTCTGATTTTATAGATAGGGTTGATATTGCCTTGGGAAGAAAAGCATCTTTTAATATAAATACTGGCTCAACTCTCAATTTTGAAATAAATAAATATGGCGTCGCCTCAACCACAACGTAAAAAATTTAAGACAACGCAAGATTGGCATGATTACTTCGCCACTGCGCAACAAGCAGGACAGCCGATAACCCCCAAGGATTTATTTGCGCTCCGCAAGGTTTGCTATGAGGAAATTGAAAAACATCGTGGTCGTCCACTTCTTGTTTATGCTACGAAATTTTTAGAAGGCGTTCCGCTAGGAGCACCTAATTTTATTGATTTGTCAGATGTTGACGGCTTTACCGATCTTGTTAATTCCGTTAAAGGCAATGGCTCAATTGATGTATTGTTGCATAGCCCTGGAGGGCGACCAGACGCAACAGAACGGCTTGTTGGATTACTTCGTGGTAAATTTAATGAAGTTAATTTTTTAATTCCTCATTCAGCTTATTCAGCGGCTACCATGCTTGCTTTGTCTGGCAATTATATTGTTTTGCACCCAAGTGCAATTCTTGGTCCAATTGACCCACAAATAAATGGCGTTCCCGCTCGTTCTATTAAACGAGGTTTTGAGAAAGCGAAAGAGAGAATCACGAAAGAAGGTCCTGAAGCCTTGCCCGCATATATCCCACTTATTGAAAAATATTCACTTGAACTATTAGAGTTGTGCGATGATTCAGAAAAATTATCAAAAGAGCTTGTTTCTACCTGGCTCAAAAAGTATATGTTTAAGGGCGAAAAAAATGTTGGCAGAAAAATACAAAAAGCCGTTAAGTATTTTTCTGATTACGATACTCACTTGATGCATTCTCGCCCCTTACCAATAGACAAGCTTGCTGAATTTAATCTAAAAATTGAACTCGCAGATGATACATTGCAAGATTTATTATGGGAGTCATATATCCTGCTGAATAGTTTTTTTAATGTTAGTCCGTTTGTAAAATTATACGAGAGTGCGCACGGTGTTTCATGGGGAAAGCAATTTCAACAAGTTTTTATTGGTCCACAACCCCAGCAAAAAATAAAACAACAATAAACTTTTCATCATATCTTTTAAAGCTGTCGTTTTCCGCCGTTCGCTGTGCGAACTCCAAAACCAGAAAAACTTTCTTTTCATTTTTTTGAAAAAATCGGCGCGCATACAAAATCCGAAAAGTAGAGAAAATTTTTCTGTTTTGGAACGCAAACTTCTTCAAAGTTTGCGGGCGGAAGCGGGACGGAGAAAATCAAACCTGCTCTTCAAAGAAAGTTCGAGCTTCTTTTAGAATCCGTCGCAACTACATTCTTTTTTGAGTGATATACAAAAGGTATTAAAAAAACAACAACAGCCAACCAGTGGCTGTTTTTTTGTGTTTTACCAAAGCTTTGATTTGTTGTAAAATTAAGATAATTCAGGAATTAATTCAGTAATTATATATTAGGGTCAGAAAGGTGGTGGCTAGAGATTTGGAATAATTAAAGTTATCCACAGAAATATAGGCAGAACTTCCGTATAGTGATATTATATCTCCATAAGGAGGTAAAAATAAAAAAATGAACGCGCAAATAAAAAAGAAACAACTAGGTCAATTTTTTACAAAAAATTCCGATTATATACTTTGCGGGCTGGAGAAATATGTGAAAGGAAAGAATGTAGCCGATCCGTTTGCGGGGAGTGGTGATTTAATTTCTTGGGCGAAAGATAAAGATGCTAAAAATGTCAAAGGATTTGATATTGATGAAAGATATGCTAATGGAAAAGAAGTGCTAAAAAATGATAGCCTGAAAAATCCTAAAAGATATGATTTTATAGTTACTAATCCGCCCTATCTTAATGTTAATAAGGCGAGCAAGGATATTAAAGAGGCATATTTTACTGGATCTGAGTTTGAAGATTTATATCATCTTTCTTTGAAATCAATAATGAACAGCAACGAGGGAATTATTATTGTTCCGATTAATTTTCTTTCAGCTAGAAATTCCCAAAAAATTAGAGATGTATTTTTCTCAAAATTTAAGATTGTTGAGATGAACTATTTCAAACAGCAAGTTTTTCCAGATACAACCTATAATGTCATAGCTTTTTATTACAAGAAAAAGATAAATTCTTTGGAAGATGAATTTGTAATAAAAACACATATTTATCCAGAAGGAAAAAGCGTTGATATAAAATTATGTAAGAAACACGGTTGGTCAATCGGAGGAGAGGTTATTAACAAAATAAAAAATCAGAAGAATTTTCTTAGAATTAAAAGACTGACGGAAAAAGACCTGAAAAAACAGAGGGGAAGCATGAAGATTCAGGCCGCTTATAATCATGTGAAAACTATAAGAGAGTTTGAGATATCGGGGGATATTTATGATTCAATAAAGTCCAACATAATATTATTGAAAGCTATTGATAGCGGGACGGAATCAGGAAAAATATCATTGGAAAATATCAGAGATTATGGGGTGGATTGCTTGGTGAGCAAAGAATCATCAAGGCACATGATTTATTTAATTTTTGAAAAAAATATTTCAATTGGTGAACAAAAAAAAATCATTACTTTATTCAATGAAGAAATAAACAAATTGCGTGAAAATCACCTGTCCCTTTTTCTTACTAACTATAGGGATAAAGATAGAAAGCGTATCAGTTTTGATTTTGTCTACAAGTTTATAAATTATTTATATTTTAACAATTTATCCTATGCTAAAGAGCAACAGGCATTACTTTGAAGTTTCAAAAAACAATCCCGAGCCTCATCTGGATGAGAGTTATTTTATTCTTGAAAAGCATCCTGAGATCAAAGGACACCTTAAGAAAATAAAGGAGATAAAGGAGATATTAATAACAATAAAAAAGTTAAAAGAGAAAAGGGAATCTAATTCGGTGGTGGAAAAATATTTTTTGGATCTTTTTGAAGTATTTAAGTCTAATTTTGCCAATTGTTCAGAGTTGGGTTGTTTTGTTAGTGCTTGTGATACTACTAGGGATTTGATTCAAAAGGATTATGAGTCTTTTAAGAAAATTACTAATTTGTATATTGCTAAAAGAGAGTTGAATGATAGAGTTCCAGAAAATTGGGTCCAGGCCATAATGGATTCTAACTCTTCCAGGAAAAAAGGAGAACTGGGGGAGAGAAAATTAATTAAATTTATTTCTCAAAAAGGATTTGAAGAAGTGAATAATTGGGAGGATTTTCATAAAGCTAAGCGATGTGTGGCGAGATTTTCAAAAGAAACTTTCTCTAACAAAGAAGTGAAGGAGAATTTAGGAATAAAACTCAAAACGAAGAAGCAAAACAAGATGCTTGATCTGATCATAAAAAATAATGGCGACTTTTTCCTTCTCGAAGCTAAGCATTTGAATGTAGGTGGGGGAGAACAAGACAAGCAAGTTTCCGAGCTTATTGAACTTCTCACTCTCAAAGAAGAAAAGAAAAATATCCGCTACATTTCTTTTCTGGACGGAACTTACTCAAATAGTCTTTTGGGGGAAATTAACAAAAGATCAAAGAAGAGAATAAAGCAGAGAAAGGAAATTGAGCAATATCTCAAGAAAAATCCAAATAATTTTTGGATGAACACGGCGGGGTTTGCGGAATTTGTTAAAAATTTGAGTTTAAAACAGTAAGAGGCATGGAATTGTACTAAGAAAATATCTTCAAAGAATAAATCAATTGGGACTGGGATGTGGTCATATTTGTGAAAATGAGGATCCAGAGTAGAAACTTAAATATTTGTGACTAGATTCCCGCCTACGCGGGAATGACAAAATAACAAAAATATGACACAAAAAACAAAAATCATCACAGTCAATGACAAGATGCAAAGGGGATACAAATATGAACTGACCGAGCCGATGGGGAAGAATTTTGATCCGGATTTTGGGCCGGAACTCACACCCAAAGAAATGCTTACGCTTGGAGTTTTTGGCGGAAAATATATGACCGATTGCCAAAAGGAATTTCCCGCCGATTGGTTCCGGAAAGCCAAGCTCAATTCCAAGTTTCATGATCCGAAACTTAATTTTTTTGGCGTCAACGCTTCGCAGCCACTTTCGGTCTGGAAAAAGAAAGGTTGGATTTGGGCAGACGATCCCAGAGGTTGGTTCCAATGGTATTGCCGTTATTATCTAGGAAGAAGATGCGAAGATGACGAGCGACAGATTAAAAGGTGGAAAGCCATCGTCCGGCATATCGCCCAGATAAAAAAGAATTGCCGAAAGGGCGACTTTTCTTGTCGGGCTCGTCAAAGACAAGCGGTTTTGCATTGGGCGTACGATTCCAGGAAGATGTAGGGAGAATGAATATGCTGTTGTTGAACAACGAAATATCTTATTTTCCAATTTCTTCTTTCTTTTGCCAAAAATCTATTTTTCCGCTATACTTAAGGAGTCAGAAAAAGGCAAAATAAAGATAAAATATGACACTTAGATCCTATATTTGGGGACTTCGGATTATTAATCTGATTTCCTTATCTGCTTTGGCTTTGGTAATTATTTTCATTGATCCGGAAAAATCGGGAGTTTTAGGAATAGCTATTTTTTATGCAGTTCTTTTTTTTGCCCTAAGCGGACTTTTTAATTTAATACTTTTGTGGATCAGAAGGTCAACTCTGGGAAGCGAAGCGGCCTTTTCTAGTGTTAATCTAAGTTTTCGCCAAGGAATTCTTTTGGCAATTTTTGTGGTTGGACTTTTGATTTTACAAAGTTTTAGGATTTTAGTCTGGTGGGACGGACTGTTGCTTTTGGGAGGAGTTTTTCTGGTTGAATTATATTTTTTGTCTAGAAAGTAATTTTTTTATTTGTTAATCTAATTGGAAAAATATGGCTAAGAATGAAAAAGAAAAAAATGAATATAGCGCCAAGTCAATTCAAGTTTTGGAAGGTTTGGAGCCGGTCAGAAAACGCCCCGGAATGTATATTGGGGGAACTTCTACCGAAGGTTTGCATCATTTAATTTGGGAAATCGTCAACAATTCCATTGACGAAGCAATGGCTGGATATTGCAAGAAAATAGTTATTAAACTTCTTCCGGACAATATAATTTCCATATCTGATGACGGACGGGGAATTCCAATTGAAAAACATCCACAAACTAAAAAGTCAACTTTGGAAACAGTCCTTACTGTTCTTCACGCTGGAGGAAAATTCGGGGGAAGTGGCTATAAGATCTCCGGAGGATTGCATGGAGTGGGAGTTTCAGTGGTGAATGCACTTTCAGTTTGGCTCCGAGCTGAAGTCAGAAGAGATGGAAAGGTTTACGAAATGGAATTTTCCAGAGGAAAATCAAAAATAAAAGATCCGAAAGTTGTTGGAAAATCCAAAGAAAACGGAACAACTATTACTTTTCAAGCTGATTCGGAAATTTTTCCGGAAATTAAATATTCTTGGGAAAAAATATTGGGCTATGTGAGGCAACAGGCCTATCTCACCAAAGGGGTTAGCATTAAAATTTATGATGAGCGGGAAAAAGGAGCAGAAAAAGCTTTCGGGTTTTTGTTTGATGGAGGACTGGTTTCTTTTATTAAGTTTTTAAATCGGGGTAAAGAAGTTAAGAATGAAATGCCTTTCTATGTTGAGAAAAAATTGGAAGAAGCCGAGGTGGAGATTGCCATGCAATATACTGACGGCTACAAAGAACATGTTTTTTCTTTTGCTAATAATATTTTTACTCCGGAAGGAGGAATGCATGAAGCCGGTTTCAGAGCTTCTTTGACGCGGGTTATTAATTCTTATGCCAAAAAAACCGGATTGCTCAAAGAAAAGGACGGCAGTTTTACGGCGGAAGATTTGCAAGAAGGTTTGACGGTGGTGATTAGTGTTAAGCTTAGAAACCCTCAATTTGAAGGTCAAACTAAGGCCAAGTTGGGCAACGGAGAAATTCGGGGTATAGTTTCCAGTGTTACCTCTGAGGCCTTGTCGGAATATTTAGAAGCCCACCCCAACAATGCTAAGGCAATTATAGGGAAATGTCTTTTGACGGCCAAAGCAAGAATTGCGGCGCGGGCCGCTAAGGACGCAGTTATTAGAAAAGGAGCACTTGAGGGAATGACCTTGCCCGGAAAATTAGCTGATTGTTCTTCGCGTGATGCTTCTCAATCGGAACTTTATATTGTGGAGGGAGACTCGGCTGGTGGTAGTGCTAAACAAGGAAGGGACCGAAGATTTCAAGCCATTTTGCCTCTTAGAGGAAAATTGGTGAATGTGGAAAAGACTACTCTTGACAAAGTAGTGAAGTCGGATACGCTGAAGCCGATTATTATTGCTTTGGGGGCGGGAATTGGTGAGAGTTTTGATTTATCCAAGCTTCGTTATCATAGGATTATTATTATGGCCGATGCCGATGTGGACGGAAGTCATATCAGAACTTTGCTTTTAACCTTTTTTTATCGCTATTTTGAAGAATTAGTAACAGGCGGGAATATTTATATTGCCCAGCCACCACTTTATCGTTTGCAAAAAGGTAAAGATGTCCGCTATGCCTACACGGAGGGAGAAAAAGAAAAAGTGCTTTTGGAAATGATGAAAATTCATCCCCAAAAAGAAGCAAAGAAAAGTGAAGCAGGGAGTGAAGATTTGGCGGAATCAGCCGAGGAAGAAGCGGAAAAGGTCGGGGGAATCAATATTCAGAGATATAAAGGTTTGGGAGAAATGAACCCGGAACAACTTTGGAATACCACTATGGATCCAGCTAGTAGAAAAATGCTTCAAGTTTCCATTGAAGATGCTTCAAATGCGGACAGAGTTTTTGATGTTCTTATGGGAAGTGATGTAGAGCCAAGGCGTCGCTTCATTCAAACTCACGCCAAAAGTGTAAAAAACTTGGATGTTTAGGTTTGCTTATTTTTCTCGGAAAAATTATAATTGAGGAAGATATAAATATAAAATATGAGCGGTATGGAAAACCAAAAAGAAGAGCGTTCTTTGTTTCGGGGTATGTCCCAAAATAATCTTAAAATTTCCAAAGAAGAAAAAGAGGGCGGTTTGTTGGTGAGAATGGCTGATTTTATTTTGCGTTTAAGTTTCTTTTTTCTTTTTCTTGGTATCCCGTTATTTTTTTTGGGAACTTCTTTTCAGGGAATAGCTTTTGAAAAACAATATTATTTCTTTTTCTGGTTTTTAGTAGCACTTATTTCTTGGGCATTTAAGAGTGGTTATTTGGGCGAGATGAAAATCAGAAAAACTCCGCTTGATTTCCCTTTGCTTGCTTTTTGGTTAGTTTATGTTTTGGCGACAATTTTTTCAGCTGATCGCTGGCACAGTTTGCTGGGCTTTTTTGGAGATCCTTCGCGCGGATTGATTGGTATCACAGCTCTCATAATGACCTACTATTTGATTTTAAGTAATTTTAACAAAAAAAATTTTCGCTGGATTTTGTCGGGAATATTAATGTCCGGAAGCATAGTAATAATTTGGACATTGGCGGTGGTTTTTAATTGGATAGGCTTTCTGCCGGATAAATGGCTGACATATTTTCCGATTAATACTATTGGTTCAATGGGAGGATTGACTTTGTTTTTGGGAGCTTTTATTCCGATTTTGATGATGGAAATATTCAGAATTCAAGAAAAAGAGAATAGCAAATTTAAAAAACCACTCTCAATTTTTTGGACAATTTTTATTTTCTTGGACATTCTGGCTATTTTCTCTCTTTATTCTTATGCGCCTTGGTTGGCAATTTTGGTGGGCGTAGTTTTGTTTTTGGTTTTTATTTTAGCTAAAATAGTCCGTCCCAGAGGACACTGGACTTTTGTTTCCATGGCATCTTTCTTTTTGATCTTAGTTGCATTGATGGTTGGACGAGTAAATATTGCCAAAGTCAATTTACCGATAAATGTGAGTGTTCCGTATGAAACTTCCTTGAAAATTGCCAAAGAAAGCATTAAAGAAAAATTTTTCTTGGGTTATGGATCGGGAAATTATGGAATGGCTTTTTCCAAAAATTTTCCTGTTGAATTTGACAATTCAGGAGTCAGATTTTTTCAGGATAACGGAATTGTTTTGGAGGCAGTTTCTTCTGTCGGAGTTTTGGGCGCAGTCGTTTTGATTGTCTTGATACTTACTTTTTTAGGGGTGGTATTGTTTCTTCTGTCTAGGGATAAGGAAAAAAATAAGTTAATTTCTTTGGGTTTGGTTTCTTCAATGATTTGCCTCTTGGCAGGAGTTGTTTCTCAAAGAACAGAATCTTCAATATTAATTTACACCGTTCTTTTGGGAGCTTTTTCTATGGCGGTTCTTTATTTGGAAAGTAATGTGGAAAAAGAGTTTTTCACATTGTCGCTCAAGGCATCGCCAAAATTCGCTTTGACTCTGGCTTTTATTTATTTATTAATTCTTTCTTCGGTTATTTTCCTCTTTGTTTTTTTGGGAAAAATTTTTATTGCTGATATTCAAGCGGGAAGTGCTGTCAGGGAAAGTTCGGTTAGAGAAGACGGTTCTGTTGCCAAAATGTATCAAGCTGTCAAAAATAATCCTAGAGAAAGTCGCTATTATATGCGATTGGGGCAAGAATATATGTCTCTTACCAATCAAGAAATGCTTAAGCCGGAAAATGAACAGGATGTTAATAAAATTCAGAACTATTTGTCTTTGGCGATTCAATTTGGAAAAGTTGGAGAAAGCTTAGCTCAAAAAGATGTTCAGTCTATAGAAGGACTTGCCTCATTGTATGAAAACTCTGGTCTTTACATTAAAGATGCACTCAAATCGGCTGAAGATGAATATAGAAAAGCAAGTGAGTTGGAACCAAATAATCCCGACTTTTATATCAAATTAGGTCAAATAAAACTGAAAATGCTGGAGCAGGGAGATGACAAGCAGGAAGCTAATAAAAAATTAATTGAGGAATCAAAGGAGCTTTTTCAGAAAGCCATATCGGTTAGAAAAAATTATCCGGTTGCTTATTATAATTTAGCTATTGCTCAAGAAAATCTTGGACAATTGGATGAAGCTATTGAAAATATGCAAATAGCAATTAACTTGCAAAGAAATAACGCCAATTTCATTTTTAATTTAGCCAGACTTTATCAAACCAGAGGCAAGGAAAATGATGGCAAGATGGCAGAAAGCTTGTACAAGTTTAATTTAGCCAGACTTTATCAAACCAGAGGCAAGGAAAATGATGGCAAGATGGCAGAAAGCTTGTACAAGCAGATTTTAAGTGCCGATCCGAAAGAAATTAATACTCACTTCGGATTAGCCACTCTTTATGAAAAAGAAAGCCGAAAAGAAGATGCAATCAGCGAACTGGAAGAAGTAAAAAAACTTTTGCCGGAAAATTCCGAAGAGGCAAAGCAGAGAATTGAAAAGATGATTCAAAATATCAAATCGGGAATTCCCAATACTGTAGAAAATTTAAGAACAGAAAATCCGGAACCGACATCTGAAAATGTTGTTGAAGAAAATGCTCCAACTTCTTCAGCTGAGCCTTTAAATGAAGGAGCAGTTGTTGCTAATCCGGATGATTCAATCAATAACCAATAAACGAACAAGCGGGCCCTTGACAGATTTTCAGGGCCTTGCTAAGATGATTTTGCGTGCTAAAGAACACTTGATGATAAGATTTGTTGAACAATTCAATAGGAAAAAAAGCGGGTGAATTTTAGGTTTTGTCTCTTGACAAAGACCCCGCTCCTGGCGCGGTTTTTTTATTTCTCAAATTTTGGCTCTGAAACAAATTTTTATTAAAGATTATTAATGAAAACTGTTTCCGCACCAAGCGAACTTTAAAAATTCAGAGGTCTTAATCAAAAGCTTTCTTTGCTTCTCGCGGAAAGAGAACAGGGTGGGCAAATTTTGATTAGTCTTAAATTAAGCAGTTGGTTTTCTTTGGTGATTACTAACTGCTAATCGAGTTTAATTTTATGAGCGGTAACACTAATGCATATGGTGGATGCCTTGACTCATGCAAGCGATGAAGGGCGTAGCTAGTTGCGATAAGCTTCGGGGAGTTGCTAAGCGAACTTTGATCCGGAGATTTCCGAATGGGATAACCCCTCCGACGTTATGTCGGAGATCCATGGCTGAATACATAGGCCATGGAAGCGCACCCTGGGAACTGAAACATCTTAGTACCAGGAGGAATAGAAATCAATAGAGATTCCGTAAGTAGTGGCGAGCGAAAGCGGAACAGCCTCGAGTCTTTAGCAATTGTGTTAATTGAACGGATTGGAAAGTCCGGCCAAAGAGGGTGAAAGCCCCGTAAATGAAAACACTTTTGTGGAACTAAGTCTCGGATAAGTAGGGCGGGACCGGAGAAATCCCGTTTGAAGATGGGAGCACTATCTTCCAAGGCTAAATATTGCATGAGATCGATAGCGAACCAGTACCGTGAGGGAAAGGTGAAAAGTATCCCGATGAGGGAGATGAAATAGTATCTGAAACCATATGCTAACGAAGAGTCAGAGCGGCAGCTTGCTGCCGTAATGGCGTGCTTTTTGTAGAACGATCCAACGAGTTAGCTCTGTGTCGTTGGCTAAGCAACTTTGTTGCGGAGCCACAGTGAAAGCGAGCCTGAAAGGGCGAACATAATGGCACAGACTAGACCCGAAGCCAGGCGAGCTATTTATGAGCAGGGTGAATTTCGAGTAAAATCGAAAGGAGGCCCGAACCCACTGACCGTGCAACATCAGGGGATGACTTGTGAATAGAGGAGAAATTCCAATCGAGCTTGGCGATAGCTGGTTCTTCCCGAAATAGCTTGAGGGCTAGCGTCCTTTAAATGAGCACAAGAGGTAGAGCTACTGAATGAGATTGGCGCGGGCAACCGTAGCCGTTTCAACCAAACTCCGAATGCTTGTGTTTCTTATCTGGACAGTCAGAAATCCGGGGCTAAGCTCGGATTTCAAAAGGGTAACAGCCCAGATCGCAATCTAAGGTCCCTAAATCTATGTTAAGTGGAAAAGGAAGTGAAGTTTCTTATACACCTAGGAGGTTGGCTTAGAAGCAGCCATCCTTTAAAGAGTGCGTAATAGCTCACTAGTCTAGAGACTTTGCGCCGAAAATGTAACGGGGCTAAAACATAGTACCGAAGATGCGGGTTCAGTATTGCGCTTGCGCAATATTGTCCGGTAGGGAAGTGTTCCATGTGCGCTGAAGCGTAAGGCGTGAGCCACCGTGGAGTGCATGGAAGTAAGAATGTTGGAATTAGTAACCGCAATTGGGGTGAGAACCCCCAACACCGAAAGTCTAAGGTTTCCTGGGCAATGCTGATCATCCCAGGGTTAGTCGGGCCTAAGGCGAGGCCGAAAGGCGTAGTCGATGGACACAAGGTTAATATTCCTTGACTTAGGTATTGTTCGATGGAGTGACGTATTTCAGTATGTTTTGCGCCTTATTGGATTGGCGTAGGCGCACTTAGGATGTTTCCCAGGCAAATCCGGGAAACACAAGTCCAAGGTGTGACTGGAAGCTTTGCTATGGCAAGGTTAACAAAACAAAGCGGAGTACCGAGAAAAACTTCTAAGGCTAGCAATATCTAATCCGTACTAAAACCGACACAGGTAGACTGGGCGAGTAGCCTAAGGTGAACGAGTGAACCTTCGTTAAGGAACTCGGCAAAATAGCTAGACGTAAGTTCGCAAGATGTCTTCCCTAATAGCAATATTAGGGCGCAGCGAAAGCTTTTCAAGCAACTGTTTACCAAAAACACAGGTCTCTGCAAACTCTCAAGAGGAGGTATAGGGGCTGACGCCTGACCAGTGCTGGAACGTTAACGGGAGCGGTTCACGCCAATCCCCGAAGCGCCAGTGAACGTCGGCGATAACTATAATCGTCCTAAGGTTTCGAAGCTTTTTTAGGAAGGCTTCGGAAGGACTGGGACGATTGTAGGAAAAGGTAAATAGAAAGTAAATCTAGATACGCAACAAGGAGAAAGTAACTGCTTATCTCGCATAAGCGAGATGTCCAAAAACATTCAGCTATATGCTGGAAGATCTGGTGAATCTGTAGCTACTATGGTATAATTGTTCCATAGATTATTATCAAACGGATCCTCGTTTCCGCGAGGACAAGATTATGCCAAGTAAAAATGCTAACAGTGCAGAAAATCAGCAGGAAAGACTAAAAACAATTGGTTGGATAATTGGTTTCGTTGACGGAGAAGGATGTTTTTCAGTCAGTCTTTTTAGAAATAAAACTACGAAATTTGGATGGCAAGTGTTTCCAGAGTTTGTAGTGACGCAAGGAGAGAAAAGTAAAAATTCTCTCAAAATTCTTGATGAATTTTTCAAGTGTGGAAAGATTTATGTCAATAAAAGACATGATAACCACAAAGAGAATATTTATCGGTATTGTGTTAGGTCTAAGAAGGAACTGACAGAAATAATCATTCCATTCTTCCAAAACAATCAATTAAGAACAACCAAAAAAGAAGACTTTAGGATTTTCTCAAAAATTATTAAAATGATGAATAGAAATGTTCATTTAGAAATAAAAGGAATTAGAAAAATTGCAAAAATGATTGAGAAAATGAATCATAAAAAATCTTCCCAGTTTTTAGAATCCTCAGAGACTAAATGCTGAATCCAGTCCTTTGTTATGAAAGAGCTGGAAAAATATAGTCCGATCTCTTGGGCGACCAAGAGCTAACACGAATGAGCGAAATTCCTTGTCGGGTAAGTTCCGACCCGCATCAATGGCGTAATGACTTGAAAACTGTCTTAACGAAGAGCTCGGTGAAATTGCAATGACGGTAAAGATGCCGTCGACCTGCAGCAAGACGAAAAGACCCCGTGGAGCTTTACTACAACTTGGTATTGATTTAGAGTTTGAGTTGTCTAGAATAGGTGGGAGACTTTGAAGTTCCGACGCTAGTCGGAATGGAGTCGCAATGTGTAATACCACTCTGTTTAAGTTTTAAATCTAACCCTGGTCTGTTATGAGTCAAGAAAGACGCATAAATGATGAACCAGAAAACTATACTCAATTTGTTTAGTGGTATTTTTCATGGTTCAAAAAATTTATGACGACTTGGTGATTCATACCAGACCGGGGACAGTGCCTGGTGGGTAGTTTGACTGGGGCGGTCGCCTCCTAAAGAGTAACGGAGGCGTTTACAAAGGTTGGCTAACTTCGGATGGAAATCGAAGTGATAGTGCAAAAGCATAAGCCAGCTTTACTGCAAGACTTATTAGTCAATCAGTCACGAAAGTGGAATTTAGTGAACCGACCATCCCATATAGGAGGATGGAAGATCATCAGATAAAAGTTACCCCGGGGATAACAGGCTGATCCCTCCCAAGAGTCCACATCGACGGAGGGGTTTGGCACCTCGATGTCGGCTCATCGCATCCTGGGGCTGGAGAAGGTCCCAAGGGTTTGGCTGTTCGCCAATTAAAGCGGTACGCGAGCTGGGTTCAAACCGTCGTGAGACAGGTTGGTCTCCTATCTGCTGTGGGCGCAAATTGCTTGCGAGGATTCTTTCCTAGTACGAGAGGACCGGAAAGAACGAACCTCTGGTGTGCCAGCTGTTCCGCCAGGAGCACCGCTGGGTAGCTAGGTTCGGTAAGGATAACCGCTGAAAGCATATAAGCGGGAAGCCCCCCTCTAGATTAGGCAATGCACAAGCTTGCTTGTGCCAATTTCCTGGAAGATGACCAGGTTGATAGGTCTCAGGTGTAAGCCGAGTGATCGGTTAAGCCAAGAGATACTAATGAATTGAGCGTTATTCTCATAAAATTAAACACATAGCCCATAAAATTGAGTGCGTAAGGTGCCTTCCCGGTATTTTGCGAACCAACTTTATGCGTTATGCTTTCGGTTAGCGGTTAATAATTACCAAATTGATTTTTTTGTCAGTTTGTTGTATAATTATAAACAGGAAGAAATAAGATTAAAGACCTTAAAATTAGAAAAAATGGCTAAGAAATACAAAGAAAGCCTGCGATTTATTTTGATAATATTTTCCGTAGTAGCTATTTCCGTGTTTTCGTTTTTGTTTTTTTCACCAGTCATAAAAGCATTTTAATTTTTTGAAGGCATAGTATCCGGTGCTTCTAGCGAAGTGGGTACACCCGATCCCTTTCCGAACTCGGTCGTTAAGCACTTCAGCGCTGATGGTATTCTTGAGCAATCAAGATAAGAGTAAGCCAGTGCCGGGTACTATGCTTTTAAATTTTTCTAAGATAATAGGCGCCCAGAAATAGGCGCTCTTTTTTATTTAAGAAAATATGCTAAAATTAAGACTATGGATAAAAATCAAAGAATTAAAAAAAGAATCATCATAATCGGAGTTTATTGTTTTATTTTATTTTTCGTTTTAGGAACTTTGTATTGGATTTTTAAAACCAAAGAAACTTGTTTTGATGGCATTAAAAATCAAGATGAAACGGAAATTGATTGTGGTGGATCAATGTGCCAAATATGCCGTCCTGAAGAGGTGATTGCTGAAACTTTGGCAATTGAAAAAGCTTTTTTTCTAAAAAGCGACAAGTTGGACAATATTGAAACCTTGGCTTTGATAAAAAATTCCAATGCCGATTTTGGTTCCGGAAGTTTTTCTTATCGTTTTGATCTCAAAAATTCCAAAGGAGAAGTCATTGCTTCCAGGAGCGGTAAAAGTTTTATTTTGCCGGGAGAAAATAAATATTTAGTTGAAAATGATATTGCTGTTTCTGAATATCCTTCCGAAGTGAAATTGGAAATTTTTGATGTGAGTTGGACAAAATCCAATGACTTGTATGAAAAGCCTCAACTTAAGATAGTTAACAAGCGTTACGACGAAACCAAAAACGGAGTTATTTTTGGAGAGGCGGTGGGCGTGCTTAGAAATGACAGTCCTTTTGATTTTAGTTTAATAAATGTGAGAGTGATTCTTTTTGATAGCAATGATATGATTTTGGCGGTCAACTCAACAGAAATGAGGACGGTAAAGTCCGGTGAAGAAAGAGAGTTTAGAGTTATTTGGCCGAACAAATTTTTGGGTTCAGAGTCAGTGAGCAGAATGGAAGTTCAAAGTGAGGTTAATGTTTTTGATTCGCAGATCTTTTTTGAAAGATACTTTGAGACGCAAAAATTCCAAGAGAATTTTTAGTCGGGAGCTTTTATGTCAAAATTTGCAAAACTGGATTGGGTTATTGTGGTAGTGGTTTTTTTGCTGTTGCTTATTGGTAGCATAGTTATTTTCACTATTTCTTCCAATCCCGAAAGCCAAGCCTCTTTTTGGCAATTTAATAATTTTCACAAGCAGTTAGTCGCTGTGTTTTTGGGTTTGGTTTTGATGTTTTTATTTTCTTTCTATGATTATAGAATTCTCAATTCTATGAGTACTAAGTTATATTTTTTGATGCTTATTCTTCTTGTTTGGGTTATTATTGGTGGAACGAACATCAGAGGAACTACCGGATGGATTCAATTGGGAGTATTTAATTTTCAGCCGGTTGAAGTGGCTAAATTGATTATGATAATCTTTCTGGCTAGTTTTTTGTCCAAAAAAAGAACCGAATTAAGTATTTTTGTTAGGATTGTTTCTTCTGTTGTTTTGGTAGGGCTTCCAATAGTGTTGATTATGCGCCAGCCGGATTTGGGTTCATCTTTGATTATTCTTGGCACTTGGGCGAGCATGTTGCTTTTTTCCGGAATTGGTAAAAAAAATATATTAATCTTGGGAGTTTTGGGTTTGGGAATTATTATTTCCAGCTGGTTTTTTTTGGAAAATTATCAAATAGAACGGCTGACTAATTTTGTTAATCCTTACAGCGATCCAAAAGGCAGTGGCTATAATGTTATTCAGTCAATGGTGGCGGTGGGGTCAGGCGGAATTTGGGGAAAGGGCTTGGGACACGGATCACAGTCGCAACTCAATTTTTTGCCGGAAAAACACACTGATTTTATATTTGCGGTTATTTCAGAAGAGCTGGGATTTGTGGGAGCGTTGGTTGTTATCGTTCTTTTTGCCATTTTGTTTTTTAGAATCAAAGAGACGGCCAGATTGTCTCGGGACAATTTAGGTTATTTAATTTGCGTCGGTTTTTTAACAATGCTTTTTCTTCAGACTTTTGTGAACATTGGAATGAATATCGGCTTGGCTCCGGTTACCGGAGTACCTTTGCCATTTTTGAGTTATGGAGGATCGGCAGTGATGGCTAATCTTTTGGGAATCGGAATTATTCTCAATATCGGGCGAAGAAAGATAAAATCTCTTGACTAAAGCTTATTTTGTGCTAAAATGAGAAGACTTGTTTAATTTAATTCTAATTCGTTTGAGAGGTCTATATTTTAATATTAGACAGGTAGAACGGTAAAAAAATGGATAAAATATTATTGGAAGCCCAGAAACGGGAAGTTTTTGGAAAAAAAGTTAACAAAGAAAGACGAGCCGGACTTATTCCCGGAGTAGTGTACGGAAAAGGAATTGATTCAAGAAGTCTTTGGGTGGATGCCAAAAATTTGAAAAAGCTTTTGAAAGTTTCCGGAGAAAGCTCGGTTATTGAACTTTCTTTAGAGGGAAAAAAATATAATGTTATTATTAATGAAATTCAGAAAAGTCCAGTAAGGGGAGTGTTATCGCACATAGATTTTTTTAATGTTAATATGGACGAAAAGATTAAAAAAGAAGTGGAATTGGAATTTGTTGGAGAATCTTCAGCCATTAAGGAAATGGGAGGAATGTTGGTTAAAAGTATTGATGCTGTTGAGGTGGAATGTTTGCCAGCTGATTTGCCGAGCGAAATTACAGTGGATATTTCCGTTCTCAAAACTTTTGAAGACAGAATTTGCATTAGTGATTTGAAAATAAGCGACAAAGTGACTATTGATTTGGATGGAGAAACAGTGGTTGCAACCATAGCTGCTCCCAGAACTCAAGAGGAGTTGGAAGGCTTGGAGGAAAAAGTAGAAGAAGATATTTCCAAAGTTGAAGGAGTAATCAAGGAAGATCCGAAAGAAGAAGAAAAATCAGATAAAAAATAAGTTTTTCTAAAATATGCAAAAAACCGCCAAGGGCGGTTTTTTGTTGTATGGTATAATAAAGCAATGAAAATAAACACAAAAACAGGCAAAAAATTGAACTTGTTTATTTTGTTGATTGTTTTTCTTTGGTTTTTTTCTTTGGAATTTCTTACAAATGTTTCGGCTTCTGATGAAGCGGAAGAAATTGAGGGTGATATAAAAAGTATTCAAAAAAAGATTGATGCCAAGGAAAAGATTTTAGAAGAAAATCAATCCAATTTGCAAGTGACTGAAAATCAAATATATAAAACAGCCGATCTGATTAAAAAAACCGCGACTGAAATTGAAAGAAAAGAAACGGAAATAAAAAGTCTGGAACAAAGAATTGAGCTTAACAAACAAATTCTTTCTTCCTATATTCAAGAAATGTATTATAACGACCAAGAAGCGGTTTCCGCTCTGATTCTCCGAGAGGAAAATTTTAACCAATATTTTGGAAATTTTGATCAAATATTAAACGCCAAAGAAAAAGTTTTGGCAATTGTTTCCGAGATTGAAGAGGATCACAATAAACTTCGGGGAGCCAAAGAGGAATTGGCTGAGAAAAAAGAGGAACACGAGGATCTGTTGGCCAAAAAGGAAGAAGAAAAGGATGAGATAGAAGAAAATATTATTGAAACGCAAGCCAGTCTTTCCGAATTGAATGAAAAAATGAACACTTTGCGATCTGATTTAAGTCGGATTTTGGGAAAGGCTTATGATACCGGAGAAATTAAAGATGCTATCAAATTTGCCAACAAAATAACCGGTGTCAGAAAAGGTTTTCTCTTTGGAGTATTATCAATGGAATCAGGCGGAAATCCCGAAGCGGGAAAATGTACCTACAAAAATAGCGGGATGAGTAGTGCTAGGCAAAAATATTTCAAGGCTATTTGTGAGGAATTAGATTATGACTACAAAAAGCGTCCAGTTTCTTGTTCTCCGGCCGGTTATTCGGGAAGCGGAGGAGCGATGGGGGCGGCTCAGTTTATGCCTGATACTTGGGCGGGCTACAAAAGTAAGATTGCCAAGGCGACTGGTCACAATCCGCCTGATCCGTGGGATTTAACTGACGGAGTGATGGCAATGGCGCTCAAATTGGAAGCAGATGGAGCGACTGGAAGTAAGGTGAGAATAACAGTTCCAAGAGCTGTCAATGCGGAACAATTTAAAAAATATCCCCAATGTAGCAGTTATAAATCTTCAGTTGCTCAAAAAAAAATAAAAGTGAAGGGTGAGATTTATGCTTCTATGCGATACCTTGGTTGGAATTGTTATGGATATGCCAACTATGCTCCAGGCATTCAAAATTTAGCCAATGGATATGACAAACTATAAATTTATTAGGAATAAAAAATGACTTTAAATTTGATTATTTATTTAATTTCTTTTTTTGGAGTTTGGGTTGGATCTGGAATAGCCATTCGTTCAGTTGAACGCTTGTCTAAAATTTTAGGGATATCTTCTTTTCTAATTTCTTTTTTAGTGTTGGGAACATTAAGTTCCACTTCTGAATTATCCGTCGGAGTCAACTCAATTTTAGAAGATAATCCCAAAATTTATATTGGAAATCTTATTGGAGCTTCTATTGTGATTTTTATGCTCATTATTCCATTATTAACTGTTTTTGGAAAAAAAATTCCTGTTCATTCCCGATTTCAAGGTTTTAATCTGCCAGCCTCTTTGGTGGTTGTTTTTTTGCCAGTCTTCCTTGTTCTTGATGGAAAAATTGATAGAATTGACGGAGATTGATTGCCTTGGGTGTATTTCTATTTTTCTTGATTGGAGTTCAAATGAAAAGAAGCTCATTCATTAGAAAGAGAAAATATAAAAAACAAGAATTGATTTTGGCCATAAAAGAATTATTGAGAATTATATTTGGAGCAGTAATTATTTTTGTTGCTAGTAAGTTTATAGTCAATCAAACTGAATATTTTTCTCAAATTTTCGGTTTCCCTCAGTTTATTATTAGTCTTTTGCTTATTTCTTTGGGAACCAATGTGCCTGAATTATCCTTAGCTTTTCGTTCTATTTCAATGAAAAACAATAAAGTGGCTTTTGGTGGTTATATTGGTTCTGCGGTTATCAACACTTTACTTTTTGGAGTTTTAACTATAATTTACGGAAAAGATATTATTTTGGACAGGGAATATATGATAAGCTTGGCATTTTTTATGTTGGCTTTGTTTCTTTTTTATCGCTTTTCCAGAAGTAATAATTCCATTTCCAGAAAAGAAGGGCTTGTACTCATTTTCCTTTATGTGATTTTAGTTGTAGCGGAAATAACCATTCCTTTAATATTTTAATATTTAAAAAATGATTTCTAATTTTAAGGGTCTTTCAGCAAAAGAAGTTTTTTCTAAACAGAAAAAATTCGGACTCAATATTTTGCCGGAAGAAAAAAAAGCGTCTTCTCTAAAAATATTTTTATCTCAATTTGCTAACCCGTTGGTGTATATTCTGGTTTTGGCGGGATTGATTTCTCTTTTTTCCGGAAAATATGTTGATATTGCTATTATTTTTTCAGTAGTTTTTTTGAATGCTATTATGGGGTTTTTTCAGGAATATAAAACTCAAAAAACTCTTTTAGCTCTCAAAAAATTAATTCGTCCCAGTGCTAAAGTTTCCCGAGATGGAAAACACAAAGAAGTTCCAGTTTCCGATTTAGTTCCTGGGGATATAGTAATTCTTTCCGCCGGCGACAGAGTGAGTGCTGACGGACGGATTTTAGAAGCAGTATCTTTTTTGTTAAATGAAGCTGTTTTGACCGGAGAAAGTGAAGCAGTAGAAAAAAAGATTGATCAAGAAGTTTTTATGGGTACGGTTGTTGTTTCCGGTAGAGCGATTTTTAGAGTTGAGAAAATTGGCAAGAAAACTAAAATTGGCGAAATTGCCGAAACATTAAGAGAAACCAAAGAGCCGGAAACCACTTTGCAACTTCGTCTAAAAAGATTAACCCGCTTTCTCATAGGAATTTCAATCGGACTTTCTTTTTTAGTTTTTCTTTTTGGTTTTTTCGTTGGTAGGGATTTTTGGGAGATGGCGGAAATTTCGTCGGTTCTTTTGGTGGCGGTTATTCCTGAGGCGCTTCTTATTGTTATTACTTTGGTATTGGTTTTGGCAATGCGAGACAGTCTCAAAAGGAAAGCGCTTATTAGAAAGATTTTGGCGATTGAAACTCTGGGTTCAGTAACTACTATTTGTACTGACAAAACGGGAACGCTGACTGAAGGAAAAATGCGGATTACCGAATCCCAGTTCGTTGACAAGGAGAATGGATTGCTTTCAATGTGTCTTTGTAATGACCGAAGCGATACGGTGGAAATTGCTTTGTGGGAATACCTAGAGAAACAAAAAAATTTTGATGCAGAAAAAAATTTGAAGAATATGAGCGGATTTTTGAAATTCCCTTTAATAGTCAACATAAGTTTATGGCAACCGTCAATGTTTTTGGTGAAGATTGCATTCTGACGGTCAAAGGAGCGCCGGAAGTGGTTTTAGAAATGGCGAATATTTCCAAAGAGGAAAAACAAGAAATAATGAAAGCAGTCAACGCTTGGGCTCGCCAAGGACTCAAAGTTTTAGCATTAGCTTCAAAAAACATTTCCCGAAAAGAAGCGGATCAATTAAGCATAAAATCTTTTCCCAAAGTTTCTTTTGTTGGTCTTCTGGGTCTTTGGGATCCGCCCAGGAAGGAGGCCAAAGAGACTTTGGAAGTAGCCCGTTCATCCGGACTGAAAATAAAAGTCGTTACTGGAGACTATCACGAAACGGCAGTTAAAGTGATGAATTATTTGGGCTTGGAAGTTTTGCCAAAAGAAATTTTGATTGGAGAAGAAATGGCCTCCTTGAAAGGAGAAAAATTAAGAAAAAGAATTCTTGAAAGCGTTCTTTTTGCCAGAGTGACTCCTCAACAAAAACTTGAAATTGTTACTGCTTTTCAAGAAGTGGGCGAAATTGTAGCTATGACTGGGGATGGCGTGAATGATGCTCCGGCACTCAAAAAATCCAATATTGGAATTGTAGTGGGAGACGCTTCGGAAGTATCCAAAGAAACAGCCGATCTGATTCTTCTTGATAATAATTTTAAAACTATTGTGGCAGCAATTGAATCAGGAAGATTGGTTTTTGAAAATATTAAAAAAATTCTTCTGTTTATCCTTTCCAATTCTTTTGCCGAAATTGTGGTGATTTTGGGTGCTTTAGTTTTAGGGTGGCCTTTTCCATTGAGTGTGATTCAGATTCTCTGGTTGCATCTTTTAAGTGATGGACCGGAAGATTTTGTTTTGGGATTTGAACCAAGAGAGAAAGAAACAATGCTTGATGGTCCGAAAAAAATGGACGAGCCTCTTTTGGGAAAGGTGAGTATTGTTTTAATTTTTATTATTTCATTTCTTTCCGGATTTATTTCGCTTGGGTTTTATTGGTTTTTCGGAATTCGGGGCGGGGATCCGGTCTTGGGAAGTACTATGACCTTTATGTCCTTAGCCTTCACCTCCATAATTTATATTTTTTCTTGTCGGACTCTCAGAAAACCATTTTGGAAATATGAAAATTTTTGGAAAAATAAGTGGCTTTTCACAGTCGTGTTTTTTAGCTTGATTTTGGCGGTCGTTATTACTTATTTGCCATTTACTCAAAAAATTTTAGGATTATCTCCTCTCCATCCGCTTCAGTGGTTATTGTTATTTTTCAACGCAGTTATTCTGGTGATGGTCATTGAGCTGGCTAAATTTAAATTTTATGGTAATGGAAAAATAGAAAACAAAATTTAATTTTTAGCTTTTTCTTTTTTGTCGTAAAATAATAGTATAAAAAAATTGGCGTTTATTTATGAGGGAGAGTTTTTGTTCTAATAATTGAAATATTGCAAACATATGATTAAAAAATACATCGCTTATTTTAAAAACAATCCAGAAGGTTATTGGTTTAAGGCTAAAATTTTTGGTTGGGGTTGGACTCCGGTCACTTGGCAAGGCTGGTTAATAACCATTATTTTTGTTTTAATGATTTATATTATTTCAGTGATTAACAAGGCATTTCCTAGTTTCAATAATGATTGGCCTTTCGTTTTAGCAGTAATTGTTTTGGCGGGAGCCTTTATTTTTATTGCTTACAAAAAAGGAGAAAAGCCAAGTTGGCGTTGGGGCATACCCAAAGATAAAAATAAATAATTTTTTAATAAAAAATATGCAAAAAATAAAAATAGAACAACACGGATTTACGGCCTTTTCTTGGTTTGCCGGCTGGCTTTTTACCGTTGGCTTTTTGCATCTTTCTTTTTGGAAAGGTGTCTTGGCTATTTTGCTCTGGCCGTATTTTATCGGACTCACCTTGAGTGCTATGTGAGAAGTAAGTATCAGAGATTTTATTGTTTATCCACAACCTTGCAACTGGCAAGGTTTTCTTTTGGTGATATAATAACACTATAACAATTTCAAAAGTTGATTCTGGCTTGGGAGCTGGAATGGTGCAATAAAATCTTATGAGGAGGGAAGATAAAAAAGAGGTGATAATTTATCAAGCGAAAAATGGAGCTATTGAATTTCAACATGATACTAAGAAAGAAACTATCTGGGCCAATATTAATCAAATAGCCGATCTTTTTGGTGTGCAAAAGTCAGCTATCTCTAAGCATCTTAAAAATATCTTTGATTCTCGAGAGCTTTCTAAAAAAGTAACTGTTTCCAAAATGGAAACAGTTCAATTGGAGGGTCAAAGGAAGGTGCGTCGTTTTATAGAAAAATATAATCTAGATGTTATTGTCGCTGTTGGTTATCGTGTAAATTCTAAAAAAGCAACCCAGTTTCGTATTTGGGCGACCAAGGTTTTGCGTCAATATATCACCAAAGGCTTTGTTATAGACAAGAAAATTATTGCTAAAAATTATTCCGAGTTTCAAAAAGCGATTCAGGATGTTAAAGAAATTTTGCCGGCTGGGACAAAAATAGACAATAAAAGTATTATTGAGTTAATTTCGGCTTTTGCTGAAACATGGCTTTCTCTGGATGCCTATGACAAAGACATATTGACTGTCAGGGGTTTTACCAAAAAATCAGTAAAATTTTCGGCTGAAGATTTAAATAAGGCTCTTTTGGATTTTCGGGAAATTCTTATTAAGAAAAAAGAAGCGACGGAAATTTTTGGAAGAGAGAGGGAATCAGATGCGGTTGGAGGAATATTTGGAAATGTTATGCAGTCATTTTCTGGACGAGAACTTTATCCGACAGTAGAAGAAAAGGCGGCTCATCTTTTATATTTTATGGTCAAAAATCATTCTTTTATTGATGGCAACAAGCGAAACGGAGCTTATGCTTTTGTTTGGTTTTTGAAAAAAGCCGGAATTTTAGATTTTTCAAAAATTAACCCAGCTTCATTGACAGCTATTACTCTTTTGTTGGCGGAAAGTAATCCTAGGCATAAAGATAAAATGGTTCGTTTAGTTCTTCAATTTCTCAAGAAATAATTTTCAAACTTATCCACAACCTTGCAACTTGCAAGGTTTTCTTTTGGTGATATAATAACATTGCAATATAACACTAATTCTTAGCTGTCATTCTTGCAAAAGCAAGGATTCGGTGTGAGAGATAAAAAATTATGGAAAAATTAACTTCCAAACAAAATATGGTTTTGGATTGTATCCGAGAATTGATTGATCAAGAAAAAGTCAATCCCACTACTTACAAAGTTCACAAATGTCTTAAGGGACAAGGAATTGAAGTTGGCAGTCTCAAGGGGACGGTACAAGTGATTGAGGCTTTGGAAAAAAAGGATCTAATCAAAAGAGACAAGGATAAAAAAATTTATTTAGTGGAAAACAAAAGCTTTGCCAATCTTCGCAATATTTTTTCTATTCCGATGTACGGTTTGGCTTCTTGCGGAGAGGCTTTGGCTTATGCTGAAGACAATGTGGATGGATATCTTCAAATTTCCAAAAGTCTTTTCCGGCAGGATGATCCGGCCAAACTTTTTGCGGTTAAGTCGCTGGGAGACTCAATGGACAAGGATCAAATTTCCGATGGTGATTATGTGGTTTTTGAAAAGAAAGATGCAGATTTTGATTTTGAGAACAAAATTGTCGTGGCGGTTATCAATGGGATGGCAACCATCAAACGCTACCGGAAACTTAAGGGAGGACTGATTGGACTTTTTCCAAATTCCACCAACAAAGTTCATCAACCGATCTACTTGGATGAATCCGACTCAATTTTGATTGCCGGAATTTTCAGAAAAGTATTGCCAGTGAGTTTTGTGAGTTTGTAAGTTTTTTAAAAACCGCATCTTATTTTGATTAATCCGAGAGCGGTGTGGATAAGTTCAATTCTTGGCTTAAAACCTGCTACTTGGCAGGTTTTTATCTTGTGGTATAATAAGCATTACCTACACAATATATAGTGTAAAAAATCCTAAACTTAAATAAATGCTTTGTCCATTTTGCAATCATAAAGAAACGAAAGTAGTTGACTCCAGGGAAACCAATGAAGGCAAAATTACCCGAAGAAGAAGAGAATGCCTTAAATGTCAGGCCAGATTCAGCACTTATGAAGAAGTGGAACTTTTACACTTGACCGTTATCAAAAAAAATGGAGAGAAAAAAGAATATGATAAAAATAAAATTGAAGACGGAATCAGAAGAGCGTTGGTCAAGAGACCGGTTGGTGAGGAAAAAATTGCCAAGTTGATGGGAGATATTGAATATGCCATTCGGGCTTTGGAAAAATCAGAAGTAACCACACGGGAAATCGGAAAAATTGTTCTCAAAAAATTAAAAGAATTGGATGAAGTGGCTTATGTTCGTTTCGCCAGTGTGTACAAATCATTTGCCAGTATTGAAAGTTTCAAAAAAGAACTTGATCGTTTGGAAAATGAGTAATTTTTATAAATATTTTTTAATTAATTTCAAAAAAGGTACAGTTTGAAGGGGAAACTGTTAAGACCTAAAAAGAAAAATGGCCAAAACAAAAATCGGGGGAAAGAAAAAAAAGACTCAAAAAAAAGTTGTAAAGGCGGGCGGAAAAGGGATAGTTAAAAAAGCGATTAAAAAAAAGGGTTTTCAAAATAAGATTAAAAAAATTATCAAAAGAAGTGGCGACACGGTAGCTTTTGAAAAAGGAAAAATTGAAAAGGCGATCCAGAAAGCTTTTCAAGCAACTGGTGAAGGTAGTCAAAAAGATGCTAGGGAGGTGGCGGACAAAGTAGTGCGTTTGCTGAACAAGAATTACAAGCTGGGATACATTCCTCAAATTGAGGAGCTTCAAGATATGACAGAAAAGGTTTTGATGACTTTGGATTTTGATGAAACCGCCAAAGCTTATATTCTGTATCGCGAACAGCATCGAAAAATGCGGGAAGCCGAAGAGTCGCTTGATGAAGCTGTGTCTTTGGTAGACAAATATATTGAAGAAATTGATTGGAAAGTTAAGGAAAATGCCAATATGGCTTATTCTTTGCAAGGACTTAACAACTATATTTCATCTATTGTCAGTTCAAAATATTGGATGAATCGGGTTTATACTCCGGAAATAAAAAAGGCTCACGAAAACGGAGATTTTCATATTCATGACCTTCAGCTTGTGGCGGCTTATTGTTGCGGTTGGGATCTTCAGGATTTATTAAGAAGAGGTTTTACTGGAGTGGCGGGAAAGGTGTCATGTAAGCCGGCTAAGCATTTCGGTTCAGCTTTGGGACAAATGGTCAATTTCATCTACACGCTTCAAGGAGAGGTGGCCGGAGCGCAAGCCTTTTCCAATTTTGACACTCTGCTTGCTCCATTGGTCAGATATGATCAATTGTCTTACGAAAAAGTAAAGCAAGAAATTCAATCTTTTGTTTTTAATATGAATGTTTCCACCCGAGTTGGTTTTCAAACGCCCTTTTCCAATATTACGATGGATATTGTGGCTCCCAAAACATTGGCCAAAGAAGCGGTGGTTGTTGGTGGCGTTCCTCAAAAAGAAACTTACGGTGATTTTCAAGAAGAAATGAATATGATCAATAAGGCTTTTGCGGAAGTAATGAGTGAGGGAGATGCCAATGGAAGAATTTTCACTTTTCCCATTCCAACCTACAATATTGGAAAAGATTTTGATTGGAAAGATGATCGTTTTGATCCGATTTGGGAAATGACTGCTAAATACGGCATTCCTTATTTTGCTAATTTTGTGAATTCGGATATGGATCCGGAAGACGCTCGTTCAATGTGTTGTCGGTTGAGGTTGGATAACCGAGAGCTTCATAAGCGAGGAGGCGGACTTTTTGGAGCTAATCCGCTAACCGGTTCTATTGGGGTTGTGACTATTAATCTTCCGCGTTTAGGGCACACTTCCAAAGACAAGAAAGAATTTTTGAAAAAGCTGAATCATCTGATGGATTTGGCTAAGGAAAGTTTGGAAACGAAAAGAAAAATGGTGGAAGGGCTTACTGATAAAGGGCTTTATCCTTACACTAAATTTTATTTAGATGCAATCAAAATGAGGCGAGGAGAATATTGGGCGAATCATTTTTCCACTATTGGTTTGGTTGGAATGAATGAGGCTTTGCTTAATTTGATTGGGAAGGATATTACCACGAAAGTTGGACAAAAATTAGCTGAAGAAATCTTGACTCATATGCGAGAAAGAATCATTGGCTATCAAGAAGAAACCGGAAATTTATTTAATCTAGAAGCAACACCCGCTGAAGGAACGGCTTATCGTTTAGCTAAAGCGGATAGAGAAAAATATCCTAAGATTATTTTTGCCAACAATGAATCAGTGCTTGAAGGAGCAGAACCATATTATACCAATTCTTCGCAACTCCCGGTTTCTTTTACTGAAGATATTTTTGAAGCGCTGGATCTTCAAGATAAATTGCAAACCAAATATACCGGAGGAACAGTTCTTCATGGATTTTTGGGGGAAAGAATTTGGGACACGGAAACTACCAAAAAATTAATAAGAAAAATTGCCGAAAATTATGCGCTTCCGTATTTTACTCTCACACCAACTTTTAGTATTTGTCCGGTGCATGGTTATTTAGTAGGAGAGCATATCACTTGCCCCAAGTGTGTTGTTGAACAAAAAACCGAAGTTTATTCTCGCGTAGTTGGATATATTCGTCCAGTAGAACAATGGAACAAAGGAAAGAAAACGGAATTTGGCGATAGAAAGACCTTTTTAGTCAAAGAAGGAGTAAAAGCAACTAAGGGCAAAAAATAAATTTTTTTCTGTCATTCACATATTATTAATAAAAAACTAACACAAAAAAATGAAAAATGAAAAAATAGTTTGTCATGATTGCGGAAAAGTTTTGAAACACAATGAAGAGTTTATGGCCTATGAATTTGAAGGAAGAAGTTATGCCAAATGCAAAGCTTGTCATCAAACTGATCCAATGCTTCGAAATGTCAGAAAAACCGAAGTTTATTCTCGCGTAGTCGGCTATATTCGTCCAGTAGAACAATGGAACAAAGGAAAGAAAACGGAATTTGGCGATAGACAAGTTTTTTCTCTTGGTGAGCCGGCTTGTTGCTAGAAAAATTTGAAAAAGATGGTGGGGCAATCTTATTTCTGATAAGATTGCCCTGATTTAAAGCTATGAATATTGGAGGTTTTCAAAAATTAACACTGATTGATTATCCGGGAAGATTGGCCACAACCGTTTTTACGATTGGTTGCAGTTTTCGTTGTCCTTTTTGCCATAATCCGGAATTAATTGGTTTTAATCCGAATCACAACAATCAAGCGGAAGAAAATTTTTTTAAATTTCTGAAATCCAGAAAAGGAAAAATAGAAGGAGTGTGCATCACTGGCGGAGAACCAACCGTGCAAAACGATTTGATTGAATTTATTAGAAAAATTAGAAAATTGGGATTTTTTGTGAAACTGGATACCAACGGAACGCGTCCGGATGTTCTCAGAAAACTTTTTCAAGAAAATTTATTGGATTTTGTGGCGATGGATATTAAAAATTATCTTGAAAAATACGAAAAAACCGTGGGAACTAAGGTTGATTTGGGAAGAATAAAGCTTAGCGTTGAATTGATTAGAAATAGTGGGGTAAATTATGAATTTAGAACCACGGTCGTTCCGGGACTGCACACTATCTCTGATTTTACGCGAATTGCGGAGTGGATCGGTGGTTCCAAAGCTTATTATCTTCAGGAATATCGGGAGGGAAAAATTCTTGACCAAAATCTCAAGAAAAAAACTCGGGGAAAATCAATTGATTTGGAAGAAATAAAAGCAAAAATTGAGAAAAATTTTGATAAAATGGGTATTAGAAAATAAGAATAATGCGAATTTATATTAAAGTCATTCCTCGTTCTTCAGAAATAAAAGTGGAAAAATTTTCCGAGGGAGAATATCGGATAAAACTCACAGCTCCGCCGGTTGAAGGAGAGGCAAACAAACAATTGATGGATGTTTTAGCCAAGCATTTTGGTGTTTCTAAATCGCAAATTGCGATTGTCGGCGGGAAAAGCACTCGGACAAAAATAGTGGACATATTAAAATAATTTTTTAGCTTAAATTTTTCCAAGGAGGGTGGAAACTTTGACTAAATCCAAAATTTTTATTTGGTGGGTTTTATTTTTTCTGGGAGGAGTTTCTCTGGTGTCTTTTTGCTATCCGAAAAAAATCAGTTCTATTTTTTTGGGAATTATTTTTATTTTCAGCTTAATTCTGATTTGTGTTTTTTGGGATAAAAAAAGAATAGTTTTTGGAGGTCTTGGATTTTGGTTTTTTTTGATTGGAATTATTATTTTCAATCAATCAGTTTCTGAGATCCAAAAATTCAACCAAGAAAAAGAGTTTTCCGGAGAAGTTAGAATTGTTAGAGAACCGGAAAACAAAAACGAAAAAAAGAGAATTGTGGCGGAAAGCGAAGACAATTTTCGGATTTTTATTTTTGAAAATCAATATTCCAATTATTCCTATGGTCAAATTTTGAAATTGGATTGTCAATTGGAAATTCCTGAAAATCAAAAGGATAGTCGGTTTGATTACCGGATGTATTTAGCTAAAGATAAAATTTTTTATCTTTGTCAAAAACCGAAAATAGAAATCATTTCCCAGGGGCAAGGAAAATTTTTGTATGCGACCTTAATAAAAATTAAAAATAAATTAGGAGAAAAAATTGAAAAAAGCCTTCCTTATCCTGAATCCGGATTGCTTTTTGGCCTTCTTTTGGGAGGTGATTCAAAAGTTTCCAAAAATCTTAAAGAGGATTTTTCTCGGACAGGACTGAGTCATATTGTGGCTGTCTCCGGTTATAATGTGGCGATTATTGCTGATTATTTGATGGTAGTGGGAATATTTTTTGGGCTTTGGAGACAACAAGCTTTTTGGCTTGCAATTTTGGGGATAACGCTTTTTGTTTTGCTGATTGGCTTTCCGTCCAGTGCTGTCCGGGCTGGAGTGATGGGTGGGCTGTTGCTTTTGGCGATGAAAGAGGGGCGAATAGCCAATTCAAAAAACGCTATTCTTTTTTCGGCCGCTGTTATGTTGGCTTTCAATCCATTGCTTCTTCGCTACGATGTTGGTTTTCAACTTTCATTTTTAGCGACTTTGGGAATCGTTTACTTTTATCCGATTTTGGATGAATATCTCATCAAAAAACAGAAGCATTGGAATTTTGTCGGAGAACTGTTGGGCTTGACTTTGGCGGCTCAAATTTTTGTTTTTCCAATAATTTTCTATAATTTTGAAAGTTTATCTTTGGTTTCTCCGCTGGCTAATTTATTAATTTTACCCATCATTCCGCTCACGATGCTTTTTGGATTTTTCTTGATTGTTTTTGGTTTGGTTTTTCCTCCGCTGGCAACCGTTTTTTCTTGGTTGGCATTTTTGCCACTAAAATATGAAACTTTAATCATTCGCTGGCTTTCCGGTTTTCAGTGGGCTTCAGTCAAAGTATCCTTTTCCTTTTGGGGAATTATTATTTGGTACTTGGTTCTAAGCGTTTTCTTTTTTATAATTAACAAAAAAACAAAATGGTTAAAAGAAAAATAATTTATGTAATCGTGGCAAGTCTTCTGATATTTGCCTCAATTTTGGGGGCGAGGATAATTTTTGAAAAAAATCAAAAACTTGAAATAAATTTTCTGGATGTGGGGCAGGGTGATGCTATCTTGATCTCTCGGGGGGACAATCAAATTTTGATTGATGGCGGACCAAGTGGCGAAGTGGTTTTGGAAAAGCTGGGAAAAATAATTCCCTTTTGGGACCGGAAAATAGAAGTGGTCATAGCCACTCATCCGGACGCCGATCACATTAGCGGATTAGTAGATGTGCTTGAGCGATACGAAACTGATTTGATTTTGGAGTCGGGCATTGAAAGTGACAGTCAAGTTTTTCAAAAGTTGAAAGAAATAATTTCTCACAACAATTTTCGCCGAGAATTAGGAAGAGAAGGAATGAAAGTGCGAATTGGCGAAGAAGCGGAATTAGAAATTCTGAGTCCCTTTGTTGATTTTCAAGGAGGGAAAAGCAAGGACACCAATTCCAACGGAATCGTTTCCAAATTAACCTTTGGAAAAAACAAATTTCTTCTGATGGCGGATGTTCCGGAAGAAAAAGAAAGGGAAATTATGGAAAAAGGAAAAAATATTGAAGCTCAAATTTTGAAAGTCGGTCATCATGGATCAAAAAATTCCAGTGGGCAAGATTTTTTGAAAAAAGTCGGCGCCAAAGACGCTGTTATTTCGGTGGGTAAAACTAATCGTTATGGACATCCCAGTCAAGAAGCGTTAGATCGTTTGCAAGCGGAAAAAATGAATATTTTTCGGACAGATGAAATGGGAGATATTGTTTTTGTCTGTCAAAATTCCGAAGAAGATTGCGAATTGCAATAGAAATTTGCCCGGAAAAAAAGTTTGTGCTAGTTTTGAATAGTAAACAATAAATACATCAAAATAATGGAAAATTCCAAAAGAGAAAGATCGTTTGTGTTAGTGAAGCCGGACGGAGTGCAGAGATCACTTGTCGGAGAAATTATCAAAAGAATTGAAAGAACCGGACTCAAGCTTTCGGCTGTTAAAATGTTAGTTCCCAATGAAGATCAATGCTGGAAGCATTACAACAAAGACGACGCTTGGTTTTTGGAAAAAGGAACCAAAACATTGGAGACAAGAAAGGCCAAAGGATTGGCGATTGAAAAAGAGGCGATTGAATATGGAAAAGATATTATGCGAGGAAATGTTAGTTTTTTAACTGCCGGTCCGATTGTAGCAATGGTTTGGGAAGGTAATCAGGCTGTTGGTGTGATTAAAAAAATTGTTGGAGGAACTGAACCCCTAACCTCTGATGTTGGAACTATCCGAGGAGATCTAACCATTGATTCTTATGAGCTTTCCAATATTGACGGTCGTGCGGTCCGCAATCTAATTCATTGCTCGGATGAACCAAGTGAAGCAGAAAGAGAAATTAATTTGTGGTTTGATAAGAGTGAGATTATTGATTATCGCTTGATTGGAGAAGCTATTCTCTACGATGTAAACTTGGACGGAATTTTGGAATAGCAAATTTTATTTCACAAAAAGCCTTGCCGGAACGCGAGGCTTTTTTTGTGGATAACTTTTCCTTGACGGGATTTCTTTTTCAATTAGAATGTAAATGTTATGCAAAATAATTCAATGAAAAACTTGCTAGAGATTATTCTAGTCCTCATTATCAAGGACGGTTTTTCGCTGGGCAAGTCTAGAGCATAACAAATAACTTTAGAGAGGCCACCCCGGCGAAAGCCGAGGGTTTTTTGTTTTTTGACAATTTAAAGGAGAAAAAAATGAATAAATTTGGAGTATTTATTTTCGGCTGGGGGACGCTAAGGCCAAATGGCGTTATATTAACCGAAAAGGATTTGGAAAGAGAATTAAAAGAAATAGGAAGGGTTATTCATCTTCCAGGGAAAATGGAAGATGAACAAAGCGGGAAAATACAATTGAAAGGAGGCAATACTGTTCATTATATGATTTTCAGGTTATAAAAAGGCGGGGAGCCAAAAATGGTCCCGCCTTTTTTCCTGTCTGAAAATTTTCTTTTCTGTCAGCAAGTCTTGACATATTTTTATTGATCATTTATAGTTCCAATATGCAAAACAAACAACTAACAACTCGCTTTTGGTTTTATTTTACCAACAAAGAGTCGGTTGATTTGCGCGCAGTCTAAAAAGGACCAAAAAAGAAGCAAAACACCCGACTCAAGTCAAAGAGTCGGTTTTTTGTTTTTTGACAACTTAAAGGAGGAAAAAATAATGAGAAAAAAAGGGTGTTTTTTCGTTTCAAGTCCTGCACCTCGTCGAGGTGCAGAGGTGGACGCAAAATCAGAAAAAAATAAAGAAGCGAACAATAATAAAAAGGGAGGGGAGAATGACACTCCCCCCATGAGTCCTTTGAGTCCTTATTGGAGCAACTCAGAGGGGGAGCCTCCCCCTCGGCAGTAGCTCAAAGCCCGGATTCCCAGCGTGGAATCCGGGCGAAATTTTTTTCTGACGACAAAAAACCGCCCCAAGGGCGGATTTTTTTGAAAGTTTTTTTATTCTTTCACTTTGGAAATAGTTTTGAGGCACTTGGTGCAGATCTTTTTCTTTTCTCCCTCAACTTTTTTCACTTGAAGATTGATCTGAAATTTTCTAAGGGTGGCAACATTGGAATGACTTCTTTTGTTTCCGGTTTGAGATCCGCGTCCGCACATATCACATACTCTGCTCATATTTTTATAAAGTTTAAAATATTGCTTATTAACGAAATTTAGTGTATCATAGTTCCATAAATAAAGCAAGTATTCGTTTATGCTCAATGAAATAATTCTTATTGTTTTTTATTTCACCATTTTTTTGTATTCGGTGATTATTCACGAAGTAGCACATGGAGTTTCAGCTTTTTGGCAAGGTGATCCAACTGCCAAATATGCCGGTCGGCTCAATCTCAATCCTTGGAAACATATTGATCTTTGGGGATCAATTATTGTGCCGATTTTGATGTTTGTATCTTTGGGTTTTGCTTTTGGTTGGGCTAAACCGGTGCCGTACAATCCTTATAATCTTAAAAATCAAAAATGGGGTCCGGCCTTGGTGGCTTTGTCCGGTCCGGGATCAAATATTATCTTAGCTTTGATTTCTGCCATAATTGCCGGACTCATCAATATTCCTTTGGCAATGAAACAATCAATTATTGCTAATTTTTCCGATATGGAAGCGGTAGCTTCATTGATTCACGGCTCAGTCGGAGCGATTTTTTTTGAATTACTTATAGTGATTATTTTTTGGAATGTTCTTTTGGCTTTTTTTAATTTAATTCCTATTCCGCCACTTGACGGTTCCAAATTAATTTTTGCTCTTCTTCCAATTAAAAACGAAACAGTGGCGATGATGGAACAATTTGGATTTATCTTCCTTTTGATTTTTATTATGTTTTTTTCCGGACCATTGAGTTATTTTCTAAATTTGATGTTGGGAATATTTTTAGGAATGACCTACTGAAAATACGAGCCTGATTTTTGTTCGGAGCGATTAGTTGACAATTATGTCTATTTCCCTTATGATTGTTTTACTGGCTAAAAAAGTCCAGTTTTAGTTTATTTGCGAATTTGAGCCTGATTTCGTACCGATTCCGAAAATTTTTATGAGTTGCTCGGAGTGGTTTTCCATGGCTGGCGAATCAAGGTTTGGAGTCCGAATTTTAAATTATTTTTTTTATTTTCTATGCCTACAATAAATCAGCTTAAGAGAAAACCAAGAAAAACTGTCAAAAAGAAGACGAAGACGCCGGCTTTTAAACATGTTTTCAATACCATTCAAAATAAACCGATTGATACTGACGGTCCTTTCAAGCGAGGAGTTTGCGTGAAAGTGGGAACCACTACTCCGAAAAAACCAAACTCGGCTCTTAGAAAAATTGCTAGAGTCAAACTTACTAATGGAATGGAAGTTACTGCTTACATTCCGGGAGTAGGACACAATTTACAAGAACATTCCATTGTTATGATTCGCGGAGGAAGAGTGAAAGATCTCCCGGGTGTGAGATATCACATTGTCCGAGGAGTTTTGGACACAGCCGGAACAGCTAATAGGAAACAAGGAAGAAGCAAATATGGAGCCAAAAAAGACAAGGCTAAATAAATAGGCTTTTATCCGAATAATACTTAAAAAATTAAAAATTTTTACGAATCAAAAGTTGAAAAAATAAACTGTACTGAATTTTGACTTTTGCATTTTTGTTTAATTTATATGCCAAGAAGAAAAAGAGTTTTTGACAAGCACATCAAACCGGATCCTCGTTATGGTAATTTGTTGGTGGGAAAATTTGTCGGCAACATTATGCTTAACGGGAAAAGAACTGTAGCTGAAAATATAGTTTATGAAGCTTTTGATATTATTCACGAAAGAACTAAAAAGGGCGGATTGAATATTTTTGAACAAGCAATTAAAAATGTTTCTCCATTAGTAGAGCTTAAATCCAAGCGAGTGGGTGGAGCTAATTATCAAGTTCCGGTTCCGGTAGCAGGAGAAAGAAGAATCACTTTAGCTATTCGTTGGATAAAATCAGCTTCCAAATCCAAAAAAGGGAAAAAGATGGCAGAAAAATTGGCCGATGAGTTGATTGATGCGTCTAATAAAATTGGGGTTGCGATGAAAAAACGGGATGATGTTCACCGAATGGCCGAGGCTAACAAAGCTTTTGCTCATTTTGCGTAATTGATTTATAAATTATAAATATTCACTTTTGTCATCCCTGCGAATCTGCCGGTCGGCGGAGGGGATCTAGTGTAAAAACTTTAGAATATACAACTAGATTCCCGATCGGATCGGGAATGACACCTATAAATTATATGCCCAGACAAACTCCTATTGAAAAATTAAGAAACATCGGAATTATTGCTCATATTGATGCCGGAAAAACCACAACTACCGAGCGCATTTTGTTTTATACCGGAATTACTCACAAAATCGGGGAAGTACACGAAGGAGAAGCAACAATGGACTGGATGGAGCAAGAACGGGAACGGGGAATTACCATTACTTCAGCGGCGACAACTTGCTATTGGAAAGATCATCAAATTAATATTATTGATACTCCGGGACATGTTGATTTTACGGTTGAAGTGGAAAGATCTCTCCGAGTTCTTGATGGCGGAGTGGTTGTTTTTGATGGAAAAGAAGGAGTAGAACCACAATCAGAAACTGTTTGGAGACAAGCGGACAAATATAATGTTCCAAGAATTTGTTTTATTAATAAAATTGATAAAGAAGGAGCAGATTTTTTCAATGCGCTTTCTACTATTTGGAACAGATTGACTCCTAATGCGGTAGCTTTGCAAATTCCAATTGGAGAAAGAGGTGATTTTGAAGGAGTGGTAGATTTGATGACAATGAAAGCCTATACTTTTGACGGAAAAATGGGAGAAATTGTTATTGAGGGAGAAATTCCAGCGGAACTTATGGACAAAGCCAAAGAATATCGGGATAAAATGGTAGAAAAAATTGCCGAGAATGATGATTCTTTGGTGGAAAAATATTTGAACGGTGAGGAAATCAGCGTTTCGGAACTGAAAGATGCTCTTCGCAGAGAAGTCTTGGCGGTTTCAGTCATCCCGGTTTTTACTGGAACAGCTCTCAGAAATAAAGGAGTTCAATTAGTGCTGGATGCTGTGGTGGACTATTTGCCATCGCCTTTGGATGTTCCTGCTATCAAGGCTACCGATCCAAAAGACGAGTCCAAAGAAATACCGATTATTCCCAATGACGAAGCTCCTTTTTCTGCTTTGGCGTTCAAGGTGGCAACAGATCCTTTTGTGGGACAATTGACTTTTTTTAGAGTTTACAGTGGAGTATTGAAAGCCGGTTCTTATGTTCTCAATTCAAGTAAAGGTGAAAAAGAAAGAATTGGTAGAATTCTCAGAATGCATTCAAATCACAGAGAGGAAATTGACGAAATTTATTCCGGAGGAATTGGCGCCTTGGTTGGACTCAAAGGAACTTCAACCGGAGACACTCTTTGTGATCAAGAACATCCAATACTTTTGGAGTCAATCACTTTTCCTGAGCCGGTTATTTCTATTGCTATTGAACCCAAAACTAAAGCCGATCAGGAGAAAATGGGCTTGGCACTTCGCAAGTTGGCTGAAGAAGATCCGACTTTTAGAGTGCACACTGACGAAGAAAGCGGTCAAACCATTATTGAAGGAATGGGAGAACTCCATTTGGATATTATTGTTGACCGAATGAAAAGAGAATTTAAGGTTGAAGCTAATATTGGTCAGCCACAAGTAGCTTATCGGGAGACAATTAAAACCGAAGCTCAGGCGGAAGGTAAATACATTAAACAATCCGGAGGTCGGGGACAATACGGACACTGTTGGGTTAAAATTGAGCCACAGGAACCAGGGAAAGGTTTTGAATTTGTGGATGAAATTAAAGGTGGGGTCATTCCTCAGGAATATATTCAACCGATTCACAAAGGTATTAAGGATGCGATGGACAACGGAGTTTTGGCTGGGTATCCTTTGGTTGATATCAAAGCGACAGTTTATGATGGGTCATTTCATGATGTTGACTCTTCAGAAGCCGCTTTCCGAATTGCCGGATCAATGGCGCTCAAAGAAGCAGTGAGACGCGCTAATCCAATAATTCTTGAGCCAGTTATGAAAGTTAGTGTAACCACACCAGAACAATTTATGGGTGATATTGTGGGAGATTTGAATTCCAAACGAGGAATTATCAAAGAAATGAATGATCGTGGTGAAGGTAATGCGGTGGTTAAAGAAATTGATGCTGAGGTGCCACTGTCTTCAATGTTTGGTTATGCTACCGAGCTTCGTTCAATGTCGCAAGGTCGTGCCAATTATTCCATGGAATTTGATCACTATGCCGAAGTTCCGAAGAATGTGGCGGAAGAAATAGTTAGTGGAGGCAAGAAATAGGTTTTAAATAATGAATTGATTAGGGGTAAAGTTAGATTTTGCTTGAAGTATTGCTATTTGTTTTTTTGACAATTTTTTAGTTTTATGATTGAATAGCGAGTTCTCGGATCTCTAAAATATCCAACTGGCAACTGGAGGATTGAAATGAGGATAATTAGGCCGAATGGTTTTGTTGTGTCCAGTCCTACACTGGTGCAACTTTGTTACATTGGGGAAGATGGGCGACTCAAATATAACTACATGGGAAATAGTGAATTTGAGTGGGGGGTTATTCCAGAAACTCTCAAACAAATATTTAACCTTGGCCTGGACAAGGCAGAAATAAGGATAGATATTGATGAAAAAGAATTAACGGTATACTTAGTTTTTTGGAAGGGTTTCCCTTTCAATGGCTATATCGGGCATATTAAAGATATGGCTACTGGAAAGAGCAGGCATGTTGAGCCAATCTTTTTCAACAGAGCGGTGCAAAACATGCTCTATCCAAATCAATCTCAACAAATAATACCAGATAAAATAGACATCTGGTTTGACATAAAGAATGGAGTCATGTTTATGCTTTCTAAATTAAATCAAAGGAATTGCATAAAAAACTTATATGCGATTCAGAAAGCGTGGGAAACACAAAAAAAATAAAATTAGCAACAAAAGTCCCCGGGGCGTTAAAACGCTTCCGGGGATTTAATTTTTTTCAAAACCATTTATTATTTCTTGTCTTTCTTTTTGGCCTTCACTGCTTTTTTCTTTTCCGTCTTGGATTTAATCTTGGTAATTTTTTTCTTCTCTTTAGCTTTTTCAGCCAATTTTTTGAATCGGTCAACTCTTCCTGTTGTGTCAATAACTTTCTTTTTTCCGGTAAAAAATGGATGGCAAGCACTGCAAATTTCAATTTTCATATCTTCCACAGTGGATCCGGTTTCAATTACATTGCCACAAGCGCAAGTTATTTTAGCCTTGTTGAAATACTTTGGGTGGATGTCTTTTTTCATACAAATTAATTAAATTCTAAAAATGTTAAATTTTGGATGGAAATCTTTTAACCTAACCAATCTAGCACAAAGGCGACAAATTGACAAGGGGAGAGCTAACTGCTATATTGTCTAGGTAATAAAACACATACTTTTTGGGTTTTGTCCTGTCCCGAACCTCGGGATTTATAAGCCAAATAAACAAAAAGTAGCGGTCTGCCCGAAAGGCGGAATAATTAAATTAAGGAAAAAATATGCAAGACAGTCAGAAGGTTGTCAAAAAACAGCCGGATCAAAAAATTGCTCCCAAAAAATCGGAAAAAGATGTTTTCGCCGATTTTGATTTTGGGGGATTGGAAGTGGACATAAATGCTATGTTCAAAAGCGGAGTCTATTTTGGACATCAAAAATCCAGAAAGAATCCCAAAATGAACGAGTATATTTATGGAACCAGAAACGGAATTAATATTATTGATCTCCAAAAAACAGCTGAGAAAATTAAGGAAGCGCAAGAATTTGTAAAAAAAATAGTTTCTGAAGGTCAGAATATTGTTTTTGTAGGAACGAAAAAACAAGCTAAAAATATTATCAAATCCGCTGCCCAAATTTGCGAAATGCCTTATGTTGTTGACAGATGGCTGGGCGGAACTTTTACTAATTTTTCTTCCATTTCCAAAAGAACTCGTTATCTCAAGGAAACTTGGGAAAAAATAGAAAAAGGGGAAATGGGAAAATATACCAAATTTGAGCAGATGAAAAAAAGAGAAGAGTTGGAGAAGTTGGAAGAAAAAATGGGAGGCATCAAAAATGTATCCAAACTTCCGGGAGCAATTTTTGTAACCGGAGTGATGGAAGATAGGTTGGCTATTAAGGAAGCAATAAAAATGAAAGTTCCAATTATCGGATTAGTGGACACTAATGTTAATCCGGAAAATATTGACTATCCGATTCCGGCCAATGAAGACGCAGTTTCTTCTTTGAAACTTTTAGTAGCCTATATCACCAAAGCTGTTTTGGAAGGCAAAAAAACAGCTTCGGTTGTCGTAAAAAAATAAATAAGTAATAAGTTCAGAAAAATGAGCAACTTAGAGCAAATAAAAAAATTAAGAGAAAGAACCGGTGCTGGAATTGTTGATGTCAAGAAGGCGTTGGAAGAAGCGTCCGGAGATGAAAACAAGGCGATTGATCTTCTTAGAAAAAGAGGTCAAGAAAAGGCACTCAAAAAATCCGATCGCGAAGCCAAAGAAGGGATTGTTTCCGCCTATATTCATTCCAACAACAAAGTGGGCGCTATGGTCAAGCTTTTTTGCGAAACTGATTTTGTAGCTAAGAATGATGAGTTTAGAGCTTTGGGTCAGGACATCGCTATGCACATAACGGCAATGAATCCTCAATATCTAAGTCCGGAAAATGTGCCGGAAGAAATAGTTGAAAAAGAAAAAGAATTTTGGCTGGAAGAATTCAAGGATGGAAAAAAACCGGAAGACATTGTAGCGAAGATTTTAGAAGGAAAAGAGAAAAAATTCAGAGAAGAAATTTCTCTTTTGACTCAGTCTTTTGTCAAAAATCCAGAGCAAAAAATAGGTGAATTGATTGCGGAAAAAATCGGAAAAATAGGAGAAAATATTCAGGTCGGAGAATTTACTAGATTTGAGTTGTAATTTCAAAAGTAATCCCTCATTATGCAAAAATTTTTAGTCAGCGTTTATTCTTGGGAAAATCCCAGAGTGTATGAGAGCGACGCGGAGATTTCTTCGGGGGAGAAAGTGGTGGTGGCTTCGGAATTTTCCAATGAAATTGGAACAGTGGAAAAAAAAATAGAGAAAGAAACAGATGTTTTGTCTCAAGGAAATATTCTCAGAGTCGCCACATCAAGAGACAAGGAAGTTTTTGATGATTATGAAATTCAAAAAGAGGAAGCATTGAATTCTTGCAGACAAAAAGCCAAGGATTTGGGGTTGGAAATAAAGCTCATTGATTCTAGAATTAGTTTGGATGGCCGGCAGATTTTGTTTGCTTTTACAGCAGAAGGAAGAGTTGATTTTCGCGAACTGGTTCGTTCTCTTTCCCGTGATTTAAGAAAAACCGTACGGATGCAACAAATTGGTTCCAGAGATGAAGCCAGAAAATTGGGAGGATATGGAATTTGCGGACGGGAGTTGTGTTGTGTTAATTTTCCGGGAAGTATTCAGAGCATTACGACTGATATGGCTAGGATGCAACAGATATCTCACCGGGGAGCGGAAAGAATATCCGGACTTTGTGGCAGGTTGATGTGTTGTTTGAGTTATGAAGCCGAACAGTATAAAAAAATGCTTGAAGGAATGCCTGAAATTTACAGCATAGTCAAAACCAAAGACGGTTCGGGAACAGTTATTGAAATTAATGCTGTCAAGCAGGAAATTAAAGTTAAATTGGAAAGCGGAAAATATGTTAATATTAAAAAAGAAGATTTAAAATAGACTATGTTTTATTCAATCTTGCCTCCAATTTTAGTGGTTTTGAGCCTCGTCGGTGTGATCATTTTTCTTTTCAAGAGAGCTTCCAAGGTAGCTTCTTTGAGAGAAGAAAAAGGTTTCTCGCTAGAGAGTCAAAATCAAAAAAGCGGATTCTTCGGAAGAATAGTTTTGTTTTTCAAATGTTCGCTTTGTCCAAAGATTGGCAAATGGTTTGGATTATTTTTGGAAAAAATAGCCGAAAAAACCAAAAAAGCCTCATCTAAGTTGAGTGGAAGAATAACTGATGTTAGAACAAAGCGGGGAGTTGAAGAAAAGGATGAAGTTTTGGATAAAGTAAAAAAATATGATCTGAAAATTTTTTCCAGAAGAAAAAGAAATAAAGAAGAACTGATTGAATTGGAAAAAGAAGAAAAAGAAATCCGGCCAATGATAAGTGAGACAGTAGTTTCTCCAAGAAGCAAATCGGAAATCAAAGATATGCTGGAAGATGTTTTAATTGAAAGAATAGCTGTCAATCCAAAGGATGTGGAAGCCTATGAACGACTGGGCGAATATTATATAGAAATTGGAAATTATGAGCATGCCAAGGAATGCGTGAAGCAAGTAATAAAACTTAGCCCAAGAAATAAGGATGCCAAGAACAAATTACGGCGCTTGGAAAGAATTATTTATGGACAATAATTTCTGTTGCTCTGACTTTTGCTCAAGGCCAAAGCAATAAACAATAGTTCATTATTGCCGCCCTAGCTCAATGGCAGAGCAACTGTTTTGTAAACAGTAGGTTATCAGTTCAACTCTGATGGGCGGCTCAGGATTTTGGAATATAATAGAATACAAGTAGGGCGCGACAAAAAACAATTGAATAAAAAATTATGGGTCGGTGGCAGAGTGGTCAATTGCACCTGACTGTAAATCAGGCGACTTCGGTCTACGGCGGTTCAAATCCGTCCCGGCCCACCCCATATTTTGGAACTGCCGTTGTAGCTCAGCTGGTAGAGCACTTCCATGGTAAGGAAGGGGTCTCCGGTTCAAATCCGGACAACGGCTCAGGAACGATAATTATAATTCAAATTAATTTTATGACACGAGAAAATCTAGCCAAAATGAAATGCGAAGTTTGCAAGAGTATAAATTATTACTCAACTCGCAACAAGAAAAAAATCAAAGAAAAATTGGAGATGAAAAAACATTGTCCCAAATGTGGCAAGCACACCATTCACAAAGAAATGAAATAAATTATTTTTTTGCCTCCCCTTTCTAAGGGGAGGATTTCGGATGAATTAAAAATAAAAAAGCGGGGTTCGTACAGTGGTAGTACGGGAGTCTCCAAAACTTCTGACGTAGGTTCGATTCCTACACCCCGTGCATTGTGGAAACGGCCACTTATTGAGAGGCTGTTTTTGTTTGGGAAAAAGTTGTTGGATTAATAAAAAAAGCTTTTTAAGCGCAGGATATATTAAAATTCCATTTTGGCATATTACAAATTGGAATATATCATATATACATATGAAAAAAGATATTTATTCCAGCGGTCATAAATTTTTAGCACAGCAATTAAAGATAGCGCGTGAAGCGTCGGGTTTTGATCAAAAAAAGGTTGCTGAACTTTTAGACAAAACGCAGTCTTATGTTTCAAAAATTGAGACAGGTCAGCGCCGAATTGATGTGATTCAGTTGCAGGGATTTGCGAAGATTTATAAAAAGAAGATAGAATTTTTTATTAAATAAATTAAAATTTATGTGGGCAAAAAACTTAACAGGTATTAATGATGGAATTTTTAGAACTATTAATGGCAACTCCGATGAGATGATTGGGGTGGGGAGATGTATGAAGGCGGGATTTCCTTGTTCACGTGCCGATGTAACCAATGGAAGATATGATGCTATTATTGATGTGGGAAATAATAAACTTCTCAGGGTGCAAATAAAAGGCACATCTGGCGGTAGTGTTAGTTTTACTGGAGGAGGCAGAAGTGGAAAGCAGATTAGCAGGGAAGTCAAACAAAGAACTTATAAATATTCTCCGAATGATTGTGATATAATTTTAGTTGTTGATGGCAGAAGCGGAGAGTGTTATATTATTCCAATTGAGGATGTTCAAAAAATGAGCGTTTCTAATTCGCTGGAAAAATTAAAAGCTTATAGGGAGAATTGGGATTTGCTTAAAAAATTGGCTGGAGTTTAATTCATTGCTTTCATCATTTTTCGTGCAACTGCTTCCAAAACAGTCACAGTCACGGAATTTCCAGCTTGCTTGTAAAGTGCAGAGTCGGCCAAGGCTGGAAGCTTGAAATTTTTTGGAAAACCTTGCAGTCTAAAACATTCAATTGGAGTCAGCTTTCTGATTCCTTTTTTGTCTTTAATAATTGGAACATTGTGACCTCCCATGCCCATATTGGCAGTGAGAGTGGGGCATACACCCTTTTTATTTTCCCGGACATATTGTCTTCTCCATTGATAAACCTTTCCTTCTTCTTTCACAAATCCTTTAAGTTTTGCGAAAAGAGGCTTACCATTATAATAGTATTTTTCAGGCACATTTTTCTCTAAAAGATCCGTGACTTTAACTTTTAATTTTTGTGGCTCAGGAAATTCAAATTTATCTATATAATTCTTATTTTTGAATCCCACAATATAAATTCTTTCCCGATTTTGTGGAATGTTTCCGTATTCCATGCTATTCAAAACTTTAGTTTTTACATGATATCCCAAGTCTTCCAATGTTTTGAGAATTATTTTAAAGGTTTTTCCTCCATCGTGTCCTCTTAAATTTTTTACATTTTCCAAAAGGAATCCGGTAGGACTTCTTGTTTCTAAAATTCTCGCGATGTCAAAAAATAAATTGCCACGATCTTTTTCATCATTGAATCCCTTGCGGTATCCAGCTATGGAAAATGCCTGGCAGGGAAATCCGCCTAAAAGAAAATCAAATTCCGGCAAATCACCAATGCTGATTTTTCTTATGTCTTCTACGATGAGTTTGGATTTTTTGAAATTCAAATCATAGGTAGCTTTGCAATTTTTTTCAAAGTCATTTGCAAAAACTGTCTCAAAGCCTGCATTTTCAAATCCAAGCCTGATGCCTCCGACTCCAGCAAACAAATCAAGCGTTCTAAAAAGTTTTTGCTTGGTTGCATTGTTATTTTCAAGGCTTCTTTTTATCTCAATAACCACGCCTCTAATTTCAACCTCTTTTCTGTAAATCGGAAGCATTGTTTGGTTTGCCGGTTGTAACCGGAACTTGTTTTTTTCTCGGTAAATTTTTTTTAATGTAGCCTCGTTGTCGTCAATTATTGCAACAACAGTCTGACCATTTTCCGCCACAGATTGTTTTTTAATGACTACAATGTCCCCGTCAAATATTCCATCATCAATCATACTATCTCCTTGCACTCTTAGGGCATAATATTTTCCAGATTTGTTTATGGTGCTAGTAGCAATCATTATATTTTCATCTCTTGTTTCAATAGCTTTAATCGGCTGTCCAGCTGCGATTGTTCCGACAAATGGTATTTTGACTAAGTTATATGGGCTTTTCTTTTTCAATTCAATCCCTCTGGCCGAGCTTCCGTTTTTTTCTATAAATCCTTTTTTCTCTAATGTTTCAATATGTTGGTGTACGGTTGATAGTGCAGATAGTTTAAAATGTTTCCGTATTTCTTCAATGGTGGGGGATAATCCTTTTTTGTTGATATAGGATGTTATAAAGTCCAGTATTTTTTTTTGCTTTTTTGTTAGTGTGGGCATATAATTAGCCTAATATAAGTTTATTATATTAGTATTATATACCGAAAATTTACCGAAGTACAAATACATCCAATTACGGCTTAAAATAACCCAATAATATATTGAGTCGAGACCGTCATCGACCGGGATTTTCCTTAAAGCTTACCTAAAACTAGGTGCTAGACCGGAACGGTGTGCATAGTAAAATCAAACCAAATAGAGTCTTATTTAGGGCCTCTTTTTTGGTTCTAACTTTTTGCTAAGCGTGTATGATGTTAGAGCTTTGTGTGGCAAAAGAGAAATATAAATTTTAACTAATCCTATGATTCCACAAAAACTAAGATGGGGAGATGAAATAAGAGTTGTCGCTCCCTCAAGCAGTCTTTCAATTATTTCTAAAGAAAATAGGGAATTGGCGATAAAAAAATTAAGCGAATTGGGTTTTAAAATATCATTTTCTAAAAATGTGGAAGAAATTGACGACTTTAAATCTTCGTCAATTGAGTCAAGAATATCCGATTTGCATGAAGCATTTTCAGATAAAAATGTAAAAGGAATTTTAACAGCAGTTGGTGGTTTTAATGTTAACCAGATATTAAAATATCTTGATTATGAATTGATAAAAAATAATCCCAAGATTTTATGTGGTTATTCAGATATCACCGCTCTATCTAATGCAATCTATACAAAAACAGGACTGGTTAACTATTCAGGTCCTGTTTTTTCGACCTTTGGTATGATGAAAGGAAACGACTATACAGTTGAATATTTCAAGAAATGTCTATCAGAAGAAAAAGCATTTGAAATTGGGCCATCTAGAGAATGGAGTGATGATAAATGGTATTTGGATCAAGAGAAAAGAGAATTTATTAAAAATAATGGTGAAATGATAATAAATGAAGGAGAAGCAGAAAGTAAGATAATCGGAGGTAATTTATGTACATTTAACCTTTTGATTGGGACAGAATTTATGCCAAGTATCAAGAATTCAATTTTATTTTTAGAAGATGATAATATGGTTGGAGAATTATTCATCAAAGAGTTTGATCGAAATTTGCAGTCATTGCTTCATCAGCCAGAATTTTCTGCTGTAAAGGGGATTGTTCTGGGTCGTTTTCAAAAAAGTGGCAATATGAAAAAAGATAAGATTGTAAAAATGATTAAAAATAAAAGGGAGCTTGAGAATATCCCTATTGTGGCTAATTTAGATTTTGGGCATACTTCTCCGTTATTTACCTTTCCAATCGGTGGAATTGCCAAGCTTTCAGCTAATAAGGGTAATGTGAAATTAGAAATTATTGAACATTAATAGAGGCAACCTAAGCTGGGAATGTAAAAATGCTCATTATTTAATTTCTAACATATTTCTAAAATCCTTCACAATGCCTGCAAATCATCAATAAACGCCTGAAAGAGGGCGTTTTTTAGTGTTTTTGCACGACACAATATATATTGTGTCGTATCCGACTTGGTGATATAATAAAGAAAATCATATGTGGTTAGATAGGGTTGTTTTCAGAAATTTAAATAAATATATTATAATTAACAAATTAATTTTTTGAGTAGAATTAATTATTAAAAAAATATAAACATATGTCAGAATTGGAAATGCCAAGTAGTATTGACGAGGGATTAAAATACAAAACAGAAAAAAATCAGGAATATATTCCCACGGCAGAAGAAGTGCTGTCTTTGTTTAAAGAATTGGTCGGAGAGAATGAATTTGTTGAAATAAGAAAATTGGAGGATGAGCAAGGACTGTATTTGTGGGAAATTGAAATCACCCGAGAAGATGGAGGAATAACTAGGTATTCCTATATTAGAAAAGGTAATTATAGAGAGAAAGGTCTTCCTGGCGGTTCTGCGTCAGTAACGGCAATCCATGTTGCACATTTTAATAATGAAGGATTGCCAATCAGCGGACGTTCCGTATGTAAACTTATTGAAGGAGAATGGAAAAAAATTTCATATATTGGAAACAATTAAATACAGAGATATCTCTTTTTTCAATAAGGTTAAAAAATTTCAATTATGTCATTATTTCCTTTATTCTTTTCACTTTGCTATTAATACTTTCTCAAATTTCCAAAATATTGTTACGGGTCGTATCCATAAGTTCGTGCATAGTAATAAAGTGGGCTTAATTGCTCACTTTTTGCTTTTGTAGAATTATTTTTTGTTGATTCTAAATTTTTCTATCTTGGAATAGTTCTGAACGGTATTTTTTTTAATTCTTGACAACTTGAAAATTTTTTATAAAATATAATTAGCAGTCTGGTGATGTGAGTGCTAATCGTTGATTTTGTTAGTTTCAGTTTGGTTTTGTTGGTGCTAAAAAAATAGAAAAAATATAAAGCTGAAATCTTTTTATGACAATATATGCAACAAGAGATGTGCTGGAAACGATGTGATAATAAAAAGTTACTGTAATAATTATGAAAAATTTTGTTTAAATTTGGAAAGGAGGTGATAATAGTTATGCCAAGAGGATTAATGCGATGGTCTCCAATGTGGGACATGGAAAAATTTTTCGATGATGGTTTATGGGAAAGAAGCGATTTCTCCCCGGCTATTGATGTTCGCCAAGACAAGGACAATGTGATTGTGGAAACATCTCTTCCTGGTATTGATCCTGATAAAGTTGAGATTTCAGTGGAAAATGATGTTCTTACTATTTCAGGACACACCGAAGAAAGGAAGGAAACCAAAAGAGAAGATTATTATCGTAAAGAAATTAGAGAGGGAAGTTTTTCACGCTCCGTGATTCTTCCGATGGGCGTCAAAGCTGATCAGGCTGAGGCAAATTATGAGAAGGGTATACTTAGAATTTCTTTGCCTAAGGCCGAAGAAGCCAAGCCGAAAAAGATTGCTATTAAGGCAAAATAATTTTTTCTTAGGTCGCTTGATTTTCAAGCGGCCAATAGAAAAAATTATTTTTTAAAATTTTAATTATTAAGATTGAAAAAATATGAATTGGAAAAAAAATTTTAACTTATCACTCAAGATTTTGATAATTATATTATTAGTAATTGCTTTTCTCGGTGGAGGTATGTTTTATATTGGAATTAGGTCAATAGGATGGAGTGTGGAAAAATATCAAGAATGGAAAACGGAAAAAACTGAAAATTTTTTTGTAGGAATAAAAGATATATTCAAGAAAAGAGAATTGAAAAATTTACAACCAGTGAAGGTGGTCGATGAGCAATCGCAAGTGATTGAAGTTGTCAAAAAAGCTTCGCCAGCCGTAGTGAGCATAGTAGCAACTGCTGAAATTCCTACTTTTGAAAATTATTTCGATGTGCCGTTCGGCGTGCCTCAAGGCTTTGAGGAGTTTTTTGGTGTGCCGCGCCGCAGACAAAATGGAACACAAGAACAAAAGATTGGAGCAGGCACTGGTTTTTTGGTTTCTTCTGATGGCTATATTATTACCAATAAACATGTGGTTAGCGATAAAGAAGCGGATTATACGGTCTATTTAAATGATGAAAGCAACAAAGGAGAAAAAATCAAAGCCAAAGTGGTGGCGCGCGATCCCAAAAATGATTTGGCGGTTTTAAAAATTGATAAGAAAAACTTGCCATTTTTGGAATTTTCCGATTCCGGCAAACTGCAAGTCGGCCAAACGGTTATTACCATAGGGTATGCTTTGGGAGAATTTGATAATACCGTTAGCAAGGGCGTGATTTCCGGACTTTCACGATCAATCACTGCTGGTGGTGGCTTTGCTCGTGCTGAAAATCTGAAAAATTTGATTCAAACAGATGCTGCTATCAATCCCGGTAATTCCGGCGGTCCGATGTTGGACATTGAAGGAAGTGTTATTGGCGTGAATGTGGCCATGGCTAGCGCCGAAAATATCGGTTTTGCTATCTTGGGTAACGAAGCCAAAGATGTTTTCGAACAAGTTAAAAATACTGGCAGTATTAAGGGCAAAGAAACCGCTTTTTTGGGTGTGCGCTATTTGCTGATAACTGAAGATATAAAAACCAATAATAATCTGCCTTACAGTTATGGAGCTTTGGTTTCTCGCGGAGAAAGCCGATCAGATTTGGCGGTAACTCCAGGTTCTCCGGCCGATAAAGCTGGAATCATGGAAAACGATATTATTTTGGAAGTTGATGGAAAAAAAGTCAATGAAAGAAATCAATTGGCTGATTTGATTTCCGGATATAAGCCGGGTGATGAAGTCAGTTTGAAAATTTATCACAAAGGTGATGAGAAGGAAATAAAAGTGACACTGGGTAAAAATTAAAAGGCTAATAGTTCTATTGACAAATTAATATAATGGGTATATATTCATAATATAGGATATATATAAAATTGCCTAAAGAAAATAAAATAGAAAGGCAGGTGATAAATATGCCCAAACAAGATAAAACAGGACCAACAGGAGCCGGACCGGGAACCGGAAGAGGAATGGGTGTTTGTGGAACCGGATTTGGGATCGGACGGAGTTGTGGAAGAGGATTTGGCAGAAGGAGCTTTAATGCTTTAAGCGGATATGAAAAAAAAGAATTATTAAAAGCGGAGATTGAAGAATTGAAACAAGAGCTTCATTTGGCGGAGGAAGAATTGAAAGAATTGGAAAATTAAAAAAGTTCCGTTGAAAATAAAATTCCTTTTTCTTTGGTTGGCAAGGAAGAAGGATTTTATTTTTGATGATATAATAAAATAAACTAAGAAATATTTTATGGTTAGACCAAGAATGTGTCGAAAAATCAGATTCAAACCAAAAGCTTACTATTTCAAGCCCCAAGGGATTCCAATGCATCAATTGGAAGAAGTTATTTTGGCAAAAGAAGAATTGGAAGCCATCAAGCTAAAAGATTTTGACGGTTTGGAACAAATTGAAGCGGCTAAAAAAATGAATACTTCGCAAAGCACTTTTCAACGGATTTTAACTTCTGCCAGAAAAAAGCTTGCCGAAGCGATTATAGCGGGAAAAGCCTTGAAAATAGAGGAATAAGCTTTGGGTAATAATTGCAAGTAAGGAAGCTGTTTTTTTTGCTTCTCAAAATGTGCTAAAATCAAAAGACAATGGGTTGAATATGCTAATGAAAACTAGGAAAAAATTGTTTTAAATCCAGATAAATATTTTTTATGTCCAAACCGGAAAAAAAATTTGTGGATGATGATTTGCAAGGAGCTGTGGAGTTTCTGAATAGCACTTCAGAAAAAATCATTGACACCACACGAAATGTTGACAGTCATGCCAATGTTCTTTTGGGATTGGGAATGGCGGTTTTTGCTTTGGCCATCAATGAAATGATGACCTCGGAGAAATTGCATATCACTTTTTCTCTGATTGCTTTTTTTTCGGGAGTAAGTTCTATTGTAGCGCTTCTTGCTATCCGTCCGCCACGATTTTTGATTAAAAAAGGCCAAAAAGAAAGTTTAATGTATACCCGAGAAATCGCTTCTTTTGAATCTTCTGAAAAATATGCCCAAGCGCTTAAAAAAACTGTTTCTTCGGACGACAGTCTTTTTAATGAATTTGCCACCGAGATTTACAATCTTTCTCGCTATTACTATTTGCCCAAAAGAAAATTATTTTCTCTTTCCAGAAATATTTTTCTTTTTGGAGTGGTTTTGAGTTTGTTTGTGCTTCTTTTGGAAGTCAAATTTAAATTAAATATTTTTTAATCCGTATGAATAAATTAGTAGTTGGTAATTTGAAGATGAATTTGGTTTCTCCGGAAGAAAGAGAAAAATATATTGAACTTTGCAAAAGGGAAATAAAGGGGAAAAAACTGGAAAAAATAGAAATGGTTCTTTGTCCGCCTTTCGTTCATTTGGAAAATTTTTCTAAAAAATTACCCAAAAAAATTTTTTTGGGCGCCCAAGATTGTTTTTCTGAAGAAAAGGGATCCTACACCGGGGAAATTTCTCCTTCAATGCTTAAAAATTTGGGTTGCGAATTTGTCATTTTGGGACATAGCGAGCGAAGGCGCTTTCAAGGAGAAACCGAAGAAGAAATTGGACTCAAAGTTTCCGCTTCGCTCAAGGCCGGACTCTCTCCGATCATTTGTATAGGAGAAAATATTCAAGAAAGAGAGTCGGGCGAATTTGCGAAGATAATTGCGGAAGAACTTCTAAGTGCCCTAAGCAATCTCAAGCCGGTTCAGTTGGAAAAAATAGTTGTTGCCTATGAACCAATTTGGTCGGTTGGAACAGATGTTGTTCCGGCTTCCAATGACATAATGGGTGCCAAGTTGCTTATTCGCAAAGTATTGATTGATAATTTTGGAAAAAAATATGGAAATTTACCTCGGATAATTTATGGTGGAAGCGTGAGCTCAAAAACAGTTGAAGCGGTTTGCATCAAATCGGATATGGACGGAGTGCTTGTTGGAAGAGAAAGTCTTTTTCCTGGTGAGTTTATGCGTATTGCAGAAATAATTGATAAAAATTAAAAAATATGATTGTCAAAGTCAAAGATATTTTGGAAAAAGCAAAAACTGAAGGATACGCAGTTGGAGCTTTTAACACAACCAACTTGGAAATCACCCAAGGAATAGTTGAGGCGGCTAGTGAGATGAAATCGCCTATCATTATTCAAATCACTGAAAAGACCATGGATTATGCCGGAGGACGGATGATTTTTGAAATTATCAGAAAGTTAGCCGAAGACTATTGTCCAAACACTCAGATTGGAATTCATTTGGATCACGGAAAAAGTATGGAAATAGTGCAACGGGCGGTGGAAATCGGTTTTTCTTCAGTGATGTATGACGGATCCAGAAAGGATTATGCTGACAATGTTCGCATTACCAAGTCAGTTGTAGATTATTGTCACGGAAAAGAAGTCTTTGTTCAGGGAGAGTTGGGAAATGTGCCATATCTTAGCGAACAACAATCCGGAGAAGTGGATTGGGATAAATATATGACTGTTCCCGAGGAGGCAAAAAAATTTGTTGAAGAAACCGGAATTGACGCTTTGGCGGTGGCCATTGGGAACGCTCATGATTTTTTCAAAGAAAGAGAGGTTCCAGATTGGGATAGATTGGCTAAAATTAAATCACTAATTAATATCCCGATAATTTTGCATGGAGCTTCGGATTGGGAAGACGGAAAAGCTGCAGAAGCCGTGAGGCAAGGAATAAATTGTTTTAATGTGGATACTAACACTCGGTTGGCGTTCACTAACACGCTTAGTCGGCTTTTCAAAAACAATGGTGATGCTGGATTTGATCCGCGAAAATATTTGGGTCAAGCTCGCGAAGCGGTCAAGGATAGTGTCAGAAAAAAGATAGAGCTTTTTGGCAGTGCGGGAAAAATATAAAAACAAAAATGAAAACCGTTCAAAAAATTCTTTTGGAATATGAACCGGAAAAAAGAAACTTACTTTCAGTTCTTCGGGAAATAAATTCCGAGTTCGGATATATTTCGGAAAAATCAGCGAAAGTGGTGGCGGACTATTTTGAATTGCCGATGTCTCAAGTTTTTGAAACAGCTTCTTTTTATGATCTTTTGGAAACAAGAGAGGTTTCCGGAATTGACATAGAAGTTTGTTTCGGCGGGGGATGTTGCATTTCCGGTTCCGGAAAAATAATTAAAGAAATTGAAAAAATTTTCGGAATCAAAGAGGGGGATATGGCAAGCAAAAAAATAAGACTGCGAAAAATGAGTTGTGTCGGAATGTGTGATGAAGGACCAGTCGTCAAAATTAACGGAAAAATTTATACCAAAGTGGATAAAAATAAATTGGAAAAAATTATTGCCGAAGTCGCAATTTTGTAGCAATGATTCAAACAAAAAAAGAAATAAAAATATTAACCAATCATTGGGATCAAATAAATCCGAGGAGCATCAAGGATTATTTGACAATGGGCGGATACGAGTCTTTGAAAAAGTTTCTTTTTGAGATGACAAGTGAAGAAGCTCTTTTTGAAATTGAAAAATCCGGTTTGGTTGGTAGGGGCGGGGCTGGATTTTCAACTGGCAAAAAAATGCGAATGGCAATTGAAAGTTTGGAAAAAATCAAATATTTCATTTGCAATTTGGATGAATCAGAACCGGGAAACTGGAAAGATCGTTTGCTTGCCGGAAAAAATCCCCATTTGCTTTTGGAGGGAATAATTTTAGAAGCTTTGATAATCGGCGCCAAAAAGGCCATTATTTATATCAACGGCAACTTTGAAAAACAAAAAGAACTTTTAGAGTTTGCTGTTTCTGAAGCGATCCAACATAATTTTCTGGGAAAAAAGATTTTGGGTTCAAAGTATTCTTTGGAAGTGGATATTTTTTCCGGTGCTGGTGCCTATATTTGCGGGGAAGAAACCGCTCTTATTAATTCTTTGGAAGGAAACCGTGGGGAACCAAAAGCGCGTCCGCCTTATCCAACCGAAAAAGGATTTCTGGGAAAACCGACTGTAATTAATAATGCTGAAACAGTTTCCAATTTACCTTGGATTATTCAAAATGATGGCGAAGCTTTTTCTCAAATTGGTTCCCAAAAATCTCCCGGAACCAAATTATTTTGTTTAAGCGGAAGATTTGAAAAACCTGGAGTTTACGAAGTACCAACTGGAATAACTTTGGAAGAATTGGTGGAAAAATATGGTGGCGGAATTGAATTGGGAAAAAAATTATGGTTTTTACAATTAGGCGGAGCTTCGGGGAGATTGGTTTTGCCGAAAGAAATGAAAACCAAATTGGAATATGATCCGGAAGCGGAATTTCCTCTTGGAGCGGGATCGGTTTTGGCGGTAACCAAAGAGGATGATATCAAGGAATTGCTTTTGTCTTGGACGGATTTTTTTCGCCGAGAATCTTGCGGAAAGTGTATTCCGTGTCGGGAAGGAACCTTTCGCCTTTGGGAAATTATGAAACGCTTTCAAGACGGAAAGATATCCGAAGCTGACCAGAAAGCGATACCGGAAATTATTTGGACTCTGGAAAATACTTCGTTTTGTCCGTTGGGAAAGTTTTCCGCTCAAGGAATAAAAGACGCCGTAGAAAAATTAAAAATTTTATGCAAATAAAAATAAACGGAAAAAAATACGAAGTTAATGAAGGCGAAACAGTTTTGGAAGTTTGTCGCCGAAACGGAATCAGAATTCCGACGCTTTGTCATTTTCCCGGTTTGTCCAAAGAGCAAGTCTGTCGGCTTTGTTTGGTTGAAACCAATCGGAGCGAAAAATTGGTAACCTCGTGCGGATTTAGAGTTTGTGAAGGTTTGGAAGTTAAAACGGAAAGCGAGCGAATTGAAAAAGCCAGAAAAATAAATTTGGAATTACTTTGGGCTGATCATGCTGGTCGTTGCGCCACTTGCAAAAAAAATCGTCGTTGCGAGCTCCAAAATTTGGCCGAAGAATACAAGATTGAAAATTTTCATTTTGTTCCGAGGAGAGGCGATATTACTTCTGAAGAAGAGCTGGATTTGCTTGAGGACAATTTGAAAAGAGATTTGGAGGATAACAATAATCCTTGTTTGGAAAAGAAGGGCGAGCTTTGTGTGGAATGTCGGCGGTGTATTCAGGTTTGTCCGACTCGGGAATTCGGATTCAATTATCGCTCGGGCGATGTCAAAGTGGAAACTCCTTATGGAAAACATTTGGATTGCATATTTTGCGGACAATGTGTCAAAATTTGTCCGACTGCTTCTCTCAGTGACAAAAATGATTTGAATAAAATAGTTAATTTGTTGGATGATGTCAAAAAACAAGCTGTGGCAATTGTTGATCCGACTATTCTAGATTCCGTTTCCAATGAATTTGAAAAAATTGAAAAGAAAGAAGAGTTTATTGGTCTTCTTCGCGAAATCGGATTTGAAAAAGTTTTTGATTTGAGTTGGGGATTTCACGAATCAGCCAAAAGACAGTCCTTGGAAATTGAAAGAAACAATCATTCTAATTTGATTCTCAGCCATTGTTCAGCGCTTATTTTTTATATTGAAAAATATTTTCCGGAAATGAAAAAAAATATATTGGAAACCGAAATTCCCGATGAACTTATGGCCAAGAGCATTAAAAGTGAATATGTCAAAGAGCGCAAAATAAATTCGGAAGACTTGGTTGTTATTTCCATTTCCTCTTGCGTAGCTAAGAAAAAGATGATTTCTGATAATCTGGATTTTGTTTTGACGATGCGTGAAGTCGGGCGGATTGCCAGAATAAAAAAAATAAATGAAGAAAAAATCAAAAAATCAGATTTTGACAAGGAAAAGTATTCTTTGGCGGAAAATCCAAGCGGTCTTTTGAATTCCGGTCAATTGAGCGAGTTGATTGAAGAACAACTTTCCAAAGAAAAGAAACAAAAAATAGCCAAGACTTGGAGTGTAAAAAATATCAAAACAATTTTGGAAAAAATAAAAACGAAAGAAAAAAATTACAATTTTTGTGAATTGATGATTTGTCCTGGCGCTTGTCAGGGTGGTGGAGGAAAATCCATAAAAATTAAGGAAAAATAGATGTGTTTGGCAATTCCGGGAAAAATTAAAAAATTGAAAGGCGAATTGGCAACGGTTGATTTTGACGGACTTCAAAAAGAAATCAATGTTTCTTTGGTAGATGCGAAAAACGGAGACTGGGTGGTGGTTCATGCTGGCTTTGCCATTCAAAAACTGGAAGAAAAAGAAGCGGAAGAAATCAAGGTTTTATTCAAAAAACAATAATTTTTTAAAAATTTTTTATGAAAATAGGAATAATCGGCTCAATGCAGTTTACTGATAAAATGCTTGAGTATCGTGAAAAACTTCGGGAGTTGGGGCATGATGCATTCGTTACGGATTTGCATAAAGCAATGGTAGGAAAAACCGATACCGAAATTGAAGAAATTAAGCTTCATCAAAAATATAACATGGACGCCATTCGTGAATTTTGGCGTATGATGCAAGGAGCGGATGCTGTGCTTGTTCTGAATCTTGATAAAAATGGTGTCCAAAATTATGTTGGTGGAAACACTCTAATGGAAATTGGTTTTGCCCATGTGCTGAATCAAAAAATATTTATGCTGAACCCAATTCCGGAAATGCCGTATTGCAAAACCGAAATTGAAGCGGTTAAGCCGATTATTATTAATGGCGATTTGAAAAAAATTATTTAATCTTTCGTATTTGCGCTTTGTAGAAATATCAAAATCTTTTTTACCAAGAACCATAGCTGAATGAGAGAAACTAAAAACATAATTGAAAGCATTAATGAAAAAGCGAGACTTATCAGAAAGCCTGTTATTTTTATGGAGCTTTGCGGGACTCATTCGGAATCAGTGGCGGAAAATGGGCTCAAAAATATTTTGCCGGAAAATGTGAAACTGGTTTCTGGTCCGGGGTGTCCGATTTGTGTAACCGATCAAGCGGATGTGGATGTGATGGTGGGTTTGGCAAAAAAAGGAATTCCGATCGCTAGTTATGGTGATGCGGTTTCAGTTCCTGGAAGCAAGGGAAGTCTTGAAACTGCCAGGCAAAACGGAGCCAAAGTTTTTGTGGTTTACGACACAGCAGAGGCGCTTAGACTTCAAAAAAAAGAACCGAATTTGATTTTTTGGGGAGTTGGCTTTGAAACTACCGCTCCGGCAACTGCTTGGGCAATTAAAAAAGGACTTCGGGTTTTTTCCAGTCATAAAATTTTTCCACCGGCGATGAAAGCGCTTCTTTCCGAAAAAGAAACAAAAATTGACGGTTTTTTGAATCCCGGACATGTGAGTGCAATTATCGGAACAGAGGTTTATCAAAATTTTTCCATTCCTCAAGTGATAGCCGGATTTGAGGCTCAAGATATTCTTTTGGCGATTGAAATGCTTCTTGCTCAAATTCTCAAAAAAGAAAAAAAAGTGGAGAATGAATATGAAAGATTGGTGAAGAAAAATGGAAATGAGAAAGCGCAAAAGTTTGTCAGGGAAGTTTTTGAGACGCGAGACAGTTCTTGGCGGGGGCTGGGAGAAATCAAAAAATCGGGACTCAAAATCAAAGAAAAATATAGGAATCAAGATGCGGAATTTGTTTATCAAAAAGAAATTGAAGAGATTAAAAAAAATAGCCAAACCAAAAAATCGGCATGTCGTTGTGGAGAAGTTTTGCGGGGAAAAATCAAGCCCCAAAGTTGTCCGCTTTTCGGAAAAGCTTGCTCGCCGGATAATCCTCAGGGAGCCTGCATGGTTTCCAGAGAAGGGAGTTGCAATATAGAATATAGGTATGAAAAATAAAAATACCCCTGGCGCGAATGCACCAGGGGTGAGTGAATTTTAGTGAATAGTCATAGTCGCTGATGCTATTATCACTGATGCTAGAAGGATAATTATTCCAATGAGACCGATTGCTCTTATTAGCTTTGACTCAGCTGAAATCATGCTCGTTGTGATTGGTCCAATCATGCAGAGTGTATACACTCCGCATGCGAAGAACATTGTTAGACCATCAAGCAACTTGAATTGGCGCAAATATGCCATTCCAAGTACAATAGCGAAAAAAGCCGTCAATATTAGTAATATCCCAGCAAGAAGCTCTATCATACTGTTTTTCATTTTGTCTTCTCCTTCTTGCTATTACATTGTTTTTAACTCTCTCAGATTCGCTTTGAATTATACTTATTTTTAAAATATTGTCAAGAACAATTAGCCTTATATGAAGCAAAACCAATCAAAAAATATTTCTCTGGAAGAAGGAGCGGGAGGCAAAAAATCGGAAGATTTGATTTCTGAAATCCGGCAGGCTTTTGGAACAGGAAAAAAATGGCAGAATATTGAAGACGACGGAGCGACTTTCAAGCTCGGAAAAGAAAATTTGGTTTTCACAGCCGACGGTTTTATTGTGGACCCGATTTTTTTTCCTGGAGGCGACATTGGAAAAATTGCTGTTTGCGGAACACTCAACGATTTGGCGGTGATGGGAGCGTGCCCTGTTGGATTGTCGCTTAGTCTCATCATTGAAGAAGGTTTTTCCCGAGAGGATCTCAAAAAAATTATTCAATCAATTGCCAAAATTTCCAAAGAAACCGGAGTGCCGATTGTGACCGGTGATACCAAGGTGACGGAAAAAGGCAAGTTGGACAAAATTGAAATCACAACTTCCGGAGTGGGCTTGGCTAAAAAAATTATTACCAACTCCGGAGCGCGAGCAGGAGATCAGGTGATTGTTTCGGGTGACCTTGGGGAACACGGCGTGGCCCTGCTTTCCAAAAGGTTTAATTATAAAACTAAAATCAAGAGCGATTGTCAGCCATTGGTTCAAGAAATTCAAAAAGTAGGCAAATATCTGTCGGCTTGCAAGGATCCGACCCGAGGTGGATTGGGAGCAATTCTTAATGAAATTGGGGAGAAATCAAAAGTAAAAATTATTATTGATGAAAAAAACTTGCCATTCAAAAAAGAAACGGAAGCCCTTTCCGGACTTTTGGGAATAGACAAATTTTCTTTTCCTTCGGAAGGTCGGTTTGTAGCGACGGTTCCTGAAAAAGATTCCAAAAAAGTTTTGAGCGTTCTTAGGAAATTTAATCCTGAAGCCAAGATCATTGGAAAAGTGGAGAGAGGACAAGGGGTTTATCTTGAAACTAAATTGGGAAGTCTCAAAAAAATTGAAACTCCGAGAGGAAAACTAATCCCGCGGATCTGTTGACAAATAAAAAACAATTTGTCCGAAAGAAATTCCGGCGTCGCCAGCGGGAATTTTTTTATTTAAATAAACATTTTGCGATTTCAGATATTCGCTGATTATTTTGTTGGTGGAAAGACCGCCGGAGGCGAAGATATTGGGAAGACTGGATTCCCGATCAAGTCGGGAATGACAATTGGAAACAATTTTAAACAAACCTTCAACAATATAATTTTGAACTGTGGCAGCCAATCTTTTTTTGTCTCTTTTTCGTACATACGCTAGTACATACGAGAGTAAGTATGTTGTGTTAAGAATATTTTTCTTGATTATTTTTGGTTTCAAATCGGAAAAAGGTTGAGTAGAATTTTTTTCCAAGAGGATGGTTGGTTCGTGCTTAAAGTTTCTTTCGTTCTGGCAAAAGCCTAAAAGAATTGAAACAGTATCCAGAATCCGTCCGGCAGAAGAAGTTTCCGGGCAATTGAATTTTTGTTCTAATTGATTCCAAAGAAGTTCAAATTCGTTTTGGGAATAATATTTTTTTAGAAATTTATAGATGGATTTTTTTTGTATCTCTTTCTTGTCATTCCCGCGGAAGCGGAAATCCAGTGCGGAAGCTTTGAGTTTTGAGACAGGATCCCCGTTTTCACGAGGATAACATTTTTTCAATATGCCAATAAGCATACGAGCCGGCTCTTTGATAGCCAGTTCTCCGCCAAGCAAAAACTGATTTTCCAGATGTCCAATTCGTTCAATTTTTTTGTTTTTTAAATCTATTTTGAAAACTTCTCCTCCCCAAATTTTTCCGTCAGTTCCCAGTCCGGTGCCATCCATAACGATGGAGTAATTGATATCAATAAGTTTGTGATTGGAATTGCTTATTAATTTGTCTCCAATTGAAGAAAAAGTGTGAGCCAAATGATGCTGGACTTGAATATGTTTAGCTTTGAATTTTTTGGCTAATTTTTCTCCCCAAAGAGTGGTTCTGAAATCAGGATGAAGATCAGTCAAAATAAAGTTTGGTTTGAGCTTATTGTTTTTAAGGAATTTCAAAACTTCTTGTTGGAAATTTTGCCAATTTTTTTCTTCCAAAAGATCGCCAAAATTTTGGGAAAAAAATATTTTTCCATCCCTAAAAACCGAAAAATTTCCGGCTGATTCGGCGCCAAGCGCCAAAAGGATTGAATTATTTTTAAATTTCGTATCAAATTCAAGCATAGTCTGATTATATCATCATATCATCTGAAGAAATATATATAATTTTTGAAAGAATAAATTTTTTTTATTGATAATAACAAGAAGAGGATATAAAATAAAATATGTTAGACCAAATTTAATTTTTTTAAGCCAAATTTGTGCGTATTTTGATTGTTGAAGATGATGAACGAATAGCCAATTCTTTAAAAAAAAGTCTGGAAGAGGCTTGTTTTTCAGTTGATATTTCCGGGGACGGCGAGGAGGGTTCTTTTTTGGGGAGAACCAATAATTATGATTTAATCGTTTTGGACAATATGTTGCCCAAAAAGAATGGGCTAAGAGTTTGTCAGGAGATTAGAAAGAAAAATAAAGCAACAAAAATATTGATGCTTTCGGTCAAAAAGGAAATCCAAGAAAAAGTAGCACTTCTTGATGGCGGAGCGGATGATTATATGACCAAGCCATTTTCTTTTTCGGAACTTCTTTCCAGAATAAAAGCTCTCTTGCGTCGGTCGGACATATTTGCAGATGACTCTTTGAATGTTCAAGACCTGACTCTTGATCTGAAAACTTTTGAAGTGAGACAAGGAAAAAGAATTATTAACCTTACCAGAAAAGAATTTATGTTGCTGGAATTTTTAATTAGAAACATTAATAGAGTAGTGACGCCGGAAGAGATTATGGAACATGTTTGGGATGGAAATCTGGATGTTTTTTCCAACACACTCCGTTCTCATATGGGTAATTTGAGACGCAAAATTGAAAAAGAAGGAAACAAAAAATTAATTGAAACAATTTGTGGCCGAGGTTATATTATAAGAGCGGATTGAGTTTATTCTTTTTTTATATTTTCTTTATTTTGATTTTAGTATAATAGGAATATCAATCCGAGGTCGGGGATTGATATTCAATTAAAACAACAATAAAAAAATGAAAAAAGAAGTTATTAAAAAACTTTTAACTAGCAAAGTTGCCAGAAAGACTTCCACTCTCAGCGCTTTTGTTCTGAGCGTAGCCAGTGTAGCCACTCCCTGGGAGGGCGCAGCTTAAATTTTCAAAAATTTTTATACAAGCGGGCAATTAATATTTTTTATAAAAACAATGTTTCAAAAATTTTATAAATCACTTATTTTAGTTGCTCGTTTTTTTTATGATAAATTTTTGAAACCAAAATCAAGAAACGATGATTTGAAACGCAAAGAATTTATTTTAAACATATTATTGGGATCAATAATTTTTTTATTGGGAATATTTTCTTTTTTTATTGTTGGCAGATATTTAGAAGAAAAGGGGAATTTTAACGGAATTCCCTTGGTTTATTTTTTCTCCATACTCGGATTTTTTATTATTTTATACTTGCTCTCAAGGTGCAGACTTTTCGTTTTGAGCTCCTATTTTTTTATCGGGGTGCTTTTTTTGTCAATTACCGGCGGTGTTTATTATTGGGGAATAGATCTTCCTCAAGTTTTATTGTCATACGCTCTTGTTATTGTAATGTCGGGAGTGCTTGTTGATACGGCTTTCGCTTTTTTTATAACACTAGCAATAAGCGTCAGTTTGATTGTTATTGGTTATTTGCAAATAAATAATATAATTTTTGTTAATTCTTATTGGAGATATGAATTTGCTACGATGAGCAATGCTATAGAATTTTCCATTACACTGTTAGTTATTGCCGTCGTTTCTTGGCTTTCTAATCGGGAAATTGAGAAATCTCTGAAAAGAGCTAAGCGGTCGGAAAAAGAGCTCAAAGAGGAGCGAGATTCTTTGGAAATAAAAGTGGAAAAAAGAACGAAAGAATTGCAGAAAGCTCAGATTGAAAAAGTGCGTCAACTTTATCGTTTTGCCGAGTTTGGAAGACTTTCATCGGGACTTTTTCATGATCTTTCCAATCACTTGACGGCCTTGTTTTTAAATTTGGAAATGGCCGATCCTAAAAAACAAAAAGAGGCTGGCAAAACTAAAGAATATTTGGAAGAAGCTAGAATAATAATGAATCAAACAGAGGATTTTATTGAAGCTATGCAGAAACAGCTTCGCAGAGAAGGAAATTTAAAAGTGTTCTCTCTCAATAAAGAAATAGAACATGTAATTCAAATTTTTGGCTATAAAATGAATCAGGAAAAAATCCGCTTGGAATTTGTGGCGGAAAGCGAAGTAATAATGTTTGGAAGTTTAATTGGATTTAATCAAATTGTCACCAATTTGCTTTCCAACGCTGTGGATGCTTGTTCTCGGGTAGATGAGGCGAGGGAGAGTAGATTTATTGAAATTAGAATTGGACAAACTAAAGAAAAAGCCATTTTGATTGTCAAAGATTCAGGTTGCGGAATTAAGAAAGAACTAAATGAAAAGATATTTGATCCCTTTTTTACTACCAAAGAAATAGGCAAGGGAACAGGAATTGGACTTTCTTCCACCAAGAAAATTGTAGAAAAGGATTTTGGCGGAGTTATTCATTTCAAGAGTCAAGTGGGCGAAGGAACTGTTTTCACGGTGGAACTACCAATAAAAAAATAAATGGAAGAAAAAATTAAAAAAACAATCAAAGAAAGCATCAACTTTATTTTCCAAAAACAACAAAAAGACGGAAGTTTTTTCAGTTTATCATCGGAAAAACAGAACCTTTCTTCAGGCGAAAAATACACAACTTCTCTTGGCGCTTCTTTTATTTTGAGTTGCTTGTCGGGATTTTCCGATTTTACTTCGGAAAAAATCAAGAAAAAAATTGTCAGATTTTTGCTCAAAGAAAAAAGTGATATGAATTCATTTAATTATTGGAGTCGTTCATCCAAGGAAGCTCGTGAGCTTCCTTATCCAGATGATTTAGACGATACTTTTTGCGTTTTAGCGTCCTTGTTTTCGTATGATAAAAAAATAATTAATGCAGAGATATTGACTAGTGTAATCTCTCTTTTGTCTCATTCTGAGATCCAAGAGGGCGGTCCGTATCAAACTTGGTTAGTCGGAGAGAATGCCGGCAAGGAATGGCGAGACATTGACTTGGCCGTTAATTCCAATGTGGCTTATTTTTTATTTCTCCAAGAAATTGAACTTCCTAATCTTGGATCCTTGATTGAAACTGCCATAAAAAAAGAAAAATATTTTTCTCCCTATTATGCTTCTCCTTTTTCAGTTATTTATTTCATCTCCCGTTTTTATCAAGGAAAAAATAAAGACAAAATAATAGGATATCTTTGGAAAGAAAAAAATGAAAATCATTCTTGGGGCAATTCTTTGGATAGTGCTTTAGCAATTTCCGCTCTTTTGAATTTGGGTTTTTCGGCCAAAAAATTGGAAAAAAGTATAAATAATTTGATCGCAGAAAAAGGCGAGGCGGAGAATTGGAAGGCGTATTCTTTGGTGGTGGAAAAAATCAATGGCAAGACCAAAACTTATTCCGGTTCCAATGAGCTTACAACAGCTTTTTGTCTTGAAGCTATCGGAAAATATTCAAAAAAAATTAAAACTGAAAAAAACAAAAACGGAGGAAAGGAGAAAATTTCTAAAAAAGAGCAAAAAATTTATGAAAGAGTAATTCGTCTTTTTGAGTCCAGAAAAATAAAATGTTTTGGAAATTCAGCTAAGGAACCGGAATTAGATTTGAAAAAAATTCTCAGGAAAAAAAATAGTCAATCAGTGGTTCTTTTGCCTTTCCATTTTCAAAAATCACTAGGTAAAAAAGGCGAGAAAATTCCGACGGAAATGGTAGTGCAATTAGGTCTGGCTAATTTGTTGGGTTGGATAGCCTATACTATTTATGATGATTTTTTGGATGAAGAAGGTGAAGCAAAAAAAATAGCTTTAGCCAATTTGTGTCTTCGGGAATTGACCAAAATATTTTACCTTATTTTGCCGGACAAAGGAGATTTCTTATCTATTTTTGAAAGGATCATGGATGAAACCGAATCGGCTAATTTTTGGGAGATCAAAAATTGCCGAATAGAAATTTCTGAGGATAATCTTTCACTGCCGGCAAAATTGCCGGATTATCAAAAAAATATTTTTTTGACCAAGCGTTCAATGGGACACGCTCTTCCGGCTTTGGTCTGTTTGTCATTTCTCGGTGAAAAAAATGATTCTCCGGATATGAAAAATTTAATTATTTTTTTTCAAAATTACTTACTTGCCCGTCAACTTAACGATGATATGCATGACTGGGAAGATGATTTGAAGAGGGGACAATTAAGTCCTGTTGTAAGCGCTATTTTAGAAACTTGGAAGAATAAAATAAGCCGTAAAAAAATAAATCTAAAAAAAGATTGGGAAAAATTGCAAGAAATATTTTGGTATGAAACAGTTTTGGCAATTTGCCGGGAGATTTTGTATTCAGTTAAAAAGGCTAGACGAGTAGCAAAAAAAATTTCCTTGGCAGAAAGCCAAAATTTTTTTGAGGAGTTGATTTTGCCAATGGAAAGATTGGCGCAAAATACTATTTCTGAACAAAAAGAGATGAGTGATTTTTTGGAAATTTACAAAAGAAAAAAATAACGATTGTTTGACGCAGGTGGAATTTAATTAATTTTTTTGCTAAAATGATTTTATGGGAAATGAAAATAAAAAAATATCAGTTCAAATTACAGACGATTCAAAGTTAAAAAAACAAAAACCGAAAGTCGCCATCATATCTCTCACTTCTTGCGAGGGTTGCCAATTTGCTCTTTTGGATTTGGGGGAAAGGTTTTTGAATTTTTTGGAGGGTGTTGATTTGGTGGATTTTCGCTTAATTGAAGATGAAGAAGATTCTGGCGAACAACTGGATGTTGTTTTTGTGGAAGGAAATCCTGTAGATGATGACAATGAAAAAACGCTTCTTGAAGCAAGAAAAAGAAGCAAAATCTTGGTGGCTCTCGGGAATTGCGCCGCAATGGGAGGAATTCCGGAAATCAAAAATTATCAAGAAGGGCAAAATACCATCAAGCATGTTTACAAATATATTCAAGGAATCAACAATCCGGAAATTAAGGAAATTGATAATTTAGTCAAAGTAGATTTTGTTTTGCCGGGTTGTCCGATTAATGCTGAGGAATTTTTAAAATATGCTCCCGAGCTTTTGGAAGGGCGTATTCCGGAAATTCCCGACAATCCGGTTTGTGTGGAATGTCGAGCGAAAGGTAATCGCTGTTTTCTTTTGGATGGCAAACCATGTTTTGGGCCGATGATTTTGGGCGGTTGTGAAGCGGTTTGTCCGAGTGCCGGTATGATGTGCCAAGGTTGTCGGGGGCTTCGCAAAAAAGCTGATGTGAAAGCAATGAAAAAAGCTCTCAAAAACAAAATGACTGATGAAGAATTTGAAAATGTGAGTGAAATCTACGGACTGCGAGATGATATTGAAGCAAGAAGCAAATAATTTAGTATTAAATCTTTATGCAAATCAAAATCAATCATGTTGCCAAAATGGAAGGACATACCGGTTTTATGGCTAGCGTTCTAAAAGGCGATGTCAAATCGGCTAAAATGGAAGTTCAAGAAGGAATTCGTTTGATTGAAGGAATTTTAATTGGACGACACTTTGTTGATATGCCGGTTGTGGCGCAAAGAATTTGCGGGATTTGTCCGGTAGTGCATAATCTGACCTCAATTAAATCAATTGAGAACGCTTTTGGAATTCAGGTGAGCGAAGAAACTGAAAAAATCAGAAAACTTTTGGAGTATGGACAAATTATTCATTCTCACGCTCTACATCTTTTCTTTTTGTCTTTGGCAGATTTTTTGGATATGGATAACGATATTGAACTAATCACTAAATATCCGGAAGAAACTAAAAAGGCAATTGGAATTAGAGAATTTGGAATGGAAATCGTCAAGATTTTGGGAGGAAGAGTGGTGCATCCTCTAACCAATGAAGTGGGGGGATTCAAAAAAGTTCCGACTCCGGAAATGCTTCGTGGAATTTTGGAAAAAAGCCAATATGCTCTGAAAGATGCTCTTGAATTAGGAGAATTTTTCCGAGGAATAAAGGTTCCTGATTTTGAAAGAAAAACTGAATTTGTGGCACTTTCCAAAAAGGGAGAATATGCCGTTTATGACGGTGATATCATTTCTTCCGAGGGCTTGCATATTCCGGTTTCCAAATTTGAAAACAATTTCAGTGAACTTCAAAAGCAAAATGAAGTAGTGAAGAGAGTGGAGCACAACGGAAAAAGCTATATGAACGGAGCTATTGCCAGAATTAATCTAAATAGGGATAAGTTAAATCCGGAAGCTCAAAAATATTTAAACAGTTTGCGTTGGAAGTTTCCCGACTATAATCCTTTCCATAATATTCTGTCGCAGATGGCAGAAGTCATTCATTCCATTGAAGAATCAATCCGGATTATGCGGAGTCTTATTAATTCTGATTTGAATCTGGCTTTGACCGGAAAATATAAAATCAAAGAAGGAATCGGGGTGGCAGCGGTTGAGGCTCCGCGCGGGACACTTTATTATCACACCGAGATAGATGGCAGGGGCTACATTAAAAACGCCAATATCATTACTCCAACCGCTCAATGTCTGGCTAATTTGGAAGATGATATTACTGAATACATTCCCAGTATTTTGGATCTGAATGAAGCGACCCGAGAAAAAAAATTACGAGGTTTTATTCGGGCTTATGATCCTTGTATCAGCTGTGCCGTTCATTAACCAAAATTAACACTAAAATTATGCATGATTTTATGCTAGCCAAAGAAATAGTGGATGAAGTTATTCGCATTGCCAAAGAAAAAAATTTAAAAAACATTAAAAAAATATCACTGGAAATCGGAATTGTTTCCTTGGCTCACGATGGACATGAGGAACACACAGAGGACATTTCAATTGAAAATCTGGAATTTGGAATTAAAAACATTATCAAAAACACTGAGCTTTCAGAAGCTGTTTTTGAAATAAGAAAAACGACGGAAAAACATTGGAAAATAACTGATATTGAGGTAGAATAGGGATATATAAACATAAAACATAAATATATGCTAAGAATTGCTATTAATGGCTTTGGACGGATTGGACGGCCGAGCTTTAAAATCGCTTTTGAAAGTGATGATGTTGAAATCGTGGCCATAAATGATTTAACCGATGCTTCAACTTCGGCTCATCTTCTTAAATATGATTCTTCTTTTGGAATTTGGAACAAAGAAATAGTGGTGGACGAAGAAAATTCGGAAATCGTGGTTTCCGGAACCAGAATTAAATATTTTCAAGAAACTGATCCGGAAAAACTTCCTTGGAAAGAATTGGAGGTAGATGTAGTTTTGGAATGCACCGGAGTTTTTAACAACCAAGAATCAGCCGGCAAACATTTGAAAGCTGGTGCTAAAAAAGTAATTCTTTCTGCTCCGGCCAAAGATGAAATACCGGTTTATCTTTTAGGAGTGAATGATCAGGAATATTCGGGAGAAGCCATAATTTCCAATGGTTCTTGCACAACTAATTGTTTGGCGCCGATGATAAAAGTTTTAGATGAAAATTTTGGAGTGAAAAAAGGATTTATGACAACTACTCATTCTTACACCAATGACCAGCGTCTTCAGGACTTGCCTCACAAAGATTTGCGTCGAGCTCGGGCGGCCGCGCTTAATATTATTCCAACTACAACCGGAGCAGCTAAAACAGTCGGAAAGGTTTTAAAAAAGTTTTCCGGTCAATTGGATGGAATCGCACTTCGGGTTCCGACGCCAGTGGTTTCAATTACTGATTTTGTTTGTATTTTGGAAAAAGAAGTGAGAGCCGAAGATATTAATGAAGCAATGAAACAATCGGAACAAAATGGGCTCAAGAAAATTTTAGCCACAACCGATGAACCTTTGGTTTCTATGGATTTTAAGGGAAATCCGCACAGTGTAATTGTTGATTTGGGACTTACAATGGCTAACGGCAATTTGGCCAAGGTGGTTGGTTGGTATGATAATGAATGGGGATATTCTTGTCGCTTGGTGGATATGGCAAAATATATTGGAAAATAAAAATAAAAATAAAAATAATAATTGCCAATTAAATTATGTATGATGTTTTAATTAAAAATGGTTTTGTCATTGACGGAACCGGCAAGCCGATGTACCGAGCCGACATTGGTATTAAGGATGAGGAAATTGTCAAAATTGGCGAGCTTCAAAATGACAAAGGCGAGGTGGAAATTGATGCTGAAGACAAAGTCGTTTGTCCTGGTTTTATTGATGTTAATAATCACAGCGATACTTTTTGGAGGTTATTTCTGAATCCCGATTTGGAGAGTTTAGTTTATCAAGGCATTACGACTATTGTTGGTGGAAATTGCGGATCTTCTTTGGCGCCACTTTTTGATTTTGAGACAATAACTTCCATTCAAAAATGGATTGATCTTCAAAAAATTAATATTAGTTGGCTTACGATGGAAGAATTTTTTCAAGTTCTTTCCAAAAATAAGTTGGCAGTAAATTTTGCCACTCTTACCGGACACGCCACCCTAAGAAGAGGGATTCTCAAAGACGAGATGCGCAGTATGAATCCGAATGAATTGGTGGCTATTGAAAAATTGCTCAAGGGAGCGCTCAAGGACGGAGCAATCGGAATGTCAACCGGACTTATTTACACTCATGCCAAACTGGCTTCAACCGAAGAACTGACTGAATTAGCCAAAGTAGTTAGAAAATATGACGGAGTGTATGCGACTCATATCAGGGGAGAGGAAAACGAATTGATTGAAGCGGTCAATGAAGCTTTGACAGTGGCGAAGAATTCCGGAGTCAAGTTGCATATTTCTCATCTCAAAGCAATGGGTGAAAAAAACTGGAATCTTTTTGATCAAGCTCTCCATTTGATTGAAAGGGAAAAAGAAACCGGCGCAGATGTGTCTTTTGATGTTTATCCTTACACCAATACCGGTTCAGTTCTTTATGTGCTTCTTCCTGATTGGGTTTCTGATGGAGGAAGAAAGGTGATGCTATCACGACTTAGAAATCCTTCCATTCGGAATAAGGTTATTCAGGAAATGAGAGAGAGCGGATTTGATTATTCCAAAGTGGAAATTGCCATTTCTCCTCTGGATAAAACTTTGGCCAGAAAGAAAATTTCCGAAATTGCTGTTTCTCAAGGCAAAGGTATTGAAGAAACTATTGTGGATGTTTTGGTGGCTTCTGATGGGCGAGTAATAACTTCAATGGAAGTTCTGAGCGAAGAAAATGTGGAAAAAGCCATTCAACATCCGCTTTCCATTATTGCTAGTAATGGTTCGGGATACAATCTTCATCACAGTGAAAGCGGAGAATTGGTTCATCCTAGAAGTTTTGGTTCTTTCCCCAGAGTACTTTCTCGTTATGTCAGAGAGAAAGGATTGATAAGTTGGGAGGAAGCCATCAAAAAAATGACCGGTTTTCCGGCTCAAAAATTTGGAATTAAAAAAAGAGGAGAAATTAAAAAAGGTAACTTCGCCGATTTGGTGGTTTTCAGTCAAAATGAAATTAAAGATTTGGCCACCAAAGAAAATCCTTATCAATACAGTCAAGGGATTGACTTTGTTCTGGTCAATGGTAAAATAGTTATTTCGGAGAGGAAGTATCAAGGAGTGAAAAATGGAGAAGTATTGAAACGCTAAAGAAAAAAATATGAAAATAGGTGATTTGAAAGAAAAACGAGTGACAGTTATGGGACTCGGTCTTCATGGCGGAGGTGTGGGGATTATTCTTTTTTTGTCTCAAGCGGGAGCTAAGGTGACAATTACCGACCTGAAAAACAAAGAAGAATTGGAGTCTTCTTTGAAAAAACTTAAAGGGCTGAAAAACATTCAGTTTGTTTTTGGTCAGCATAGAAGCGAGGATTTTTCCAAGGTTGATTTGGTCATAAAAAATCCGGGAGTTCCTTGGGACAATAAACACATCAAAATGGCTTTGGAAAAAAATATTCCAGTAGAGATTGATTCCAGTTTGTTTTTTAAACTTTGCAAAAATCCCATTTTTGGCATTACGGGAACCAAAGGCAAGACTACTACTTCCAGCTTGATTTTTGAAATCTTGAAAGAGGCGGGAAAACATCCGGTTAAGGTTGGTATCGGACAAGTTTCCGTTTTGGACAAACTTAAGGGATTAAAAAAGGATTCAGTGATTGTTTTCGAACTTTCCAGTTGGCGACTTTCGGCTTTGGGAAGATACAAACTTAGTCCGCAGGTGGCGGTTTTTACCAATTTTTTGCCGGATCATCTCAATTATTATAAAACAATGGAAGCTTATCTTCGGGATAAGAAGTATATTTTTGAAAATCAAAAATCCGAAGATTGGTGTGTTATCAATTGGGACAATGAAACTTTGAAAAATTTGGAGAGTGAAATAAAAGCGCGGTTGATTAAATTCTCTCAAAAAAATCTTTCCGGCCAGAAAGGAGTTTTTGAAGAAAATGGAAAAATTTTTGTTTCTGACGGAGAAACGAATCAAGAAGTTCTCGCGATTTCCGATTTGAAATTACGGGGAAAACATAATATTCCTAATGTTATGGCGGCAATCGGAGCTACCTATTTTTGGGGAGTTTCTTTGGCGCCAATTAAAAAAGCTGTTTTGAATTTTTTCGGTATGCCGCATCGCTTGGAATTCGTTCGAGAAATCGGCGAAGTCAAATACTATAACGATACTGCCGCTACCACTCCAGAAAGCGCTATTTCGGGAATTAAATCTTTTTCCGAACCGCTGGTTTTAATTGCCGGCGGAGCGGACAAGAATTTAGATATTTCTGAATTGGCCGAAGTAATTTTGCAAAAAACGGAAAAGGCGGTTTTTTTGAAGGGTCAAGCGACGGATAAGCTTTTGGAAAAAATCAAAAAGCTGAATCCGGAAAAAATTTTTCCGGTAGCTTCTTCAATGGACGAGGCGGTTTTTTGGGCGGGAAACTTGGCTCAAGAGGGCGATGTCGTTCTTCTGTCTCCTGGGGCAGCCAGTTTTGGACTTTTTCAGAATGAATTTGACCGAGGGGAAAAATTTCGGGAAGCGGTGGAAAAGTTGAAATGAATTGGGAGAATTGTGGACAAAATAAGATACAAGTAGTACAATATTATTCAGTTTTCGTTATGGGCCGGTAGCTCACCTGGTAGAGCGCCTCGCTTGCACCGAGGAGGTAGCGGGTTCAAGTCCTGTCCGGTCCACATTGACATTCACGGATATTTTTTATATAGTTTTTAGTGTTATTTACGCGGGCGATTAGCTCAGCTGGTTAGAGCGCGTCACTGATAATGACGAGGTCCCAGGTTCAAGTCCTGGATCGCCCACAGATGTATTTCACTTATGTTTTAGAAAATAAAAATAAAAAAACTTATACTGTTAGCACTAGAAACCTGGATGAGTGGGTTTCTTTTCATAATGATATTTCTATTGAAAAGTCAAAGTTTCATAAAACTACCTACAAAAAAGGACCCTGGGTTGTTATATTTAAAAGAGAATTTAAAACTAGGGAAGAAGCTTTTAAATTTGAAAGATTTTTAAAGACTGGAAAAGGCAGGGAATGGCTAAAGCGCGCTCGCCGTGGCGAGTAATAACGAGGTCCCAGGTTCAAGCTAGCCCAGGCGAGTAGCCTACCAAAAACACCTTTGGGTGTTTTTATGTTATTATGGTTATATAAAAAGTGTAAGATAAAATATGAATAGCTATAAAGAACTTGAAAGTAAAGATTTAATCGATATTTCGGTATCTTGTCCAGATATTGTTTTGGATATTAAATATGCGACAAAAGATAATTTGACTGGAGAGAAATTATATAAAAAACCGGTGTGTTTTTTGCATAAAAAGGTAATTGATGCGTTGAAATTATGTCAAAGTGAACTTGAAAAAGATGGACTTGGATTGAAAATATGGGACGCATATAGACCAATGAATATTCAAAATAAATTGGTCAGGTTTGTTGATAATGCGGATTTTACTCCTTCCGTGTCTAATCATTCAAAGGGGATTGCTGTTGATTTGACTATAATAAATTTAGAAACAAAGCAAGAATTGGAAATGCCAACCCAATTTGATGATTTGAGTGATAAGGCATATGAAAACTATTCTAAGCTTGATAAAAACGTATTTGACAATAGAGAAAAATTAAAAAGTATTATGAAAAAATACGGTTTTACTGTTTATCCTTATGAGTGGTGGCATTACGATTTTTTGGAACTAGAATCTTTGGAACCACTTAATATTGAGATATAATTTAACATCGTCTAACACCGCGATAAGCGGCTACAGAAAAGTTCCTTTATTAATTATAATAATGAGTAAACTTTTCTTCCGACCCAAATTTCAATCCTTCCTTTTTTTATTAATTATAATAAGGAAGAAAGAATTGAAACTTCGCTTCATTGGGAAACGTTAGGTGAAATTAATTTTAATATTCTAAATATGGATTTGAATATACTTAAAAATGCATTGCTCAGATCATGGTCGAGAGAGACTTCGTATTGCCCTGCCGAATGGAACGAATCAAATCCATCTTTTGGCCAATGTGCTATTACCGCGTTAATCGTGAATGATTACTTTGGTGGCGATATAGTCTGGTCGGAAGCACTATTGCCAAATGGCCAAAAAATTTCTCACTTTTTCAATATAATTAATGGTAAAGAGGTAGATTTAACACGTTCTCAATTTCCCGAAGGAACAATAGTGCCAAAGGGCATTGAGAAGAAAAAAGACTTTGCCTCTACGCGTGACTATCTTATGTCATATGAGAATAAGAATTCACGTTATGCCGCACTGAAAGAAAAAGTGAGAAATTGTTTGGAATATTAAAATCAACAACACCTAACAACACGTTAGACAAAATTTCATTTCAAATTATTTTTTGCTCAAAAGAAAAAGGCGTTAGCTGTATAGCTAGCGCCTCGCCGGATCTGCTCTCATTTTTTTCTTCGTATTGTTGTTGACAGTATTATAAACAGCATTCCGACGCAAATGTTCATCGCGCCGAAAAGAGCCTGTCCAGTCAGGTTCCAAATTAACCCTGAAAATGAAAACAACATCCCTGCAATTGCAAAACCGTTCATTTTTTCCTCCTTTTGTGAATCTGCGAACGGGTAAATTTTTGTCTAACGCTTTAATATAGCAGATAACGTCTAATCTGTCAAGTCCCCGACCGCAAAATATTTGAAAGAAAAAACTATGAGGATGCCGCATTTTCTTTACGCTGTATTTCGTTACGGTAAATATCAGATATGCTAAAATATGGTATGAAATTTTGTTGTGTATTTTATGTATAGCTTACATATTTGACAAAAATTCAAAAACGTACTAGTATTTGTTTAAGCAAAAAGCCCCCGAAGGGCTTTTAAAAAAGCTTTAAAAATGACATTGAAAATGTCATCCTGAACTTGTTTCAGGATCGGGAAATTTAAAAAGATTCCGGATCAAGTTCGGAATGACAAATATATATGAATAAAATCACAAACTTTTTTAAAGAAGCCAAAGCGGAACTTAAAAAGGTTAATTGGCCAACTAAAAAACAAACCATCAACTACACTATCGCTGTTATTGCTATCAGCTTGGCGATGGCAATCTTTCTTGGTGGATTGGATTATTTTTTCAGTTATTTGTTAAAAATTTTTATATTGAAATAGTATGGCAAAACAATCACAACATCACGGGCGAGCTTGGTATGTGCTTCATACCTATTCCGGTTATGAGGACAATGTGGCCAGAAACTTGCGTCAGAGAATTGAATCTATGGATATGCAAGATTTGATTTTTGATGTAATGGTTCCAATTGAAAAAAAAATTAAAATTAAAGCCGGCAAAAGAACAGTAGTGGAAGAAAAAATTTATCCCGGTTATGTTTTGGTAGAAATGATTGTAACAGATGCTTCTTGGTATGTGGTTAGAAACACTCCCAATGTAACCGGATTCATTGGTCTTGGAACCACCCCGACACCGGTTGATCCTAAAGAAATAGAAAGTCTCAAAAAAAGAATGGGAATGGCAGAACCGAAATTCAAAATTGATGTCAAAAAAGGCGACAGCGTTAAAATTATTGACGGACCGTTCAAAGACTTTGACAGCAAAGTGGACGATGTGGATGAAGAAAAAGGAAGAATCAAAGTCTTAGTTTCCATTTTTGGACGCGAGACTCCGGTAGAATTGGACTTTTTGCAGATTAATAAATTGTAGAAACTGACAGCCTATCCGCCACAATTCCGAGACTGATTGACGCAATAAGTCAATTTCTTTCTCGGAATAACTGCGGTTTTGACTGTATTAATATTAAAATTTAGAATGGTTGGCGAGCGCTTATAAATATTGCTCTCGCTAATGCTCAAAAGACAATTATGGCAAAGAAAATAAAGACAGTTATCAAGCTTCAAATTCAGGCCGGAAAAGCCAATCCAGCTCCTCCAGTCGGACCGGCTTTAGGTCAACACGGACTTAATATTCAAGAATTTTGTGTTAAGTTTAATGATGCGACCAAAGACAAAATGGGAGATATTATTCCTGCTGAGATTACTGTTTATGAAGACAGAAGTTTTGATTTCATTCTCAAAACTCCTCCAGCCTCCGATCTTCTCCGAAAAGCGGCCGGAGTGCAAAAAGGAGCTGGCAATCCTCTGAAAGACAAAGTGGGAAAAATTAATGATTCCAAACTCACCGAAATTGCCGAAAAAAAATTGCCGGATTTGAATGCTAATGATGTTGAGGGTGCCAAAAAAATAATTGCCGGAACTGCTCGTTCCATGGGAATTACAGTAGAATAATTTTAATTTTGTGGGAGAGTTATGCAACAATTTGCCTAACTCGTTTACCACGCCAAACATATGAAGCACGGAAAAAAATATCGGGCTGTACTTGAAAAAATTGAAAAAAACAAACTCTATTCTTTGGAAGAGGCAATGAAATTGATCAAGGAAAACAAGATTGCCAAATTTGACGAGTCAATTGAAGTTCACATCAAAACCAGAATTGATGCCAAAAAAGGTGATCAGCAAATCAGGGGAACGGTGATTTTGCCTCATGGAACCGGAAAAACCAAAAAAATTGCGGTTATTACTTCAACCAAAGCCGATGAAGCAAAAGAGGCCGGAGCGGATTTGGTGGCGGGCGAAGAACTGCTTGAAAAAATCAAAGCGGGAAAAATTGAATTTGATGTTTTGGTGGCCACTCCGGAAATGATGCCCAAGTTGGCAACGGTAGCTAAAATACTCGGACCCAAAGGCTTGATGCCTAATCCAAAAACCGAAACGGTTACTCCGAAAATCAAAGAAGCAGTTGAAGCGCTTAAAAAAGGAAAAGCATCTTTTAAAAATGATAACTCAGGCAATATTCATCAACTGGTAGGAAAGATTTCTTTTGAAGATGCAAAATTAATGGAAAATATTAAGACTTTTTTGGAAGCAGTGGAAAAATCCAAACCGGCAGCGGTTAAGGGAAAACTTTTTTCCGGTGTGGTGATTTGCTCAACGATGGGAGTCGGAATTAAAATCAGTTTGTAGTTTTTGCTTTAAGTAAAAAAGAGATTCGCCTTGAATCTCTTTTTTTATTTGTGAAAAAACAAGAGTTAGCTTAGTATGAAAATAGAAACAAAAAATATATGTTTTATTTTATTATTTTTCCTATTTTCTTGGTGGTGGCAATCGTGACGATTTATGCTTCTTGGATCGGAGCTCCGATTTTTTTGTCTAACAAGCAGATTATCAGAGAAGCCTTAGAATTTTTAAAAGTGGACAAAGAAACAAGATTTTGTGATTTAGGGGCAGGGACTGGGAGAATGATGATTTTGGCCAATAAAGAATTTGGGGCTGAGGTTTCTGGTTTTGAGCTTTCTCCGGTATATTTCCTTTTTGCCAAATTGAATTTGTTTTTGAATAAAGTGAAAAAGCCCAAGCTTAAAATGGCTAATTTTTATAACAGCAATCTTGGCGAGGTGGATACAGTGTTTTGTTTTTTGGGAATAAAAGCGATGAATCGTTTGGAAAAAAAATTCAAAAAAGAACTGAAACCGGGAACCAAAATAGTTTCTTATTCTTTTGAAATAAAAAATCGGAAGCCGATAAAAATTTTAAGCGGAAAATGTCCTGGAAAAGTTTTTATTTATGAAGTTTGACATTTTTAGTTTTTTATGCTAGAGTCAAAAGCCAGTGAGTTTGTTTAATTCAAATTTAATTCAAAATAGAGGGGGGGGTGAAATGAAAAATTTGGGTATAGGGTGCCTTCTTTTATTACTGATTTCATTAATTATCTGGTGTTTAACACCAGATTTACCTGAAAATTATTGGACGCCCCCGGGGGTTGTCCGTTTCGCGAAGTAATTCATAGCCGGCCCCGGAAATCCTTCCGAGGCCGGATTTTGACTTTTTGGAAGAAGGTTGATAAAATACTCGGGTGGTTAAAATTTAATTTTTTATTAAATTTATGGCAGAAAACAAAATTGTTATTGGTCTTATTGGGGAAAAGGGATCAGGGAAAGGAACAGTCTCTGATTATTTGGTAGAAAAATATGGCGCCAAGCATTATGGAACTTCAAAAATTCTAAGAAGAACTTTGGAGGACTTGCATTTGCCAATTACTAGAGACAATTTGGTTAAACTGGCTTTGGTTCTCAAAGAGGGTTATGGACCAACTGTTGTGATTGATTCATTGATTCAAGATATGGAAAGAAATGGATCAAATATTCTAATCGCTGACGGAATCAGGATGCATGGCGATGTGGAACCGTTTAAGAAAAAATACGGAGAAAATTTTTATTTGGTCTATGTAACTGCCGACATTAAAATTCGTTATGAAAGAACTAAACTTCGTAAAGAAAAAGAAGGAGAAGACAAAACGACTTTTGAAGAATTTTTAGCCGAGGAAAGTAAGCTCACTGAGGTTTCCATTCACGAAATCGGAAAGCAAGCCAATTTTTCTTTTGACAACAATGGGACGCCGGAAGATCTGAAGCAGAAAGTGGAAGATATGATGAAAGAAATACTTGGAAAATAAGAACATTTTTAGGAAAATACCGCAAGAGCGGTATTTTTTTTGACCGGAAAGAATAAAAATAGTAAAATCAAGAGGCGATTAACAACTTATTTTTAAGGGGAACGGAAAAATCAAATGAAAAACAAAAGAATTTCCAAGGATGAATACTATATGAATATTGCCAAAGAAGTGTCTGCTCGTTCCACTTGTTTTCGGGCCAGGCACGGAGCGGTGATTGTAAATGAAGATCAAATAATCGCAACCGGTTATGTCGGAGCGCCCAGAAAAACCAAGGATTGTCTGGAAAGAAATAATTGCTTGAGAAGAGAGATGGATATTCCTTCCGGGCAAAGGTATGAACTTTGCCGAAGCGTTCACAGTGAACAAAATGCCATCATTAACGCCGCTCGTTCCGGAGTAAGTCTTCTGGGGGGAAAAATGTATCTTTATTCGGTGAAATTGGAGAATACTCAAGAAATTCCCATTGATGCCTATCCTTGTTTTATTTGCAAGAAAATGATTGTTAATGCCGGACTTGGAGAAGTGATTACACATCAAAAAAACGGAAAAATTAAAACTTACAAAGTTTCCGATTGGATTAATGATTGGCAAAAAAATGATCTAATTGATGATATGGAACAATATGGAGCAAGGACAGTAAGAAAAAATAATAAAAAATAGACTATGAAAATAATTTTAGGTTTGGCGGGGGAAATCGCTTCGGGCAAAGGAACAGTGGCTAAATATCTTAGTGAAAAACATTCAGGCAGTTCTCATCGCTTTTCCACTATGCTTCGGGATGTGGCAAAGAGAATGTATTTGGAAGAAAATAGGGAAAATTTACAAAAAATTTCAACAATGCTTCGGGAATATTTTGGTTCCGATATTTTATCAAAAACAATTTATCACGATGTGGAAAATGATAATCATGAGATCGTAGCGATTGATGGCGTTCGGAGATTGGGGGATATTGCATTTTTGAAAAAACTTTCCGGTTTCAAGTTGGTTTATATTGAAGCGGAGATGGAAAAAAGATTTGAGAGAATAATCCGGCGCGGAGAAAATACCGATGACAATTCTAAAACCTTTTCCGAATTCAAAAAAGACCACGAACGAGAAGCCGAATCGGAAATCCGAGAACTGAAAAATCAAGCTGATTTTGTTTTGAACAACAATGGAAATTTTGAAGAATTATATAGTCAGGTTGATGAGATTATTAAAAAAAATAAGGAATAATAAATGAAAAAGAAAAATATTTTACAAGGACATTTTGTGGAAAAACTATCTCAAGGCGGATTTGTTTTGGCGCTTAATGTTGAGGCGAAAATTGATGGTCAGGCTGAAGCTATGCTTCAAGCTCTCCATTCTCGTTCAACCGGAGGAATTAAACATCATTTGAAAATGCTGGAAGAAAAAGGCGCAGAAAATTTTATGGATCAATTTTATGTTGGTTATGGACACAAGTCAATCGGTGATTGCGGATCGGTGACGGTTTTTGTGGAGGGAATTTCCATGTTGGCAGCCAAGGCTATTCAAGATTGGCGACTTTATTCCGGGCAAGAAGCCTCAACCAGATATGTTGATTTTTCCAAACAAAAATTTTTGGATCCGACTGAAACGAAAGCCGGAATGGAAATTATGGAAGGTTGGCGAGATTTTTATTTGAAAGCCCAGAAACCGCTTAAAGAACATCTCAAAAAGCAGTTTCCCAAAGGAAAAAATGAAGATCAAAAAATTTATGAAAAAGCCATAATAGCTCGCTCTTTTGATATAACGCGCTCTTTTTTGCCGGCTGGCGCTACAACCAATGTGGCTTGGAGAATGAACTTCCGTCAATTTTCCGATGAATTGATGCTTTTGCGACACCATCCCTTGAAAGAAGTTCGGGAAATTGCCGAAAAAACGGAAAAAGCGTTAAAGAAAATGTATTCCAGTTCTTTTGGTCACAAAAGATATGAGAAAACCGAGAAATATAATGAAGACTGGATGAAGAAAAATTATTATTACAAAAACAACCAAGCCAAGAATTTCAGTTTAATTTACAATAATATAGACAAGAAAATTTTGGCTGGTTATAAAAATATTCTCAAAAACAGACCACCAAAGACAGATTTGCCAATGGCTATAGGAGAATGCGGGGTAGTTGCTTATGAATTTTTGCTTGATTTTGGATCTTTTCGCGATCTTCAGCGTCACCGGGCGATTGTTCAGAGAATGCCACTTTTGGTCAGAAATCATGGATTTAACAAATGGTACATTGATTCATTGCCGACTGATTTAAAAAAAGAAGCCAGGGAATTCATAAAATCACAAGAAAAGAAAATAAACAGTTTAAAAATAAACCAAGAAGAGAAACAGTATTTTACTGCTATGGGCTATCGGGTTCCGTGCCGGTTTTCCGGTGATTTGAAAGCCTTGGTATATTTAGCCGAGCTTCGTTCTACCAGATTTGTTCATCCGACTTTAGTGGAACAAATTTTAAAAATGATAGACAGCCTTAAAAATCTTTTCGGCAAAAACGGATTAATTTTTCATCTTGATGAAGAACCAAACCGATTTGATATTAAAAGAGGAGAGCAAGACATTGAAATGAAATAATTTTATGCAAGAAACAAAAAAAGGAAAATTTATCGTGATTGAAGGCTTGGACGGTTCCGGACAAACAACACAAATCGGATTGTTGGAAAAATATTTAAAAGCTTCTGGCAGAAAAGTTCACGAGACTTATGAGCCGACCAACAATATTATTGGCGGATTGATTCGGGGATTTTTAACCAAACAGTGGCAACTGGGAAACACCGGAAAACAACTTCTTTTTTGTGCTGACAGAGCACATCATTTGGAAAGCGAAATTTTGCCGGCTTTGGAGTCGGGACATGATGTTATTTCTTCCCGCTATTTTTTTTCCACTATTGCTTATGGTTCCTTGAATAATGAGGTTAGATGGTTGGAAAGTTTGAATGAAAAATTTCCCCAGCCGGATGCTACCTTTTTTTTGAAAGTGTCTCCCCAAAAATGTATTGAAAGAATTAACAATTCCCGCTTTCGCAAAGAATTTTTTGAAGAAGAGCAGAAGCTCAAAAAAGTGATGGAAACTTTTATGAAAATCAGTCGTAGCAAAAAGTATAAAAATTTTTTTGTGGTTGACGGCGAGCAATCAATTGAAAAAGTTCATTCGGATATTGTGAAGATTCTAAAAAATAAAATTATAAAATAATGGATTTCAAAGAATATCAGGAAAAATCAAGGCGTACGGCGTTTTATCCGAATGTTAATAATAATTTTATCTATCCGACTTTGGGTTTGGCCGGAGAATCAGGAGAAGTGGCAGAAAAAATCAAGAAAGTCATTCGGGACAAAAATGGCATAATTGATGCCGAGACTAAAGAAGAAATAAAAAAAGAACTGGGAGATGTTTTGTGGTATGTTTCTCAAATTGCCAGTGAATTGGATTTGTCTCTTGACGGTGTGGCAGAGTTGAATATTGAGAAATTATATAGTAGGCTAGAGAGAGGAAAAATTAGCGGTAGTGGAGATAATCGTTAGAAAAATATTTTTTATGGCTAAATACAAACCAACAATCGGAATGGAAATTCATGTGGAGCTCAAAACCAAATCCAAGATGTTTTGCAGTTGCAAAAATGATTTAGGACAAGAAAGAGAGCCTAATGTGAATATTTGCCCTGTTTGCACGGGACAACCGGGAACTTTGCCGGTTCCCAATGAAGAAGCTATTAGATTCGTTCAAATGGCCGGCTTAGCGCTTAATTGTGAAATTAACCTTAAGAGTAAATTTGACCGAAAAAATTATTTTTATCCCGATCTCCCCAAGGGTTATCAAATTTCTCAATATGACGAACCGCTTTGTGGCAAGGGATATTTGGAAGTAAATGGTCGCCAAATTGGCATTACCCGGATTCATTTAGAAGAAGACACCGGAAAACTGATTCATCCCAAGGGAGTAGATTATACTTTGGTAGATTTCAACAGAGCTTGTGTGCCACTTATGGAGCTGGTTACCGAACCGGATTTTGAAAATGGAGAAGAAGCCAGAATTTTTTGTCAAAAATTACAGCAAATTTGTCGTTATTTGGGAATATCGGATGCGGATATGGAAAAAGGCAATATGCGTTGCGAAGTTAATTTGTCGCTTTATGAAGAAGGAAAAGACAGGCTTTCCGGAACCAAGGTAGAAGTGAAAAATATCAACTCTTTCAAATTTGTGGAAAAGGCGGTTAATTATGAAATTGAAAGGCAGACCGAAGTTTTGGAAAAAGGGGAGAAAGTGGTTCAGGAAACCAGAGGGTATGACAGCAACAAAAATGCAACCGTTTCTCAAAGAGCCAAAGAATCGGCTCATGATTATCGTTATTTTCCCGAGCCGGACATTCCACCCCTGGAATTTGCTTCAGAAGAAATTGAAAATCTGAGGAGAAAACTGCCCGAATTACCAGAGGCCAAAGCAAAAAGATTTCAGGAAGAATATGGTTTGCCGTCTCAGGATATTGAAATTTTAATTTCCCGAAAAGATTTGGCGGATTATTTTGAGCAAGTGATTTCCGAACTCAAAGAAAAAACAAATTGTGGCGAGGTTGGGTGTGATTTGAAAAAATCAATTAAGCTGGCTTCCAACTACATTCTAACTGAGCTTCTGAAGCATTTGGTCGGAGGGGCAAATATGGCTGATATTAAAATAACAGCGGAGAATTATGCTGAGTTTGTGGGTATTGTGGCGGATGGAAAAATAAATTCTAGTGCGGCGCAAACAGTGCTTTTGGAAATGTACCAAACCGGAGGAGATCCGTCTCAAATTATTGAAGAAAAGAATTTGGGACAAATGGATGACGAAGGAGAAACAGAAAAAATTATTGACGAAATATTGGGAAAAAACCAAAAATCGGTTGAAGATTACAAAAACGGAAAGTCTAACGCCTTTCAGTTTTTGATTGGGCAAGTTATGGCAACCACGAAAGGCAAGGCTAACCCGGGAACCGTATCCAAGATTTTGAAAGAGAAGTTGAAATAATTTTTTATTTTTTGTTTGCCGTCAGTTAGCGGGAAGAACAAACTAATTTCGGCTGTGGATAACTTAGCTTTACATGATTTTTAATAGGAGTAAAATTAGATAAAATATGTTTAGGATTTTGAACAAAAAAAGAAAAGCAGACAAAGAAACGATGAAAATATCGCCCAGTAGGGTGATTTTTTTTGAGCGAAAAAATAGAAAATGTTCCTTAAAAAAATAAAGAAAAAATGCAAAAATTTCCACAAGAAAGGATTAATATAATGAATGGAACATATTTGCCAGTTAGCTACAAAATAGCGACTGCTTATCAAAATGGAGAGGCGTGCGACTTTAAAAATAGTTGCCCATTAATTTATGCAGGATGCCGATGCGTGGTCGCATGTGGCTATAATTGTGTCATTGGCATGGATGTTTACTGTCAATGTCAAAAATGCGGAAAAATGGGAGGGGAAATAACTCTCCCTAATGGAAAGGTATTGTGTAGGGAGTGCATAAAACCTTTCCTCATCTAAATTAAAATAACCCCGCTACTCCAAACGGAATAGCGGGGAGATTTTTTATATTCGGAGCGTTCCAAATTTTCGCTTTCTCGGAAAATAATATTAGGATAAAAACTTTCCCACTTCTTTTTCAATGTCAGCATATTTTTCCAGCCAAATTATTCGTTTGTCTTTTTGGAACCAAGTCATTTGTCGTTTAGCATAATTTTTTTCGGCTTGATAAACTTTTTCAAAAATTTCGTCTTTTTTGATTTCTCCTTGAAAATATTTGGCAATCCACAAATAACCCAAACCAAATTCTTCAATTCTTTTCCAAGTAATTCCGTATTTTTCGTGAAGTTGTTCCACTTCTTGAATCATACCGAGAGCGAATCTGTCTTTGAGTCTGGTTTCAATTCGCTCATTTAGTTTTTCTTTAGGCCAAGAAATTCCAATTTGAAGCGTTTGATATTGCGGATTGGCTTGTTTTTTTGGAACTTTTCCAAGTGTTTGACAAATCTCAATCGCCCGAATGAGACGAATTTTGTTTTTAGCGTCAATATTTTTTGATCTTTCTGGATCATATTTTTGAAGCATTTCAAAAAGTTCCTCGGTTGTTTTTTCTTCCAATTCTTCTCGCAATTTCAGATTTGGTTTAACCTTGGGATAAGTGATATTATCAACAACAGATTTAATCCAAAAACCTGTTCCGCCACATAGAATAGGATTTTTTTTGCGGATAAGAATATTTGCAATTATTTTATCAGTTTCTTTTTTGAAGTGAGAGGCATTAAATTGATCGTTTGGATGAACGACATCCAGGAGGTGATGAGGAACCATTTTTTGTTCTTCTGGCGTAATTTTTCCAGAACCAATATCAAGCCATTTGAAAACTTGTCGGCTGTCAGCTGAAATTATTTCTCCGTTGAATTTTTGGGCAAGTTGAATAGCCACATCAGATTTGCCAGACGAGGTTGGCCCCAAAATGACGATTATTTTGGGGAAGTTTATTTTTTGACCGGACAAGCCTCCAGATTCCATATATTAGCTTGGGTTATTTTAACTTTTATTAATTTTCCGATTAGGTTTTTTTTGTCGCAGACAAGCTTAACATTTTTTCCGCTTCTTGTTCTGCCAAAATAATAACCATTTTTTTCTTTGTCAACGATAATCTCCAATGTTTTGCCTAAATAACTTTGATTATTTTGAAAAGCGGTTTTTTTCAAAATTTCGTTTAAATAATTTTCCCGTCTGACCTTTTCCGTTTTGGAAACAGTGTCTTTCAGTTGAGCGGCGGTCGTGCCGGGGCGCGGAGAATATTGCCCGAAAAATACCAAGTCATATTCAGCCTTTTTCATTGTTTTGGCTGATTCCAGGAATTGCTTTTTAGTTTCACCCGGAAAGCCGACAATAATGTCGGAAGTTATGGCATATGGGGAACTGGGTTTATTTTTTTCAAAACTTTTTCTTATTTTTTCCAGTTTTTCCAAATATTCCTGAGCGGTATATTTTCGGTTCATCTTTTCAAGAATCTCATTGTCTCCGGCTTGAAGGGGAAAATGAATCAACTCGCAAACCTTAGGAAGACTGGTGACAGTTTTAATAAATTCGTCAGTTATGTCTTTTGGGTGGTTGCTTAAAAAATTTATCCAAAAATTCCCCGGAAGAGCATTAATTTTTTTAAGCAGTTTGGAAAAATTTATATTTTTGTCTTGGTAAGAATTGACATTTTGCCCAAGAAGAAAAATTTCCGTATAACCATTTTCAAGCAAATTTTTTATTTCAGACAAGATCTCATCGGCGGGACGGGAAATTTCCCGACCACGAGCATAGGGAACAATGCAATAAGCGCAGAAATTGTTGCAACCGGTCATAATGGGAACCGAAGCGGAATAACTTGAATTGAGAGTTGGTTTTATTTGAAAATAGTTCTTTTTTTCTTTCAAGTTCAGTTTTGTTTTTGAGGGTATTTTTTTTGTTAACCAAGAATCCAATTTTTCAAAATCGTTGATTGGAAAAAATAAATCTACCTTGTTTTTGAGTCTTTTTTGAACATCTTTTCGGTTGGCGAGGCATCCGGTCAAAATTATTTTTCCTTTCGGATTATTCTCTTTTGAATTATGAATCTGTCCATAGACTCTGTCCTCGGCCATTTGTCGGACTCCGCAAGTGTTAAAAATCAAAAAATCGGCCAATTTGACACAAGAAACTTTTTTTAGGTGGTAATTTTCCAAAAATCCGGCAATTCTTTCTGAATCACTATGATTCATCTTACAACCAAAGGTTTTGATAAAATATTTCATATCCGAGAATTATAGGACAAATCAGAGAAAAAATCAATCTTTGAAATATTGACGGAAATTATTTTTTGAGATATAAAATATTTTAGGGGATAAGAAAAATTTAACCTAAAGTAGAAAGTAGGAGGATTATAAATGACCAACAACAATAATAATGTTTTCCGGTCAAGCGAAATTTTTTCTCTTGCGGAAGCAGTCTACTCTTTGGGGTATGATATGGGGTATCGGGTGGTTAGAGTACTACCTGGGGTGCGTGGCTACGCGGTTACATTAAAAATTTTTAAAAACGGAAAAAATTTAGAGTTAGTTGGGGTGGTTTGCATAAATAGCCCCAACGATTGCGTATACATCTATCAAAGACAAGGAGGAGACTCGAAATTTATCCAGTTAATGGATAAACTGGGTTTCTGTAGGAGGATATATGGTTAATGAATTTCCGGGCGGGAACCTCCGCTCGGATTTTTTATCTCAAAAAATTATTTTTTCTCTCTAATTTCTTTTTTGATTTTTTCCAAAAATTCTGAAGTTTTCATTGTTCCCTCGTCGTTTTTTTCTCGTGATCTGATGGAAATTAGATTATCATTCATTTCTTTTTCTCCCACCACCAGAATGTAGGGGATTTTTTGTTTCTCGGCTTTTCTAATTCTCTTCCCCAGAGATTCGTCGGAAGCGTCAATTTCAACCCGAATTTCATTATCGGATAATTCTTCGGAAACCTTTTCGGCGTAAGTTTTAAATTTTTCACTTACCGGAACAATGATCGCTTGAATCGGCGAAAGCCAGATCGGAAAGGCTCCGGCAAAGTGTTCAATCAGAAGAGCTAAAAATCTTTCATATGATCCGAGGATGGCTCGGTGAACCATTACCGGACTTTCTTTTTCTCCTTTTTCGTTGGTGTAGAAAAGTTCAAATCTTTTGGGAGTGGCAAAATCAATCTGAACAGTCGGAATCTGAATTTCTTTACCCAAGGCATCGCGGAACATAAAATCCAGCTTAGGACCATATAATGCCGCTTCACCTTCCTTTTTGATTGTCTCAAGATTCATTTCATCAGAAATCTCTTCCAGCATTTTTTCGCATTTGTCCCAGTCTTCGCTTTCCCCAATATATTTCTCTGGATGTTCGTAATCTCTAACCGAAAGAGAAACCCAATGGTTTTCCCAAAGACCAAGAGAAGAATAAAAATCTTTGATGATGTTCACTATGTTTTTTATTTCATCTTTGGCTTGGTTAAGACGACAAAAAGAATGACCGTCTTCAACAGTGATGGCAATCACCCGAGTCAAACCTCCAATTTCTCCCGGTTTTTCATCTCGGTATTGTTTTTCCGATTCCATATAGCGAATAGGTAAATCTCTATAAGATCTGGGCTTGGAAGCATAGATCTGAGTTTGGTGCGGGCATTGAACCGGTTTCATTACATAATTTTGTTTATAGTGAGATTCAACTTTGAAAAGTTCTCCACCGAATTTTTGTTTGTGTCCGGAAATTTCATAAAGATCCATTTTGGCCAAATGGGGAGTGGCTACTTTTTGAAAACCGTATTTTCGGCAAACCGATTCAATGTGTTTTTGGAGCTCGTCTTTAAGAATAGTTCCCTTGGGAGTGAAAAGTGGCAAGCCCGGTCCGACTAAATCAGAAAAACAAAATAAATCCAATTCTTTACCCAGTTTTCGATGGTCTCTTTTTTTGGCTTCTTCCATTTGCTCCAAATATTCTTTGAGTTCTTCTTTGGAATCAAAAGCTAAGCCATAAATCCTTTGAAGTTGAGGGCGATTTTCATCACTTTTCCAATAGGCTCCGGAAATTCTGTCTAATTTCCAAGAATCTTTTGGGATTTCTCCAGTTGAATCCAAATGTGGTCCGGAGCAAAGATCAACAAAATTTCCTGTTTTATAAACTGAAACGGTTTGATTGCCATCTTTTAGCAGGTCTTTAATGATTTCTGTTTTATATGGTTGATTGGCTTTTTCAAAATGCGCGAGAGCATCTTTTTCGGAAATTTCTTCTTTTTCAAAAGGCAAATTGGCGGTAATTATTTTTTTCATCTTTTCTTCTATAAGAGGGAGGTCTTCCGGAATGAGAGTGCGGGGAAGTTCAAAGTCGTAATAGAATCCATTTTGAATGGCCGGGCCGATTCCGAATTTGGCTTCCGGAAACATTTCAAAAACAGCAGTGGCAAGAATGTGCGACAAAGAATGGCGCATAATTTCGGTTTGATTTGTTTTTTTCATATTTTTTTAATAAATAATTAAAATAAAAAGCGTCAAAACAATATTAGAATTATCGAGTCCCGTCAGTTTGAACTGACAGGAGGTTCCACTCGAATTCCCGTATCATTTGGGCGCTCTTTGAGATTTTTTCGCCAATCTCACTGGGCTGAAGCTCGGCGGTTGGTGAGGTCGCGTCAAGGCTTCATTTAATTTTCTAACTTTAATTGTAGCAAATTTTTCAATAAAAATCAAGCGACTTTTTTGGGTAATTCCGTATCGGTCATTCTTTCTTGATCTGCGTTTTTATTTACCAATTGCTCAAGATTTCTTTCTATTTTTTCTTGCAATCCCTCTTTTTTATTTTCCAATTCGGCTATTTTTTTGATTATTTTAACTACTTTTCCCAGTATATTGTCTTCTTTATTTTTTTTCAGCTCGTTTAATTTGTTTTTGAGAGCGTTTATTTCTTTTGTTAAATTATACAGAACATCTTTGTCTCTGATTATTTCGGCTGATAATTTTTTGTCTTTCTCGTCAAGAAAATCCATTGTTTGAAGCGCTTTCAAAAAAGCATTGGAATTGGGAACATGATTAATTTCTGAAATTTTCAAGTTTTCCATAAGCTTATTTTATTGAATTTATCCCTATGCTATAATAATAGCGTAAACAGTCATTATAGAAAAGACTATGTCAAAAATAAAGAAAATTGAAGCGAGGGAAATTTTGGATTCACGGGGAAATCCGACCGTTGAAGTTGAGGTTGAATTGGAATCAGGAATGCGAGCGGTGGCCGGAGTGCCGTCGGGGGCGTCAACCGGAAAATTAGAAGCTTTGGAACTCAGAGATGAAGATGCAAAAAGATTTGGAGGATTGGGAGTTTTAAAAGCAGTTGACAATGTTAACAAAGAAATTAAAGAAGCTCTCTTGGGAATGGAAGCTTCCGAACAACGAAAAATTGATGAAAGAATGATTAATCTAGATGGAACGGAAAATAAAGCCAAATTGGGAGCCAATGCGATTTTGGGAGTTTCTTTGGCAGTTTCACGAGCAGTAGCTAAAGAAAGGGGAGTGGAACTTTATGAATATGTCGCCGAGCTTTCGGGAAAAACAGAAAAAATGAAAATTCCCGTGCCGATGTTTAATGTAATAAACGGCGGAATGCACAGTGATTCCGGACTTTCTGTTCAAGAATATAAAATAATTCCTGAGGGAATAAAAAAATTCAAAGAACAATATAGGGCGGGAAGTGAGATTTTTCATTCACTTAAAAAACTTTTAGTTTCATTGGGATTTTCTATCGCCGTAGGAGATGAGGGTGGTTTTGCGCCAAAAATTGAAAGCAATTCAAAGACTTTGGAAATCATCAATCAAGCTATTTCTGAAGCCAAATATGTTCCGGGCAAGGAAGTTTTTTTAGGTGTTGATGCGGCGGCTAATTCTTTTTTCAACGAAGAAACGGGTCAATATTTTTTTAAGCCGGAGAATGTCAATCTTAGTCGCGAGGCTTTAGTTAATATTTATACTGAATGGATAGAAAAATACCATTTAATTTCAGTGGAAGACGGGCTTAATGAAGAAGATTGGGATGGATGGAAAATTATGAATGAAAAAATTGGAGAAAAAGTTTTGACTATTGGAGATGATCTTTTGGTGACTAATGTGAAGCGCTTGGAAAAAGCTATCCGAGAAAACGCTTGCAATAGTGTGCTCATTAAACTTAATCAAATTGGAACGCTCACAGAAACTTTAGATTGTATTGCTTTGGCTAAAAAGAATAAACTAAAAGTAGTGGTGTCTCACCGAAGTGGAGAAACGACGGATGACTTTATTTCAGATCTTTCGGTCGGAGCTGGAGCGGATTATATTAAATCCGGTTCATTGTCCCGAGGAGAGAGAATTTGTAAATATAATCGTTTGCTTAAAATTGAAAGTTTACTTTAGAATATGCTAAAAAGAAAACCGACAGTGCTTATAATTTTGGATGGTTGGGGAGTGGCTCCGCCGTCTCGAGGTAATGCTATTACTTTGGCCAGAAAGCCTTGTTTTGACAGGCTCTTTAGTCTTTATCCTTCAACAGTTTTAGGGGCAACCGGAAAAGATGTTGGGCTGGAGGACAACAAAATGAGCGGATCGGAAGCAGGGCATTTGAATATTGGAGCGGGAAGAATTGTAAAGCAAGATTCTTCATATATAAGTGAAAGTATTCGGGATGGCAGTTTTTTTATGAATCCAGCAATGGTGGGAGCCGTTAATCATGCCAAGGACAACGGAGGCAGTTTGCATATTATGGGACTAATGGGAAATTCAGACAGTCCTCATAGTGACCCGCATCATTTTCAGGCAATTTTGCGTTTGGCCAAAAGATACAATATCAAACAAGTATTTTGTCATTTGTTTACTGATGGCCGAGATTCTTATCCGCGAAGCGCGTTGGAGCATTTGCGGAATTTTAAGGAAATGATCAAAAAAGAGGGAGTTGGAAAAATCGCCACTCTTTCCGGGCGTTTTTATGCTATGGATAGAATTAAAAAGTGGGAAAGACTTACCAAAGCTTATGACGCAATGGTTTTTGCCAGAGGAGAAAAATTTGGCTCTCCGGAGAAAGCTATTGAAGAAGCTTATGAAAAAGGACTCACTGACGAATATCTCTTGCCGTCAGTAATGATGGAAGGAAAAAATCCGGTGGGAAAAATTCAGGCTGGTGATGGAATTATTTTTTTCAATTTTCGGTCCGATAGAGCGCGTCAGCTTACAAAGCTTTTTGTGGCTAACAACAAAAAATCAATTTTGAACGACAATATGCCGATAATTGATAAAATAAAAAATCTTTATTTTGCCACTCTAACTGATTTTGGACCTGATTTGGATTTGCATACGGCTTTTCCCAGTCGGACCATTAGTTCCACTTTGCCGATGGCACTTAATAATCTTCGTCAATTGTATATTTCTGAAACGGAAAAATATGCTCATATCACTTACTTTTTAAATGGTGGTTATGCGGATCCGGTTGGAGGGGAGGAAAGAATAATAATTGATTCTCCGAATGTTGATTCTTATGCCAAGGTTCCGGAAATGTCGGGAAAATATATAACTGAGAGTGTTATTGGCAATCTCAAGAATGACAATTATGATTTTATTGCCATTAATTTTCCCAATGCGGATATGGTGGGGCATACCGGAGATTTAAAGGCGACTATTCGGGCTGTAGAATTTTTAGATCAGCAAATTAAGGCGATTGCCAAAGAAGTGCTTAGAAAAAAAGGGAATTTAATCATTACGGCTGATCACGGGAATGCGGACGATATGTTGGATTTTGGAACCAGCCAAGTCAACACTTTTCATACCAAAAATCCGGTTCCATTTCTTTTGGTTGGAGATAATTTAAAAGATAAAAAATTGAAAGAAACCGGTATTTTGGGGAATATTGCACCGACACTTTTGGAAATTATGGAAGTGGAAAAACCTCAGGCGATGAAAGAGGCTTCTCTTTTGGGTTGTTGCTATGTAGATTTTAGTAAAAAATAATTTGAAACCTATGACTAAAATAATTTGTATTGGAAGTGTGGCTAAAGACATATTTTTTCCAACCAATGATGCCAAGGTAATTGCTGGTGGGAGTGCGACCGAAAAAGAGTTGATTGCTTTTGAGTACGGAGCCAAATATCAAATTGATAATCGTTTTGAGGCTTTGGGCGGATGTGCCGCCAACGCTTCTTTGGCGATGGCTAAATTGGGTGTTTCGGTGGCTTGCGTGAGTCGGATCGGCGAGGATGCTTTGGGGAAAGAAATTTTAGAAAACTTTGAGAAATTGGGGATAGAAACCGATCTTTTGCAAATTGATGAAACAGCCAAAAGTGATTTGTCTTTTATTTTGGTCAATGAAAAAGACGGAGAAAGAACCATTTTTTTTAATCGGGATGCTAATGAAAAATTAGAAATAGAAAAAGAAAAACTGGAAGCTGATTGGATTTTAGTGAGTGCTCTAAACGGTGATTGGAAAAAACACCTGGATGAAATTTCTCAAATAGCTAAAGAAAAAAATATTTTGCTAGCTTATAATCCTGGCCAAGCCAATATGCGGGAAGATTTGGAGAAAGTTCGGGAGTTTATTTCGTATTCCGAGATGTTGATTCTGAACAAAGATGAGGCGGTTGAAATTGTAGGAGAGGAAATGACTGATGAAGCCTTGGTTTTGAAGCTTGGAACCCTAGGACCTAAAATTGTAGCTATGACATTAGGAAGAGAAGGCGCAGTTGGAATGATTTCTGGAGAAATAAAAAAAATTCCGGCCATAAAAGTGGATGCCAAGGATTCAACCGGAGCCGGTGATACTTTTACCGGGACTTTTTTGGCGGCTCATCTTCAAGGAAAATCTTTAGAAGAAGCTCTTCGTTGGGGAGTAATAAATGGCGGAAGTGTGGTGAAGTTTTATGGCGCCAATGCTGGACAGCTCAAGGAAGAAGAAATTATTTCTCAAATAAATCTTTTGTCATAATTTATGGAAAACTTGGAAAAATTTTTTAATCCGCGTTCAATTGCTATTGTGGGTGCTTCGGATGAACCGGAAAAAGTGGGAAATGTGATTGCCAGAAATATTTTGGAATTAGGCTATGCCGGAAAAGTTTTTTTGGTTAATTCAAAACACGAGAATGTTTTGGGTCAAAATTGCTTTAGGGATATTTCAGAAATTGAGGAAGAAATTGATTTGGCGATCGTGGCTATTCCGGCTGAGTTTGTTAATTCGTTGATTCAAAAAGCCAGTGAAAAGGTTAAAAATTGGGTGGTGGTTTCAGCTGGATTTGGAGAGATTGGTGAAGATGGAAAAAATCGGGAAAAAGAACTTCAAGAAATAACGAAAAAAAATGATTTGCATATTCTTGGTCCAAATTGTTTGGGTTTTATTATTCCTAGTCTCAAGCTCAATGCTTCTTTTGCCGGCGGGCTTCCTGAAAGTGGCAATATTGCTTTCGTTTCCCAGTCGGGCGCCTTGGCGGTGGCGCTTATGGATTTGTCTAAAAAAGAGAGCTTGAGATTTTCCAGTGTTATTTCAATTGGCAACAAGATGCAATTGGATGAAAAAAATATTTTAGAATATTTGGAAAAAGACGAAAAAACCAAAGTAATCGGAATGTATTTGGAGGGCATTACGGATGGCCGGGGATTTTTGCAAAAGGCTTCTAAAATAAAAAAACCGATAGTGATTCTTAAGGCTGGAAAAACAGAAAAATCCCAAAAAGCGATTGCTTCTCACACAGGTGCTTTGGCGGGAGATGATGAGATGGTGGACATTGCTTTTTTTGAAAGTGGAATAGTCAGAGCTAAAAATATTGAGGAATTTGTTTCCCTTTTGAAACTTTTTTCTTGTCTGGAACCGCCAAAAAATCAAGAAGTTATTGTCCTGACTAATGCCGGCGGATTGGGAGTTTTGGCTACCGATGCTTTCAAGAATAAAAAAATTAAGCTGGCCGAAATCAGCCCAGAAGCCAAGGTTTCTTTGCGGGAATTTTTGCCAAAAGAATCTTCTTTATCCAATCCAGTTGATCTTTTGGGTGACGCCGACGAGGAGCGTTATCAAAAAGCACTGGCAATCCTGAAAAAAGAAAAGGCGGATTCAATCCTTTGTCTTTTGACCCCTCAAAATCAAACGCCGGTGGAAAAAATCGCTGAGGAAATAGTTAAATTTAGAGAAAATTCTTCTCAAAAAGTCATCACTGTTTTTATGGGAGGAGAAAAAATTATAAAGGGAAAAAATATTCTCCAAGACAACGGCATTCCCGAGTTTTTGTTTGTTGACGAATCCATTTCGGCTCTTGATAAATATTTTTCTTGGAAAGAAAGAAATTGTTTTTGGAGTGAAGAAAAAACGGTCAAATCAAAAGTTAATGCGAAGTTGTTTGAAAAAGTTTTTAAGGAAAATAAAAAAGCGCTTTCTTATCAGGAAGCGCAAGAACTTTTCCAAAAATATGACCTGCTAATGTTGCCTGTTTTTGGGGAAATTTCTCCAAAAATTGAATATCCGGTGGCGGTCAAAGTGGATAGCGACCAAGTGCTTCACAAGACTGATCAAGGTGGTTTGGAATTAGATATCAAAAATGAAGAAGAGCTTCAAGTGGTTTTTTCCAAAATGAGAGAAAAATTTTTAGGAGAAAAAATTATCATTCAGCCAATGGTGAAAAAAGGAAGTGAAATAATTTTGGGAATGAAAAAGGATGCGATTTTTGGTCCGATAATTGTTTTCGGATTGGGTGGAATTTATACTGAAGTTTTCAAGCTGGTTGATTTCATACTGCCTAAAACCAATCAAGAGAGAATCGCTATGCAAATCAAAGAAAGTCGGATCGGCTTTTTGTTCCAAGAATTTCGCGGACAAAAATCTCACGATTTGGAAGAATTTTCGCAAATTATAGCCAATTTTTCCCGCTTGATTTTGGAGAATGAAGAAATTCGGGGATTAGACATTAATCCGCTCATAATTTATTCGGACGGGGAAAAAGCCAAATTGGTGGATGTTAAAGTGATAGTTTGGGGGTAAAATTAAAGATAATTTTTTTAGGTTTAATAAGATAATTAACTCTATGGAATTAAGAAAAAATTGGAAATCAGAATTAGCTTGTTTTCATGATCAAAAAAGTGGAGATTTTGATCCTGAAACCGGAGTAATGTATTCACCTTTTTGTGAATGGGAAGATCATTTGGAATTTAATTATAATAAAGAATCGCTTAACGAAAAAAAACACTTGGAAAAAGTTCTTAAAATGATAAATGATATTGGGATAATTTCATCTGTGGAAAATTTTTCTGAACAAACAAAAGAATTAGCGAAAAGAAAGGATGTGGCTAAAAATTTAATAATGGATGTTTTTTTAAAAATAAAGAAGTATCTTGAGACAATCAGAACAATGAAACATGTGAGAATAAAAAGAGAGAATATGAAGCCAGAAGAATATAGAATTGAAATGGAAAAAACTGATAAAAATAGGAGGTTGGCTCACAATGCACTTATTGATAGCATCAACATTGCTAATCGATTTATTAATTTTAATTTTGGTAAAATTGAAGATAGCTTATTGGAAGAATGGAAAGATAATGAAGAAAAATTTGGCAGAAATATTTTAGATGTAGAAAGAGTTTCTTTTCCTGTTAATATGATTTGTTCTGATTGGGTGAATTTAAATGACAGAAAACAAGTAATGGAATGGGCGATTCAATTGGCTTGTTCAATTTCTGATTTAAATGAAAACTTGTAAATAAAAATCCCTGCCAACAATCTTAATCGGCAGGGTCCAAATGGCTATTTGCCATTTTTTATGCTTCTGAAATACGCACCCTTGGCTATAAGATAAATTTGGCCAAGAGTGAATTTTGTTTTCACTCCTTTTTCTTCTATTTTTTCAGCAAGCTCCTTTAATGCTTGCTGGATATCATAAGGATTTTTATTTTGGACACTAATAATTTTAGTAGCCTCCAATATGATGATATTGCTTATTATTTCGGCTACCATAGCCTGAATGTCTTTCCATTCAGGATTTTCTGCTATTTCTTTAATTATTATATCTATATCCAAGATGACCTCCTTTTTATGGAACCTAATTGTATAATTAGATTATACTTTTGTCAAGATATTGTACTAGATGTGTAGCATTGGAGCGCATAAAAATTCAAAATTTTTTTATTTTGTCTTAATCTGGTAAAAATGCTAAAATAATAGTAGAAAATAAAAATTAAACTGAAATTTATTATGGAAGAAATAAACAACAAAAAACCAAAGAGAATTCTAGTAGTGGATGATAATGAAATGGTACGCGGAATTTATGCGGATATTTTTAAAAACAGTGGCTTTGAAGTAGAAGAAGCTGAGGATGGATTGGAAGGCTTGGAAAAAGCTACGGCAACTTTGCCGGACATTATTTTTACCGGAATTATTATGCCCAGAATGGAGGGATTTGATTTAATGGAAGCACTCAAGAAAAATGCTACTACCAGTCAGATTCCAGTTTTTATTTCCTCTCATTTGGGAAGAGAAGAAGACAAGAAAAAAGCTTTTGATTTGGGCGCTAAAGATTTTTTTATTAAGGATTTTGACACTCCTAACGAAGTTGTCGCCAGAGTGCGGGATTTTTTTGAAAATGGTTTTTATGAATTGCAAATCAAAAACGGAGAATTGGACGCAACAAGATTTTCTAAAGAAGTTTTGGGTTCGGAAAATTTTCAGTGTCCTAATTGCAAGGAATTGATGATATTGAAAATAAAAGTTGCTGATCATAGTAGCAAAAAAATTACGGGAAGAGTGATTTGCCCCAAGTGTGATTTAAAATAAAAACTTTAAATATTGCAAGAAGCTGCAGGGGTGGCCAATTTTTTGGCTAGCTTGAGCTTTCTTGTTTTGCTTTTGATTAAAAAAACAGATGGAAAAAAAATGGGTCTTGAAAGATAAGGAAAATTTTCCCAAAGAATATTTCACTGAAGATTTTTTGAAAAAACATAATCCTTTTATTTTGCAATTGCTTTTTGAGAGAGGAATTCAAAAAAAAGAAGAAATAGAAAATTTTTTTGAATTTAATTATGAAAGAAATATCCTGGATCCTTTTGGAATGAAAGGTATGTTTGAGGCGGTTTCCCGTTTGCTTTTGGCCAAAGAAAAAGGAGAAAAAATTGCTATTTTTGGTGATTATGACGCAGACGGAGTGACAGCAACAGTCTTGCTTTTTGAGGTTTTGTCTGATTTAGGTTTTGGCGAAATTGTTTATTACATTCCCGATCGGCAGAATGAAGGTTATGGAATGAATGACAAGGCAATTCAATATTTGAAGAAAGAACAAGTTAGTTTGATAATTACGGTTGATTGCGGAATAAGCAATTTTCAAGAAATAAAAAAAGCGAAAGCGCTGGGATTGGATGTGATTGTAACTGATCATCACAGTATTCCCGATGAATTACCTGTGGATGTTCCAATCATCAATCCTCATCAAGCAGATTGCACCTATTCTTTTTCCGATTTGGCCGGAGTAGGCGTGGCGTTCAAGTTAGCCGAAGCGCTTTACCAAAAAATCAATCCGGAAAGGATTGACCAACTCAAGTGGATGTTGGATTTGGTGGCAATTGGAACTATCGCTGATTGTGTGCCACTTCTTGGGGAAAATCGGTCTTTGGTGAAATTCGGTCTGATGGTTCTTTCTAAAACTAGAAGAGTTGGAATCCGAGAAATGTTCAAAGTGGGACGGATTGCTATTTCAGAAAACGAAAAAGCCAATACTGAGAAAGTAGCCTTTGGAATTTCTCCCCGAATCAATGCCTCAGGCAGAATGGATCATGCCAGTGTTTCTTGTAAATTAATTTTGGAAAAAGATGTTGTGAAAGCCAGAGAAATGGCGCTTGAATTAGAAGAAAAAAATAAAAATCGGCAGAAAGTAACAGCAGAAATTGTTAGAGAGATTCGTATTATGGCGGAAAATTCTTTTAAAAACAAAAAACTTATTTTTGTAAAAAATCCCCATTGGCCAATTGGAATTTTGGGATTGGTGGCTGGAAAAATTTGTGACGAATTTCAAAAACCGACGGCAGTTTTTCAAGATCAGGGAGCGGAACTTACCGGATCTTTCCGAAGTGTCCCGAGTTTCAATATTATTGAAGCTATTCGGGAAAATTCCGATTTATTGTTGCGTTTCGGAGGTCATTCTCAGGCAGCTGGAGCCAGTGTTCAAAAGGAAAATTTAGAAAAATTTTATGAGAAAATGGATAATCTTTGCCAAAAATCACTTTCAGAAAAAGATAATCAACCATTGCTTTTGATTGATCTTTGTTTGTCGGCTGAAGATATTAATTGGGATTTTTTGACTGAGCTTAAGAAAATGGAGCCCTTTGGAGAAGGGAATAAAGAGCCGGTTTTTTTAATGAAAAATATGGTGGTGGAAAGTTCGCGATTTGTTGGTAATGGTAATAAACACCTAAAGCTGGCAATTCGTCAAAATGAGAATAGTCCAAAAATTTTTGATGCTATCGGTTTTTCCTTGGGAGAAAAATTTCCAAATTTGGCTCAAGGTGATAAAATAGACATAGTATTCAATCTTTCCGAAGATGAATGGAATGGAAGCAAAAAAATTCAATTCAAATTAATTGATATGCGTTTGTCTCAATAATTTAGTGAAAGAAAAAATGACAGAAAAAATAAAAATGTTTACTGATGGAGGATCGCGTGGCAATCCCGGACCGGCTGGGATCGGTGTTTGGGTGGAAACTCTTAACAAAAAATATGCTGAATTTATTGGAGAAAAAACCAATAACGAAGCCGAGTACGAAGCTTTGATTTTCGGATTGAAAAAGCTCAAACAGATTTTGGGGAAAGAAAAAATAAAAAAAGCGCAAATTGAGTGTTATTTGGACAGTGAATTGGTGGTTAGACAAATCAACCACAAATATAAACTAAAAGATGAAAGAATCCAACGGTTTTTTATTGAAATTTGGAATTTGTCGTTGGATTTTTCTCAGGTGGAATTTTTTCATATTCCCAGAGAAAAAAACAAAGTAGCTGATGCCTTGGTGAATGAAGCCTTGGATGCTCAAATAAAACAAAAAATTTTAATTTAAAAAAATGCTTAAGAAAAAAACATTTTGGATAGTTGCTGTGTTGCTTGCGGGTGGAATAATTTGGTTTTTTTCTTCACGAGGAAAAAATGTTGAATATACGACAGAAGTTGTTCACAGAGGAGATTTGTTCAAAACGGTTTCTGTGACAGGAAGCTTGGAGTCAAAAACGGGTGCTAAGCTATCTTTTGTTTCTGGCGGAAAAATAGATAAAATTTTAGTAAAGGTTGGGGATAAAGTTAGAAAAGGACAAACACTCGCCTATCTTGATCAACAAGAAACTTTGAGTCTTTATCGTCAATATCAAACAGAAGTGGTGATTCAAGAAGAAGCTTTGGATTTGGCCAGGCGACACTGGGATGATTTGAGTCCGGAAGAAAAAAAGGTTAAAAAATTAGCCGTTCAAAAAGCCAAAGAAGTTAGGGATGGGGCTTATGCCAATATGAAAAAAACCATCATCCAGGCTCCTTTTGATGGGGAAATTTCCAAAGTGGATATTAGAGAAGGGGAAAACATATCTTCCAATGCTATAGCGATTGAACTTAATGCAGACAGTGAATTACAAATTGAAGCTGATGTTCCGGAGTCGGATATTTCGGAAGTTTCCTTGGGACAATCGGCAGAAATTTCTTTTGATGCTTTGCCTTCCGATGATAAATTTGAGGCGAAAGTTTTTTTAATAGAGTCTTCAGCCACAGTGATTCAAGATGTGGTTTATTATCGGATTAAACTTTCTTTAGAAAAACAAGATGTTCGCTTGAAGGCCGGAATGAGTTCGGATATTGATATCAGAACGGATGAAAGAAGAGATGTTTTGATAGTTCCGGAACGATCGGTTAAAAGTGAAAATGGCAAAAAATTTGTTGAAATTTTGAACAAAGAAAATCAGGTTGAGAAAAAATTTATAGAAATCGGACTTTCTGGAGATGATGGATTGGTGGAAATTAAGTCCGGACTTGGAGAAGGGGAGGCGGTAATATCATTTACCAAAGAAAATTAGGCTTATGACGGAAAAAATAATCCAAGCTAGAAATATTTGCAAAACTTATGAAAATGAAGGAGTGAATACTCGGGCGGTTTGTGGTGTTTCTTTTCAAGTTGAAAAAGGAGAATTCGTTTCCATTATGGGACCGTCCGGAAGTGGAAAATCAACATTGATGCAAATTTTGGGTTTTTTGGACCGTTCCAGTGATGGGGAATATTTTTTTAGGAATAAAGACACTAAAAATTTTTCCGATGAGGATTTGGCTAGAATTAGAAACAGGGAGGTGGGTTTTATTTTTCAAACATTTAATTTGCTCCCCCGCACCAGTGTTTTTGAAAATGTTGAATTGCCACTTCTTTATGACAACGACAAATTTGGAAATAATCGGGAAAAAATACTTAAAGCTCTTGAAAGCGTTGGGATGCTTCATCGCAAAGACTATTATTCCAATCAGTTATCCGGAGGCGAAAGACAGAGAGTTGCTATTGCCAGGGCTTTGGTTAATGATCCGGAAATTATTTTTGCGGATGAGCCGACTGGAAATTTAGATTCAAAATCAGGAACTCAAATTATGAAGATTCTTCAAAAACTCAATGACGAAGGCAAAACGATTATTTTAGTGACTCATGAAACTTTTACAGCTGAACATGGGAAAAGAATGATAAAAATGTTGGATGGGAAAATTGTTTCGGATGAAAAAATTATTAATCGTCGTTCTGCTTATAATGATGAACTTTTAAAATAGCCTGTTTTTAGTTGGAAATTGCTCCTGTTTATTTTTTTGTAATTTATCAAGTTTCCAAGTGTTAACGCTTAGAAATTCAAAAAAGTGAGATTTAGTGATCCAATAAAAATTTCTTTTAAAAATATCTTAGCGGCTAAACTCCGCTCTTTTTTGACTATTTTGGGAATTGTGATTGGTGTGGCCTCGGTAATTCTTATTATGGCAATCGGACAAAGTGCCCAAGTTTTGATATTAGATCAAATTAGCGGGGTTGGTTCGGATTTAATTGGAGTTCTTCCGGGAGCTTCGGATGAAAGTGGTCCTCCAGCTGCAGCTATGGGTATTATCATAACTACGCTTAAATATTCTGATTTAGAAGCGCTTCGGAACAAGAACAATGTTCCTGAGACAATGGCTGGAGCCGCTTATGTCACTGGGACGACATCGGTTTCTTTTAATTCAAATTCTGTCAATATGTCTTTTGTGGGAACAACAGCTAGCTATTTGGAAGTGGAAAATGCTGAAATTGCTGTTGGGCGTTTTTTAACCAAAGATGAAGAGACGAATTTATCCAGAGTGGTAATTTTGGGAAAAAATGCTGCTGAAGATATTTTCGGAAATGCCGATCCTTTGAATAAAAAAATTGAAATAAACGATCAATCCTATTCGGTTATAGGAATTTTTAAAGAAAGAGGTTCATCCAGTTTTGGAATTTCAAGTCAGGATGATTCAGTTTACATTCCACTAAAAACAGCTCAAAAACTTATTTTAGGTATTGATCATTTGGGGTATATTCGTTTAAAAGTTCGCAACCAAGAATTAATTCCTTTTGCCATTGCCAATACCAAAGAAACACTAAGAGAAGAACATAATATTGATGATTCGGCAGACGACGATTTTTCGGTGCGAGATCAAGCTTCAGCTATTGATTTGATTTCCAAGGTGACGGATGTTCTCCGATATTTTCTTTTGACAATCGGTTCTATTTCTCTTCTGGTTGGCGGCGTGGGGATTATGAATGTGATGCTAATTGCCGTGAACCAGAGAATTCGGGAGGTAGGACTCAGAAAGGCAGTGGGAGCAAGAAATAAGGATATATTATTTCAATTCATTATTGAATCGTCCGTTATTGCCCTTTTGGGAGGAGTGGTGGGTATTTTAATAGGTATAATTTTGGCTTTTTTGGTTTCAGTAGTGGCAACATTTTTGGGCTACGATTGGCCCTTCCTAATCTCTTGGCAATCAATCCTTGTTTCTACTTTGGTTTCTATTTTGGTTGGAATTATTTTTGGTCTTTATCCGGCTAGAAAAGCTTCTCGGGTGAGTCCGATGGAGGCTTTGCGGTATGAATAAATATTTTTTTTTGAAATCTAATGCTTCACGAAATTTTTGTTTCAATCAGATTGGCTCTAAAAAATCTTCGCTCCAATATGCTCAGAACCGTTTTGTCGCTCTCCGGAATTGTGATTGGAGTGATGGCAGTAGTTTTAGTTTTGTCTTTGGGAGCAGGAGTTAAATCTTTTGTGGTTTCTCAAATTGAATCTTTTGGGAGCGACATTATGCAAATTGAAATCAAAGTTCCCAAAGTTAAAAAAACCTCTTCTCAAAATGCCGGAGGAATGGTTGGTGGAACTCAGATTACTACCCTAAAATTGGAAGATGTTGAAAAAGTTTCCAAACTTCCTAATATAGGAGCGTGGTATGGGGCGATTATGAGTCAGCAAATTTCCAGTGTTGAGAATAAGAACAAGCAATTGATGCTTTTCGGAACAACCGCCGGAATAATTCAGGCTGACCAGCAAGTAAAAATTGCTCAAGGAGAAATGTTTAGTGCAGGAGATGATGAAGGCTTGAAGCAAGTGGCAGTTTTGGGAAGCGAAGCCAAGGAATATTTTTTTGGAGAAGAAGAAGCAATTGGCAAAACTATTAAAATTAAAAAACAGTCATTCAGAGTAGTGGGCGTTTTGGAAAAAAGAGGCACTTCCGGTTTTTTTAATTTTGATGAAGTAGTTTATATTCCTCTTCAAACTTTGCAAAAAAAAATTATGGGAATTGATTATATTCAATTTGCTGTTTTTAAAATTCTAGATATGGATAAACTTGATTTTACTGTTGCCGAGGCGACTGATTTGATGCGACAGGAACATGATATTGAAAATCCGGACGATGATGATTTTGCAATTAGCTCTGTTGTGGAAATTAAAGAAATTCTAGATACGGTTTTTGGTGCCGTTGATCTATTGCTTTTGGCGCTTACTTCCATTTCTCTTCTGGTTGGTGGTGTGGGAATTATGAATGTGATGTATGTGGCAGTAACAGAAAGAACTTTTGAAATCGGTCTTAGGAAAGCGGTGGGAGCGAGAAATAGAGAAATTCTAAAACAATTTCTTTTTGAAGCCATTTTTTTAACAGTTTTTGGCGGAGTCTTGGGTATTATATTGGGTTATTTGCTAACTTTTTTAGCCACTTTTATAATTTATCGTTTGGGTATTGAATTGTCTTTGGAAATAACCTATTTGTCTATTTTAATCGGACTGTCTTTTTCTTTGATATGCGGAATCGCTTTTGGATTTTTTCCGGCCAGAAGCGCTTCTCAATTGTCGCCGATGGAAGCTCTTCGGAAAGAATAAATTAGGCAATAAATAGCCAAAATAAGCAAGTTGTTGACTTTTTGTCTCTGTGTTATGCTTAAGCAACGCAAAATAATTGAACTAAAAAATTTTATGGAAGAAGATAAAATAAAAGAAGCCGAGGTGGAAAATGTGAAAAAAGAAAAAATTTCTTTTGAAGAAAAAAAAGAAAAATCCAAAAGAGATTTTTATATCGGAATGGTTTTGTTTGCAGTTCTTGGTTTGCTTTTAGGTATGGCCATCAAAACCGAAGCGCTCAAAAAAATTTCTATTGGTCACAATGATTACCAAATGAAAATAATGAAAACAGATTATGATATTAATAAAATGGGAAAAGATTTAGCGGAAAAGCAAAAAGAAGCGAGCGAAAACGCTCAAAACAGTTCTGACCAGCCAACCGGAGAGGTGGAATCCGGAGGAAGTTGCGGAGAATAATTTTTTAGAGAAAAAAATAATAAATCTTAAAAAAATGTTATGGAAGAAGTAAAAAATGAAACAAATTTACCCAAAGAGGAAAACAAAAAAATGAAAAATCTGATTGCGGCACTTATTTTGGTTTCCGGACTTTTTGTGGGAAGCGTGTTTGTGGATGTTTCCCAGATGATCAAGGGAGAGGGTTTTTCCAATAAAAATTTAAGTAAAGGTGATGTTTTTGAGGCAGTTGGAAAAACTTGGGTAGCTTACACTGAGCCGGCAGTGAGTGTGAAAGTTATAAATGACAGTGAATGTGAAAATTGTGATCCGTCAGAAGTTTTAGTGTGGCTAAGAAGAGTCGCTCCGACTATCAGTGCTGAAGAGGTGGAATATGATTCGGAAGAAGGAAAAAATTTAATTGAAAAAATGGGAATAAAAACTTTGCCTGCCTTGGTTTTCTCGGGCAAAATTTCCGAAACCGAACTGTATGCTCAAGCGGGAGTGATATTTGAAAAGAAAGACAATGATTTTGTTTTGAAAACCGAAGAATTGGGAGTGGCTCCGGGAAAATACTTGGAAAGTCCGGCTGTCAATGAAAATGACGCAATAAGCGGATCTCTGGAATCTCCGGTCAAGGTAGTTGTTTTTTCCGACTTTCAATGTCCTTATTCTAAGGTTTTTCAAGCATCGCTTAGAGAAAATATGAAAGAGTATGAAGGAAAAGCATCCTTTGTTTATAAAAATCTGCCACTCAGTTTTCACAAGCAAGCTGAGAATGCCGCTTTGGCAGGGCAGTGTGCTTTGGAACAAGGAAAATTCTGGGAATATAGTGATAAGCTTTTTGAAAATCAGGATAACTGGGGTAATTCAACGGGAACTGCCAAATTTAAAGAATATGCCAAGACTTTAAATCTCAATCAAAATGATTTTAACACTTGTTTGGATCAGAAAAAATATGCTGACAAAATAGCCAAAGATATGGAAGAGGCTCAAAAGTTGGGAGTTTCCGGAACTCCGGCGATTTTTGTTAACGATCAATTTAAAAATGCAGCCATTAGCTCTGAGGAGCTCAAAGGAATGATTGAAAAATCTTTAAGTAAGTAATTTTAGTTGGGCTTTATTTTAAGTCGCTCTTTTCGGGAGCGGCTTTTTTTATTGTGTGGTATAATTAAATGTATGAAAAATGAAAAAGATATTATAGAAATAATTTTTTATGCTCGCGGAGGTCAAGGCGCTAAGGCGGCGGCAGAAATAATTGCGCAAGCTGCTACTAGGGAAGGAAATTTTGTTCAATCTTTTCCCAGTTTCGGACCGGAAAGAAGCGGAGCGCCAACCAAAACTTTTGTTAGAATTTCCAGAAAACCTATCCGAACTGTTGAACCAGTTGTTGATCCGGATGTAATTATCGTTTTGGATGAAACTGTTTTGGAAAGCGAAAAAGTAGCCGAAAATTTAACCAAAGACGATTGTATTATTATTAATTCTTCCAAATTGCCTCAAGCGTTAGCTGACGAATTGGAATTTTCCGGAAAAGTTTATGCTATTGATGCTAACGGAATATCAATGAAAATTTTAGGTCAACCACGACCTAACACGGTAATTTTGGGAAAATTTGTCCAAATAACAGAACTTATTTCCTTAGAATCAGTAATTTTTGAATTCAAGAATATCTTTGAGGAGAAAATAGGAAAAGAAATGACAGAGAAAAATATCCAGGCCATTGAAGAGGCTTATGATTCAATGTAAATAATCATTGCAGATTAAATTTATGGAAGAAGGCGCAATAATCAAACATAACATTAAAAAAGCTCCAAAGACCGGGGAGTGGAAATATTTGCGTCCGAATGTAGATAAGGAAAAATGCATCGGTTGCAAAACTTGTGTGGCTTATTGTCCTGAAGCGGCTATAGAAATGAAAAAAAATTCCAAAGATAACAGAGAAAAGGCAGTTGTTGATGATAATTTTTGCAAAGGTTGCGGAGTTTGCGCCAGAGTTTGTCCGGTCAAAGCCATTAAAATGGAAAAAAGATAAAGTTTATGAAAAAAAATTACACAAAAAGCAGATTGGCTTTGACTGGTGGCGCTGCGGCAGCTGAAGCTTTGAAGCAAATCAATCCGGATGTTATGGCTGTTTATCCGATTACTCCTCAAACTCCAATTATTGAAACTTATTCCAAATTCAAAGCAGATGGAGAAGTGGAAACGGAAATTATTCAAGTGGAATCAGAGCATAGCGCCATCTCTGCTTGTGTCGGTGCTTCGGCAGCCGGAGCTAGAACAGTTACGGCGACCAGTTCACAAGGATTGGCGCTAATGAACGAAATTCTTTATGTGGCTAGCGGAATGCGCTTGCCAATTTTAATGGTAGTTTCAGCGAGAGCTCTTAGCGCACCGATTAACATTCACGGCGATCACAGCGATGTGATGGGTGCTAGGGACACCGGTTGGATTCAAATTTTTTCTGAAAACTCACAAGAAGTTTATGACAATATTTTGATTGGAATGAAATTGGCGGAAAAAGTGAAATTGCCAGTGATGGTCATAATGGATGGATTTAGTACATCGCACAGCGTGGCTAATTTGGAAATTTTGGATCAGAAAAAAGTGAAAAATTTTTTAGGAGAATATAAACCGGAAAATTATTTGTTAGACATAAAAAATCCAAAAACTTTCGGTCCTTTGGCACTTCAAAATTCTTATTTTGAATTTAAGATTGATCAGAATGAAGCGATGCAAAAAGCTAAAGAAGAATTTTTAAAAATAACCAAGGAATTTCAAGAAATCAGTGGTAGGAAATATGGACTTTTTGAAACTTATAAGCTTTCCGAGGCTGAGGCAGGAATCGTTATTGCCGGTTCAGTATCAGGCACGGCCAAGGAAGCAATAGATGAACTTAGAAAAAACGGAAAGAAAACTGGACTTCTTAAAATTAGATTGTTTCGTCCTTTTCCGGGAGAAGAAATAAAAAAATCTTTGGCTTATGTGAAAAATGTGGCCGTGTTGGATCGCTCAATGTCTTTTGGCACACTGCCTCCGATTTTTCAAGAAATTTCTTCTCGTGTCCACTATACGCTTTCCGGTTTTATTTACGGACTTGGAGGAAGGGATATTTTTCAGAAGGATTTTAAAAAAATCTTTGAAGAGCTGGAGAAAGGACCGAGCGGAAAAATCAAATATATAAAATAAAAATATGGATCAAGAAAAAGAGGAAAAAAAGAAACAATTGGAAGAAGAATTGCGTTACTACAAATCCAGATTGGACAGACTTAAAGAAGCACAAGCGCAAATAATTCAAGAATTTTTGAAGAAACAAAAACAAAATTCAATTTCCGAAGAATAATTTTTAATTTTTGCCAAAATATATGATTAGTTTTGAACAACAGACGAGTCCTGAGGTTGTTAATAATAAGATTGAAGGACTTAAAAAAATTGTTGAGGAAATGAAGAAACAATTGGAAGATTTTGTTGCTGGTTATGATGGCGATAAAGAATCCGAAGAATATAAAAAAACTTTAGCGGAGCTTAAGGAAAAACTGAAAGAAGCGGAAGATTTGTTAGCTCAAGCTGAAGAAGCTCAAAAAAAATTAGATCAATTGCAACAATGAATCAAGAACTGACTAAAAATTTAGCACCAGGGACGAGTTCTTGTGCTGGTTGTGGATTTCCGGCTATTGTCCGGGAGATTTTGGCTCAATCTGAGGATCCAGTGGTAGTTTCCAATGCCACCGGGTGTTTGGAAGTGACAACGACAATCTATCCTTATTCAGCTTGGAAAGTTCCCTATATTCACAGTGCTTTTGAAAATGCTTCAGCGACCATTTCTGGAGTAGAAAGAGCTTATGCATCACTCAAAAAGAAAGGTAAAATTAAAAATAAAATCAATTTTGTGGTTTTCGGAGGAGATGGAGGAACTTTGGATATTGGTCTTCAGTCCCTTTCAGGAGCCTTGGAAAGAGGACATAATTTTCTCTATGTTCTTTATGACAATGAGGGTTATATGAATACCGGTAATCAAAGATCTAGTGCGACGCCTTTTGGCGCTTCAACTGAAACGACTCCTTGGGGAAAAGAATCTTTTGGAAAATCCGACAAACGAAAAAATATTATGGAAATTGTCAAAGCTCACAATATTGAATATTTAGCTCAAGCTAGCGTAGCTAATTTGCCGGATCTTAGAAAAAAAGCCAAAAAAGCGTTTGCAACGAAAGGACCAAAATTTTTGAGTGTTTTTTCTCCGTGTACCAATAATTGGAAATTTCCAACTTCGGAGTATGTCAATGTAGCTAAGCTGGCGACTGAAACTAATTTTTGGCCACTTTATGAGATTGAAAAAGGAGAATATGAAATAAATTGGGCAACTGAAAAAAGAAAACCGATTGAAGAGTTTTTGAAAACTCAAGGAAGATTCAAACACCTCTTCCGACCAGAAAACAAAAAAATTCTGGAAGAAATCCAAAAACAAGTGGATGAAGATTGGATGCGACTGGTAAAGCTTAGTAAATGAGCCGATGATCGGAGTTGAACCGATAACCTATGGTTTACGATACCATTGCTCTGCCAATTGAGCTACATCGGCAATACAAGTAATATAATCAAAAATCAGAAAATAAGCAATGAAGTTAATTTAGTTAGTTTTTTATGTCATTCCTGCTTTCGTGGGAATGACAATTGATAATCATTTATTTAAAAAATATGAATCTATACATTTGCGAGATTTGCGGAGATGCCTATGTCGGGGCGGAAAAACCAAAAAACTGTCCTTTTTGTGGAGCTGGAGAAGCTTTCATTAAAAACGGGCAAGAGGCTAATCCGATTTTCAACCGAGAAGAAGAAATTGGAGAAACCTCCAAAAAAAATCTTCTGGCAACTTATGACTTGGAAGTGAAAGCAGTGGCAATTTATAATTGTATGGCTGGAAAAGCGGAGAATTATTGGCAAAAAGCAATGTATAAACGCTTAGCCAAGGTTGAATTGGAACACGCTGTGATTGTTACTAAGCTTTTGGGAACAGAAGCTCCGAAAGTGGGCGAGGAAGTTTGTTCGGACAATATGAAAGAGAATTTTCAAAAAACAATTGATTTGGAAGACAATGCGACTAATTTATATCGGCAATTTAATCAAGAATCTCAAGAAGAAAAAGTCAAAGTTTTTTTTACAGCAGTTTCTCAAGTTGAAGCTGATCATTTGGATTTGATAAAAAAATTTCTATAAATTAATCTATGTTAATTTGGACTTATACATTAGTTTCTGTTTTGGCAGTGAGCTTGATTTCCTTGGTGGGAATAATTACGCTTTCAATCAAAAAAGTGTATTTGGAAAAATTTTTGGTTTTCTTAGTTAGTCTTTCTGCCGGGACTCTTTTGGGAGACGCTTTTATTCATCTTATTCCGGAATCTTTTGAAGGTTCTGAAAATTCTTTGGTGCCAGCGCTGGGAGTTTTATCAGGAATCCTTTTGTTTTTTATTTTAGAAAAAACCATTCATTGGCGACATTGCCACCGAGTAGCTTGTGAGAATCATCCCCATCCTTTTTCCTATATGATTCTGGTGGGGGACAGTGTGCATAATTTCATTGACGGAATGGTAATTGCAGCCAGTTTCTTGGTTAGTATTCCAATTGGAATTGCAACAACAGTGGCGGTAATTTTTCATGAAATTCCCCAAGAAATTGGAGATTTTGGTTCGTTGGTTTTTGGAGGATTTTCTCGGGCGAAAGCCTTGGTTTTGAACCTGTTTACTGCTCTTTGGGCGGTTTTGGGAGCAATATTGGTGCAACTAGTGGATTTTGATTTGGAAAATTTAACTGGTATTTTGATTCCTTTAGCGGCGGGAGGATTTATCTATATCGCTTCATCGGATTTGATTCCCGAACTAAAAAAACACGAAAATTTTTCTCGATCAATTTTTCAGATACTGGTTTTTATTTTAGGAATTGGTATAATGATCGGGCTGAAGTTTTTGGAATAGTTATGAAAGAAATTAAGGAAAAATTGGAAAACATAAAAAATAAACTCCCGATTCTTCGGGACGGTCTTTGACTTGAATAAAAAGAAAAAAGAAAGCGGAGAATTGGAAAAAAAATCTCAAAAGGAAGGTTTTTGGGACGATTCCGAAAAAGCTGGAAAAGTGATGCAAGATTTGGAATCTCTCAGGGAAGAAGTGGAAAGTTTTGAGAATATTGAGGCTAAATTTAGAGAGCTTTGGGAATTTTCAGAAATTGCCGAGTCGGAAAAAGACTGGGATGATTTGAACAAGCAAATAGAAGTATTGGAGAAAAAAATAGCGGAAATAGATTTCAAGACTCTTTTTGGAGGGAAATACGACAGAAATGATGTTATTCTTTCGGTTAGAAGCGGAGCCGGAGGGGTTGATGCTCAAGATTGGTCAGAGATGGTTCTTCGGATGTATTTGCGTTTTGCTGAAAAAAATAATTTCAAATCCAGAATATTAGAAGAATCTCGGGGCCAAGAAGCCGGAATTAAAAGCGCTACAATTGAAATTGGCGGACCTTATGCGTATGGAAAACTTAAGAGTGAAGCCGGAGTGCATCGTCTGGTGCGACTCTCGCCTTTTAACTCCGATAATCTTCGCCAAACTTCTTTTTCTTTAGTAGAAGTTTTGCCGGTGATTCAAGAAATGGTTGAAGTTCCAATTTCTGAAAAAGATTTGCGAATTGATGTTTTTCGTTCCGGAGGAGCGGGCGGACAAAGCGTAAACACGACTGACAGTGCGGTGCGAATCACTCATCTTCCTACCGGAATTCAGGCTACTTGCCAAAACGAAAGAAGTCAATTGCAGAACAAGGAACAGGCGATGAAAATACTTAAAGCTAAATTACACAAGAAAAAACTGGAAGAATTGGAAAAAGAAAAAAACAAATTGCGAGGAGAGCAAGTTTCGGCTGAATGGGGGAGTCAGATTAGATCTTATGTGTTGCATCCCTATAAACAAGTGAAAGATCACCGAACTAAGGTAGAATCCGGTGATCCGGAAGCGGTGTTGAGCGGAAATTTGGAAAAATTCATTGAAGCATTTTTGAGAAGCGACAAAAGTATATTATAATATAACGAGTGGTGCTTAATGATTACCAAAAAGTAAAAAGGCGATCAGCTGTCCAGATTAAAATAAAATAAAATGATAAAATTAGATAAAGTTTCCAAAATTTACAAAGGTGAATTTACTGCTTTAGAAGAAATAGATTTGGAAATTAAGGATGGAGAATTCATATCCATAGTTGGTCCCAGTGGAGCTGGAAAATCAACTATTTTGAAATTAATTTATGCCGAGGAAATGCCGACAGCAGGTTCGGTGGTTTTTGATGGAGTCAACTTGGATAGTTTGAGCAAAAGAAAATTACCGCTTCACAGGAGAAACATTGGAACAGTTTTTCAGGATTTCAAATTACTGAACAGAAAAACGGTTTTTGAAAATGTGGCCTATGCTTTGGAGGTGGCAGGATCTTCCAACGAAGATATTTTGGAAAATGTTCCTCAGATTTTGGATATTGTCGGTCTTAGCGACAAAATGGAGAAATACCCCTTGGAACTTTCTGGAGGCGAACAGCAACGGGTAGTTTTGGCCAGGGCTTTGATTCACAGACCCAAAGTAATTGTGGCGGATGAGCCGACCGGAAATTTGGATCCGGCTTCTTCAATGGAAATTTTGAAATTACTTTTGGGAATCAATAAATTTGGAACAACAGTTATTCTGGCGAGTCATGACAAGGATGTGGTCAATAAAGCTGGGAAAAGAGTGATTGTGGTGGAAAAAGGAAAAATAGTTGCTGATGATGCCAAGGGAAAGTATAAGCTATAAGTCTTTATAAGAAATTAAAAACAAAAAAATGTTAGTTTTGATTTCCAGAACTCTTAAACAAGGTTTTCAAAATGTGTGGCGGAACGGTTGGCTTAGTCTGGCGTCAATTTCAGTTTTGTTATTTTCGCTTTTTCTTATTAGCATTCTTTTTACTGTTACTATGACTGCCAATCAACTCATTAAGGATGTGGAAGAAAAAGTTAATGTGAGTGTCTATTTCAAATCAGATGTGACTGAAGAAAAAATAGATGAAGTCAAGCGGGATTTGCAAAGATTATCCGAAGTCAAATCGGTGGAATATATTTCCAAAGAAGAAGCTTTGGAAGAATTTAAAAAAAACAATGCCGGCGAGCCGGCCATTCTTGAATCATTGGAAGAAATCGGAGAAAATCCATTGCTTTCTTATTTAATAATCAAGGGTAAAAGCTCGGACAAATATGAAGCTATCAATAGCTATATAAAGCAATCTAGCTATATGGAGGATGTCAGTAGAATTAATTATGAAAAAAACAAGGAAATAATCAACAAATTCAATGGAATTATTTCCCAAATCAGGAAAGTTGGAGTGATTTTGGGAACCATTTTCGCTTTAGTGGCAGTGCTTATTACTTTCAATACTGTCAGAATTACAATCTATACTCACAAGCAAGAAATAGAAATTATGCGATTGGTTGGAGCTTCTAATTTTTTTATCCGATTGCCGTTTATTTTTGAAGGAATTTTCTATGGTATCACTGCTTCTTTAGTTTCAATGTTGTGCCTTTTCTTGGTCCTTCATTTCGGTGGTGGCTATGTGGCAGGAAAAATTTTATCCGAAGGTTTAGTGTCGTTTTATGCTCAAAATTGGTTGGAACTTTTGGGTCTTCAAATTTTTCTGGGTTCATTTTTGGGAATAGTGGGCAGTATAATTGCTATGCGAAAATATTTGAAAGTTTGATTTTTCTTTAGATTTTTTTAAACTTATTTTTAGATTTTTTTGTTTGACAAAGCTATAATTTTCTTGTAGGGTGAATTGGGTTTGAGAAAAAATTCCAGACAAGAATAATCTCAAATCCATTGAAGGGGCGATTAAATTTTTCGCAGTTTCTTCTCGCTAATTGGGGAATAGCCAAGTGGTAAGGCACATGGTTCTGGTCCATGCATTCGGGGGTCCGAATCCCTCTTCCCCAACAAGATTTTATTTAATTTCGTACAAAGATTATTTTTTGCTTTTTAATTTCAAATGTGTTTATAATACAAAGGTAATGGAGGCAAATTAAGTTTAAAAGGAGAAAAAGGAGATTTGATTTGAGAAAAAAAAGAGTCAAGTATCATTTATCGCGAAAGGTTTTGGGGCAGAAAAAGTCCCAAAAGTCCGGTATCCGGAACCGCTTAAAGCGGTTCTGGTAGTCTTTTGTAATGAGGGGGGTCTTATGGCCCCCCTGTTTTTTGATGAAAAAGTAAGTTTTTTTATTTTGGATAATTTTACCTTACTCCCTAAAATCCTAGAAGAGTTGTTTTTTCGGGAAAATCAATAGAATAGAAACCCCATTGGTTTTCTGTTCGGTCGGTGAAGAAAAGTTTTTCCAAATAAGCGTCATAGACCAAAAATGGACTCTGTGATTCGGTTTGAATCAGATCCATGCAATTTCTATGGTCCCGAGAATCCAATTCAATTATTTTGGAATAGTTTCCAACATTGAAAATAATGTGTTCATAATCGCTCCACCATTGAACATTCTTTATTTTTTCAATATAGCGAGTGATATTCTTGGTTTCGTTTTCATTGCGAAAAGGTTGCACTGTCCAATCGCGAACAAAATAAACGGAAATTTCATTATCGGTCCAAAAAAGCAATTTTTTTCCGTCATCTGAAAAACGCATATCGGAAATGTTTTCTCCGATTTTTCGGAAATAAACAGAGTGTTCGCCTTGGTTAAAAATGAAAAGATTTTTCTTTTGGTCAAGAAAAACCATTCGGTCTCGGTCATAAATAATTAATTTGGTTATTTCATTTTCCAGTCCATCTGGCAAAGAATTGGTAATTTGGATTTTGTCGCTTTTTCCGTCCAAAGCGCTTTTGTGAATCATTTTATTGGAAAATTGGGCATAAAAAATAGCGTCTTGAGAAACATCAAAGGCGGAAACATCATCCGAGATTAAAAATAAATCGTTTTTATCTTGAATGTTGGCCCGATAAAGATTTTTATTGTTTAAGAAAAACAAATAGTTTTTGTTTTGAGGATCCCAGCGGACATTTCTCAGGGAATCAATTCCCAGAAATTCATTGAGAGAAAAGGATTCCCGAGTGTTTAGATTAGCAATAAAATAATTTGTTTCTTTGTCATCTTTGTTGTCGTTGTCGTCGGTAGTTTTCTTTTCCAGGGGAATAGAAAGATAGGTATTTTTAACCGGAGACCATTCAATGTTTTCTTCCTTTGAATCGGGAATAAGTTGGTAATCCGGAAAAGAAAATGAATTTTCCAAAGAATTGTTTTTGATATTAAAGATCCCGACAGAGAAAGAGTCGTTTTCTTTTTGGGAAAGTGCTATCAGTGAATTGTCGGGAGAAATAAAAAATTTTTCTGAATTCTTAATATTATAAGTTGTTTTTTCATAACTTTCCCTAACCAGAACAACATTCCAAAACTCACTAGCCAATCCGGAATGAACAGGAGTTTTTTTGCGCCAAGATTGAAATCCGGGAGCACTTACGGTAATTTCATAATCATCCGGAATGAGGCCGGAAAGATTAAAAGAGTTGTTAATTCTATCCAGTTTTTTGGAATCGTTTATTTCTCCGTTGAGAGTGACTGTGATGTCCTGAGGATTGGATTTAATGTTGATTGTTCCACTATAAACAAAAACACCTCGGTTAAGATCAAAACGATAACCGCGAGCCCGAAAAACAATCATAGGCGCGGTTATCAAAAAAAGTAAAACCAGAGACCAGAAAAAAATAGTTCGTTTGAGTTTGCTCATATCAATTCATATCATAACCCCTTGGAGTCTTTCTGGCAAGGCGACCATTTGACAAAACGCAAAAAATGTGCTATTGTTCTGGGTTAGTGCCGAGTCAGTGTCAAGTTTTATCTTTGGTAAAAATCTTGTTGACATATCATCAAGCAAGGTTTATAATAGCCAATGTTAACTATTGAAACTATTTTTTATGTTGGCAATCATCAAGACCGGAGGAAAGCAATATAAGGTCAAAGAGGGAGATAAAATTAAAGTGGAAAAATTGGAAGGAGAAGAAGGAAGCATTGTTTCTTTTTCCGAAGTCTTATTTTTGGGAGACGAAAAAGAGGTTAAGGTTGGCGCTCCCGTTGTTTCCGGTGCTAAGGTGGAAGGAAAAATTATCAAAACCTTTCAAGATAAAAAAGTGACCGGAATTAAACACAAAGCCAAAAAAAGATATAAAGTAAAATTCGGACATCGACAAATCGTGAGTGAAGTGGAAATTATCAAGGTAGCTTAAGGAAACGCCCCATGGGGCGTTTTTTTTGTGATATAATAGAATCGTGCACAAGTTTCTGAAAATCTTATTTTGAAGTATCCGGAAAAAATAAGAAAGGAGGTGGGGAATTATGAACAAATTAAAAACCTTAGACTGGATTGCTATTATTTTGGTAATTGTGGGTGGTTTGAATTGGGGATTGGTTGGACTTTTTAATTTTGATTTAGTCAAGGCGGTTTTGGGTGAAATGTCCTTTTTGTCCAGAACAGTGTATGTGTTGGTGGGGCTTTCTTCCGTTTATCTTGTTTTTGTTTCAGCTAAACTGAGAAAGGAATAGTGATTTTTTGTTGTTCAAAAGGAGCTAGGGATTTAGCATTTTGCCAAATCCCTAGCTTCAGCTTCGCACAGTTTATTATTAAAAAAACAGATGAAAGAAGGAGGAGAAAATTTTTTTGAAGTATTGACACCGGAGCAATTGACAGATGTTAAGAATACATTTGAATTTATGAAGAAAGAGGGCGCAGATTTTCATTTTAAATCAATTAATCCTGATGAATTGGCCGACTGGATGATTTTTAAAAAGTTTCTGGATGGCAAGCTTGAATTGTTTGAACTTGAAGAAGTAGAAAAGCAATATAGGGAAAGAAGACAAGTGAATGAGGGTGTCAAAGAGAAAGATTACGAAAATAATTCCCGGATGAATTTTTTTGGTTTGATACGAAACCTGATGACCGCTAAAAGTTTGAGTCAGCAGTTGGAGGAGCTAAAAAAATAAAAACAATCGTAAGTCCGATTCTAAACAATAACTGGATGGCATCTCTAGGGGTTGCTTTTTTGTTGTTTTTAATATATAATTTAAACCCTTAATTGTTATTTATGAAATATGCTTACTGATGAAGTAAAAATTAGAACTATCGCCGGCAAAGGAGGAGATGGCGCGGTAGCTTTTGATAAAATTAAAATGGCCTTGGGACCGACCGGTGGTCGGGGCGGAAATGGCGGGAATGTCTATTTTGAAGGCGTATCCGATCTTTTGGTTTTGCGAAGATATACCAGCAAAAAAGAACATTGGGCTGAAGATGGAAAAAGAGGTGGTGCCAACAAGTTGGACGGAAAGAATGGAGAAGATTTGGTTTTGGCTGTGCCGGTCGGATCATTGGTTAGAAATGAAGCTACGGAAGAGCAATTTGACATAACCGAAGTCGGTCAAAAAATCTTGGTGGCTAAGGGAGGAATCGGAGGCAGAGGTAATTTTCTTTTCCGATCGTCAACCAATACCAGTCCGGAAGAATTTGAAGAAGGCAAGGCGGGAGAAGATTTTTATTTTTCCATTGAATTACGACTGATTGCTGATGCGGGCTTGATTGGTCTTCCAAGCGCCGGAAAATCCAGTTTATTAAACGAACTTACCAAAGCTAACGCCAAAACAGGAGCTTATCATTTTACTACTCTTGAGCCTAATTTGGGAGTGACGCAAGGCGGACTGATTTTAGCGGATATTCCCGGCTTAATTGAAGGCGCTTCAGCTGGTAGAGGATTGGGAATTAAATTTTTGCGTCATATTCAAAGGACTAAGGTTTTAGTGCATTGCCTTTCTTTGGAATCGGAAGATTTGCAAAAAGATTACGAAACAATCAGAAAAGAATTGGGCGATTATGATCAAGCGCTTCTCAAAAAAGAAGAGATAATTTTTCTCACCAAGCATGATTTGGTGAGTGAAGAAATGAAAAAAGAAAAATTGGAAGAGTGGAAAAAGATAAATCCGGAAACTTTTCTAGTTTCCATTCATGATTGGAATTCAATAAAGGAAGCGGAAAAAATTTTAGAAAAATTAATTTAAAAAATAAAATTTGATGTATTGGATATTTTTTATACTATTTGTTGTGGGTGTTTTGGCTCCGGATATCATAAGAGATGATGCCGGTTTTTTAGCTGAAGAAAGAGCTGAAGAGCTGGTAATTTTTCTTTTAGGTTCTTTGGGATTTTTGATATTTCTTTTTAAAGAAAAACAGTTGATGACTGAAAAGCGGGAAAAAGAAAAAAATCAAAAACAATTAAATGAAACCGGAAAAGATCTAATGGAATCCTACAGTTATATCGGGGAAGTAAACAGAAAAATTGATATGGTCTTGGGAATCGTTTTGGGACTTTCGGAGGAAATGGATTTTTGTCGCAAAAAAGAAATGGAAGCCTATTCAACAATCGCCAATGCTTCCAAATTGCTTCTCAAGGGAGAAAATGCTTCTTTGGTTATTTTTGACAAAAAGAAAGCGGATATAAAAGAAAATTTTAATACTGACAAACAAGAAAGTAAAATTAAAAAAGATGATCTTTTGGAAATTGGTGGAATTATAAATATCAAAAAAAGTAAAAAATATATTATCGTTTCTTCCCCTAATGAAATAAACGGCATACGAAGCTACATAAAAATAGAAGAATATTCGGAAGAAGAAGAAAAGAAACCCAAGAATATAGAAATTCTAAAAGTATTTGCTTCTCAGGCTTTGTTTGTTTATTCTTTTGCTAAAAAAAATAAAAAAGCTTGCTGATTTTTATTGGGCGGAAACCGAAAGTCCTTTTTCTTTGAGAGCGGAAAATCCCTCAGTGCTGGCAAAAACATTAAAAATATTGAGGTCAAAAAGTTTGACCGCTCCTTGAAAGGAATGTAATCCATTATTGTTGTCATAAAGAACAATTTCTTTTGACCGAGGAAGGTCTTTTTTTCTGGTTTCTAGCTCCTGAAAAGGGATATTGATAGCTTTTTCTAGATGTTCTTTGGAAAATTCTTCCGAACTTCTCAGATCTACCAAATACAAATCCGGATTGGTTTCAATTTTTGATTTTAGTTCCTCGGTTTCAAGATAACTGACTTTGGATTGATCAATGACGGAATTAGGATCTCCAACGGAAACAGTCGGATAATTTGATTTTTTCCATTTGGCAAATCCGCCATCAAGATAAAAAATATTTTTATAGCCGTTTTCAATTAATTGGGCGGCGAGGTTTCTGGCTTGCCCACTTGATCCGTCATCCAAAAGAACATAAAAATTATTTTTTTCCAGAGCTGACAGTTGAGCGTTAGTTAAAAGATTTTCTGAATTGGCCAGATGTTCTTTTTCAAATTCGGTTGTTTCTCGGATGTCTATTAAACTGACGGTTTCTCGGGAAGTTATTTTTTTAAAAAGATTTTCTGCTGTTATTTTAGGTGCCTCTTTTTCGGTGGTATCAGTTTTTTCCTTAGCGGAATTTTCTTTTTGGGAAGATTTTTGAAGGGCCGGTTTGAGAAAAGTTAAAAAGGAAATTAAAAGAATTAGCAAAGCGCCGATAGTAAAAGCGACGAGTTGGGTGTTTTTTGTTTTTGTTGGCATTTGTTTATTTTAATATTGAACCTAAAAAATCCGGGTAGCCGTTAAGAAATTCTTTAATTTTAGTCTTGTTTTTTCCTTCCAACTGGACTTCTTCAAGAATAATGAATCCTTTTCCGGTTTTAACTAAAACATCAGTATTATTCATAAACACTTCCCCGATATGTTTTTTGTTTTGCGTTTCGTTTTCCTCTAATCTCAAGGAAAGAATTTTCAGTCTTCTGATTGCGCCGTCTTTTTCCCAATAAGAGAAAATTCCTGGCCAAGGACTGAGTGCACGATATTGATTGTATATTTCTTCGGCTTTTTGGCTCCAAATAATTTTGCCGTCCGATTTTTCAATTAATTGGCAAAAAGTGGCATTTTTTTCATCTTGTTTCTGAGGAATTATTTTTTTTTCAATCCAAAGAGGGATGGTCTTTATGAGTAAATCAGAAGAAATAAGGGACAGTTTTTTTGATAATTCTTCTTGGGATTCATCTTTTTCAATAGTGATTTTTTCTTGGGAGAGAATATCACCACTGTCAATTTTTTCATTCATAAGCATAATAGTAGTTCCGGTTTCTTTTTTCCCTGAAAGCAAGGCATTTTGGATGGGTGAGGGACCGCGAAAACAAGGAAGAAGAGACGGGTGAACATTGATTATGCCGAAAGTTGGAATTTCCAAAATTTTTTTGGGAATTATTTTTCCGTAGGCTACAATGATAATCAGATCGGGGGATTGGCGTTTGATTTCTTCCGCAATTTCTTCGGAAAGTTTTTCCGGTTGAAAAACGGTCAAATTGTTTTTTTCGGCCACCTGTTTGACATTGCTTTTGGCAAGCTCCATTTTTCTTCCGGATTTTTTATCCGGCTGAGTAAAAACGCTGATAAGATTATATTTTTCCTTAATCAATCTCTCAAGGATTACCGAAGAAAATTCGGAAGTTCCCATAAAAATTGTTCTAAATTGAAGCGGTTGGGTTTCCATTTTTTATCTTTTCTTAATTTTTCCTGTCTTCAATAGTGATGCCGTCCAAGTGGTCTATTTCGTGTTGAAAAGCTCTGGCTAAAAGACCTTCAGCCTGAATAATTTTTTTATTGCCTTTTCTGTCAAGAGCTTCCACTTTGACTCGGTAGTGTCTTTTGACGGGAACAAAAATTTCCGGAAAAGACAAACAGCCTTCCTCTTCAATTTCTTTTTTCCAAGATTTGCTTTTGAGGATGGGATTGATAAGAATGTGGGTTTGTCCGTCAAGTTTGACAATGCAAAGACGAACCGATTTTCCCACCTGAGGAGCAGCGATGCCAAGGCCGTTATTTTTTTCCATTGTTTCAAGCATTTCAAAAATCAATTCTTGAATTTCCGGACTTGTTGGGTCTTTTATGAGAGTGGTTTTTTTGTTGAGTATGGGATCAGGATAGAGAATAAGCATAATATTTTTTAAATTAAAGTAATTGGATCAATGTCAATTATCCAGCCGGAAGGAAGTTGGCGAATAATTTTTTCAATTTCATCAGGAAGATTTGATGAAAATTTGATTATAATTTGCAATCTATTTCTACTCCTGATTTTGGCAATGAGTGGCAAATGGGGAGGAGTCACGGAAATATCTTTTCGGGAAATAGAGTCGTTTAATTTTTCAAAAATAATTTTTGTTTCCGTTTCTACTTTTTTCAGCGAATAATCCTGAAAAATAAGTTTGATTATTCTTCCAAAAGGCGGAAGCCGAAGCGGTTCTCTTTCTTTGATTTCGTTTTCAAAAAAAGCGGAGTAATTTTTTTCCGTAATCCATCGTAAAATTTGATTTTCCGGATGATAGGTTTGAACAAGAACAAGTCCTGGAAAACGAGCGCCGATTCGTCCGGAACGGCCGGCAACCTGAAGAATGTTTTGAAAAGCCTTTTCGTTAGTGTAAAGATCTGGAATAGAAAGCAAATTATCTGCATCTATAATACCAATTAGAGCCACTTGATGCAAATCCCAGCCCTTGGTAATCATTTGGGTTCCAATTAGAATATCCGATTCACCATATTTGAATTCCTGGTAGATTTTTTCTTGAGAGTTCTTTTTTTGAGTAGTTTGGTTGTCAGCGCGGAGCGTTTTGGCGTTTGGAAAAAGGTCTTTGATTTCTTGTTCAACTTTTTGCGTGCCCAAACCGATATTTTTAAAGGAAATTCCTTGGCATTTTTGGCATTGAGGCAAAGCGTCAGTTTCAAAATGACAGTGAAGACATTTGTAAAATCCCTGTTTTTCATAAACCAGCGCTCGGTCGCAATGAGGACAACGAAGCACTTCTTTGCAGTTCTCGCAAACTGAAAAGGAACTCATTCCTTGGCGATTGACGAACAAAATAATCTTTTGGCGATTTTTGAGAGCATAAGCGATTTCACTTTGGAGTTTGCGGGAAAGCGGGGAAGTGTTGGCAATTTTTCCGGAAAAACTTTTCCATTTTTCTTTTCTCATATCCACCAACTCTAAGGACAGTTTTCCGTTTTTCAGGCCCGGAACTTGAAGAGGAGGGAGAATAATAAATTTTAGTTTTTTCTTTTGGGCTTTCCAAAAAGTTTCCACTCGGGGAGTGGATGATCCAAGCACAAGTGAACAAGCGCAAATTTCGGAAAGTTGTTGTCCGATTGTTCTGGCATCATATCTCGGATTCATATCCCATTGTTTGAAAGACATATCTTGTTCTTCGTCAATAACAATGAGTTCTAAATTTTTGAACGGAGCGAACAGGGCCATTCTGGTGCCGATAATAATTTTGGCTTGACCGGATTTTATTTTTTGCCAAGACTCATAAAGTTGACCTTTGGAAATTTGGCTGGTGAGGACGACAATTTCTTCCGGGGGAAAATATCGGCCATATCTTTCAATTGCTTGCGGGGTAAGAATGAGTTCAGGAAGAAGAATCAAGGCTTGAGAGCGGGGATTTTTTCCCCTGATTTTCAAAATGGAATGAATATAAACTTCGGTTTTTCCTGAACCGCTTGGTCCAAAGAGTAAGAATTTTGATTTTTTTTTATCTTCGCTTATTTTTTTGACGGCTGATTTTTGTTCTTGAGTCAGTTCTGTGGGAGTAAATTTTTCTGTCAGTTCCAAGTCCGGATTGGCTTTTCTTGGTTTTACTCTTTTTTGAACAAAAAATTTAAGCACAATTCCCAAGGAAGAGAAATAATAATCAGAAACAAAGTGAGCCAGTTCCAGTTGTTTTGGAGTAAGAAATTTTTCTTCTAAAACTTCAGAAACTTTTTTTAATTCAAAATTTCCCAAGCGATGAAAATCATTTCTGGATTTAAGAACAATTCCTTCCACTTTTCTTTTGAAGAGCGGAATAGAAACCAGCGTTCCAGCAGGCAGTTTTTTTTCGTGCAAATAGGAAAAAGACTGATTTCGGGAAAGGGGAATCCGAGTGAGCGGAACAATGTCCAGAATGTATTTTGGGGCTTTTTTCTTCATATCTCAAGCATAGCATCTTTAGTCTAAATGGAAAATTGCTAAACCAAAGGAAAAATTGTAAAATTTAAAGACAATAAACTCAATACGGACCTTCTTTTTTGTGTCATTCCCACGAAAGCGGGAATGACAATGACACTATCTTAATAATGACAAAAATATGGAAATTTTAGGAATAAAAATAGACAATTTGGAGCGAGAAGAAATTCTTTCAAAAATAGAGAGTTTTTTAGATGAGCCGAAATTTCATCAAATTGCTACGATTAATCCGGAATTTGTTCTTGAGGCTCAAAAAAACGAGCAATTTAAAAAAATTTTAAATGAATGTGATTTGAATGTAGCGGACGGATATGGTCTCAATCTGGCTTTTTGGTTAAGAGGGAAAAAACTCAAAAGCCGTTTTCCGGGAGCGGATCTTTTGCCGGAAATTCTAAGAATAGCTGAAAATAGAGGGTTGGTTGTTTTTTTGGCTTGCCGAAAAGATGGACTGTCCAGTTTTTCAGAGATTGAAAGAGCAATTTTGGAAAACTATCCGAAATTAAAATTGGAAGGCAAAAATATTGACATTAATGACAAACATTTAGAATTGTATGCTAAATATCAAATTATGATTTGCAACTTTGGTTCGCCTGAACAAGAAGCCTTTATTCAAAAACAAAAAAATGATACAATGCGTTTAGCGATTGGCGTCGGTGGAGCGCTGGATTTTTTGTCAGGAAGAATCCAAAGAGCGCCAAATTTTTGGCGAAAAATAGGATTAGAATGGCTGTGGAGATTTATTCAAGAGCCGGGCTATCGCTGGAAGAGAATTTGGAGAGCGGTTGTGGTTTTCCCTATAAAATTAATTTTTTAAATTAAAATAATTTAGGAGAAATTATTTCAAAGTCATTATGATGAATGAAATGCAAGCACAAGCAATGGATTTGAGCAATGAGCAAATAAAAGATGCTTGGGTTGAGTGTAGAAAAAAATTAGGGATGGAAAAAGAAGATAGCGAAAAATGCAATGCTAATTATATCCAAGGAATAGTTTCTTGGGCTGAAAATAAGCTAACTGAAACCTTTCTTGATGAAAATATTAAAAAGGAAATACAAGGAGAAATAAACGATTTAATAAATAAAGTCAAATTGATAATTAAAAATAAAGGTGAATGCGACGGAGATATGGAAAATATTTCTGAATTGTGTGAACTGGCTTCGGACGCGGAAAATTTGGCCCAAGAAATTTTTGAATTAACTTATGAACAATAATCAAAAAATCAGAACCAGATTTGCGCCTTCCCCGACCGGCTATTTGCATATTGGAAGCCTAAGAACAGCGCTTTATGCTTATCTTTTTGCCAAAAAAAACGGCGGTGATTTCGGGCTTCGGATTGAAGACACTGACCGGAAAAGATATGTTCCCGGATCAGTGGAAAAATTGATTGAGTCTTTGGAATGGGCGGGACTGGAATATTCCGAAGGTCCTGTTTTGGAAAAAAAATCAGGATCCGCCGAATCAAAAAACTATCCAAAAGTTTTTGAAATTGGGGAGTATGGACCCTATTTTCAATCAGAACGCTTGGAAATTTATCAAAAATACGCAATGGAATTGGTAGAAAAAGGACATGCCTATTATTGTTTTTGCGAACCGGAAAGGTTGGAGGAAGTGAGGAAACAACAGGCGACTGAAAAAAAACCTCCGATGTATGATCGCTATTGCCTTCACAATTTGAAACCGGAAGAGGTTAATCAAAAACTCAAAGAAAATTGTGCTTACACTATCCGAATGAAAGTTCCCAGAGGAAAAATAATTGAAACTGATGATATTATCCGAGGCAAAGTCAAGTTTCAAACCGATCTTTTGGACGATCAAGTGCTTCTCAAGTCCGACGGCTTTCCAACTTATCATTTGGCCCATGTGGTGGATGATCACTTGATGAATTTCACTCATATTGTTCGGGGTGAAGAATGGTTGCCGAGCTTGCCAAAACATTTGTTGTTGTTTGAATTTTTCGGTTGGAAAGCGCCACGCTATGCTCATTTGCCCTTGCTTCTCAATCCTGACAAATCCAAACTTTCCAAAAGACAAGGCGATGTGGCGGTGGAAGATTATGTAAAAAAAGGTTATTTAAAAGAAGCTATCATCAATTTCGTGGCTTTTTTAGGCTGGAATCCGGGAAAAGGGGAGACGCAGGAAATTTTTTCTTTTGAAGAACTCATCCAAAAATTTGAGTTGGAAAAAGTGCACAAAGCGGGAGCGGTTTTTGATCTTCAAAAACTGGATTGGCTCAATGGGCAATATATAAAGAAACTTTCCTTGGATGAACTTTATGAAAAAGCGTTGCCATTTTTAGAAAAGAAAGATTTTTTTGAAGAGGCTTCGGAAGCAAGAAAATCAGAAACTTATCTTAAAAAAGTTTTGGAAATTGAACAGGATCGCCTTTTGAAATTAACTGAGGCGGGGGAGAGTAATAGGTTTTTCTTTGAAGACATTAGTCCTAAAAAAGAAATGCTTCAGTGGAAAGAAATGACGGATGAAGAGCTCAAAGATTCTTTGCAAAAATCAAAAACCGTTTTGGAAAAAATTTCCGAAGAAGATTGGACACGGGAAAACTTGGAAAAATTGCTTTTGGAAGTGGCGGGTGACAAGCGGGGTGATTTGTTGTGGCCTCTTCGGGTGGCGCTTACGGCCGAGAAAAAATCTCCGTCGCCTTTTGAAGTGGCTTGGGTTTTGGGCAAAGAAGAAAGTTTGGCAAGAATTGAGACGGCCTTGGCATTGATTTAGTCAAAAAGATTTTATGCAAGCAAAAACAAAAAAAATAAAATTTAATAATAAATTTTTTTTAACGGCAACTATATTATTGCTGATTATTTTTGTCCTTGGTTCGGAAAAAGTTTTTGGAGTTGATTATTATGCCAAATGCGACGGAATAACTGACAGCACTCAAAAGAAACAATGTGAAGCGGAAGCGGAAAAAGCTGAGGCTTATGAAAAAATGATCAAACTTAAAGAGAAGCAAGAAAAAACCATTACAGGAGAAATAGAGGCATTAAATGTTCAACAAGGGCAAACTCAAGCAGAAATATCCAGTACAAAAAAAGAAGTTGAAAGTCTTTCGGAAAAAATAAAGAGCTTGGAAAGAGATATTAAAGACAGAGAAAAAGAAATAAAAAACAAAAAAGAAATGCTCAAAGGATTGTTGCAATCGGATTATCAAAACAAGCAGTCGGGAATTTTTGAATTAGCGTTTTTGGATAATAATATTGATGGTCTTTTTAATCAATCTGATCAAATTAATCAATCAGGAGATAAGATTATTGAATTGATGAATGAAGTGGAGGAAGCTAAGAGTGAATTGGAAAAAAATAAAAACGATTTAGGTGACAAAAAAAGCGAACAGGAAAGTGCTAAAGAAAAATTAGAACAAAAAAATTTAAATTTGCAGAGCGTTGAAAACAAGAAACAAGTTCTTTTGGGGCAAACTCAAGCAGAAAAGGAAAAATACGAGAAACTTTTAGCAACGGTTGAAAATGAAATTTATGATTTGGAATCCGGAAAATCAGTTGACTATGGTAATATTCCGGCGGCTAAAGGGGGATATTTTGACTATCCAGTAGGCAGTCCATCGGTTACTCAGGGTTATGGCTGTCTCAAGACGGCTTTTGCCAGAAAATCCTACCCGTCCTGTGATGGTGGAAAAGGCGGATTTCATAATGGAATTGATTTTGGGAAAAATAGCGGAACAACAATTTATGCAGTGCGAAGCGGAAAGATTATCGGTTCGGGAAACAATGGACGCTATGCTTATGGGCAATGGTTGGCAATTGATCATGGTGATGGGCTGGTAACTCTTTATGGTCATCTCAGTAAAAAAAATGTTTCCAAGGGCGACAAGGTGAAAACCGGAGATAAAATTGGGGTAATGGGAACTACTGGATATTCAACTGGAGTTCATTTGCATTTTACTGTTTTTGATAAGAAAAGTTTTGGAACAACTGAATCCAAATATGTTGACGGATTGATGATTCCCAATGGTGCTTCGGTTAATCCGAATAGATATTTAAAATAAAAAATAAAGCGTTTTCCCTGAAGGCGGATTTTTATTACTCGCCTTTTTTGTTTTTTGAGATTGGGAGGGGAGAGAGAAGGTGTGAAAAATAGAAAGCAATAAATTAATTTATTTCAAAATAAAAAAAGTCATTTTTATGGTGAATAATATTGAGAGAAAATAAAATAGTTTAAAAAATAATTTATTAAACTTGGGGGAATAATAAAAAATAAGAATTGTTTATAAGATAAGATTGTTTTTTAAATTAAAAAATAAAAAATAATTTTTCAAGCTAATTATTTTTCAAAAAAATATAAGCTTGATTTCTGTGAGATTCAGAAATAAAAACGACCCTCAAAATTGAAGTGAGAGTCGTTTTTATTTTTTTATATAGATAGATGTATGTGTCTTTTGCAAAAGCTAATATCAACCAAGAAACCAAAACAAGAAAACAGTAATGTCGCAAAAGATACCTTGTGCGACGCTTGGGATAGTTCTGAGGCTCTGCTTCCCCGCCGTTTATTTTTTTGAGTCGGTTTAGTGTTTGTTATATTCAGAAATAAATTTTATTGGTTCGGACCAATATTCCATCTTGGTGTTCTCTTTCTTTTCATCCAAGTATCCCGGCAAAACTCTTCCGTGAAACGGTCCGTGATAAATGGCAAAATGCAGATGTTCTTCTTCCCAGCCTCCATTCATCTCGCTCATTGATTTTCCGATTTCTCCAAGCATTTCTCCCATTTCAACGGCGTCCCCTTTTTTGACAAAGCGTTTTCCCAGATGACCATAAATTGAATAAAAAATATTTTTATTTTTCGGATTTTTATGGGCAACAATAACCACGCCACCCCAATTGGATTTCAAAATTTTTCCGTCTTCGGAAATTTTGGCCGGATGCAATTTGGAATAAACAACAACTCCTTTGCCAATGGAAAAAACTTTGGTTTCGTGAGGCAAATGAAAATCAACTCCCAAATGAATTCCCCAATCTTTTCCTTGAAAAAAACCTTGGTCGCGAAACTGATCGTCAATGTCATCTTTAAAATTTTCCACTGGATAAATCAATTTGTTGGCTTCTTTAATTTCCATAGTTTTTTGATAGCTTTATTTTTTATGTTCAAAATCTTTAATGGCGGCTCGCAATCCGTCGGCGGCCAAATTAGAACAATGCATTTTGATTGGAGGCAAACCTTCCAAGGCTTCGGCTACATCATTGCGACTGATTTTTTTCGCTTCTTCCAGTTTCTTCCCTTTGGCCAATTCAGTAATCATTGAAGAAGTGGCAATGGCGCTGGCACAACCGAGGGTTTCAAATTTAATATCTTCTATGCTATCATTTTTAACCTTGATATAAATTTTCATTAAATCACCGCAAACCGGATTACCGACAATCCCCATTCCGGAAGCATTCTTGATCTTCCCTTGATTTCTGGGACGAGTGAAATGGTCAATAAGTTTTTTGGAATAATTCATAGAAATATTTTTTATCAATTATTTTTTATTTTCATAATAATCTTTTATTACATTGCCGGAAATTTTTCTCAAATCGGAAATTACTTTTTTGAGTGTTTGGACCACATAATCAATTTCTTTTTTGGTGGTATTTTTTCCCAATGTCAATCGCAATGATCCGTGGGTTTCTTCAGGCTTGAGACCAATAGACAGGAGGACATGAGAGGGTTCAAGCGATCCGGAAGAACAGGCTGAGCCGGTAGAAGCGGCGATGCCATATGCATCCAACATTAAAATCAGCGATTCTCCTTCCACATTCCTGAATCTGAAATTTGCATTATTGGGAGAGCGTTTTTTGGCATCACCATTTAGATTTGAATCGGGAATTTCTTTCAAAACTTTTTTGATTAGATAATCCCTTGTTTCTGAGATTTTTCGGTTGTTCGCCGTTTGATTTTTCTTGATCATTGAAATCGCTTTTCCGAGTCCGACAATTCCCGGTACATTGTGAGTCCCGGCTCTTTTTCCGGATTCTTGTTCTCCTCCGGTTTGAACTTGGTCAATTGGAGTTTCTTTTTTCAAAAACAAAACTCCTGTTCCTTTGGGTCCATAAATTTTGTGGGCGGAAATAGAAAGTAAATCAACGCCTAACTTTTGAACATCGCAATCAAAATAGTTGACAGCCTGAGTGGCGTCAGTGTGGAAAAGTATCGGCTGACTTTTTTTCCGATTTTCTTTTTTTAATATCTCCCCTATTTCTTGAATGGGTTGAACGGTGCCAATTTCATTGTTAACATACATCACCGAAACTAAGATGGTATTTTTTTTGACGGCTTTAGCTATTCTTTGAGGATCAATTATGCCGTTTTTTTCCGGTTTGACGAAACTCACTTCAATCAACCCTCTTTTTTCCAATTCTTGGCAAGTGTTCAAAACACAATGATGCTCAAAAGAACTGATGATGAGATGAGGTTTTTTTGAGCCGTTCTTTCCATATTTTTTTATTATGCCCCTGATGGCTAAGTTGTTGGATTCAGTGGCGCCACTGGTAAAGATAATTTCTTGTGGATTGCAATGCAAAAAATCAGCCACCAGACCCCGAGCCTTTTCAACAGCTTTCAGGGATTCTCTCCCGAAAGAATGAAGGCTCATCGGATTACCAAATTTTTCAAAGTAATAGGGTCGCATTGCTTTTTCCACTTCCCTGTCTAGGGGTGTGGTGGCGGCATAATCCAAATATATTTTTTTCATAAATATTTTTCGTTTCCGCCTAGGCGGAAATCCAGTCAGTTAAATTAAATCTTTTAATTTTATTTTTTCCAAAGTTTCTTCAATATTTTTTCCGACTACTGTCCAAACTTTTTTGAGTGGACAATTTTCTTCTTTATGGCAAACACTTCCAATGCACTTCATCGGACTAATTGGTCCGTCCAGAGCGACAATAATTTGGCGGAGGCTGATTTTTTGAGCTGATCGGGAAAGGGTATATCCCCCGCTTGGTCCTTTGGTGCTTTGGACTAAATCATTTTTTCTGAGAATATTCAAAAGTCTTTCCAGATATTTGGAAGAAATTTTTTCTTCTTTGGCAATTGTTTTGGCCGGCTTGGCTGTTTTTTTTGATTTGGCCAAATTTACCATTGCCTGAAGTCCGTATTCGGTTTTGGAGGAAAATTTCATTTCTTGTTTTATTCCCTTGAAAACGGGAATCTAGTCATAGGGTTAATATCCCACTAATTTAGTATGCTTTAAGTATAAATAAAAAACAGGAATAAGTCAACTTTCTGTTTTTTTATTTATATTTGTCAAATAAATACATACAAGACTAATTTATAAACTCAAAACCGTTCAAAACCTTTGTATACCACTTTTCATTATCTTCAAGAGATAACGATTCAGAAAAATTTGGATCATTAGTTATCTGCAAAAAATACAACTGTCCGTTCCTCGCAAAATAGAAATCATCATAGCTTCCTCCTTGCATTGTTCGGGATTCCAAGTGTAAAGCCTCTTGTCCGGCAATCTTTGCATTAGTCATAATTTTATTGGAATGACCCTCTGCTCCAAAATCTTCGGGTTTATGTCCCTGTTTTCCAATTACCCATTCTTTAACATTCATATTTGAGGGTATTTTATAAAAATCATTATCACCAGCGTCCTTACGCTGAGTGCTAACCTGAAAAACATAATTATTTCCATCAGAAAGACCAACTGACAAAAAGTCATTGGTCGTCGCAGGATCAACTTCCAAACTTAACTCTTCCGGATATTGAAATTTTAATCCGAATTCTGAATTTTCATATACTTTTAAGTTCGTCTTGGCCTCAGTGGGCTCTTCCTGTTCTCCGCTTTTTATAGCTTCATTTTTATGTCCAGAATTTTCTTCCGATTTTACATTATTTTCAATTTTATTTTTTTGCCCACAGCCAGACAGAACCATTACTCCCAGCACGACAAATGTTAAAACAAATTGTTTTTTTAGCTTGTTCATTTTTGATACTCAATTTCTAAATTATTACGATTCTAAAATATCATAGCATCTAAATTTTAGCAACTGAGTCAAACATAGAATAAGCTGTATCCTTTATCCCTACTCCGCCAATTCTCTTAATTTTTCTAAAAAGTCATTTGGACTAAAGATTTGCAAAATATCAAATCCTAATTTAGAATATGTCCCACTTTTATCAATGCAATCATCTATTAATAAAACATCATTATAAGATAATTGATTATTTTTTAAATAATCATCAAAAAATGGAATCCTATTATCCTCTATATCAAATTTTAACTTTTTGATATCAAAAGACACTATAAAGTCATCAAAATAATTATCCAACTTCATAGCTGGCTTCGTATACTTCATAAAGGTGTCCGTGTTGTCTGTGGAAATAACACATTTAGTTCCTTTATTTCTAAGATTACTAATCAACATTAACACTTCGTCGTTAACCAATTGCATATTTTGACAACTTTCTGCAAGATCACTAAGAACTATATCTTTTGAATATCCAAACTTATTAGAAATAAGATTGGCAATGTACGCTTCATCAATTTTTGCCATCATCCAATCATTAATTAAGTGCTTGTTTTCTATAAAGATAAACTTAATGATATTTTCGTGCCAACTATGGCGCTTATGTTTTTCATCAGCTAATTGATTCCAGAACAAAGAGTTGGAAAGAGTCTTATTCCAATCAAAAAAGATTACTTTATATTGTTTTTTATTCATACTATAATTATATATTTTTTCCATAAAAACAATGTCGTTGAATTTCGGATCTAGCAAAACAGGGCTATGTCTGTCGGTTTCATAGTTTTTTAACTTATTTTTTAAATACTTGCAATTTATTTAATTAATTATCCCTTTTGTGATATACTATCATCATTGGGAATTTATTGCCATATATTCTAACATAAGCAGATAAAATAAATATAAAGTTTTATGCAAATATCCTATTCAGCGTTGGACACTTATCTTAATTGTCCGCTCAAATACAAGTTTCAGGCGATTGATAAGATTAAGACCCCCAAATCTAAAGAGGCGGTTTTTGGGACCGTGCTTCATGACACCTTGAAATTTGTTCATACCCCTGGTATTCTTTCCCCCACCTTGGAACAAGCAATGGAACATTTTGCCAATGCTTGGAATCCAATGGTTTTTGACGGCGAACAAGAAGAGCGAGCCGCTTTTTCGCAAGGAGTAAAAATTATTCAAGATTATTACCGAAAAAATAATCCGGCGGATGCCAACATCGTGGCCTTGGAATCACGGTTTCAGATTGAAATTGGCAAAGAGGGAAACAAACATATTGTTTCCGGTATCATTGACCGAATTGACAAGACCGAAGATGGTTATGAAATCATTGATTACAAAACCACCAAAAAAATGCCCACTCAAGAAAAAGTGGACAACGATTTGCAACTCTCGGTTTATCTTAAGGCTTTTTTGACTCACTATCCCAAAGAAATTGACAACCTCAAAAATTTGAAAGTAAGTTTGTATTTTCTGAAGCATGGTGTGAAACTTACGGCTGGCAGAAGCTTAGAACAACTCAAGGAAAGTGAAAATTTGTTTTTGGACACTATCAAAATTATTGAAGAAGGAAAATTTGAACCCAACATTTCCCCTCTTTGCGATTGGTGCGGGTATCAAAATATTTGTCCAATGTGGAAGCACAAGTTCAAGGAGCTTCGGAAAATTGACACTGATGAAGTTAATGAAGCTATTTCTGAGTACATTGAACTCAAATCGGCTGTTTCCATTACCAAAGACCGTCTGGCGGAATTGCAAGAAAAGATTTTGGAATATATGTCGCAAGAAGGAGTGGACAGGGTTTTTGGAGAAAACGGAGTGATCGGACAATCACTTAGAAAAACTTACAAATACGACGAAAAAAGATTGCGAGAAATTTTGGAACCGCTGGACAAATGGGAAGCGGTTCTCAAGGTAGATGGTATTGCTCTTCGGAACATTCTTGGAGTTTTGCCTGCGGAAGCTAAAAAAGAAGTGGAAAAATCCAAAGTGGTGGACAAGGAAACCAAAAGCCTTTTGGTGAAGAAAAAGTAGTTTTTTATTTTATGACAGTTCCCTTGAATTTCTTGTCGTCCAAATAGTTTTCTATATTCTTGAGATTTTTTCCGTTCATAATTGCCACTTCCAAGCCTATTTCTTCGGCCAATTTAGAAGCAATCGGATCAAAAGGAGCATTCATTCCCGGGTCCCAAGTACTGCCGACCATTTTTCGGAAATCTTTCCAGGCGATGTTTTCCAATTTTTTGGCATCCGGAAATTTACGCGGATCCTTGTCGCAAACGAAGTCAATATTGGAAAGGTTTAAAACTTTTTTTGCTCCCAAATACTTGGCCAAAAGCACTGCGTCATAATCAGTGGAAAACCCCGGTCTCCAGCCGGACGCTACCATAATATCTTCTTTGAAGTTATAGAAATCTTCCAAGTCGTTGGGATTTTTGTTTATGACTGGATGGCAATTTTGACGAAAGATGGTTCGGATGAAATGAGCGTTCATTCGGGTGGCGTGGATTCCCAGCCAGTCGCGGTCATCATTGGTGAGTTTGGTTATTTTGGAGGCTGCTTCTTGGTATTTTCTGGCTAGCTTTCCCCCACCGGCAATGATAACAAATTTGTAGCCGTTTTTGATTTGATTCTCAATGGTTTTTTTAAACTTTTTGACGAATTGCCAGTCAATTTCTTCCGGAACAATAAGCGATCCGCCCAAGGAAATAATGGCTAACTTCTGTTTCATTTTTTTTGAAAATTAAAATTAAAATTTGACCAAAATAAAAGCCAATCAATTTGGCTGAAAGAACATAAAAATTAGAAAAAACAAATTTATTTCGCTTGCGAGATTTTTATCCTTGATTCATCCTAATCCAATATCTTATTTTAGACAAGTCCCGCAAGGTTCAAAGCCTTTTTGTTTGGCTTCTTCCTCGCTTTCAAAACAAATTTTATTTTCCGGTTTAATATTTTTGGCAAAGCGACAAGTTGGAAGATGGTATTTTTTGGAGTTTTTGCTGGCCACAAAAGCACATTCTTTTTGAGAGCTTTCATTTTCCTTGGGAACGGTTTTTGACTCCGAAACAGATGTTTCAGGGACTGAAGAATTATTTGAGTTTTCAGGGCAATTTTGAACGCAAGGAGAAGCTTTTTCTAGTGAAACGAAAGATTTGGATTGATTTTTTCCTTGCAAATAGCCTCCCTCAAAAGAAATAGTGGCCACCAGCAAAAAACCTATCACTAGAATTATTTTAGTTTCATATTTTTTCCAAAAATCCTTTATTTTAGCTAAATTTAACATTTTTTATTGACAAATTAATTAAAATATGCTAGAGTGCCAAGTCGGAGAATGAATTATTTCCGATTTCGGAAAAGGAGGATCCGAAATTGTGAACAACAAACCCCGACAGAAAAAAGGAGGTGATAAAATAAAAAAAGAAAATCAACAACACACCCCCTCAGGGGGTCGAGGTCGCCAGCGAGCCTGACAAACTTGCGTAAGAGCGACCTCTTTTTATTGACATTGTAGCATAACTTGCTATAATAAACAGCGTTAATCATTTATTCAATTTTAGGCATACTAGACATTAAACCCTAGGTACCAAATAGCTAATAATATGGCGCATAGAAAAGCAGGTGGATCTACACAACTAGGAAGAGATTCAATTTCTAAAAGATTAGGAGTGAAAATCTTTGGCGGTCAGAAAATTAAGACCGGACAAATTATTATTCGTCAAAGAGGAACCAAATTCCGACCGGGAGAAAATGTCGGACGAGGAGAAGATGACACTCTTTTTGCTCTTAAGAACGGAGTAGTGAAATTCATAACTAAAAAAGTGAGAAAGTTTACCGGAAAGATGATTGCCAAAAAAGTAGTTTCCGTGGTTCCGGAAGAAAAAAATAAATAATATCTTTAGTTTGAAAAAAGTAAAACCCGCCGGTTGGCGGGTTTTTTAGTGTTCTCTAATAGTCCTTTTCTATTTTTTCTTGGAAGCAATCTTTATAAATTCCAAGAACAAAGGATGAGCGTCCAGCGGAGTAGACTGAAGTTCCGGGTGAAATTGAGTTCCCAGGAAAAAGGGATGAACATTTTTTGGCAATTCGGCGATTTCCATCAGTTTTCGGTCGGGCGAAATTCCGGAAAAAATCAAACCTGCTTTTTCCAATTTTTCAATATATTCCGGATTTACTTCCCAACGATGACGATGTCTTTCGGAGATAGATTGTTTTTTGTAGGCTCTTTCGGCAAGAGTGCCTTTTTTTATTTTGGCAGGATAGGCTCCGAGGCGCATAGTGGCTCCATAATTATGATCTTCTAGATTTTTCTTTTGTTCCGGCATAATGTCAATGACTGGATTTTTTGTTCGGCGGTCAACTTCGGTAGTGTGAGCGTCTTTGAGTCCCAAAACATTGCGGGCGAATTCAATGACAGCCAATTGCATTCCATAGCAAAGTCCGAAATAAGGAATTTTGTTGAGGCGAGCAAATTCAATAGCTTTTATTTTCCCTTCAATTCCTCGGGAACCGAATCCTCCCGGAATCACAATTCCGTCATACTGCTTCAGATTTTCTAATTTTTCCGGTTCTTTTTCAAAAAGCTCGCTGTTGATCCAATCAATTTCCGGTTTAATTTTTAGTTTATAAGAGGCGTGCTTGATAGCTTCAATAACGCTGATGTAGGCGTCGGAAAGAACGAAATCTCCAGTTCCGAAATATTTTCCGACAATGCCGATTTTGATTTTTTGTTTGGCGTTTTTTATGTTATCAACCAAATCATTCCATTGTTTGAGATCGGTCTTGCCATAAGGTAAGTTTAATTTTTTCAAAATCAAGCGACTTAAATCATCTCTTTCAAAATTGAGCGGAACTTCATAAATCGTGTCAGTGTCGGGGGCGGAAATAACAAAGCGTTCCGGAATATTGCAAAACATAGCAATTTTTTCTTTTCGTTTCTTATCTAAATAAGTATCCGAGCGAGCCACAATGAAATCGGGCAAGATACCGGCTCCATTCAGAGTGCGAACAGCTGATTGCGTCGGCTTGGTTTTCATTTCCCCCACTTTGGATGGAATGGGCAAATAGCTCACCATTACAAAAAGGACATCATCCGGATGCTTGATTTTCATCATTCGGGCTGCTTCCAGAAAAAGAATATTTTGATATTCCCCTACAGTACCCCCGATTTCAATAAGAGTGATATCAGACTTGGCCAACTTGGAAGCCCTTTCAATTCGGTCAATAACTTCCAGTGGAATGTGTGGAACTACCTCAACACACTTGCCTTCATATTCCAGGTTTCTTTCTTTGTGAATAACCGTTTCGTAGACTCGGCCGGTGGTCATATAGTTGTCGCGAGTAAGCGTGATTCCCATAAACCTTTCATAATTTCCCATATCTTGGTCGGTTTCGTCTCCGTCAACAAGAACGAAAGTTTCTCCATGTTCGGTTGGATTCATTGTCCCGGCGTCAACATTGATATATGGATCAATTTTGAGAGCGGTAACGGCGTATCCGCGAGCCTTGAGAATCGTTCCGATAGACGAAGTGGTGATGCCCTTTCCTACTCCACTCATCACTCCTCCGACCACAAAAATATATTTTCTATCTTGTTTCATAAAAACAAACAGCTGGTTTGTGGCGAATATTTCGCAAAAAACAGCCGGGAATTAAAAAGTTAACTTGATAAATTATTCAAGAAATAATTTACCGATTTAATCTTTCAAGTCCAGATAAAAAGTCGCCTCCCCCGCGACTTTTGAAAATCTTGTAAATTACAAACGGATTAATCTTTTTCTATGACTATTTTTATGGTGGTGCCTATTCCTTGAGAAAACTCAATCTTAACTTCGTATGTTCCTGTTTTTTTTAGGGGTTCTTGAAGCAAGATGGATTTTTCTTCTATTTCAATTCCTGATTTTTTGATAGCTTGATTAATTTCTCTGGCTGAAACAGAACCGAACAGTTTGCCGTTTTTTTCTTTAGCTTTCAGGATGAAAATTTTGCCTTTTAGTTGAGAAGCGATGTTTCTAAGATTATTTAGAACCGATTTTTGCTGTCTTTCAATTTCTTTTTTATTTTCCAATGCTTCTTTGATAGCATCTTCTGTAGCTGGTTGGGCTAGTTTTTTGGGAAATAAAAAATTCCTGGCATAACCGTCGGAAATTTCTTTAATTTCTCCTTTTTTGCCTATTTTTTTGATATCTTCCAGTAAGACGATTTTCATATGTTTATTATAGCAAAAAAATAATTTTGCGCAAAAAATCAATTTTGACCAATAATTTCCTTAATTTTTTCCATTGCTTTGTCAAATTGGGGATCTTTTTGGTTGTTGAAATCTTCCAAAGAGTAATCAATTTCAATGTCAGGCAGGATTCCTTTTTCAGTTATGGAATCTCCATTGGGAGTGAGCCATTTGGCAACGGTTATTTTGACGCTGGTTTTTCCGGGAAGTTGCGTATATTCTTGGACAGACCCTTTGCCGAAAGATTTTTTTCCGATAAGGGGGATTTGGCGATTGTCCCGAAGGGCTCCAGCTAAAATTTCCGAAGCGCTGGCACTGCCTTCATTTATGAGAACTACCAAAGGCAAATGACTGAGACTATCTCCTCCTTGAGTATAGTTGGAAATCTTATTTCCGGAACTGTCTTCTTCAATAACAATGGTTTTTCCTTTGCTAATCAACAAGTTTGCCACATCAACACACTTGTCCACAAATCCGCCGGGATTATTTCTCAAATCAAGGATTATTCCCGGGGAATTTGCAGAAATTATTTGGCTGGCAGCTGTTCTGAATTCCCGAGTAGTTTCTTCGCCGAATTCGTTGATTTTCAAATAAGCTATATTGTTTTCTTTCATTTCCAACTTAACACTTTTAATTTCAATCGTGTCTCGGGTTATGATGATTTCCCGGGTAGTTTCTTCTCCTTTCCTAAAAATTGTCAATTTAACCGAGGTTCCTTTTTTGCCACGGATCAATTCTACAGCTTTTTCAACTGTAATTTCCGAAGCTGACTGGTCTTCTATTTTAATAATTTTATCTCCTGCTCGGAGACCGGCTTTTTCAGCCGGAGAGTTTTCTAGTGGAGCTACAATGGTTAACAATTCATCTTTAATTCCCAGTTCGGCGCCAATCCCCTCAAAACTACCCCTGATTTCTTCGGCGAAGCTTTCGGTTTCCTTGGGATCAAAAAAATTACTGTAGGGGTCGCCGGTAGCTTCCAGCATTCCTTTGATAGCGCCATACATCATTTTTTGGGCGTCCAGAGTGTCTTTTTCATAATATTTTTCTTTGAGCAAATTCCAAACTTTCCAAAACAAAGAAAAATCCAAAGACGACTTATTTTCAGGATAAGAATTTTTTATGGTGAGTCCCGACAAGGTTAGTGCGGAATTTTTTTCTGAGGCCGATTGAGTTTTTCCTCTAGAATATCCAAAATAAAAACCGAAAAAAATCAAAGCGACAACTGAAAGTGTCAGAAAATATTTCTTAAAAAGGTGCGGGTTATTCGTTTGATTTGAATAGTTATTTTTTTCTTCAGGCATAAATTTATTTTTTTTGAACCAATTTTTTTCCGTGATATTTTTTAAAGAATTTCAGCGCACTGGCAATATGAATCCAAGTTAGTCGGTTGAAAAGCAAGGAGTGAAGGACGCTTTTTCCGGCGGAGCCTTTGCCGTGGTAATGATAAACTTTAGCTTCAGGATAATAAACCACTTGAAGCCCTTGTTCCCAGCATCTTCGGCACCAATCAGTATCTTCAAAATACATTTTAAAGTTTTCATCCATCGGACCGATTAAATCGGCAGTTTTTTTTCTAAGCAAAAAAAACGAACCCATAATCCAATCAACTTTTCTAATGCTTTGGTGGTCAAATTCCTTCATCATAAACCAGTCCAAGTGTTTTTTTGCGAAACCGAATTTGCCCAAAAGAGTTCGGCGGTAAAGAATGGTGAGTGGGGTATAAAAACGAAAAGTTGACGGTTGCAGGGTTTCATTGAAATTGAGAAGTTGCGGACCGGCAATGCCCACTTCCGGGTGATCAACAATGAAATCCAATATTTTTTCAATGGCATTTTTTTTGACGACAATGTCTCCATTCATAATCAAAAGAAATTCTCCTTGGACTGCGTTCAAACCGCGATTAACCGTTCCGCTAAAACCGATATTTCTTTTTTCCGGTAAAAATTTTATTTCCGGATATTCTTCTCTCATCATTAAGGCAGTATCTTCTTGGGTGGCGGAATCGGAAACAATTATTTCATAATCATTTTTTTTTAAGGTGATATTTTTAAGCACCGAATTCAAACAAACTTTCAAAAGTTCAGGATTGCGATAATGGGTAATGATAATGGAGAGTTTCATAAAAATTTTCTCAGGTTGCAAACAAGAAGCGCTTTCTTAGGGCGCTTCATTTTTTTATTTAGGTTCAATGTCTGATTGAACCGGAAGTGTGAAGATATTTTCGGCCATAGCGTGGATTTTGTCGTAGTTGTCTCCGATTGGCAAGAGAATGTATCCAGCCGCCGGATCAGAATTTTCCGGATGATATAAGAGTCCTTCCTCGGTGTTTTCCAGCACCCTTTGGAAGGTTTCCGGATTTTGCATTCCTGAATAAATTTCATACATTTTCTTAACTTCCCAGAGATCCATATCAGTTCTGACATTGTCTCCTAAACTGTCAAGAATTCCATTGAGTTTTTCATAGTCGGACAAAGTTCCGGCGCTGAGCATTTTTTCCTTAACTTCTTTGATGATAAGTTGCTGTCTTTTGGCTCTTTCAAAATCATTGGAAGTTTTGCGCGATCTGACAAAGCAAAGAGCGGTTTCTCCATTTAATGTTTGTTTTCCGGCGGGCAAAGAAAATGCTCCTCCGCATTCAGTGTCGGGATTGACGCAAAGCGGATAGGTTTTTGCCAGGTATTTGGTTCCGTCTTGGCGAGTATAATATTTGTATTCATAATTTCCGGTTGGCTTGGTGAAAACATAAGAATCACAAACTTTTTCCTCTTGAAATTGAAGAGGTTCGCTGAAAGCTTCCTTGAGTTCTATTTCCACTCCGCCAATGGCGTCAATGAGTTGTTCAAATCCGGCAAAATTGATGCTGGCGGCATAATGAATTTTGATTCCTAAAACTTCAGATAAAACAGTTTTCATATCTTCCAATCCTTGACCTTTCCCTTTTTCTTCTCCGTAATGATGAACAGCATTGATTTTTTGTTTATTTTGAGTTCCGGGAACAGTAACATACAAATCTCTGGGAATGGAAATCATAGACATTTTGTTCTCTGCTGGTTTGAAAGAGAAAACTATGATAGTGTCCGCCAGCAAACCTCCTCCGGGAACATTTTCTCCTCTCATTCCGAGAAGAGCAACATTAATTCTTCCCTCTTCCTCTCCTTGAAGTTTATTTTCTACTCCGGGAAGCGAATGGATTAAACTGCTCAGCACTCCCCCGTCAGTTATTTTGTTGAGAATGCGTCCGGTTTTCCAGGCAAATATTCCTCCGCCGATTAAAACTATTCCCAAAACAACAACGATTATTTGAAACCATTTCTTTTTGTAAAACCGTGTTTGAATTCGGTTATTGTTTTCTTTTGGACTGTGTATCATTTTTTTAATTTATTTAATCTTAAAAAACAGTAGCCATAGTTTGCGACTACTTGACAATATACTTAATTTTAGTTTTTTTAACAGCTTTGTCAATGCTTATTATTGCTGTCTAGTTGTTGAAAAAACTTTAACATTTTTTGAGCCGTTTTTTCCCAGGAAAACTCTTTTAGTTTTTCTTCTCCCTTAGCAATCAAACTTTTTCGCAAATCATTTTTAGCAAGGATATCTTCCAGATTTTTTTTCAAATTAGCTGTTTTTCTGGTGTCAAAAAGAAGAGCGGCTGAGCCGGCTACTTCAATGTGAGATGGAATGCGGGAGGCGACAACTGGTGTTTTGAAAGCAAAAGCTTCCAAGATTGGAATACCAAAACCTTCGTAGAGAGAAGGAAAGCAAAAAACTTGAGCTAAGTGGAAAAAATACGGTTTGTCTTCTTCGGAAATAAATCCGGGAAAAATAACTTTTTTTTGAAGTTTCATTTCTTCAATTTTTTCTTCAATTTTTTGATCAAAATTATATCCCCTTCCTCCCGCCAAAACCAATCTTAATTCCGGTTCGGTTTTTGACAGTTGGCTGAAAGCTGAAATTAGCATCGGAATATTTTTTCTCGGTTGTAGGGTGCCAAGATAAAGAATAAATTTTTCCGGCAATTCATATTTATTTTTTATTACTTCTGTTTTTTCCGGTAAAAAATTAAAATTTAAAAAATTATCAGAAACGGAATTATGAAACCAATCAATCTTTTTTTCATCTTGAGCAGGATAATATTTAAGAATTTCCTGACTGGTAAACCGAGAAACGCCAAGAATCAGATCAGCTCTTTTGAGGCTTAGCGGAATGAATAAATTCAGAAAAAAAAGATCAATTTTTTTGATCATTTTCGGATAAACCCGAAAAGAAACATCATGAATAATGGTGATTATTTTGGTTCTTTTGGGGACAAAAAAAGGAACGATATATTGTGTCAAATAAACATCTAACGGGTTTTTGCGGACAAACCTGGGAAGAGTCCAAAAATTCCAAACGAACTTGTTGATTCCGGCCTCTCCCAGATTTATCACTGTGAAGTTATTACGAAGTTTCATTTTTTTTATTTCATCGCAAAGGAACTGATCTTTTTTTGGATTGCGGTCGGTGAAAAGCCAATATTCATTTGTTTTGTCAATTTGAGACAAATTTTTAACCAAATTGAAAAAGACGACTTCGTCGCCTGTTCGGCCCTTGCCAATATTTCTAATATCAATTCCAATTCTCATTTAGTTCTTTATTTTCTAACTAAACTCACGGCCAAAAACACCCATAAGAATCCTAACATAATTCCACTGTTAAATAAATTGGAAAAAGTCAAGGCAATCCAAGCGGATACAATGAAAAGCAACCAAGACTTTTCCGACAAAGCAACTGAATTTAGAAAATCACAAATAGCCTTTCCCAAAAGAAACAACCAGAAAATAAGAAGGGATAAAAATCCAATCAGCCCGCTTCCGAGATAAATTTCTAAAAACAAATTGCTGGCATTGAGGCTGGCTCCTCTTTCATCGGTTCCCAAAATTTGTCCCATACTTCCCCAACCGATGCCAAGAATTGGATGCGCTTTGATTTGTTCCCAAGATTTTTGGTAAATTTGATTGCGAATATTGAAATTTGGATCAGGACGATAAGTTTCACTGACAAATCTTCCATTATTTTTTTCAGTTTCAATTTCTTCCAAATTAATGTGGCGACAATTATATTTTTTCAATTCTTCAATTGATGAAATAGTTTGAGGAATAGTCGTTTCTTTTTCGCAAGAAACGGTAATTTTTTGTTTTCCGGAGCCGGTGCTTTCCAGACGATTGGCTAATTGAAAATTGGTGAGGCTAAAAATATAAATAATAGCTATTGAAATTAGAGTGGAAACAACGATTCCGAAAAGATTTTTCCAAAAAATTTTCCAGTGCCATTTTTTTATAGATTCAAAATTAATTTTCAATGAGGCGAAAAGAAAAATTGCGATCGCGCCCATCGCTCCAATCCAAGCGCTTCTGGAAACAGTGAGAATAAGGAGGGTTAGGGATAAGGTTAAAAAAATCCAACTACCGGCTTGCTTCAAATTTCTGGTTTTTGTTCCCAGGATTTCTTTGTAGGTTTCAACTTCTTTTTTACTGAAATAAAAAACAACTGCTAAAAGAGAACTTATTAGAAAAGCTAGAAAAATTCCCAGCCAATCCGGTTCTTGAAAAGTTGAATTGGGGCGTCCCGGCATTATTTCAAAAGATTCCAGACCACTCCCAAAACGCCAACTTTGCCAAATGCCATAAAGCACAATCACAAAAGACGAACTGAAAAAGAAAGGGATGATTCTTTTGAGATCGGAATAATCTTGAACAAAAATTCTGGTTATAAAATAGATTAATATGAATGAAATTATGATTAGGGATAATTTAAAACTGAGTCCCCTTTCAGGAGCGTTTAGGGCGCTTATGAATCCGGAAATTCCGAAAATAATAATTAAAAAATCCGGCCAGCCCAATCGGGGCAAAGAAAAATTAAGCCTTTTGGAAAAATGTCTTATGCAAATGGCCGAAACCACCAAAAGAGCCAAAATTTGGTAGGCGCGTAAATTGAGAGGAAAATTTTCCGGAGCCAAGTTTAAATTTTCCAAAGTTATTGTGCTCACAAAAAAAAGAAACGCCCAGCCGGGGCGATAAAGCGCGAAGGCCAAGGAAAGAAAAAATAAAAAACAAAAATCTCCCAAGCTCAAAGGAAAAGTTCCAAGATTAAAAAGAGAGATCAGAAAAAAAACCAAAAAAGTTCCGGCCAAAACCAATCCTATTTTCAGTCTATTGAGATTTTGAAAAGCATATTTCAATTTTTCCATAATTTTATTTTTCTGAAATTTGAAAGGTTGAAATAATAGTTAATATTTTTTTGAGAAATTTTTTCCACGAAAATTCTTCGGATCTTTCTTGTCCTTTTCTTTTCAAATCTTGTCGCAAATTTTCTTGGATCAGAATTTTTTTCATAATGTGAGATATTTCTTCCGTATCTTCGGGATTGCAATAAAGAACCCCGTCTTTTCCGACTTCTGGCAGAGAAGAAGTTTTGGAAGTCAGAACAGGAACTCCTTGACTCATAGCTTCCAAAACCGGCAAACCGAACCCTTCATAAAATGAGGGATAAACAAAAAGCGAAGCTTGGTTATAAACAGCGGGCATTTCTTTTTGAGGAACAAATCCGAGAGTTTTAACTTTTCCAATCAGATTATTTTTTTTAATCAATTTTTCCACATCAGTCATGAGTGGCGCCAGCTTTGGATTAAGCTTTCCAATGATGACAAGTGGCGGAATTTGGGACAAGAATTTTTCCTGCTTGTTTCTTTCAATTAATTTTTTGTAGGCCAAAATCAGACCGCGGATATTTTTTCTTTTGTCTAATCCGGCTCCTCCGAGAATGTAGCCGGGTTTCAGATGATATTTTGTCAAGACTTCGGAAATTTTTTCCGAGGTTGGTTTTTTTTGATAAATCGGATCAGTGGCGATATAGTTGGTGGTAATTTTTTCTCCGGCAATACCCAATTCTTGAATCAGATCTTTTTCCGTTCTCTTGGAAACAGAAATCAAACGGGTAGCTTTTTTAATAGCTTTTTCGGTTAGCTTTTGATAATTTTTTTTGCGTGAATTATTCAAATATTCAGGAAAAAAACGAGGAATAAGATCGTGAACCAGCATTAGATGGGGTATTTTTTTGGGCAAAACAGTCGGGCATTGATAAAGACTGAAAAATAAATCACAGTTGTCTTTTTTTGCTTTTTTGGGCAATGAATATTTTTCCCACCAAATTTTTCGGATCAGGTCGTCTCTTTTCCAGAGGGGCAAGAAAGCGCGAATTTCAAAATTTTTCGGCACGGCAAAATCTTTGGGAGGCAATTCCTCAAAGTATAAGACAAATTCATTTTGGCTTTTGTCTTCAATCTCAAATAACTCTTTGAGAAAGTTTAATGAAACTTGCCCGATGCCGGTTCCCGGCTTTCTGATGAAAGATGCATTGATGCCAATTTTCATAACTGTATTTTAACCCAAAATGACAAAAATTAAAATCCCCTCCATAAGGAAGGGATTTTAGTTTGCTTCTATTTTTAGGATATAATCATCAAAGTTAGTTTCGCCAGTCTTACTGTCAAAATTCCCAAAACAAACAAAATGGCGATGACGGTGAATGGAATGGATAAATTAAACAGGATTTCTCCCCAACTCATTTTCTCCATAGAGGTTTGCTTACGAGTTAACCGCAAATGCTAGCATATTTTTTATTTTTTGTCAAGAGGTGCGTAAAAATAAGGCTTTTCTTGGATGTTTTAATGTTATTTGTGGCGATTTGGTTTTTTGGAAAAAACTAATTATAATTAAATTCGTATTCTAAAGAAAGATTAGTGAACATATTAATTTTAAAAAATAATTTATTTGTATGACAAAAAAAACAGAACAGAAAACAGTTTGTGTTGTCGGATTGGGTTATGTGGGTTTGCCTTTGGCAATGCGATCGCTTGAACGAGGTTATGGTGTAATCGGTTTTGATTTGGACGAGAAAAAAAACCGACTTATCAATCAAGGAAAAAATCCGATTGAAGAAAAATTTTTGGAAAACTACTTTAAAAATTTTCAGTTGCGAGCTACTAGCGACGAAAAAGAAATTAAAAAAGCGGATATAGTTTTGATTTGTGTTCCGACTCCGGTGGATGAAAAATTTTTTCCCGATCTTCGTCCGGTCAAGGGAGCGACGGAATTGGTGGCAAGAAATCTCAAAAAAGGCGCCTTGGTAGTTTTGGAATCAACAGTGAATCCTGGCGTTTCAGAGGAAGTGGTGGCGCCGATTCTTGAAGTGGCGGGACACAAAATTGGCGAAGATGTTTTTTTGGCTCACTGTCCGGAAAGAATCAATCCGGGAGACGAGAATTGGAATGTGACCAATATTCCTCGGGTAGTCGGTTCTTTTGAAAAAAAAGGTCTCAAAATGGCTAAAGATTTTTATGAATCAATTGTGGATGGACCAATCAGACCAATGAAATCCATTCGGGAAGCGGAAGCGGTCAAGATTGTGGAAAATTCTTTCCGAGATATTAATATTGCTTTTGTGAACGAGCTGGCTAAATCTTTTGACAAGTTGGATATTGATGTTCGGGATGTGATTTTGGGGGCTGCTACCAAGCCCTTTGCTTTTCTGGCTCACTTCCCTTCTTGTGGAGTGGGCGGTCACTGTATTCCGGTTGACCCTTACTATCTTATTGAACGCGCCAAGGAATCGGGATTTGACCATAAATTTCTTAGAATTGCTCGCGAAATCAATAACTCAATGCCAGAATACACCGTGGAAAAACTGCAGGACGCTTTGAATGAAATCAAACTCCCGATGAAAGGAACGAAAGTCGGACTGTTGGGAATTTCCTACAAAGCCAATGTGGATGATGTGCGTGAATCTCCCTCTCTCAAAATTATGGAATTGCTCAAAAAATATGGTTGCGATTTTCAAGTCTTTGACCCGCATATTCTTTCAAAATCAACGGTCAAAAATTTGGAAGCTATTCTAAAAAAATCCCAAGCTTTGATTTTGGCTACCAATCACGATGAATTTCTTGATATTGACGGACCAATGCTCAAGAAGTTTGGTGTTAAAATTGTAATTGATGGGAAGAATTGTTTGGACAAGCAAAAAATCAAAAAATCAGGTATAATATATAAAGGAATCGGAAGATAGTTTCCGGTTTAGAATTTAAAATTTAAAATTATAGCTATGTTTAGTTTGATCAAAGGTATTATCTGGTTAGTGGGTTTGGTAGTGGTGGCAATGTTTGTTTTGAATTATTTTGGCTTTGAGGTGAATAAAAATTATTTCAATGAAAGCAAAAACGGATGTCAAGAGCGTCTTGAAACTTGCGCCAAGGAGTATATGGAACAAGGAACCAAAAACGCCAAATGTGATTTTGATTGCGTTGATCCAAAATTAATAATCAAGAAAAAATAAAGTCATGAAATTAATCGTCAATATCCCAGCTTACAATGAAGAAGAAAAAATTGCGGAAACTATCAGACGCATTCCCAAGGATTTTTCCGGAATTTCAGAAGTTTTTATTCAAGTTATAGATGATGGTTCCAGCGACAAAACCGTTTCTGAAGCGGAGAAAGGCGAAGCTGATGCCGTTTATTCCAATGGAATTAATCGGGGAATCGGGGTAACTTTCAGAAATGCGGTTCATCAAGCCTTGGAAAATGGAGCGGATATTATGGTGAACATTGATGCGGATGGTCAATTTAATCCCAGTGATATTCAAAAAATCATTGATCCGATTCGGAAAAACGAAGCCGATATGGTGAGCGCTGATCGTTTTGGCGAAAAAAAGGCCAAGGATATGCCGGGAGCCAAATATTATCTTAACCGTTTGGCTGCTTGGATAATAAGCAAGTTTATGAATGTCAGGATTAAGGATTTAACTTGTGGTTTCAGAGCTTATTCCAGAGAAACCTTAATGCGACTTAATCTTCCCGGAAACTTCACTTATACCCAAGAAACAATCATTGACGCTTTGGGAAAAAATTTAAAAATCAAATGGGTTCCGGTTGAAGTTACTTATTTTGCGGAAAGAAAATCCCGTGTGGTTAAAAGCATTTGGAACTATGTCAATAACAGTTTTCGCATCATCCTAAAAGCGGTTCGCGATGTTCGCCCGATGAAATTTTTTGGAATTCCCGGTTTGGGAATGATTTTCGTGTCTATTGTTTTTCTAGTTATTTTTTTGATTTTTTATTTTCAGGATTTCAAGATTTCTCCTTACAGAAATTATTTAATTGTTGCCATCAGTCTTTTTTTAATCGGATTGCAATTTATGATTTTTGCGTTGATTGCCGATATGATCAAATCCAATCGGAAATTAAACGAAGAGGAAATCTATCTTCTTAAGAAAGAAAAATATAAGAAATAGTCTTTTATGAAAATTCTTTTCATTGCTCATTCTTATCCTCCAATTACTGGCGGAGTGGAAAATCAAAACTTTGAATTATATACTGGGCTTTCAAAAATTGCGAAAGTTAAATTGTTAGCGAACAAAAAAAGATGGTTGATACCGTTTTTTTTGGGATATGCTTTTATTCGCGGGCTTTTTTCTGCTAGAAATTATGACATTGTTTTTTTGGGAAGTTGTATTTCGGGGCCGATTGGTTGGGCGATTAAAAAAATGACAAAAACTCCGGTTGTAGCAGTGGCTCATGGTTTGGATTTGACTTGGAAAAACAAAATTTATCAAAATTTATGGGTGAAAAAATTCATTCCCTCTCTTGACAAACTGATTGCTGTCGGCAATGAAACTATTGAAGTTGGAGTGGCACGAGGAATTCCACGGAAAAAAATGGTTTTTATTCCAAATGGAGTTGATGTGGAAAGATTTATGCGACCGCATTCCCGAGAGGAATTGGAAAAAGTGGTGGGCGAAAAATTGGGAGACAAAAAAGTAATTTTAACCACCGGTCGTTTGGCGGTTCACAAAGGAGTGGATTGGTTTTCGGAAAAAGTCGTTTCCTTGCTTCCGGAAAATGTGATTTATTTAATTGCCGGAGATGGAGAAAAAAAAGAAGCCGTTCAAAAAATTATCCAAGAAAATAAATTAGAAAATAAGATTAAAATGCTGGGTTATGTGACTGATGAAGAACGGGAAATTCTTTATAATACAGCCGATATTTATGTGAAACCCAATATCAAAGTTCCGGGGACAATGGAAGGATTCGGGTTGGTTGTTTTGGAGGCGGCGATTTGCGAACTTCCGGTAGTGGCTTCGGAATTGGAAGGAATAAAAGATGCTATTCAAGATGGCAAAAACGGTTTTTTGGTTAGGCCGAATGATGCCGATGGTTTTGTCAAAAAAATTGAATACTTGTTGAATGATAATGATTTTCGGAAAGCTTTTGGAAAAAAAGCCAGAGAATACACTAAAGAAAATTTTGCTTGGGAAAAAATTTCCCAAAAATATTTAGAGGAAATAACTCAAACTATCAAACAAAATGGTTGATACTTTTTTTAATCAGATCCTGTTTCTTTTGAGCTTGATTTTTATTTTATATTTGCCCGGTCAGGCTTTGCTTTTGGCAGTTTTTGGAAAAAGTCAGACAATGTCTTCTTTGGAAAGATTTGTGGCTTCTTTCGGTTTGGGTTTGGTGGCGGTGGATTTCATTTGTTTTCTTTATTCCAAATTTAATTGGATAATCGCTCCCCTCTCGGCTTTTTTGGGAATCGGAATTTTTATTTTAGTTTGCTTGGCTATTTTTAAATTTAGAAAATTTTCTAAAAATAATGAAATTGACAACAAAAATCAAGAACAGCTTTTTTCTTTTTCCAAAAAGCAATTGCGTTTGATTTTGGTTTTACTTTTGGCGATTTTTTTAGTAAAAACCGCTTATCTTTATGGAACAGTTTTGCCAACAGCGACTGATATGGGGCACCATATGTATTGGGCCAAAGAAATGGCAGAAAGCGGAAAATTGCCGACTTATGACGGAATGCCGGATTTTATTATCGGAGAGCATATTATTTTCGGCTTGGTGGCGATTTTTTCTGGCGCTGATTTTTTCGGGGCCTTTCCGGTTTTACTTCTTTATCTTTTTAATCTTCTGGGAATTTTGGCTATTTTTCTTTTGGTACTTCGGATTTTCAGAAATCAAAAAATTGCTATTTTGACTTTGCTTTTTTTAGGCGCGCTTTTTGCTGTTTCTTCCCCTCAAGCTAAATTTGTCAGTGGTGGCGTGATCGGAAATACTTTGGGAAATTTTCTTTTGCCCTTGGCTTTTTATTTTTATGTCCGAGCCTTTGAATTCCTGAAAAATATAAATTTTCAAGCAAAAGAAAATAAATCATTAAAAAAAGAAAAAGCTTTTCTGTCTCTGGCTGTTTTTTTGACTTTCGGTCTTTTTTATACACATCATTTGACCGCTTTCATATTTTTGTTTGTCGTTTTTGGAACCATTTTGATTTATTTTGTTGCTAATTTTCAAGAGGCGACTAGAATTGGCAAAGAACTTTCTCGTTTGGTTTTTTCCCCTTGGATTTTGGGAACCTTTGCTCTGGGTTTGATTTTTTTCTTTTTTGTTTTTGTTCCCACTTATGTCCAAGGTAGCGCAGTTGAAACGGCCGTTGGCACTCCGTCCAAATCAACCCGAACGGGCCTTAGTTTGAATAACCTAAAATCAACAGTTGGTAATTTGCGTTTGGGAATGGGTTTTGCGGGAATAATATTTTTGCTTTTGGCGTATAAAAGAAAAAATATCGGATATGCCTTGATTCTGGGTTGGTCGCTGATGTTGCTTCTTATGTCTACCCGACCCGATTTTCTTTTGATTGATTTGCCCAGCTCCCGAGTGGGAAATTATTTGTCCTTTCCTTTTGCCATCCTGGCCGCCTTTTCTTTTTGGTTTGTTTTTTCTCTTACTAAAGAAAAAGTTTTTTTTGCCAATATTTTTTCCGGCATATTGCCTAGATTTTTCTTGCAAGGAAGCTTTTTGGTTTTTTTGTCGGGATTGATTTTTTTCGGAATTTCCGATTCGGTAGCTTCATTCAAATCACCGGGAAATTACGGCTCACTTTTTGAAACTTTCAGAGCGTCTGAATATTTGGTTGAAGAATCGGAGCTTAGTGATATTATTCTCAAAGACCATAATTATTTGACCGGTGACACTTGGATGAAACTCTTCTTTATGCGGGGCTATCGCTATCCCCTTTCCCGCAGTTATTTCAAACGCTATGAAGATGAAACCAATCCGCGCGAAATGTGCACTTTGCAAATGATTTCCTCTCCGGCTTCCGAAGAGGCCAAAAACTGTTTTTCCGAAACCGGAACTAATTTTTTGGTGGTTAATCACTTGTATGATAGCGCTCAATTTGAAAAAAACAGAGAATTTAATCATATTTATGCCAGTTCCGAAACCAGTATTTATTATAAAAAATAAAAAATATGAAATTTGAACTGAAAAAAACCAATCCAATTGTCGTCTCTTTTTTCTTGCTTTTTGCGGTGAGTGTTTTTTTCTTGTTTTGGACTTCCAACCGACACAGCGATTTGAATTATGAAAAAAATTGGTGGGCGATCTATTTTTCCGAAGCCAAGGGAGACTCTTTGGATTTTTGGATTGAAAACCATTCCAATGAGAATTATTTTCGTTTTGAAATTTGGCAAGAAAAAAACAAACTTCAAGAAGAAAGTTTGTCAATTGAAAAAGGTGAAAAAAAAGAAATTAAAATAGACGAGAATGGATTGGAAAAAACCGGGAAAATAAAAATTCAAGTTTTCGCTGGTGAAGATTTGAAATCAATCAGCAAAAATTTTTGATTTTTGAAAATAAGAAAGCCCTGGAGGAGATTTCAGAAGTCTTAGCTTCCTAATTTCTTTTTTCCTCCAGGGCTTGGGGGGGGCAAATGATATTTGCTGATAAGACTTCCGGGCGTCCCATTGTTGGAAAAACAGGAGGGAGTGCGGGGGGCCGCCCGGAAGCCGTAATATAAAGAACCTAAGTGAATATAAAGCATTAATTTCTTTTTGTCAACTGTTTTCCAGATAAATAGCTTAAATAAAGCATTTTATGTCAAACCAAAAAACTAAAAAAATATTATTTGTCAGTCGGCCTCTTTCCCCTCCTTGGGACGAAGCTTCCAAAAATCTGGCCTATTTTTTAGCTAAAAATATTTCCGATTTTCAAATTGGAATTATGGTTAAAAAAATATTGCCGGAAGTGGGAAAAAATATTGTTCAAAATCAAGTTTACACCACTTCCGAAATTTCCGAATTTAATTGGACGGAAAAATTGCGTTCGCTTTTTTTCCAATGGAAGGCACGGGGAAAATTTGATGTCAATCATTATTTTTTTACTCCGACCAAGCTGAATACTTTTTTGATTAAAAATTTTCTAAAAATCAAAAAAACCAAATCTATTCAAACAGTAGCCACGCTGCGAGAAGATTTGTGGTCGGATGAAGATTTGAAAAAGTTGCTTTTTGCTGAAAAAATTATCACTTATTCTGATTATTCAAAAAATAAATTAGAAAAGTTGGGATTTTCGGGAGTGGAAAGAATTTATCCGGGAATTGATTTGGAGATTTATCAAAAAAGACCCAAGGATTCAAAACTGCTTTCCCAATTGGGAATCGGCGCAGATGATTTTGTGATTACTTATCCCGGAGAATATACGCGTCTTGGAGCAACGGATTTGATAGTTGAAGCATTTCAAGGACTTGAACAAAAAATCAAGAATGCCAAATTGATTTTGGCTTGCAGAGTAAAAAACGAAAAAGACCAAAAGAAAAAAGAAGAAATTGCCAAAAAGATCAAGGCCTGGAAAATTTCTGACCGGGTAATTTTTTTGGATACTTTTTCCGAAATGTCAAAAATCTACAATTTGTCCGAGCTGGTTATTTTTCCGGTTTCCAATATGCGGGGAAAATTTGATGTTCCGTTGGTTATTCCGGAAGCTCAAGCTTCAAGAAAGCCGGTCATTGTCTCCGATCTTCCTATTTTGAAAGAGTTCGCAAATCCGACTAATTCGGTTATAATTAAAAAAGACAATCCGAAAGAGCTGGAGCAGGCTATTTTTGATCTTTACGAGCATCCGGAAAAAAGAGAAAGTATCGGTCAAGCCGGAAGGATTTTTGCTGAAAATAATTTTGATATTAAAAAAGTAGCTCAGGAATACGAAAAAATTTATGCCAAAATATAATTTTAAAAAAATTTCCTCTCATAAACAGGAGATGAAAACGGAAAAAATGAAAGTGCCGGCTGTTCTTCATGTTTCAGATGAATTGCTTCCGGCCGATCGGACATTGGAAGAAATTGAAAATGTAGCCACTTCCGAGTATGCTTTTCATCATTTGGTGGCGATGAGTGATGTCCATAGCAAAAAAGGTCGCAAAAATCCGACCGGAACTGTCTTTGCTTCGGAAAAATATCTTTTGCCTCAAATTAATGATACGGCGCCCAATTGCGGAATGCGTTTTTTGAAAACCAATCTTACTGACAAAGATATTGAAGGAAAAAAATTAGACGAGCTTTTTGAAGCTTTGGTCAAAGTGATTCCGACTAAAAAATATGTGGGAACTAAAATTCCCTATAATTTGGTTTTGGATATTTGTCGCCAAGGAGTGGCTCCGGTCAAAGAATATTTTCAAACCAAAACCAAAAATGAAATAGAAAATTCTTTCAAGCAAGGAAATTTTTTTGAAAAAGAAATAAGCCGAAGAGATATTTTGGATGTTATTCCCAAACTTTTTCTTTGGATTGGAAAATACCGTTTGGGAATTTTGGGAGCGGCTGGCAATCATTTTTTGGATTTGATGAAAGTAGGAAAAATAAAAGATGAAAAATTGGCTCAAAAGCTCGGGGTTTTTGAAGGCCAATATATTTTTCTGATGCACACCGGTTCCGGTCTTTTGGGTCAGTATGCTTCTTATATGTACACTCCGAAAAAAAAGGAGCACTTGAGTCAGCGAATAGTTTTGGAATTGGGAAAAATGACTTTTGATTCACAACTAAAAAAAGTTTATTCCGGCTTAGCGCCACTTATTTCCGAGTTTAAGAACAAAAAAGAATTTTTTGCTTATGACGAAGAAAGCTTGGAGGGACAAATGTTTCTTCGCTCTCACAACGCAGTGGCCAATCATGGTTTTGCCAACCGGGTGATTTTAACTGATCATTTGGAAAAAACTTTGACTGCTTTTTTGGGTCGGGATTCGGAATTGGATATGCTTTATGATATGCCTCATGTTTATGTTAACCAAGAAGAACATTTCGGCAAAAAGGTGTGGGTCCATCGCAATGGTACTGTCCGAGCCAATGGCCCCAAGAGAATGAATGATCATCCTCTGTTTTCTCAAACCGGAGAGCCGGTTTTTATCCCGTCTTCCATGAGTACCCCGGCCTATTTGGCAGTTGGAACCGATGAAAATGAGTCCGGTTTCTTTTCTGCTTCTCATGGAACCGGAAAAAGAAAAGATCCTTTGGCTGACAAAGCTGAGAGCAAAAAAGAGCTTTTGAAAAAAATGGAGAAAAATCAAATAAAATTATTTAATGCCAAATCAAGGGGCGTAATTCAGCAAGACAGCGGTTATTATAAAGATGTGGAAGAGGTAATTGCCGGAATTGAAGAAAATAAAATTGCCAGGGTGGTGGCCAAGATGCAACCGGTGGCGGTGATTATGTATTGATTTATTATGAAAATTATTACAATTTCCGGAGTGGACGGAAGCGGAAAATCCACTCAAATAAAATTATTGGCGGAATATTTGCAAAAAGAAGGCTTTCAAGTTTTCTATTTTCATGCGGTGGAATTTTCGCTAGCCGGAAAAATAGCCAATCTAAAAAAATATTGCTGGCTTTGCCAGATTCTGGGTAAATGTAAAATCAAAAAAAATGATTCTGATTTTCACAAGAATGACATTCAAGGGAAAAGTGTAATCAAGGCGAATTATGTCCAGTTATTTTTACGGAAGATTTTTTTGCGAATTGATATTTTTCGTTTTCAGCAATTACTTAAAAAATTAGAAAAGCAAGGTTGTGATTATATTTTGAGCGATCGCTATTTTTTTGATTCGGTGGTTAATATTGAATATTTGAGCCATAAGAATTTTGAATTTGGTTTTCCCAAAAACATAATTCCCGAAAAATCTTTTTATCTATCGGTTTTGCCTGAAGAAATTATGAAAAGAGAAAGAATTCCCGACCAAGGATTGGAATATTTAATGGAAAAACAAAATATATTTTCAAAAAAAATTGAAAATTGGAAGCTGTTGAAAATTGACGGTAATCGAAAAAAAGAAGAAGTTTTTGAGGATATTTTGAATAAAATATAAAAAGGAAGAATGTCTCATAAAAATTTGGTAAAATCGGTTTTTTGGGTTACTTTGTCGGAAATAATTTTCAATTTATCCGGTTATGTTATTCATAGTGCGGTAGGGCGAATTTTGGGTCCTTCTGATTATGGTCGCTATGGTTTGGTGGTGACGCTCACCACTATGGTAATTATCCTCATTGGTAACGGAATCCCAACGGCGATGAGCAAATATTTAAGTGAAGTTTTTGAAAGCCGTCCGGGAATGATTTCAATTATCAAAAAACAGGCTATCCGTCTTCAGTTTATTTTAATTGGCGGAATTACACTTGTTTTCTTTTTTTTGTCTCCGGTTATTGCTTGGCTTCTCAAAGATTCAACCTTGACTCCCCTTTTTCAAATTTCTACTTTGATTATTCCGGCTTTTGCGGCGGCTTCTTTTTATTTTTATTATTACACCGGTCTTCATGAATTCAAATTGCAATCAGTCCTGAAAACCGTTCGTTCGGTTTTGAAAGTGGTGGCGATTATCAGTTTGGCTTACTTTTTTCAACTCAAAGGTTCGGTTGTCGGCTATGTCGTCGCTCCCGGATTGGTTTTTTTAGTTGCTTTTCTTATTGACAAATTTTGGATTTCCAAGAAAATAGCGCTTAGAATTCAAAAAAAAGAAACGACTGGAGAATATCTTTTTGACTACAAAAAACTTATCAACTACGCTTGGCCTTTGACTCTTTTTATGCTTTTTTATGAATTTTTAATCAGCATTGACTTATATTTGGTCAAAGGTATTTTGGAAAATGATTATCTGACAGGGATTTACAACGGAGCGCTCACGGTTGGTCGTTTGCCGTATTATCTTTTCTACGCTCTGTCAATAATTCTTTTGCCGGTAATTTCCAAAACCACTTTTGAAAATCGCCATAGCGAAACTCACAAAATTGTTTCTCAATCGCTTCGCCTGATGGTAATTCTGCTTTTCCCGGGAGTGATTTTGATGTTAGTTTTCGCTTTGCCGATAATTCAGTTTTTTTATGGATCGGAATTTTTAGCTTCTGCTATCCCAATGTCCATTCTTTCTTTGGGAGTGGGGTTCTTGACAATTTTCTATGTGATGAGTTTCGTGGTGAATGGAGCGGGCAAGGTGAGAGTGCCGATGTGGATCAGTTTCTGGGGTCTTTTGATTAATATTTTGCTTAATTATATTTTCATCAAAAATTGGAGCATTGTCGGCTCAGCCACGGCTACCTCTATCACTTCTTTTTTGATTATGTTGGTTATGCTTGTTTTCGTCAGAAGAGAATTCGGGGTTTTTCTCAGATTAAAAAGTCTTTCAAAAATAATTTTAGCTTCTGCGACGATGCTTTGGGTTTCAATTTATCTTCCAAAAACCGAAGACACTTTTATTTTTTATGCTATCTTCCTTTTGGCAATTTATTTTGCGGTTCTTTTGGTACTTCAGGAAATTAAAAAAGAAGACTGGCAAGTCTTCCGGAAACTGACTGGAAAGAAATAAAAATAACCCTCAAGGCACCTTGTGGCTTCTTGAGGGAGGGGGTTGTTTATTTTTCTTCTTTTTTCTTTATTCCTTCTTTTTCTTTATTCGGTTCCTCCTCCAATAACGGAGGAACATAAACCAGTCCCCCAAGTGCTATGGGAGTTCCATATTTTGGGCACGGCTCTTTTTTTGCCATTTTTTTCTCCCCTCCTTTATCCAACTATAAAATTATAAATTAAAAAATAAATATTATCAAATCTTTTAATTTTTTGGCAAAATAAAAACCCCGAAGCGTTGCGCACCGCTTGGGGGTGTGGGTAGGGGCTTTAGAATAGGCGCGACCTATTTTAAAGCCCCTTCATACATTACATATTTTCATCTTTTTCTCCTTTCTTGCGGTTTTTCATTTTTCTATTTTTTTCTGATGGGCGCCAGGCCAAGGTATTATTAAGAGGTGATGGGAGGCGACATGGCGACTCCTCCTTTCTTGTTTTGCCACTCCCTTGCCCAAGAGAGTGGCGGGGTTTTTGAATAATATTCTCTCGCTTTTTCTCGCTTCCAATTTAAATTGGATTGGAATTAAAATAATTTAAATCCAAATCAAGTTGGAAACGAGAAAATTTTCAAAAAAGATGAAAAAATATGTAAAGAACTTTTTTACGCTTCTTGAGCGTAATGGTGGAGTATAGCATATCACGATAATCTTGTCAAGCGTTTTGCTTGTTTTTGGCTAAAATAAAGGATTTTTTTTGCTATTTCCAGCGGTAAACACTCACCTTTCCTCGGACTTGAATGTTGTTTATTTTTTCCATTTTTTCTTCAATGAAGCTTTGGGCTTCTTTGGTAATGAAGACTTCATCATTATCGGAAAAAATCATCCAGCCGGACGGATTTTCGGCAATAATTTTTTCCAAGCGTTCCAAAGTAATTTTATTTTTATCCAATTCTCCCCCAAAGTCAAATACCGGAACTTTTTCTCCGGCAAAATAGTAATTGCGAAAATTACGAGCAATAAGAACATCGGAAGCAGTTTTGTTTTTTTTGAAGTAAGCGAAAATTTCCCGGTATCTGGGATTGTCGGAAGCGGAAGTCTGATTGTAGAAATTATCTTTTTGAAAAAAATAACCGAAGTTGGGCAAAAGCAAAAATGAGAGAGCAAGGCTGGCGCCGAAAATTTTGCTTTTGTTTTTGGAAAAATTATTTCTGAGAAAATCCGCCAAGCCATAGATTCCAGTGGCGACAAGAATAATTTTGAAAGACTGGACAAAAAAGATGTATTGATTGCCGGCATTCCGGTCCCAGAAGAAAACGGCCAAAATCAAAATGCCCAGAAACGACCAAGAAAGCCAAAGTGTTTCTTTCTTGAGGTTGGCTTTTTTCCAGAGATAATAGATACCGAAAAGAATAAAAAATATTGCCAAAAGAGGAGCTTGGTAGTCGGACAGAACTTTGGAAACATAACTCCAGTGGCTGGTTAGTCCCAACCCGGCCAAAGCCGGTGAAACTTTTTCTTGAAAGAAAAGCAAGGAAAAAATCAAAAGCACCAATCCTAATCCCAAGAGAAAAGTGTATTTGTTGATTTCCAATTTCTTTTTTTCCTTTAATTTCCAAATGACTAGCGTGAGAATGTATCCGGCTAAAATGAAAACAATATTAACCGTGAGCAAATGGAGATGAAAACTGAGCGCTCCCAGAAGCAATGCCGGTAACAAATAAAAAGCATTTAGGGAAGTTTTATTCCAGACAATTCTAAGTAGCTTATTTTCCCCTGAGTATTCTTTTTCCAGAAAACGAAAAAGAGTCCAAGAAAAAGCCAAGAAAATCGGGAAAAACATAGCGTACATTCTGAGTTTGCGGTCAAATTCAATTCCGTCCAAGCTCACCGCAAAAAGAAAAGCAGACAAAAGAGCAATAGTTTTGTTTCGGGTAAAATCTTTAGCGACAAGATAAATAAGAAGGATAGTTAAAATTCCCCAAAAAGCACTCACGCTACGAGCGGTGTTTTCGGTGGGTGGAAGGAATCTGAAAAGAGTGGCCGCTTGCCATTTGTAGGCCCAGGCTCGTTCGTCCCGAGGAGCGAATTCATTATCGGTGTTTATTTTTTCAAAATTGAAATCCCAATTTTTCCACTCCCCTGTTTGGGTATAAGCATAAGAAGAGTTAATATCCAGAAATTCGTCGGCGACAAAAGAATTTTCTCCTAATTTATGGAAGCGAAGAAAAGCTCCCAAAAGAAGAATTGCCAAGAGAACTAAAAAACTATAATTTTTTTTCATAGCGTTAATTGGTTAGTTGTTTTATTTTACTGGATTCCCGCTTTCGCGGGAATGACAATAACTTTAGTTATTTTAATGAATTCTAGTTTTCGCGGGAATGACAATAACTCTGGTTGTTTTACTGGATTCCCGCTTTCGCTCGCTTCGCTGAAGCTTTATTGAAGCGGGTGGGAATGACAGTGATTGAGGAATTATTTAATTAATATTAGACACGAAAAATTGATTAATTTTTCTATTCCAGCTCTTCCTCATTCTCAGTTTCGGAAAATATTTCTTCCCAACGGTAGCGAACCGGAACACCGGGAGCGCTTTGGGGTTTTCCTTTGGGTTTAAAAACTTGCCGATCGGCGTTGATGGAAGCTTCTCTGGGAATTAAACGAAAAACAACCAGTGTTCCGAATTGTTTGGTTTCAAAAACATCAAAGTCGTTCATATATTTTCCGGTTTTTGAAGAAAGGTTGGAAAGAGTGGGATAAATCAAGAAATAATTGCCCTCTCGGTAGATGGTTTTGACATTGCGAAAATCATCTTGGGGGATGTTTCTTTTTTGCAAATGATAAAGGAAAGAACGACGAAAATAAGCGTCGCTGTTGATGTATGTCGGATAAGCGTTTTCTGCATAAACCTTTTCCATATAATCAACAATCAAGTATTGTTGTTTGAGAGTAACTCGGTTCTTTTCTTTGAGAATCCGGTCGGGATCAATTTCAAAAGATTGATAAGGAGCATTCGTCAGTTCTTGAAATCTTTTGTAAACCGACAATGAATTGGAAAGAAGTAATAATAAAACGATTATTCCAATCAAAACCGCGGTTATTTTTTTATTTTTCATTAAATCTTCAAAAAATTGGAAAATCAATCCCAAGAAGACGAAAGGTAAGGCTCCAATCAGAAGAAAAAATCGGGGGGCAATGTCATAAGCTACGGGAAAAAATAATCCCAAAGAAACAACAAACCAAATCAGGTTAAGCAATAAAAAATCTTTTTGGTGAGTGGGTCTTTTTTTGAATTGTTGAAAGTTTTTGAAAATTAAGATTCCGGCTCCGGAAGTGAAAAAAATGAGAGCCATAGCGCCAAAAGGCAAGTTTTCCCGGCAAGAAGCGTCGCAAGTGATGTCAAATGAGGTTAGGGAAAGTTGTTTGAACTTGGGAACTTCGGCTTTTTCCCGACTGCTTATGAGTAGAAAATATCCCAGGGAATTTTCCGAATAATCACGAACAGCTTTTTCAATCAAGGTGTGTTCATCGGTGGATTTTTTAGAAAAAGCTTTTTGAAATTCTTTGATGTTGTCTCCGCCGGTTTTAATGTCATTTAAAATTACGGGGAAATAAAAAAATAAAACAATTGCGATTGAAGCCAGCCAATAGCCGATTTTTATTTTTGGTCTTTTCACGATGAGATAAATCACAGCAATTGTCGGCACTGCCATAAAAGCCAAGAAATGGAGCTGAGTGACGATGGAAAGGGCAACGGCGAAAACCAAGAGCCAAATCCCTTTTCTTTTTTCATCCGGATAACTGATTTTCCGAAGCGCCAAAAAAGCCACCAAGGAGAAAAACGGAATGTTGTTGGGATTCCAGCCAAAATGGGAATACATAACAAAAAAAAGCGAAGTGGAAAAAAGAAGTGTCAAAAAAAGGGATCGTTTTTTTCCAAAATAATCTTTGAGAAAGAAATATAAAACTATAATGGTGAAGCAGGAAAAAACCAAAGAAATTCCCACCATTCCAGGAGGGGTGGCGCCGAAAATCTTGGCGCTTAGATATTCAAAATAATAAAAAATCGGACCAAGTCGGAGAAAGGATCCGGCCGCTTTGGGACCAAGAAGAGGCAAATTTTCCACTCCTTCTTCCAATGCTAAGTCAATTACTTTGGCGTCTCGGGACTGATCCAGCTCAAAATGCAAAAAATCATTAAAATGATAGATTCGCAAATAGGCTCCCAAAAGAAAAATTAGCAATAGAAAAAAATGGATTTTATACTTGAAAAAGAGTTCCTGAGCTTTATTTTTCATTTGTTTTAGGATAAAATTAGATCAATACTCTTTTAATTCTAAAATATTTATAATCATTAAGCAAATGGAAAAAATGAAAAAAATTAAAGACTTTTTGGCGGAGTTGGCTAGACCGGAATTTTTGGGATTGGTTGGAATTTCTTTATTATCTTTTGTCGGCAGTCTTTTTTTTGTCGGTCGGGAAATATGGGAAATTGATTTTTGGAAGATTCTTGGCTTATCGTCAATTTATGCTCTTTTTGCCTTGTGTTTCTTGTCGTTTTTTGTTCACCAAGTTTATTTTTTTCGGAAAAACAAATTTGATTTTTTAGTTTTTTCCCGAAGAATTATCGGAACTTTTTTGTTGACGGAAATTGTTTGGCTTTGGGGATTTTTTCAATCAAATCATTTCAACTACGCTTTCAAAATGTTAGCCGGATTGTTTGTGATCCTTTTTTGTTTCTATTGGATTTTCCGATACAAAAAATATTCCAAAATTTCCGATTTAGTGAAAGATTTTTCCGATTCATCGGTTTTGAGTTTTAAAAAAGACCGAGAGTTTCAAGTTCGTTTTCCTAAAATTTCCCATTGGCCGTTTTTTCGGGAAATTTTCCACTGGTTTTTTTCTCAAGGCTTTTTGGCCTCGCTAGTTCTTCTTTTGGTAATGTTTTTCAATTTGGGGTTTGGCAGTTATCATCTTTCCAAGTTTGCGGCGGTGGATGAGGCGCTTTGGACCAATGGGCGCATTACCAAATTTTGGAACAATGTAACGGAACGGGAATGGGAAAAAACCCGAGTTAGCGACAAACCGGGAATCACAGTGGCAATTTTAAGCGGAATCGGTTTGCTTCAGGTTGATCCGAAAGATTATGAGCCAAAAAAATGGCAGGGAGAGGTTTTTCCTTCAGAAAAAAATATAGAGGAAATGAATTGGGCGTTTCGTTTTCCGATTTTACTTTTTAATTGTTTGATGCTTCCGGTTTTCTATATTTTGCTTAAGAAATTGTTGGGCCAAAAAACCGCTCTTTTGGGGTTGATTCTTGTTGGTCTTTCGCCTATTCTTCTTGGAATTTCAACCATTATTAATCCGGATTCTTTGCTTTGGGTCTTTGTCCCCCTTTCAGTTTTAAGTTATTTTGTTTATCTCAAGGACGGACAGAACAAATATCTTTATTTGGCCGGAATTTTTGCCGGACTTTCTATTTTGACCAAATATGTGGCAAACATAGTTTTTGTTTTCTTTTTCGGATTGATCTTTTTGGAATATATTTTCCATAATGAAAAATATAAAAAAATCGGATTTTCCCACTATTTCAAAAAAGGATTTTTGGATTATTTGGTGCTGGTTTTCTTTTCCATTTTAGTTTATTATCTTCTGTTGCCGGAAGCTTGGGTGCGATTGGAAGTGCTTTTGGAAGGAACGCTTTTTTCCCAGGCTTTTGAAAAAGTTTGGCCGTTGTTTGTGGCGATTGTCGCTTTGGTGGTTTTGGATATGCTGGCTTTCAAAAATAAATACAGCGGAATGTTTTTGGATTGGATTGCTCGTTTTAAAAACTATATTTTGGCAACAGTCGGATTGGTTTTTGTCGGGTTGATTATTTTAACTTCAGTTAATACTTATTTGGGAATGCGCTGGTATGACTTGGAAGCCGCTTTGGCGTCTCCGAAATCTTCTTATGCTGAGAGCGGATTTTTGGGATTTATGTTGGCGAATTTTTATTCCTTAATTTTTGGAATTTCCCCTTTGGCTTTTTTGGCAATGATTTTTGGTTCACTTTACGCTTCATTTTTCACCAAGAAGAAAGAAAATGTCGCTTGGATAGCTTATTTGATGATTTTTATTTTAATTTACTTTGTGGCTTCAACTGTCAATCATGTGGCGTCAACTGTGCGCTATCAAATCATTCTTTATCCATTTATCTTAATTTTAGCTGCCTATGGGCTGGGAATAATTGTAAATATTGAAAAGGTCAAAAAATATATTCAAGTTTGGTCTTTTTGCGGGGTTGTCATTATAATTTCGGTTTACAGCTTGAATTTTATTCGTCCTTTTTATTTCAGTTATGCTAGTGCTCTTCTTCCCAAAGAATATGTGCTTAATCTCAAAGATATGGGTGATGGTAGTTATGAAGCGGCTGAATATCTCAATTCTTTACCAAATGCCAACGAGCTGATGGTTTGGTCGGACAAACGAGGAGTTTGTAATTTTTTTGTTGGAAAATGCAAGAGTGGAACTGAACTTAAAAAAGAAGATGACAGGTCTGACTATTTCGTAGTGTCGTCCGGACGGGAAAGCCGAACCAGTAAAATGGTGATTTCCAAAGTGGCAAACGGAGACGATTCTTTAATTAGGTTAGACAAGCTGTATGGCGATGAAAATCCAGAATGGAAGTTGGAAATTGGCGGTCGGCCGAATAATTTCGTTAAAATAATCAGTCGGGAAAATTTAGCCGAAGAATAAATGACTAAAAAAACAAAAATTTTTTTTGCAGTTTCTTTGCTTCTGGGATGTGTGGCGATTGTCGGAGGAAATTATTTTTTGTCGTTTAATCGGAAACAAAAAAAAGAAAAGGAAATCTTGCTTCAAAAAGAAAAAGATGCTGAATTAAAAATAGGTGTTATAACCGATATTCACGCTTGTGTGGAAGGTTATCCCGATTTAAACCCTTTTCTTCTCGCTACCAAAGAAGCAAGAACTGATTTTAATGTAAGTTTGGGAGACAATATCAATTTCAGAGTTGGTAATTGTTCCGCTTCTTATCAGGCGGATTTATCTTGGGTGACGGAAAAACTCAAATTAGCTGAGCCGTTTCATTGGGTTTTGGGTGACCATGATATTGGGGACGAGAATTCAGTAGTTTTTTGGAAAGAAAAAACCGGGAAAAACAAAGAGTACTATTCTTTTGATAAAGGAGATTTTCATATTGTCATTCTGGATACGATTTTGGGAGGAGATGAAATGCGATTAAACTGTTCTTTGGACGAGAAGTGTTTGTTGGCAGAAAATAATTATAAAGAAATCAAAAAAATTTCCAAAAATCCAATTGAAAAAAAGGTTTTTATTGAAAAAAATAAGTTGGACGAGGTTGGTTTGGAACAGCTTTTGAAAGAAAGATTAGAAGCGTACGAAAAAGAACTGGATGCGGTCAAATGGGTTCGTTCCAGTGGAAGAAGAGATATCGGCCGAATCGGACAAGCACAACTGGATTGGTTGTTAGCGGATTTGGCGGGATCGCAAAAAAGCAATGTGGTGGTTTTTTCCGATCATCCTTTGTTTCATTTCATTTCTCATCGGAAAGAATATAACATTGAAAACGGAGAATCAGTCAGGAAAATTTTGGAATCATCAGGAAAAGAAGTGGTGGCGATTTCCGGAGAAGCGCATCTTTGGCACGAGGAAAATTTAAACGGGATTCATTATTTCATTATTGATCGTTTCTCTGGCAATGGAAGTTTTGCTGTTTTTAATTGGAACAAAGACGGATTTCGTTTGGAAAAATTTCCCCGTTAAAAATCAAAAGGCTTGGAAGATTGTGTATTTTCCCAAATCTTTTGAATCTTGGAAAAGACTGCTTTCGGGCAGTTTTTTTCTTTTGGATTGAGAAAAGTTTTTCTTGATGATAAAATGACCATCGGGACATTCTTCTTCGGAGCAAGAATGAAGTTTTATATTTTCCTTCTTAAGAAGATAGTCAAGAGCGTCTTGATATTCAAAATTAGCCACAAAAACATCTTTGGAATCAGTGTGAGTTGCAATGTATTTTGAAATGAGATTTCCGTTTTTCAATTTGAATCCTCCATAGTAACCGCCATATTCATCATCATTTTCCAGTGGTGCGAAATAAACGAAATTAAAAGTTTTTAAATTGAAAAAAACCAGCGATAAAACAATAAAACCGATAAAAATCATTCCTTTTCGGGAAAATTTTTCTTCAACAAATTTGAAAATTAGCCCCAGAAAAACAAAAGGAACAGGCAGGATAACCATAAGCATTCGCAATGAAATGGTGTCATCAATGGGAACAAGCGCCAAAAAGAAAAGTCCAAGATACCCCAAAATTATTTGCAGAAAAAATTTCTTCTGTTTGTCGGATTCTTTTTTCAAATAATAACAAGATAAAATAATTCCTCCCAAAACTACGATCAAACCGAAAGATAAGACTGAAATATTTTTCAAAGTTTTTCCGTCGTCTTTGAGATTGAAAATATCGCATTTGTCGCTGTTTCGGAGAGAAGATAAAACAAAAACATTTCCCTGAACCAAACATTCGGCGTTTTTCCAAACCGAAGCCTCACTTCCCTCTTCCGTTTCTATCTTTCCCGAAGCTCCATGAATCAGGGACAAAATATTTTCTCCGCCCGAGCGAAAGTCATACCAAAAAAGAGGAAAATTAAAAAGCAAAGCGACTAGTCCGGTGAGAATCAAGGCGGATATTTTTTGTTTCCAGTTTCTTTGGAAAAAAAATAGGAAAAAAATAATGGCTCCGGCTGGCCAAACAACCAGAAGCCAGCCATGCAATTGACTGCCGATTCCAATCAAAGCTCCCAAGGAGGCAATGAGCCACCAAGGATTTTTATCTTGCTTCAGTTCTTTGATTTTCATAATTAAAAGCAGAAACAAAATCAAGAAAAAAGGAATATCGTTGGGGTTCCAAGCGAAGCGGGAATATTTGATGGCGAAAAATGAAATTGAATAAAGAAAAGAAAGGGTTAGGGCGATTCGTGGTGAAAAAAAATGGCGCATCAAAAGAAAGAAAAGAAGAATGGAAGCAATAGAAAGAATTGGTGTCGCTAAAGCGATTCCTTGGGGGGAGTTGCCAAAAAGCAAAGCGGAAAAAGCGTGAAGATAATAGAAAATTGGTCCCAAATTAAATTTAGTACCTCCGGCTTTGGGTCCGAGAAAAGGCAATTCTTCTCCTGAGGTTATTTTTTCCACTACAATCGCATCACGAACTTGATCGTCGTTGAATCTAAGAAGATCGGAAAAGTCATAAAGTCTGAGAAAAGTTCCCAATATCAAAATTAAAAACATCAACGCCAGAATTAAATTTTTTGGTTTTTTCCAATTCATATTTTTTTTATTTTTTTATTTTTAAGATAAAGTGGCAACGCAAAAAAACTGATTAACATTTGAACAGTCCGGCTGATAATGGCTACAGTCAGAACTCCGGCCGGATTGAGTCCGAAAACTCCGAAAAAAGTGATATAAGCCCATTCTTTGAGTCCGATGTTGTTGACACTGATTGGAATGGAAGAAACAATGGAAATTAAAAAAACAACCGACAAATAATCCAACAAACCGATTTTTATATCTAAAGCCAAAAAAAGAAGATAATTCAGAAGGGCTACGCCGACAATGGAGAAAAGAACGGAATAAGTAATTGACTGGACGACAATTTTTTTGTCCTTGTTGTAGTTTCCCAATTCTCTCAAAAATTCAATGAATTTTTCCGGTGCTATTTTGAAAACTATCTTTTTGAGAAACTTTATTTTTCTTATTTGAGGAATAAGAATGTCCGAACCGCAAGACAAAACAAGGATAATGTTAATAACAAAAAGTGTTTCGTCGGCAATTACTTTTTTCCAGTTGAGCAAACTGAAAAACAACGCCAAAAAAGTGGCGCCAATCAATCCGGTAATGCGATCCATCATTACGGTTGATGCAGCTTGAGAATATTTTTCATCTTTCTTCCCGATTTCATAAGCTTTGTAAGCGTCTCCGGCGATAAAAGACGGCATAAAATTATTAATGAAAGTGCCGGTGAAATACAGTTTGAAAAAAGTAAAACCGGAAAAATTAAATCCTTTGTATTGAGACAAAATTTTCCATTTGTGGGAAGACAGCCAAAAGCTCAAAAACAATACGCCGACATAAGCTATCAAATACCAAGGATTGATTTCTTTGACATAAAACAAAACATCCTGCCAGTTGGTGGACCAAACAATCCAAGCTAAAAAAACCGCGCTGACGATTATTTTGATGGCAGTTTTTAATTTTTTATTTAGTTTTGGTTTTTTCATAAAATTCAAAATATTTTTCAGCCACTTTTTTCCAACTCATCTCTTCGGCTTTTTGGCGACTTTTTTGAGACATTAATTCTTTCTGTTCGGGATCTTGAATGAGTTTTTCCACTTTTTCGGCAATGTCTCGGGCATCTTTCATTTTGACAATAAATCCATTTTCGTTTTCACTGACTAGTTCCCGAGTGCCTCCGGTGTCAGTGGCAATAAGGGGTAGTCCGGAAGCAAGAGCTTCCAACATGGTGTTAGACATTCCTTCGTTGAGCGACGGCAAGACAAAGACATCTGATGTGGCATAAATCGTAGCTACTTTTTCGTGGGGAACGCGACCCAAAAACTCAATTTTGTTTTTTAGGGCAAGTTTTTGTGCTTTTTCTTCCAACTCTTTTTTGGCATCCCCTTCTCCGGCTAAAATTAGTTTTATGTCGGGATATTTTTCCGAAAGCAATGAAACAGCTTCAATGAGATATTCAATCCCTTTTCTTTGAGTGAGTCTGGATATGCATACTAACCTAAAAATATTGTCTTGGCCGATTTTATTTTTTGGTTGAAATTCCTGAATATCAACTCCGTTATGAATGACCCCAATCTTTTGATCAGGAGCGGATATTTTTGCCAAATCTTTGAGTCCTTGACTGTTAGCAATAACAAAGGAAGATTCTTTCCATATTTTTTTAATAAGCGGAGTGATGATTTTATAAAGAAAAGAAAAGCGTTCGCTGTAGCCCGGAACATCGGCGCCACGCAAAGAAACAATATAAGGCAAATGATATTTTTTCCAAAATAAAAAAGACAAAAATCCGCAAGGAACAGTAAAAAAAGAATGGGAAAGGTCAAATTTTTTCTTTTTGAGCAATCGGCGACAAAAAAAGAAAGCTTTCCACGAATAGATTAAAAGATCTTTTTGAGATTGATAATGAAGATTTTCGGAATTTTTTCCAATTGGCAAACGATGAATGACAATGTTCCCTCTTATTTTTTCTTGGGAATAATTTTTGTCTATGGAAGAAGTTATGAGTTCAATTTCAATTTCAGGAAAGCGGGAAAATTCCTCAAAAATATATTGAGTGGCGTTAGCGGCTCCTCCGCCAAGAGGCGGATATTCGTAATTAAGGAAAAGAATTTTCATAAAAAATTAATTTAATTTCTCCCTACTCCAAAATATTCAAATCCGGCATCTTTCAGAGTTTGCGGGTCATACACATTTCGGAGATCAACAAAAACCGGTTTTTTCATTAATTTTTTAATTTTAGACAAATCCAGCGAACGGTATTCATTCCATTCAGTCAGAAGAACAAGGCATTCGGCGTTTTTGGCGACTTCATAGGGGTCGCCCACATATTCAATTTCCGGCATCAATTCTTTGGCGACTTTCATTGCTTCAGGATCGTGCGCTTTAACAAGGGCGCCTTTTTCAGAGAGAGCGGTTAAGATTGTGAGAGCGGCTGCTTCACGCATATCATCAGTTTCCGGCTTGAAAGCCAAACCTAAAATCCCGACAGTTTTTCCTGACTCATTTCCTCCTAAAGCTTTTTTAACTTTCTGGACCATCCGAGCTTTCTGGGCACTGTTGACTTCAATGACGGTCTCCACAATGCGACTGGGAGCGCCGTGTTCTTGAGCGATGCGAGTGAGGGCGTGAGTATCTTTGGGAAAACAAGATCCGCCGTAGCCCGGACCGGGATGCAAAAATTTTGGTCCGATTCTTTTGTCCAGTCCCATTCCTTTGGAAAGAGCGGTAATATCGGCGTTGATTTCTTCGCACAAATTGGCCATTTCATTAATGAAGCTGATTTTGGTAGCCAGAAAGGCGTTGGAAGCGTATTTGATAAGTTCGGCGGTTTGCGGATTAGTAACCACCATTGGGGTTTCAATAAGGTAAAGCGGTTTATAAATATCCCGCATCACTTTTTCGGCTTTTTTGGTTTCTACTCCAATAACCACTCGGTCAGGACGCATAAAATCATCAATTGCAGCTCCTTCTCGCAAAAATTCCGGATTGGAAACTACATCAAATTTGGCTTTCTTGTTGGTTTCTTTGATGATTCTCTTGACTTGTTTGGCTGTACCGACCGGAACGGTGCTTTTGTCAATAACGGCAGTGTAGTGATTGATGTGGGGCGCAATTTCTCGGGCGGCTTCATAAACAAAAGATAAGTCGGCATAGCCGTCGCCACGACGCGAAGTTGGAGTTCCGACAGCAATAAAAACCGCATCCATATCAGTTACGGCTTTTTTGGTTTCAGTAGTGAAAGAAAGTCTTTTTTCCTTAACATTTTTAGCTACCAACTCGTCAAGTCCGGGTTCGTAGATTGGAATTTTTCCTTTCTCCAAGGCTTCAATTTTTTTCTTGTCTTTGTCTAAGCAAATCACACTATTGCCAAATTCTGCCAAACAGGTGCCACTGACGAGTCCGACATAACCTGTTCCAATGATGCCGATTTTCATAAATTTATCTTTCGCTTATTTTTTTAATTTTGTAATTCATATGACCTTGGTTTTTGTAATAATTTTTGACCATAATATCAGCCAAGAGTCCGAAAACAAAAAGTTGGATGCCAATCATAATCAAAAATACTCCAACTAGTGGCCAAATTTTTTCACTGAGCGAAGTTCCAAAAAATATTTTTTCTATTAACATCCAAGCCAAGACAGCGATTCCGAGAAGCGACAAAACGATGCCACTGCCACCGAAAAGGTGAAGTGGTCGGTTGGAATATTTTCGCCAAAACCAAATGGAAATCATATCTACAAAACCTTTGACTCCCCTTTTCCAATTATATTTGGTCTTGCCGTGAATTCTGGGATGATGTGATACCTTAACTTCGCCGACTTTGTAGCCTTCCAATTCCAAGATAGCCGGAATAAAACGATGCATTTCTCCAAAAAGATCAACATCTTGAAAACATTCTCTTTTGTAGGCTTTGAGCGAACAACCGGAATCGTGAATTTTGTCTTGAATCAGAATTTTTCTGAGAAGATTGGCGGTTCGGGAAAAGAATCGTTTGGAAAAAGTGTCTTTTCTATCAAATCTCCAGCCGGAAACCACATCAAACCCTTGGCTTATTTCAGAAAGAAGAAGCCGGATGTCGGCTGGATCGTTTTGGAGGTCGCCGTCCATTGTGATGATTATTTCTCCGTTTGCATTTTTGATGCCGGCGTCAAAAGCGGCGGTTTGGCCGAAATTTTTTCGGAATTGAATCAGCTTGAGAGGTGTTAGTCCTTCGGTTTCAGAAACGGTTTTATCTTTGGATCCGTCGTCAATAAAAATTATTTCATAACTTTTTCCCAATGACTCGCAAGCCTCTTTGATTTTTCGGTGCAATTCTTTGACATTCCCCTCTTCGTTGTAAAGTGGCACGACAACTGACAGTTCTTTGGTGTGTTCCATAAATTTTCATTTAATTTAATCTACTCTCAATTGTATTAAAAATCGGGCAAAGTGGCAAATGCTTGAATTTTGTCAAATATTTGAATTTAGGAGCATAAATTGGTAAAATAAACTTATTGTTAAAATTAATTTAAAATAAAAAATATGCAAGAAAAATTTGAGGCGGTTTGCGAACTCTTGAAAAAATTAAAGGAAGACCAATCTTTTTTGGAAGCTTCCCAAAAAGCCTCTGAAAAAATCGCCAAATCTTTGGAAAATGGAGGCAAGCTTTTGGTTTGCGGAAATGGTGGCAGTGCGACGGAGGCTTCTCATATGGTCGGAGAATTTGTCGGTCGTTTCGGTTTTGATCGTCCGGCATTGCCGGCCATCTCTCTTTTTGACTTGGCTTCAACGACAGCCATTGGCAATGATTATGGGTATGATGATATTTTTTCCCGTTTTGTAGATGGTCTGGGAAAAGAAAATGATGTTTTGTTTTCATTGAGCACTAGTGGCAATTCAAAAAATTGCTTAAAAGCAATGGAGACGGCTCAAAAAAAAGGAATGACGAACATTGCTCTTTTGGGAAGAGATGGAGGCGCAATGAAGGAATTGGCGGATGTTTCAATTGTGGTTTCTTCCGACAAAACTCCGCTCATTCAAGAAGTGCATTTGATGGTGATTCATAATTTGTGCGAAAAAACGGAAAATTATTTTTTTAAGAAATAAAACAGCTAATTTATGATTACGGAAAAAAGAGTTTTGGAAATTATTAAAAATGCTCAAAGGAAAAATGTTCTTTCAGTGGGAGATGTGATGCTGGATGCCTATATGAATGGAACAGTGGAGCGATTTTCTCAGGAAGCGCCGGTGCCGGTAGTGCCGGTGACGGAAGAAGAATTTTTTCCCGGTGGAGCGGGAAATGCGGCGGCTTGCCTTTCAACTGTCGGAATTAAAACCCACTTGTTTTCAGTGGTGGGAAGCAAAGAAAGAATCAGTTATTCTAAAATTCTTAAAGAAGAATGCAAAAAAAGCGGAATAATCCCCTATTTTTCTATTGATTCCACGAGAAAAACAACTCTCAAACTTCGTTTGGCAGCCAGAAAAACTACCAGTCAACATATTGCTCGGGTGGATATGGAGGATACTTTTCCAATTGGTCACGAAATTGAAAACAGACTGATTGCTGACATCAAAAAAAATTATGCCAAAATAAAACCATTGGCTATCGCTATTCATGATTACAAAAAAGGATTGCTGACGGAGAAAATATTTTCTTTCTTGATGAAGTTGTCGCAAGACAAAAAAATTCCGGTTTTCGCCGATCTCAAACAGGACACTTTCGTCAAATACCGAAGCTTGATTTTGGCGCCGGAATTATTTTTTTTGAAACCCAACCGAGGCGAATCGGTGGAGACGGCCAAGCTTTTGAACGGTTTTGACAAAAATGGAAAAACGGATGAAGAAATAGTGGAAGTGGGGAAAATAATTCAAAAGGAAGTTCCCATCAAAATTATTATTACCCGAGGAGAAAAAGGAGCGGTCTTTTTGGAAAAAGGAAAGAAACCGTACTTTGTTCGGATTAAGCAAGTGGAGGAGCAATTTGATGTGGCGGGTGCTGGCGACACGGTGGAGGCTTTTTTGGTAATGAGTCATTTGGGCGGGGCGACTATGGAAGAAGCCTTGGAAATCGCCGTGGCGGCTTCACAAGTGGCCATTCGCAAATTCGGCACTTCGGTAGTTTCGCAAGATGAAATTTTGGAATGGATAAGGAAAAACCCATGAAAGTCATTTTTCTTGATCGGGATGGGACAATTAATGTGGACAAGGGCTATGTTTTTCAAAAAGAAAATTTGGTTTGGGAAAAAAATGTGATTTCAGGACTCAAGCTTCTTGGGGAAAGCGGATTTGAATTCATAATCATTACTAATCAGTCGGGAATCGCCCGAGGATATTTTTCCGAAAAAGAATTTTTTGAGTTTAATGATTTTTTGGTGGCGGAACTAAAAAAAGAAAACATAGCCATCAAAAAAACCTATTTTTGCCCCTATCATCCCACTGAAGGAATAGGAAAATATTTACTTGATTCCCCTCTTAGAAAACCGGGAACCGGAATGATTGAAAAAGCTTTTCGGGATTTTCCGATTGACAAAAAATCATCTTGGATGATTGGCGACAAATGGTCAGATGTTTTGGCGGGAAAAAATTTCGGTTTGCGTTCAGTTTTGGTTTCAACCGGAAAAGCCGGTCAAGACAAAGAGCACCAAACTGAGGCTGATTTTGTGGCTAAAGATTTTCTGGAAGCGGCCAAGTTTATAATAAACATGACTGGATTCCCGCTTTCGCGGGAATGACAAAAAAAATATGAAAAACAAAATAAAAAGTGAAGCGGAAATAATTGAAATTGCCCGAAAACTGAAACAAGAAGGCAAAAAAATCGTAACTACCAATGGGTCGTTTGATATTTTTCATTTCGGCCACACTCTCCTCTTTGAAGAAGCCAAAAAACAAGGCGACGCATTGATTGTCGGCATAAACAGCGACCAATCAGTCAAAGAATATAAGGGTCCGGACCGACCAATCAATCCGGAGCAGGCGCGTGCCGGCGTGGTGGCAGCACTTCAAGCGGTTGATTTTGTTTTTCTTTTTGATGACACGACGCCGAACCGTTGGCTGGAGCTCATCGTTCCGGATGTTCATTGCAATTCCAGTGAATACGGAGAAAATTGTGTGGAAAGGCCGACTCTCAACAAAATAGGAGCCAGATTGCACTTGGTTCAAAGGGATGCAAACGACGGACTTTCTACTAGTGAAATGATTGAAAAAATAATCAAAATTTACGGAAAATAAAAACCGTTATGTTTGAAAAAAATAAAAACAAAAAATTAATTTTTGGCAAAATATTTGCGATAGTTGTTTTTATTTTTACTTTTTTTCCGGTCGGAAAATTTTTTTCAGAAAAAGTCCAAGCTTCGGAACAACCGGAAGCCAAGCCGATTTCGGAAGAATTTGAAAATTGGAAAGAGTCCCAAAATGATTCTTCAGTGAAAAAATTAAAATCTTCGGTTTTGTCTCATGATCACGCTACCGGTCTTGTTCCGGATCCTTTTCGGAAAAACAATCGCAGTTTGAGCGCAGAGTCCGAATCGGCGGATGTTTTGGCAATGAAGATTGAAGCTGAAAAAGAAGAAGCTTCCAAATTGGGCTTTCCGGCTGTTTATGATTTGCGCAGTTTGGGCTCCGTTTCTTCGGTGAAAAACCAAGGGACTTGCGGATCTTGCTGGGTTTTTGCCACAGCCGGTTCTTTGGAATCCAACTGGTTGACTTTGGGAGAAAGTGAGAAGAATATTTCGGAAAACAATATGAAAGAGTGTCATCGGTTTGATTGGTCTCCTTGTGAAGGGGGAAATTCTTCTATGGCTACTTCCTATCTAAGTCTTAATCAAGGTCCGGTTTTGGAAACCAGCGATCCCTATTCGGAAGAAGAAGAAAACAGTTGCGTTTCCAGTTTGACTCCTTTGAATTATGTTTATGAAGCCCATTATCTTCCAAACACTATGAGCGTCATAAAACAAGCCATAACGGATCATGGCGCTCTCTTCACTTCGCTTTATATGAATGAGAGTTCTTCCTATTACAACTCCAGCAATTATACTTATTATTATTACGGCTCGGCTAATCCTAACCACGCTGTCACCTTGGCTGGTTGGGATGACACCAAAGTAACGGCTGGTGGAACCGGTGCTTGGATCATCAAGAATAGTTGGGATTCTTCTTGGGGGGACAATGGTTATTTTTATGTTTCCTACAACGACACCAAAATCAATAGCGAAGTGACGGTTTGGACTAAAAAAGAAGACTATACAACTGACAAAAAAATTTACGCTTATGATGAAATCGGAGCGGTGGGAGGGGTTGGTTATAGCGATGGAACCGATTATAGCGCGACAAAATTCACAGCTACCGGAAATCAAAAAATTACCCGAATTGCCAGTTGGATTCCGGACAATGGAGCGACAGTGAGTTTTTGGATTTATAGTGGTTTTGACGGTACTAATTTTTCCGGACTTTTGGGATCACTTGTTGACCAAACGGCGACTTATGCGGGTTATTACACTTTTGATTTAGCTTCGCCAGTTTCCATTTCGGGCGGGAGTGATTTTTATGTGAAAGCAAAGTTTGATATTCCTTCAACCAATTATCCTATTCCGGCTGAATATGCCGAAGACGGCTATATGACTCCGTCTATTCAAAGTGGAAAAAATTGGGTTAGCAATAATGGAACAAGTTGGCTTTCTATTGGTTCTGGAACGGGATATGATTATGATTTAGGTGTTCGGGTGTATGCAGAAGGAAACACCGGCACTTCCCCGATTTATCGCTTTCAAAACAAAACAAACGGTACTTATCTGTTTACAGGACAAACAGAAAAAGATTCTGTGATTGTGAATTATTCTCAAACATTTACTCTTGAAGGGTTAGCATTTTATGTGCCAGCTTCAGGGATTCCTATATATCGCTTTCAAAATAAAAATAATGGAACATATTTATTTACTGGTGAAGAAGAAAAAAATTCCGTACTGGAAAATTATTCTCAAACATTTACTCTTGAAGGGTTAGCATTTTATGTGCCAGCTTCAGGGATTCCTATATATCGCTTTCAAAATAAAAATAATGGAACATATTTATTTACTGGTGAAGAAGAAAAAAATTCCGTACTGGAAAATTATTCTCAAACATTTACTCTTGAAGGGTTAGCATTTTATGCTTCTAACTAACACTAGAATCATTTATTGATTAATTGTTTAAATTTTTCAATTACTTCTTCCGGCTTTATTATTAAACGACATGGATCCTTTTTGTGTCTAATTGATAAATCCTTACAGCCTTCATCCCAGCAGGGGTAACAGGACAGTGTTTTTGGTGGTGCGATAACTTCATATTTAGAATAATTTTGGAGACGAGCTTCTGGAAGGACTCCTCCAGTAAATATGGCCAAGAACGGAATGTCAGCTAGGGCGGCGACATGATAGGCACTAGTATCAGTGCTTATGACATATTTTCCGAGTTTTATGGCTTCAATATATTCTGTTATTGTTTTAGTTTTTCCGACTAGATTGACTAGTTTTTCGCCTTGAAAATACGGACTATCTTTTGTGCCTACTACTAAAGGTATGAATCCTAGGTCTTCAATGGCTTTGATGAGTTTTGGGTAATAGGGTTCCCACCAGCTTCTGGCTGGGTTGGAGGCAATAAGATTAAGCACTACGAAATCCTGTTCTAATTCAATTTCCATTTCAGCTAGTGTTTTCAGAAGCTGTTTTTTAGCTTTGGGATATTCCGGCATTGGTACGATTTCAAACTTTTTGTCGACATTTAACTTTTCTGTCATAACTAGATGGCGGTTAATTTTATTGGAATTTTTGGCTTTGGCAAAACTGTGTCCGAATTTCATCTCCATATCAATCAGGTTAAAAACTTGGCTTTTTGGGCCGGGAATCGGTAAGGGAGCATATTTTTGGTTATTAGGAATAGGCAAAATTTCATCGAAAATTTTGAAGCCTTCCATCATTTCCATGTTGCGTTCATAGGTAAGAAGGATGAGTTTTTTATTAGGATATTTTTTGCGGAGATTATTGAAGGCACTTACTGCCATCAGCAGATCGCCGATTCCATCATCACGGATAACAACAATAGTATTATTATTTTTTTTGTATTTATTATCATGTTTATATATTACAGTATCAAATCCTGAATTCTTTAAGGCTAAATATTTTTTATTTGAAATACTTTCTAGGAGGTCGTCAGTTAATTTGAATCGATCAAATATGTCATGACGCATTGCTATACATTTCGTATTTTTGGGATTTTGCTTGTAGATGAATTCCTTCTCAATGATTGCAATTTTTTTATTTTTCAGAGGCTCAATTAAATTATTTATCCAATCGTCGTCAACCACAAAACAACTATTTATAAATATTAAATATTGACCTTTAGCAAACATATTTACTAGATAATCATATTTTTTCAATGAAAACCGTTTGGTTATTTTTTTTATTTTTATGTTTCTATATCTTTGCTTTAATTTCCTATAGAATTTCCAAGTTCCTCTTTTTTTACTTCTCATTTCTCCTATTATTATTTCAACCTTATATTTTGCATCCAAGTTTTCTTCTATGGATTTCAAACAAGGTCCTATAAATTCAAAATTTCCGTCGTTTAATATTACAACTGAAATCAGTCCCAATGTATAATCTGAGCTTATAGGATAAGATACTAAGAGTTTGCCTTTTCTTTTTTTCCAATGTCTTCTCAAGGAAAAAAAGAGCCTATCAATACCTCCTTTTTTGTATTCTTTAATGGCCTCCTTTCCCAAAAGCAGATACTTTTTAAATATAGTTATAGCAGTAGCTAATTTTGAGGTTATCATTTTTGAAGTAGTAAATACTTGAAATTAAGGTTTTTTAATCAATTTTTTTATGAAAAAACCAAGTTTTACCCAGGGATGATTAATTATTTTTTCCAATTTTCTTTCAAGTATTTTTTCTTTGGTTTCATTTTCCCTAGTTTTTTGTATTACAATCTTGAAACTATAGTCACTATCATCTTCTATATCATTTTCAAATATTATTTTTGCATATTCCATATCAGAAACAATGTTTCGTATATATCTCAGGCTAAAATCTTTTATCTTATGAGCCGGATTGGGCTCTTCGCCATTCCTTTTGCAATATTCCTCATATTTCTTTTGATCAGGCAGAAGCAGTACAAGATTACCTCCTTTTTTTAATACTCTTATCCATTCATTTATTATTTCTCTGGTTTCTGGGAAATCTTCCAAACAATGGGAAGAATATACATAATCCAAAGAATTATCTTTAAACCAGTATAAATTTCTAGCATCTCCTCCGAGCTGGAGCGGATAGTCTCCACAGTAAGCCATTGATCCTTCTGGATAGTCTATAGTTATTGCTGAGGGTTTTATTGGGTCTCCTCCATATCCAATATCCGCCCCATATCCTTTACAGAAATTAATAAGACTATCTCTGTGTTTACTTGTTTCTGATTTGTAGGGAATATTATTTGTCATAATTTTCTAAAATAAGTTTATTAAAACACAGTTTCACTTTTTCCGGTTTAAGATTTATTCTGCAGAGTTCATTTTTACCCCTAAGTTCTTCATGTTTACATGGCATATCCCAGCAATAACAGGTATCTTCTGATTTCGCTATAACCTTTTTTTGATAAAATGAGACTCTTGATTTTGGATCAATCCCTCCGGTAAATATTGCAAGCTGAGGAATGTCCATAATTCCTGCCAGATGTGAAAGATAGGTATCTGTAGTAATCACATACTTTGATTTTCTCACAATTTCTACAACTTCCAATAGGGATTTGGTTTCACCTATCAAATTTACTAGATTTTTATTATTTGGGAATAACAATGTATTTTTTTCTTTGTTTCCCACTAAAAATATTTGATATCCTAGCGATAAAACATATTCGAGAAATTCTTTATAATAGGCTGGATACCAGTTGCGTGTGTCGTTTGAGGTTTCAAAAGTGGCTACTATAAATTTATTTCTGTCAACCCCATATTTTGAGAGTAAAGAAGTCGCTTTCTTCTCAGAAGCTTGATTAATGGGAATATGGATGCGTTCAAATTCACTAGGTACTTCAAGTATTTTAGAGACAGAAAAGTTTCTGTATATCCTATTATTGTTATTGTCTAAGCTGTTGTTGCCATTTTCCGTTTTAACTTCTACCATCAGATTCAGGAAAGTAGACCTTATTGGTATCGGAATATATTTCATACCCTCCCAGTAGTTAAAAGATCTAGGAATAGAAATAACTTCATCAAAGAAATCAAATGTTTTCATCAGCGGATAGCTTTCTTCGTATACATAAAGGATTATATATTTATCCTTATTTTTTTCTTTGAATTTCTTGAAAGCGGGTAGAGACATAAGTAAATCTCCCACTCCATGAGGACGAAATAAAACTATTGAATCTTCATATTTTTTGTCTTTAAAGCGAAATTTCAAGGAATCAAAATAACTTACTGGGATACTTCCAAAATCCTTTCTCAACAATCTTCCCTGATATTTATAAAATCTCTTTTTTATGAATCTGAAGATGTTTTTTCCCAGAATAGTTTTTAGTAATCTAAATGGAAGAAAAGAATCAATTAGATATTTTTTTTCTATTATTGTCATGAAATTGCCTATTTTTTCGGGCAGGGATTTTGGCAATAAATCATTTATTCTGTTTATAAAAGCTTCGTCAGTTCTGTAATCTGTTTTGAGGGCAGATGCGACCCAATTTATCAGACTAACTTCATTTGCTTTCGGATTAGGTATTATTTTTTGAACTTCAGGTCTGCGTTTATAGATTTCATATGCAAGATTTGTAATCCTATGTGTTCCTTTTTTGGTTGAATTTAGCCAATTATAAAAGCTTTCAGAATCTTTTGTTATATAAGGATTGCCGAAATTATCTTTATTATCTAGGTCATAGTAGATTCTCCTTATAATATCTGGTATTACTACTCCATTGTCAAAAAAAGAAAAGGCATAAGGTATTTTTCTTGTGTTGAAAAAATCGTTTCTTTTCAAGTTTTCTCCGTATTCATCAAAAAGTTCTTTGAGAGTTTCTCCAAATTGATCCAATTTGAATCTGTTTTGAAATTTGGATATCCTATTTTTATCATCTATTAAATAACCGCTAAAGTGGAAAAATATCAAGGGATGCTTATTGACGAAATATTCTCCATTAATTTTCGAAAAATCATTTCTCTCGTGGAGATTCCAATATGCTGTGTTGTATCCTGGATCTTTAAGCACATATACTTTATCTAGAAAAGAAGGGGCGTAATCCATCCATTTTTGATCCGTGAAGAGTCCTTTTTCCGGACAAGATATTGAGTATTTGTATAATCTGTCTGACCACCAGTCCATGAATTTTCTTGTCCGCTCATTATTCTTCACTCCAAGAAATCCTAAATTATAGCAACCGACTCTCATTATACTTATCTCATTCGGATCAGCGCCGTCATCTGGCATTGGACTAAGTATGTGTGGAGTAAGAACCATATCATTCTTATCCAAGGACTCAATTGCTTTTTTCATTGATCCAAAAAAACAAATATCAGGATCGATATAAAATATTTTTTCCGCTTCTAGCTTGTCCATTAGGTACTGTCGTATAAAAAAAGGTTTTACAGCAGTGTTTGCTTCGGTTATATTGTATTTAAAAGTAAGTTGTTCTTTATTTTCTATTTCTAAATCGTCAATGGTCGCTATTTCAAATTCTTCTTTTGACCTGTCAAAACTGTCACTGACCTTATCCATGATCATTATCATGAATTCAATGTCAGGATTATGCTTCTTGAAAGATTTTCCCAAGATCCTAGCTAGACTCAGATAGTTAAAAGACACTATCGTGAAAGCTATTGTTTTATTACCCATTATTTTTTTTATTTTTTATACTTGTTTAAAAAAATATTTTTGGCACTAATATATTTTTCTCTCAACTTCCAAAATTTAGATGTTTTTATAAAACTCAATTCTTTTTCTTTTAAATTTACAATATTTTCAAGGTTATTTATTTTATTTTTAAGTTTACCCACTAAATGTTCAACATCTTTTTTTCTAAAATTATCAATTATTTTTTCTACAGCAGATTCTTTATTTTCTAAGGACATCTTATTTTTTTTATCTATAGTTTTTTCAATCACGGGAAGTATTTTCTCTATATAGTTATTACTAGCGAAATTTTTTATAACAAAAATTCTGTTCATATTAACTCTGCGCCTTGTTTTTTCTAAAAAATCTATTGTGTTAATAATTTTTTCTGATAGTTCTATATGGTCTCCAATATTGTAAGCCAATCCATGTTTTTTATCAATAAATATTTCCGATGATCCTCCGCTGTTGGCATATATTATAGGCCTGTTTAAAATAGCTGCCTCAAGTAAATTACGACCAAACGCTTCTCGTCTGGCACATGAAATAACAATGTCTGATTTTCTTATTATTTCAAGGTTATTTTCTGAAAAATTTTGAAAAATTATTAAATTTTCTGAATCATTTTCTCTAATTATTTTTTTTAAGGATTTTTTATAATTATCATCCACTATCCCGACTAAAAATAATTTCAATTTATATTTTTTATTTTTGTTTATTTTGATAACGGCTCTAACTGCATCTATTTGATTTTTTCCATCTGCTATAGTACCTAATACTAGTATATTTGCACACTTCTTTTTTAAATTTATTAAGTAATCTTCATCTTTTTTTGTTAATATTTTTTGGGGAATATGTATTGAGCTATAAATTACATTGCATTTTTCTTCATAATCTTTTAATTTGCTAAAAAGTATTTTTTTTACATCTGAAGTAACACATAAAACTTTACTGCTATCTGCGTATATTGCCTCAATGCTTTTTTCTAATCCAAATTCAAAAGAAAGATTGTGATCTAATTTTCCATATTCTCTTGCAGATAATATGTGTGGTATGGCAAGTTTTTTGGCACAAATGGCCCCCCAAGGAATCGTAATTGTTTGAGTATATATCAAATCCGGATCAATTTCTTTTATTATTGGTAAATATTCATTATCAATGGCTAATAGATTTTTTAAAAGAGGCAATCTATTGTTATTGAACTTATTTTTTACCCATTCATGATATTCTGTTTTGGGAATGTAAACCTTGGCTCCATAATGCTCAAGATACTCTTTAAGTTTTCCAAATTTGGGAAGCATAACAAAACAATCAAACCTATCGGTTTTTTTTAAGTCAATTATTAGATCAAGTAGTGACCTTTCCGCTCCGCCCAAACTTGAAGAATGAGAAAAAAACAGAATTGATATTTTTTTTATGTCTTTCATGTATAGAGTAGATTTACAATAGTCAACTCTCCATAATTTTTAACCTTTAAATTCGGATACGAAGTTACAATTTTTTTGTAAACTTCTGAATTATCCTCAATAAAGTAAGTAAAATCATTTGTTAGATGTGGTAGAAAACTTGATAGTGTTTTTAATATACTCTCATCCGAATGCAATCCATCATCTATGCATATACTTATTTTTTTATTTTTCAAAATACTTTCTAGATAATCAATATTATTTGTGAGCTGATCAAACTCATATAATTCTGGTTTATTTAGGCGAAAAGCTCCTCTATTTAAGAGGTTTTCCATATTATTTTTCATATGATCAAGGTCTATATCTAATCCTATTATTTTTGTTTTTGGAAAAATATCGCACCATATAGCTAAGCCTACACCTGTTAATATTCCAACTTCAGCTAATATTTCAGGATCACCTTGTTCTTTTATTGGAAATAAATATTCCGCATATTTTTTAGCATATTCATGATGCGACATTCTGTCGCCTCCAACCATTCCTCCAATTTTTAATTCTTCCGGAGTGCGAGGATCAAATTGACTTACTTTGTTTCTAGGGACATTAGTTATTATCCCGCCGTATAATTTTTCTTTTTCTTTTAGTTTTTCTTCTAATTCTGAAATTGATTTTATTTTTTCCATTTTTATTTTTTTGGTAAAGTTATTAAGTTTCCCAATTCATAATCTCTTTTTTGCGGAGTAAAAACTTCCATTCCATTTCCAGAGTAGAAAGTCATTTCTCCAAAATATATCTTATCATCTAATGAATACAGATCTATTCTTACATGGGGAAATGCTTCTGATAACTTTTTTGCTATATTTATCATTTCTTTTAGATGAGCAGGCTTTGATGTTATGGTGTTTCTGTCTTTGGGATATTTCAACTGAAAGTCTTCTAAATAATTCCAATCAAGATCATAAAAATTTCTTCTATGGTTTCCAAATCTGTCTATGTCAACCCAAATATATTTCGGCTCTCCATGAAAACATAAAAATTTATAATCAATTAAATTTCCATCTAATTGTTCAATATATTCTTCGCAAATTATTTTTGGTTTTATTTTTTTGTAACACCATTCATATGAATAATAATAGTGATTTGAGGATGGTTGCATCCAAATTTTAAGTTTTTCTTTTGCATCTTGAATATTCAATTCATTCTTGTTTTTGCAAATAATGTTTTGACCTGATCCATGATTGACCTTGAGAACAAATTTATCAGGGAGATTATCAAAATCTATATCTTCAACTTTATCATAAACCGCTAATAGATTAACTAGGTATTGATTTCCTATTTTTTCTTTAACATACTCCCTTACTACAAATTTATCTGCGCATTTTGTCAAAAGTGGATTTTTGTAGTTTAGCTTGAGCCATTGAATTTTTTCATTAAAAGATTTTGGATCATCAAAATTTATTTCATAACCTAATTCTTTTTTGAATTGTTCCGCTATTAGCCTTTTCTTGTTTTTCAAAAGTTCATTCGTTTGAAAAATTTTTTTCCAAAATACTCCAAATTTTTCTAAAATTTTTTTGGTCATAATATTAATCATTTTTCCAAGAATGTTTTATATCAACCATTCCGGAGTAGTTATATTTTTCTTTAGCAGTAAAAAATTTTATATTTTTGTATTTTGGTCTGAAATCATAACATGGTTCTCCAATATGCCTAAAACAAGAAACATTAACGAAATAGACTCCTTTTAGTATGGGCAGACTGTCAAAATGCAGTATGATTGATTTGGATTTTTTATTCGCCTTGTATTGATCTGATTGTGTGTTATAACCAAATATTTGTCCACTGAATTCTGAATGAATTCCAAAACCAAAATTTATAAAAGGAATATTTTTGTTTATTTTAAAATATATTTTTATATCTACTGGTTCTCCGGTTTCAAAAACATTTTTTGATTTTCCATTTCTATCTAAAAATTCAACATTAACAATCTCAGCTATCCTCTTTTCTTTTTTCTGTTTCTTTGTTTTTTCTTCTGTTTTTTCTTGTTTTTTTTCTGTTTCTTTCTGTTGAGGTTGGTTTTTTTCTGCAATTATTCTTTTTTCTTCATCGCTCATATTTTCATACATATAAGCGTAAGCTACCTCATCGGCCTTTCCTATTTTTATTATTTTTCCCTTTCTGACGAGTATTGCTCGGTCGCAATATCTTTCAATAGTTCCAATGTCGTGAGTCACTAAAAGAACTGTTTTTCCAGCCTCTCTATATTCATTGAATTTTTCCAAACATTTGCTTTGAAAATTACTGTCTCCTACTGCCAGCACCTCATCCATCAGGAGAATTTCTCGGTTGGCGTGAATAGCAACGGAAAAAGCCAGTCGGACTTGCATTCCGGAAGAATAATTTTTGAGTTTTTGGTCAATGAATCTTTCAAGTTCCGAAAAATTAACAATGGAATCAAATTTTTTATCAATTTCCTTTTTGCTCATTCCCAAAACAGTGGCGTTCAAATAGACATTGTCCC
>CAZIFD010000002.1:0-143714 GCA_964538685.1 uncultured Bdellovibrionales bacterium
AAATTCTTCAATTTTACTAAATTAATAGTGTTACCTATGTATCTCATCTTATTCAGCTAAAAAATAAAGCTTTATTTTTGTCCTAATTGCCTGAAAAATCCAAGAAATAAAAAATTAAAACAAAATATTAAATCCGTATCCAATAAGAATCATTCCGATTGTCACTACACCGAAAAATATCAGCAACAGTTTCAGTTTCATCACTCGTTTTAAAATTAAGGCTTCCGGAAGCGACAGCCCAACTGTTGCCATCATAAAAGCTAAGGCAGTTCCCAATGGAATTCCCTTGGAAACTAAAGATTCAATAATAGGAATTACTCCGCTGGCATTGGAATAAAGCGGAACTGCCAAAATTACTGCTAGTGGAACAGCAAAAGGATTTTCTTTGGTAATATACTTTTCAAAAAATCCTTCAGGCACATAACCGTGAATCACTGCTCCCACTCCCACTCCAATCAAAACATAAAAAATAATTTTTTTGGTAATCGCAAAAGATTCTTGAAAGATATTTTTTGCCACCTCCCAAGAAAAATTTTTTGTTTTTTGTTTTTGAACATTTTTTTTAACTTTTATTTTCCAAACATACTCTTCCACATATTTTTCCAGTTTCATTTTTCCCAAAATCGCTCCGCCCGCCATACCGATTAAAATTCCCGCTATCACATAGATTATGGTTGTTTTGATTCCAAAAAGTCCCAAAAACAAAACAATTGCTACTTCATTGACCAAAGGCGAAGTAATCAGGAAAGCAAAAGTCACTCCCAAAGGAATTCCAGCTTCCACAAATCCGATGAAAAACGGAATAGAAGAGCAAGAACAAAATGGCGTAATGGCTCCGAAAATTGTCGCCAGGAAATAATCTAATCCAAAAAATTTATGAGTTGCCAAAAAGTCCCGCAATTTTTCAATCGGCAAATAATAGCGAAGTAGACTCATAAAATATGTAATAATCAAAAGAAGCAGGATTATCTTAATGCTGTCATAAATAAAAAAATTGACCGCATCGGCAATTTTTGTGTGCTGAGTAAAATTAAAAACATCGTATGTCAGCCAATTGGCAAATTGTTGAATCATAAGTTTATAAAATATTTAACCAGATATTGGAGATAATAAACCCCGGTTATCATAAAAATGGTCGCCACGCCGTAGCGCATCACTTTTTCAATTTTTCCCATCGCGTTATACATTTTCCCCACTTTTTCTACGCTGAACGCCAGAATAATGGAAAAAATTATCACCGGCACTCCTGTGCCTAAAGCGAATAGTGGAGGCAAAAGCAAGTTTTCGCTTGATGACAAAACCAATTGAACAAGCATCCCGAAAAACAAAACTCCGCTATACGGACAAAACGCTAGAGCGAACAAAACCCCCAAAAGCAATGTTCCGATATAACCCTTGGTTGCCAACCATTTTTTTATTTTTTCCACCTTCTCGCTTTTGAAACCGAGATTTATCTTTATCACTCCAAACATAACAAGAGAAATCAAAATCAAAACTATTCCTAAAATTTTATCCCCCCAGCCTTGAAAAATACTGGCAATTGAAAAAGCTGAAAAGCCGAAGTAAATCAATGTTGCCAAAAGCGTATAACTGATGCCTCTTCCTAATGTGTAAATCAGGCCATTAATGAGAGTATGCCTGGCGGTTTTGATGTCTTTGGAAATGTAGGCGATAGCGGTAATGTTGGTTGCCAATGGACATGGGCTAATGGAAGTCATCACACCCAAAAGGAAAGCGGTTAAGAGCGGAAAATTATATTGATCAATTAAAGTATTAAGAAATTCCATTTATTTTTTGAGTAAAGAAGTTAATGATGTTCTTTTCTTCTATTTCCTTTTGAGTTTCGGCAGAAACCGTTTCGCCGATCAATGCCCTGATTTTCTTGACCATATAATCGGAAAAGTTTTTCTGGTTTCCTAAGAGCCTCCAAGCTTGCACTTCTTCTTGGATATTATCCTTACCGTCAATTACAGGATTTATAAACAGTGAGGTTCCGGCTACTTGAAATTTGGTCGCCACCACTTTATTCTCCGGTAAATCAACATTTATTTCTTTGAATTCTATTTTTCCGCTTTTGAGTTCTGACTGAAATGATTCTTCAAGCATCGCCTTGAGATATTGTCCCATCGTTATGCAGGAATAACAACGGTTGGTGGAATGGAAAACATACACCTGAACTTTCTCAGCTGGCTTGGATTCCCCAACTTTGGTTTTCTGAAAACTTTTTTGCGTATTAGAGCTAGGCTCTGTTTTTTTATCAGGTTTCACGCTTATCCAGACAAGAGCAATAACAAAAATCAAAGCGCCCCCGTAAAGCAAATGTGTTCCTAGCTTTTTCATCTAATTATTTTTGTTTTAATGGTTATTTAGAAAGAATGATTTTGATTTCCTCTATATCAGGAATTCTTCCTGAAACTTCCACCCTTTCGTCAACTACCAAAGCGGGCGAACTCATCACCCCGTAGCTCATAATATCCTGGATTTCGGTAACTTTTTCCACAGTCGCTTCCATTTTTAATTCGGAAAGCGCTTGTTTCGTGTTGGCTTCCATCTTCTGGCAGTTGGGACAGCCTGTTCCCAAAATTTTGATTGTCATAATTTTATTTGATTACTTGATTAAAAATTTTCTTATATCCCCTGATGATTTTTTTATCCAAGCTGTAGCGTATGAAATTACCTTCCCGCTTTTCGGTGAGAATTCCGATTTTTTTGAGCTGTTTGAGATGATGCGATGCCAGTTTGTCGGATATCCCCACCGTGGGAACTATCTCGCATACGCATTTGGAACCGCTCTGAAGAACGCAAATAATTTTCAGCCTATTCGGATCGGCAATGGCACGCAGAAAAGAATATGTCTTGCCGATGCTTTCCGCTTCCACTGAGTTTTTTGAGCAACATTTGAATTCCATAATATAAGTATTCTAATTTATATTAGAATAGTAATCTATTTATTTTTCTCTGTCAAATTTGTCAAAAAATAAAGCATAAAAAAATCCAGAGATAAATCTGGATCAAGATTGTTTTTTGATTAAATAATTTTTCTATTCAATTTTTTTTCGGTTATTTTTCTTTCTCATTTTTACGAAAAGCAAGAACAAAAAAATAATTAGTAAAATTATAACATAAAAAATTCAAATGGCAATACAGAAACAACGATCTGATTATTTCGAAATATTTTTTGCTTTAATACAGCTCTTTAATTGTTTGAAAATTTATTTTTCTTCTGAAAACTTGTACCCTGAAATCAAATATAGAATTCCGGGAATTAATGGAAAAAGAAAATTAGGACTAAGATTTGCTTTTGAAAAAAATCCAACCAAAAAAACAATTGCAATTGGAACAACAATGAGGAATCCTCCAACTTTTTCATATTTCCAACCTAAAAATAATCCTACAAGAACCAACGGAAACATCATTAGGGCTGTATTTTCCCACAATGAATAACCAGGACTCACAAACGGCAATGGATTACCATAACCAAAATAAAATGGCAAAGTAAAAACTAAAATTACAAAAGCGCTTATTCTGGCAAACCATTTTATTATTTTCATATGAAAAATTTTATGTCTTCTTAATTTTAATCTTAGCAAAAATTGAAATTTTATCAAAATTTAAAAGCCCCGCCGGTCGCTAGATCGACGGGGCCTGTTGTTTCTTATGCTATGCTCAATAGGCTACTCACCCAAAACAATACTACCGCCATTTTGTGTTTCCTGCGATAGTCGGTAATGGTGTAAGTTATACCAACCAATAGGACAGCATATACTGTACCAATTAGTCCTGCGGATACAAACATAGCCTTTAAAAAGTTGAAAGAAAGGGAAGATATAGTGATGACAGCCAATAATACTGCCGACATAAGGCAGGAGACTAAGACGACACCAATGACGATATTCATTTTTGCTTTCATAAAAAAAGCAATGTTTAATATCGCCATGAAAAAAATCATCGTCAAACCAAATATTCTGTGAACCGCCAACATTTCTTTTCCGGCTACTTCTCCGGACTTGGCTACGGTTATGAATTTGCCGTCAATATATGCGACGACTTGTTCATAACGCTGAACTAAAACAAAGTGGAAAAGATCCGGATACTTATATTCTTTTGATATGAGCTTCATTGGGATCTCCTTGCCAGGATTGACAAAGGCTTTATTTTCCGCTTCGGTTGGAGGTCGCCAATTGTCGTCAATAATTCTGACCTTTCCTTCACCGTTGACCTCTATTTTAGCCAATGCAGGAAAAGCACAAACAAAAACAACTGCCAAAACCAACAAGAAACCTATCAGCTTTTTCATTTTTTTTACCTTTCTATTCCGGATTTATATCATTGTAACTTTTCAAAGGACTATTCTTTTTATCACACAATCACCATTTCGTCAAAAAAAATAACAAGATTTTGTTTGAAGCGATCTATCAATCTCTCCAAGCAAAAGCTGTCAAATTGAATCCACTTTCCAAAAGTTTAATGGCTTTTCGCAATTCATATTGGCTGATTCCTTCGTTCCATGGTTCGCGATCAGGCAACGGTTGCCCATTGTCATATTTTTTTAAAAAAGGCAAGACTTTTTTGTCACCCAACTGACCCAATGCCCAAATGGCATCATTTTTTCCGGCTACTTTTGATTCATCGGCAATCTGATTCATGAGAGCGTTAGCGCATTCTCCTCCATAATAAACTTGAGCTGTTTCGCAACGCTTTTTAACATCACTCCCAATTTGAATCGCCGTGATAATAAATAGAAAAACAACAATTAAAATTCCGATACTCACTAAATAGCCAACCAGACTCTTGTTAATTTTTTTAAAAATTTTCATTTGATTTATTTTAATTAACCAATTTAATATAATTATTTCTTCATCTTTCATTTGTCATTCCCGCGAAAGCGGGAATGACACAGAAAAAATTAAATAACGAAATCAATAACTAAAAATGTCTTCAATATTTTTGCAGAAAACTTCGGCAATCCGAAAGGCCAACGCCAAAGAAGGAACATATTTGTTTTTTTCAATCGCAATGATGGTTTGCCGAGTAACGCCGATTTTGTCCGCCAATTCTTCTTGGGTCATATCATGCATAGCCCGAAAAACCTTAATCTTATTCGTCATCTGTTTCTCCATATTTTTTGCTCAAGTATTTATAGGAAATTGAATACAATGCCAAATTAAAAAGAGTGATATAACTGAAAGTAATTCCCAACATTTCAATGCTTGATTGAGGAGGCGTTGTTTTTCTTCCTACTATTATAAAAATTAGAGACATAAAAGCCATAACAACAGTAGCAATTCTATAAGTAAACCAAGCTGCTTTTCCGCTGATGATTTGAATTCTCTCATCAACCAACACTGCTTTTGTGGTTTTCTTCATCAGGAAAATAAAAAGAAGGCCAATAGAAATCCCCGCCAAAGCTAGAACAATATTATTGCTAACGATGGCTATTGCCACTGTAGCTGAAACAAAAGAAGCAACAAGGGTATTTATTTTCTTGAAACTTTTGTACTGCATAATTTTTTAAGTTAAGTTTATATTACTAATTGTATAGTATTCTTTACATTATGTCAATATTTTAATTATCTACAAAAAAAGAATATAAGAACGGTAGGTTATCTCCAGTCAGTAGCTTGCATTGCAAGGAACTATGTGATATACTACAAACACTACTAAATATTACCAATAAACTATGGAAAAAATAAACTCTGAAAACACTCAGGCCCAGATGCGCAAAGGCATTTTGGATTTCATTGTTCTTTTGGTTATTTCCCGCAGACCGATTTATGTTTCCGATATCCTGAAAGAATTGAAAGTGCATGAATTGATTGTGGTGGAAGGCACGCTTTATCCTCTTTTGAGCCGACTCAAAAATTCCGAGCTTCTGAAATATGACTGGCAAGAATCAAAAAGCGGACCGCCACGAAAATATTATTCCCTTACCAAAAAGGGCGAGGAAATGCTTCGCCAATTATCGGACACCTGGAAAAATTTAAGTCAGTCTATTAATTCGTTAAAAAAAAATTAAATAAAATCTATGAAAAAAACACTCACGATCACCCTAAACGGCGCTATCTTCAATATTGAAGAAGACGGGTACGGCAAACTAAAAATATATCTAGACTCTATTCGAGACTATTTTTCCGAGCATGAAGGCAATCAGGAAATTTTGAGTGATATTGAAGCCCGAGCAGCAGAAAAATTTTCGGAAAAAATTTCCGCGAGTAATCAAGTGGTGAGTTTGGCTGATGTCGAAGAACTCATAAAATCCATGGGCACAGTTGAAGATATCGTGGGCGAAGAAAAATCTGAGCCACAAGACCCGAAAGCGGAAAAGATATTTTGGAAAAAGAAAAAACTTTATCGCGATGGAGACAACGCCGTGATTATGGGAGTAGCTTCCGGAATCGCCAACTATTTCGGAATTGATCCGGTATTCATCCGGCTGGCTTTTATTGCTTCTTTGTTTTTTGGCGGAATAGGTGTGCTGGCATATATAATCCTTTGTTTTATTGTGCCGGAAGCCAAAACCACGACTGAGAAAATGAAAATGCACGGTCAGCCGATCAATCTGTCCAGCCTCAAAGAAGCGACTGAAGAAAAAATATCAGAAGCTAAAGAAAAAATTTCTACCACCAGGCCGATTAGAAAAATGGTTCTAATCATCGCTTCCATTGTAAAAAAAATAGCACGCTGGTTCTCTCTGCTACTTGGGATTTTTGTTGTGATCGGAGCTGTCTTTGGTTTTATTGGCATTTTCTTTTTTTTCGGTAATCTTGTTTTCAATGCTAACTCGCCCTATCTTGATTTTCCCCTAAAAGAACTGCTTTTGGGAATAAATTACTATTTAGCCATGACAGCGGGATTTTTAACAATTTCAATTCCCATTATATTTGGATTTTTGATCGGCATATCGCTCATCAAAAAACAACTTATCATAAATCTCATTGGTGGAATCACGCTTCTTATGGTTTGGATAATTTCTTTTACTACGCTGGGAATTTATGCTGTCAAAGTTGCGCCGCAATACAATGAGAAAGCGCGTTCAATTGAAAACGCCGAAAAAACAGCTCGCAATTATGCTTTTCGGGATTTTGATTCTATTTCTGCCAATGGCGATTATGAAATAGCTGTCGTGAGGGGAGACGACTACAAGGTTGAGGCAACTGGCCTTGATCAGGATTTGAAAGCAACGGATATCACCCTTGATGGAAAGACTCTAAACATCAAAGAGGGCGAGAGAGAAGAAGGTCTTTGCATTTTTTGTTTCAACTCTCATCACAAAGTAAAAATTGAAATCACTGCACCAAACCTGAAAGAATATACTGTCGGCGGAATAGTTAGATCATCCCTCAAGGGATTCCGAGAGGATCAATTGAAGCTTATTCTCCGCGGTTCAACCAATACCACTGCTGACATCAACGCGAAAAGCGCAACGGTCAGAATGAATGGCGTCGCAAAACTAAAGTTATCCGGCTCCTTTGATGATCTGGCAACCACACTTGACGGATCAGCCAGCTTCAAAGCGTCTGATTTTTCCATCAAAAATACAAAAGCTATCTTGAATGGAACAACCAAGCTGGATTTGTCAGGATCCGCGGATAGTGTGACGGCAATTATCAGTGACTCATCCAATCTGATGTTATCCGAGTTCTCTGTCAAGGATCTGAAGATTAGTGCCAGCGAAGCAAGTCGGGCACGAATATGGGCAACAGAACAATTGGACGCGACAGGCAAAGATTCCAGTAAAATTTATTACCGAGGCGATCCAAAAATAATCAAAGATATTAGTGAAGCTGCGCTTTTGATAAAAGAAGACTAGAGAAATTCAGTTTCTTTTTTGGAAATTTGTTTGGCAGATATGTATTTAAATATATACTTTTATTTTGTCTCCGGAGAAGAAAAGCAGCAAATGAAAACGGCTACCATTTCTGGTGGCCGGCCTGTGTGGCTCCGAATTCTGATTGTAAGACCTGGGTTGGATGATGTTAGAACTTATATTTTAGCAAAATAGATTAGCCTTAAATTACTTATCAAACAACTTAAGATATTCTTCAAATAAGAAAAAGCGATTTCTTTTAAAGCCAGTAATTTCCTTGAGTATCCCAGCCTTCTGAAATTTTTCAGCAAGACTATTGGCGGAAGGAGTGGTAATGCCCAATTTTTCTTCTATTTGCTTAATATTAACAATTGGCTGAGAGTATAGGTATCGCAATAATTCTTGAGAAACTTTTGCTCTTTTCCCAAAATTCATAATTTTCTGCTCAGATTTTTGTCTTAAAACAATAATTTTTTCAAAAGTTGTTTTCCCCTTTTTTGCTGTTTCAGCAACTCCTTTAAGAAAAAATTTGATCCACTGTTCTAAATCACCGGATATTCTTACCGCAGTTAAAGAATCGTAATAAGATCCCTTATTTCTTTCAAAAAAATCTGACAAATAAAGTGTTGGCTTTTGTAATATCCCCTCACTTACAAGATAAAGCGTAATCAATAATCTACCAATGCGACCATTCCCATCCAGAAACGGATGTATTGTTTCAAACTGATAATGACTGATGGCAATTTTAATAAGATGTGGCATTGTTATTTTTTTGCCATGCCAAAACTTTTCAAGATCACTAAGTAATTCAGGAACTTCGCTCGGATGAGGTGGTATGAATACAGCGTCTTGCAATGATGAACCCCCTATCCAATTTTGACTTGTCCTTATTTCTCCCGGATTCTTATGTTTTCCACGAACTCCTGTCATTAAAATCTTATGCGTGTCTTTAAGAAGCCTAATTGAAAGTGGTAATTTCTTGAGCTCACTAATTGCAGTGTTCATCGCCCTAGTGTAATTTCGCACTTCGCTCCAATCATCTCTTCTCTCGGGATTAACCTCTTCTTTAGGAAGCAAAGCTTCTTCCATACCGGTTTTAGTTCCTTCAATACGACTTGAAGTTGTAGCTTCTTTAAAGACATGCATTCTAATAAAAAAATCAACATCAGGAACTAATAAAGAATAAGCATTTAATTCACCCAGATATCTTGTTGCGTCCTCTAGCAAAACATCAATCTGAGGATCGGACCATTTATAAGAGATAATAACAGAAGGAGAAAAGCTTTTATACTTATATTGTTGCTTATAAATTCCTGACTTAAAAATTTGTTGTGCCATAAAGTTTAATTATGCTTTTTTATAATTAAAGTTTAATGATTAACTTTAATTATGTCAAATCATACTAAAAGTTCCTTTGAGTTAAATTTTTGGGTTAGAACTAAAGACCAGCATAACAAAAAATAAGGCTGTCTCAAGTCTTATTTTAGTGAACTCCAAATTCTAAATAATTGAATTGTAAGACTTAGATTGGATGATATTAGAACTTGGGTCTAAACTTCACTAATAACATCAAAACCTTTGGCGCTACTTGTAATTGAAAATCCAAAAACCTTCTTGGCTACTCCACTTTTTTTAAGTTTACGAGCCACTTGATTTAGGGTAGCGCCGGAACCAATAGCGTCATCCAGAAGCAAAACATTCTCAAAATTTCTGTTTTCTGAAACAGCCAAGGTGGCGTCGGCATTTTCAATACGATCCTCCAATTTATTCAGTGTCTTTTGGGGAGTCACCACATCGGTCCTGATTTTTACAATTTTAATCACTGGCAACGAAAATTTCAAATCTTCCTGAAATACTTTCATAAATTGCACTTCCCGCTTCACTGACGGAGGAATATATCCAATAGCTGAAATAGTATATTTTTTTATAATCTTTTCAATGATTGGTTTAACCCGAGAAAAAATTTCTTTCATCATCTTTCTATCTTGATTTTGTTTGGCGTGCAACAAAAGTTGACCCAATTTTGTTTTTCCAAAAACTTCCCAGGAATAAAAATCGGCATAAAAAACATCTTCCAGGCAAGTATTTTGGTGAAAGGTATTCTTTATTTTCATTTTTCCGGAAATGTACCCGCCTTTTCTGAATTTTTCATACTTCTCATATATACTCAGATATTCTTGGGCTTTCTTGTCCAGATCATAGGAATGTCTCAAACACCACTCAACAAATCCCTCCCAACCAACGACTTTCTTTCCTTGCGGAGAGATGAATATAAAATTAGCATCAATAACTCTCTTGATTTTTTCGTCAATTATCAGAGCATCGGTTGATATTTGAATTTTTCCCTTCTTACTGTTCACGGAATAGAACACTCGAGGCGGTTTACCGGATTTCAGCAATTCCCCTCTCTCCAACATCAACCTCAACTGTTTCCGGACAGCCCTGTCGGTAATACCCAAAAAGTCCGCCAATTCTTTTCCAGTGGCTTGCTCGTGGGAATTGATATATTTGAATATTTTTTCTGAAGTCTTCATAGTTCCTAGTTTACTAGGAACTAGGAACTTTGTCAAAGTTAATAAAAAATAAGGATTAGATAAGCCTTATTTTAGGGTGCTCCGCGACCAGGACTCGAACCTGGAACCAATTGATTAACAGTCAACTGCTCTACCATTGAGCTATCGCGGAATATATATTATCAAAATATCATCTCTTCAACAGAAAGCGGAAAACCATCGGAGAATAATATTCATTCAGAAAACAACAGAACTATTCTAACAAAAATATTCAAATTAATCAAGTTTTTAATAATCTCTGAGTTTCTTGATGGTGTGATGTTCTCTGATTCTTTCCAAAGCCTTAGCTTCAATTTGTCGGATTCTTTCCCGAGTTACGCCAAACTCTTGACCCACTTCTTCCAAAGTATGCGTCACTCCGTCTTCCAATCCGAAACGGATTTTCAAAATCTTTTGCTCACGGGGAGTTAGATCGTTCAAGATTTCATTAATATGTTCCTTGAGCATTTTCCTTGAGGCCATTTGATTTGGCATTATGGTTTCCGTGTCTTCAATAAAATCACCCAAAACACTTCCGTCATCACTATCCCCGACTGAAGTGTCAATTGAAACAGTTTCTTGGGAAATTTTTTGAATGTGACGCACTTTTTCCACTTCAATTCCCATTTCAACTGCAATTTCTTCCGGCAAAGGTTCTCTTCCCAAGTCCTGAACAAGGCGTCTGGTTATTTGAGTATATTTGTTGATAGTTTCTACCATATGAACCGGGATTCTGATAGTTCTTGATTGATCAGCCAACGCTCTCGTCACCGCTTGACGAATCCACCAAGTAGCATAAGTGGAAAATTTGTAACCTTTTCTATAATCAAATTTTTCCACCGCCCGAAAAAGTCCAATGTTTCCTTCTTGAATCAAATCCAAAAGAGATAAATTGTGCGAACGACCAACATATTTTTTAGCAATTGAAACTACTAGTCGCAAATTGGCTTCCGTCAATTTTTGTTTGGCAATCAAATCTCCCTTTTCAATTTGTTTTGCCAAAGAAACTTCCTCTTCGGATTTAAGAAGTCCAACCCGGCCAATTTCCCGAAGATACATTTGAACCAAGTCAGAAGAAAAATCAGTAGATTCTTTGTCATGGAGAGCTTCCGCTTTGGCAGCCGCTTTTCCTTTTTTGGTTTTTTGCTTTTCCAATTTTTCAACGATTTTTTCCGTTTCCATCTTGATAATCTCGTCCGAATTCATGACTTTGACTCCCATCAAATCCAGCTTTTCATATAAATCTTCCAGTTGTTCTATTTCTTTTTCCGCATTGGGAATAGCGTGGATAATTTCATCTTCTGTCACAAAACCTCTTTGCTTGCCACGATACAACAAATCATCAAAAAGATTTTTGGAATCTTTTTTGGTTTTTTGAGGAGCTATTTTTTTGGAAATTTTGGAAGTGTTTTTTTTCTTAGCGGAGTTTTTTTTCTGAGTCGCTCTAGCTTTCTTGTTAGCCTTAGAAAAATTTTTAGTCTTCTTGACACTGACAAATTTTTTGGCCGACTTCTTCTTGGCTGGTTTTTTGGCAACGCTTTTTTTCTTGATTATTTTTTTTGTTGCGTTTTTTTTAACAACTTTATTCTTCGGTTTTTTAACCGACTTTTTGGAAGTTTTCTTTTTTGCCATAATAGTGAGCGTTTTGCTTTTTTTAAATTAAACTAGAAAATGAATTTTAACTTTGTCTGATTAATTTTGCCAACTCGGCGGAAATTTCTTGGGTTTTTTTTCTAAGAAAGTTTTCCGTTTCTTTGTCGTTGTTCCGTTTGGCGACTTTTTGATCCTTAGAAATTTTAAGCAAAATTTCCTTTTTATTTTCTATCTCAAAAGTCCTTAATAAATTTTTCAATTCTTCCAACGGATCGGCAATTTCCAATTCTTCAATATTATTATTAATTCCGGATTGAAATTTTTGATTGAAAAACATATTTTCCAACAAACTTCTTTTTTCACTCTCAATTCCTGAATCAATCAAATTATTAAAACTAAACTTATTCTCTTCTCCTTTTCTCAAAAGCAAATCAAGCAATTCATTCTTATCCGCAAAAACATCCAGCTTTTTGCTTTCATAAACATTTTTCCAAACATCCGGAAAAACCAACATCAGAGAGACTATTTTTTCCAAAATTATTTCGCTATTACTTCTTCCTTCCTGAGTTTCCTTTTTTGGAGAAACAGAATAAGCTGAAGCTGACTGACTCCTTCTGCTCTCAAGAATAGACTTTTTCAACCTATTAGTCAATATTTCTTCCCGAATGTCCAATTCCTGAACCAAGCGTTTAATCCAAAAATCTTTTTCAATTTCATCCTGAAAACTGGCAATCAAATCCAGCATTTCGTCAATAATCTTTTTCCGACCCTCAACGCTTTCTTTGTCATTGTTTGCCAAACTATTATTTAAAAAATATTCCGTCGCTGAAAGAGCTTTTTTAACCGCCAGACGAAATTCTTCCGGATTATCCCTAACAATATCAGCCGCATCCTTACCTTGAGTAATGGAAACTACCCGCACATTCATTTCATTTTCAAAACATAATTTAACGCTTTTTCTTGTTGCAATTTGTCCGGCGCTGTCCATATCAAAAAAGAGATAAACATTTTTGGTGTATCTTTTGATAATTTGGATTTGCTCTTGAGTAAGCGCCGTCCCAGAAACAGCTACTGTGTTTTTGATTCCCGCCTGGTGCGACGCTACCACATCGGCATTTCCTTCTACCAAAAGAACGAAGTCTTGTTTTTTTATTTCTATTTTAGCTTTGTCAATTCCATAAAGAACTCTGCTTTTATGATACGCATCCGTTTCCGGAGTGTTTACATATTTAGCCTGAGATTCGTCCCCTCCCGGCGCCACTCGGGCACTGAAACCGAGAATCCGCGAATTAGTGTCGGCAATTGGGAAAATAATCCGATCCCTAAAACGATCATAGAAATCACTATTGTCTTTTTTTACCAAAAGCCCGGTTTTTTCTATTTCCTCTTTTTTGTAGTTCCTTTTTTGGAGAAAATCAAAAATATTTCTCCAGCCTTGAGGCGCATAGCCTAAACGAAAATTCCTAATTGATTCTTCACTAAAACCCCGATTTTTAAGGTAGTCTAAAATTTTAGTTTTGCCCGATCCCTTCCAAAGTTGAACTTCATAAAATTTGGTAGCCAGCTCCAAAATTTCCAAAGTCCGGTTTTCTTTTTCTTTTTTTTCCGGATTATACGAAGAAAGTTGTACGCCGGCTTTTTCGGCCAGAAGCTTCAAGACTTCCCGAAACTCCAATCCCTCAATTTCCATTACAAAAGAAAACATATCTCCACCTTTTTGACAACCGAAACAATGCCACATCTGCTTTTCTTCACTGATCATAAAAGACGGACTTTTTTCATTATGAAAAGGACAAAGCGCTCGGTAATTGTTGCCGGCCTTTTCCAGACGCAAATACTCCCCAATTACATCCACGATATTGAGGCGACTTTTTATTTCAGCAATATCATTGTTCATCTGATGGATAGAAAACTTAGTGTTTCCACTATATTATACGGCGGAAATAAAGGCAAATTGAAGAAATAAAGCTGTGCGCTTTAGCGTTTTGTGGAAAAAGTGATGTGAGTGCGTAAACTTGATAAATTTTCATAAAAATGCAATACTTATTCATACAATATTGCCTAAACTTGCCAACAGCAAGCATGGCTCAAATAATCCTAGCTAACAAAAACGGCCTCATGGTCGGCGCTTGTTAGCTAGGTCGGTTTTCTGAAAAGAAATCCGGGCATATTCGAAAGAATATGTCGCCTGATCCGTGAGGCTTTTTTTGTTCTTTAAAAATTTAGATTAATAATTAAACCTAGCTAACAACATGAAAAAAAATAAAAAGGAACTTCTATTTCATATAGATTCTCCAAAAGAATTCAATGAGAAAGAAAATTTAATCAATACAAATGATAATATCCTCGCCATAACTGGATGGATTTTGATTAAAGAAGAACCAGCCAAAGTAAAGGTTAAAAACATAACAACCGGAGAAAAATATGAATCAAGAATAAAAATTGAAAGAGATGATGTAGCCAAAGCTTTTCCAAAAATACCCGAAGCAAAAAATTCCGGATTTTTCGTAAGCATACCACTGAGAAACAAAAATGAAAAAATATCTCTGTATTGTGAGATTGATAATGAAGAAATTGTTCTTGGAGAAATTAAAACAAATTTTATTCCCAAAAACTACCTTCCCGAATTTAAAAATATCAAAAAGGGAATAAGAAAAGGAAGAAATATCTATGAGGGTTATCAAAGAGGATGGGGTTTGCAACATGGCGATCTAATTAAAGAGATTGAAAATGACAATCTTTATAGAGAGGCTATTGAACTGTCCCGATCCAGAACAATTGTAAGAGAAGAACATCTTATGAATATTTTCCTGATAATGAAATTTGGCCTTCCGAAAATTTCTCAGGGAGATATTATAGAATTTGGATCATATACTGGAGGAAGTGCTATTTTTATGGCTCAACTTACCAAAAGATTACATCCAAATATTAAAGTTTATGCCCTTGATACATTTACTGGAATGCCAGAAACAGATAAATCAATAGATGCTCACAACCAAGCTGATTTCAATAATGTGAATTTACAAGAACTTAGAAACTACGCCAAAGAAATAGGATTGGATAATTTGGAATTTCATCAAGGAATGTTTGAAGATACGGCTATTTCTATTTTGAAAAAAGCCAAAAACATTTCTTTGTCTCACATAGATTGCGATATTTATTCAGCAGTAGCTTTCTCTTATGAGGCAGTCAAAAATTATATGGTGCCGGGAGGCTATGTAGTTTTTGATGACGCTTGCATTTCGTCTTGCATAGGAGCTACTGAGGCAGTGGAAGAATACCTTATTAAAAAAGATCAACTACATTCAGAACAAATATATCCCCACTTTGTATTTAGAATGGGATTGTAAATAAATGTTTCAAACACTAAAAACCGCCAAGAGGCGGTTTTTAGTTGGCGGGCAATGTCGGTCTAGAACTTGTAATCATAAAAAAGTTTAAGGGTTTTCTAGGGATATGGCAAGAATAGAAATTTAAAAAGGTCGGGTCGCAAATTTTGAATGAAAATTAAGTGAAGTCTTTTAATAAATTTACTACTACCAATCTAATCATGAAATTCACCTCAAATAAAAGAAAATTCTGAAGTTATCCACAGATACTTGAAATAACTTAACAAATATACTACTATTGTCATAGAAGTAATTCCTCCTGTGTTGAAATACCGTAAGGCGTTTCGTTAAAGCAGGGGGTTTTCTTTTATCTGAAAAGCAGGCTTTCTTCGATAATTTTGTCTTTTATTTCTTCATAATACCCATAGTCATTTCTTTCATATTTTCTAAAAATTGCCCAACTGACAAAATCCACTGCCTGCAGACATTTTTCCGTATGAGATGCTTTAATTTTTATTTCAATTCTCCCATTATTCCCTCTTTTCACCAGATTGTCCTTCAAATATTTTTCAAAGTTCTCCCTGATAAATTTATTCGTATCTTTTTTGTCTATATAAAGACTGATTGGCTCATCAATCCTGATAAGTCTCCTGTTATGCAACCGATCTAATAATATGTTAGCAGTATAGTTGTATAGATAGTTTTTCTGACTTTGCAGATCTACATAAACTTTCTTTTTGTTTAAAACAACGCAGAGTACCTTCAAATCATCTAGTTCGCACAATTTCCTCAGCATCCTATGTTTTGTGATCGCATCAGAATGATAGGCATGCAACTCTCTTAGCTTGTATTTCTTCTTTAGCCCTCTCCTAATATTTTTGATAACCTTTTCAATTTTCTTGTGATCGTTAGTCAAGACAATCGTAAAAAGAAACCATTTACTTGAAGTTTCTTTAAAACCAAGATCTCCGCTCTCGTCTAAAAATATATGCGCCATTTTTATTTACTATTTCTTTATAAACTTTTCAACCCACCTATTAAATATTTTCACCTTATCGTCACCAAACTTTAACGCTTCAGCCCTGATCATTTCAGGACTTTTTTCTTTAGATAAAAATTCTTCGTTTTTTGTAAAGAATTTATCTGCAAAACAAACTATTTTTTCCTCTACGGAAATTGGGATCATATCCCTTTTGGGGATGGGTAACTTTTGTTTTTCAATATCTTTTATCGAAATTCCTACTCCCATATGTCTTTCACAAACTAATGCATGCTTTGGGAAACCCTCTTTTTCCAAAATTTCTCTACCCAAATATCCATGACAAATGTAAGGTTCTTTTCCGAAGCATCCAATTTCCGGAGTATTAGTCAAAAAGATCCCAATATCATGAAGCATGGCAGATTCCTCAATAAATTTTAAATCAGGATTAAGATGAGAAACATTTTTTCCAATTTCAACAGCTTTTTTAGCAACCGCCTCACTATGTTTTACTAAAAATTTATAAGCTTTAGAATCTACCTGGTAATATTTTTGGATTATCTTTAATGGATCCATATATTTCTATTTTAGCATAAAACCACATTTCGGTGGCTTTGGAGATTTACCCATTTTTCGAAGTGATTAGGTCACCTTCGATACTATGAGCTTGATGCGGGCAATGTCGGTCTAGAACTTTCAGATATCAAGTATTATAAGGATTTTTTGAGATTCGTCTATACGCAGAATTTAAGGCTCCTCGGTCGCAATTTTGAAGGGCAAATGAGACACCAGACAGCCCTTGTCTTATTTTGGAGAAATAAGACGGTAACCTGTTTCATTTAGACATTGCTACTTATCTATAAACTTTGGTAGAATATAATAGGAAATAAGCAATTTAATCAAGTTAAACATGATATATATAAAAGAAGATTCCATTGTAGATGCTTGGAAAAAAAGCATTAAGGAGCTTTATTTAAAAGGCATAGAATCACAAAAAGGAGAATTTTATAGATTTTCACATGCTATTATTGAAATCTCAAACACAACATCTAAAGATACATATGATGAAAATTTTCCAATGTCTAAAGAAAGTATTGATATCATTAACAATTATCTCTTAACAGGAGAAAATGAAGACAAGGTGATTCATGATTGGACAAAAATTTATAGAAACAGGCTATTTGCAAAAAAATATAATCAAATAAAACAAATCATCGAATATCTTAGAAAAAAACCCACTGGAAAACGCGCACAAGCTTCAATTTGGAATCAAGAAGTAGATTTGTACGGAAAAATCAGCCCATGCCTTCAATTATTGTGGTTTCAAATAATCAATGGAAAACTTGAAATGCATACCCATATGCGAGCAACGGATTGCTATGGAAAACTTCTTATGAATATTAACGAATTTATTACATTGCAAAATTTTATTGCTAAAAAATTAGAATTAAAAAGTGGACTCTATGTTCAATTTATTGACTCACTTCATTTTAATTCAAACGATAAAGAGCTAATAGATAATCTCCTAGAAAAAATTTAAAGCCCATGCACAGTTTGTGCTACATGAGCTTTTGTTGGTTATTTTGGTTGTTTTCAATAAGCTTTCACATCCCCACAATTGGGAAATATTAGAGGCTGTTCAGGTAGTGCTCGTAGATGACTTCGGCAAGTTCCTGATCGCTGCCCTCATGCGTCGTTACGCACAAGCTGAAATATCCATCGTAGAAGCCCTGATGAAATGCTTGTAGCTCATCTCTGGCTTCAGTAATTCTAGATCCATCCTTATCGCGATTGTCTTTTGCCAATCTTTTTTCCAATTCCTCGAGAGAGGGTGGAAGTAGATAGACTACACACAATCGGCCTGCAAACGCTTTGGTCATTATGCCTAACCGATTCACTGGCCAATCCAAGACTGGAAAGCGTAATTCGTTTAGGGCTGTGGTAATGGGGACGATCGGAGTTGCGTATCGTATGCCATACTTCTCGTTTACCGTGAGAAATTCTCCGCGTTTAATCATCTCGTTCATGGCGTCATCAGAGATGCAGATTTTGTCTGTTTCACCATCTCTGAGCGTTCTTGTCATATACGGAGAAATGTACACAAAGCGCTTATCTAGTTTACAAAGTTGCACTATGATAGTGCTTTTTCCGACGCCTGAAGCACCCAGCATATGTGCTTGCCCCACCCTCTCAGTGCGCGCACAAAAGTCCGCCCACTATGCGGACGGCTCCCATTTAATTCTGAGTCGCAGTATTAGAAAACTGTTCTTCAAGTATTTGATAATGTTCGGGAAACACAGTTTTCATCATCTCAAGCAAATACTTAATATTTTTTTGTGCCTCTGGCGCTAACGAAGGATCAAAACCATCACCAGTGATATGTGATTGATCGTTGGTAAACTTATAGATCGCAGTTTTTTTATCCTCGTCAAAAACAAGTTTTTCCATTTTCTTGTACGGATTTTCTCCATTCGGTACTCTAAACATTAAAAATGTATCAAGGACTTTTCTGGCAACATTCGGTATATGGTAAACAGAGGCAATGCTCCCATCAGTTTCAAATGTATATAAAACCTTAAACAAGTAGTGGTACTCACTCTCATGGTCTCTCAATTCTTTATCGAGTTCTGAAATAAACGCTGTTCTTCTATCGGTTGTAGAATACTGATTTTTAATCATGTAATACTTATGACCGCTAGTTCTATTTAGCCAATTCAAGATAAGTTTCAGAAAATTGAAGTTGTGTGTAAAAATGAAAACTTGTTTTGCATCTTTTACCGCATTCTTTAGAAAGGCAAAGGCTTGAAAAAGTGAATTTGAATCAAGACTTGAGATAGGATCGTCTACAACTATTATGCCATTCGCTACATCAAAATTTTGGTCTTTCAAATGCACAACAAAATACACAAATGCAATAGCTGTTTTCTCACCTTCGCTTAAATTCTTTGCAATCACGCCACTACGCTTGACAACATAACCACCCTCAGGAGTTACTTCGAAAGTAATCTCATTTCTACCTAAAAATGTTTGTAGTCGTTTATTAAGTGTATCGCATGCTTTATGTTCAGACGAAATCTTGTTTTTGTTTTCAGTTATTTTTTTCTTTAAGGCTACAATTCCAACAAAAGCTGACGGTTCATCACCATTTTGAAGTTTTGAAATTTCTTTTTCACACTCTTTAATTTCCGAATCAAAGGTTTTTACTTCATCAAAAATTTCACTCAAATGGTGTGCTTTCAATAATTCAACGGCTCTGTCTTTCTCTGTTTGGAAATTATCACTCTTTTGATTATGTTGCTCTATGGTCTCATTTACAGAATCAACGGAAGATTGAAAATTGTTGCTCAATGATCTTGAAAAAGTCACTTCCTCTGTAGTCTTTTGTTTTTTGGAATTCAAAATTTCAACCATAGCCGACAATTCGGCGCAGTAGTTATCTTTTTCTTGATTGTAAGTTATAGATCGTGATGTAAACGATGTCTGTAAATCGGTATAGAATTGAGCTTTGTTTGGCAATTGAATTGCTTTAATCGTCTGAATAGACTGCTGGAGATTAGTGATTTTCGTGTCTATTTTCTCTTTTAACTTTTTATCTGCTTCATTGAAATGACCAAGCAATGCTTCAATTCTACCTTTCGGCAAATCTGAACCACAGAATTCGCATTGCTCACTCTCTTTTGTGTGTAAAGTTAGTCCATGTTCAACCCACGCTGAAATCTCTTGACTCTCGGCAAGTCTACTAATGACATTTATTTCAACGGTTTCTTTGCAAATACCTATAACTTCATCATAGACACCAGACAAATCTAGGTCTGAAGTAAGATTGATTTTTGTTATTTTATCTTTCTGCTCCTGTTTAATGACTGCCTGTTGTTTAGCAACCTCATCGGCACTTAAAATTTTCTTTTCTGTGATAGATTCAAAATCTTTTTCAGCGTCTGGTTTTCTATAATTTCTTGTAGATGATCCAACGAGATTTGCTCCAATAACTTTTGCTACTTCGGTAAATTTGTTGGCTTTATCAGATTCTTTTCTTGTTTTCTCGGTTTCTTTGGCGCTTTTTTGAGTTTCAAGATTGGCTAAAGTTTCTTCATCAGTTTTGATCTTATCGGCAATCTCTTTATTTTCCTCTCCGAGAATAAAAATAGGGTTTGCCTTGCCACTCACTAACTGCACATTTTTCTGTATGTAGTCCTGATTGAAAACTCGTATTTTTTGATTGAATTGAGAGTTTTCTTTTACAGTTCCACTCTCGTGTTCAATATCATATTCTAAATCGGAAAACTCTAGCGAATTACCGTCTTCAAGACACGCAAATAATTTTGATAAGGTTGTTTTTCCTGAGCCATTCCAACCATAAAAAAGATTGTATTTATCAAAATCATTCAAATTACTATCCCATGTGTAATCAGAGAATAATCCAAGATTTTTAATTTTTTTTAGCTTCTTTATCATAATTTTTTTGATCTATAAAACCCTGTATTCTATTTCTTGCAAGATCGACATATTTCTCATCTTTCTCGATACCAAGCCATTTGCGACCAAGTGCTTCCGCAACAACAGCAGTTGTTCCGCTTCCCATAAAAGGATCAAAAACAATGTCGCCTTTGTTGCTAGAGGCTAAAATCACTTGTTGTATAAGTTTAAGAGGTTTTTGTGTTGGATGTGCTTTTATTCCGTTTTCGTCTTTAAGTCTTTCATTGCCCTTACAAAGACCAAAGACCCAATCTGTATCTTTCATTTGTTTTCCTCCATTCAGTTTTTTCATAAATTCATAATTGAAAGTGTATTTTTTGCAATCTTTATTTTTTACAGACCAAATCAAAGTTTCGTGATTGTTTGTAAATCTGCGACCATTTAAATTTGGCAGGGCATCAGTTTTCACCCAAATAACATCATTTAAAAACCAAAGTCCGAGATTTTGCATTATTGTGCCAACACGAAAAATATTGTGATACATCCCAATAATCCAAAAAGTTCCTGTTGGCTTTAAAATTCTTTGACATTCACTAATCCAAGCATGAGTGAAACTGTCATAATGTTCATAACTTTCAAAGCTATCCCATTCATTATTAACTGGGATAATCTCTGAGCCGTCGGCTCGTTTTAATCTCTTACCTTTTGGAAGTTGTAAATAATATGGAGGGTCTGCAAAAATTAAATCGACAGAATTATCTGGGATTTTCTTTATTTCCTCAATACAATCACCATGTATAATTTTGCCAAAATATTTTTCCATAACTAAAAATTGTAGATGACAAGGTGTTCAACATCTCTATCGTTTCGACCTTTTACATTATAGAGATAGGTTTTATCAAATCTATCAATTTTTATTCCTTTTCTATTTTTATATAAGCTAGAAATAAAAGGCGTGTCTTTAATAATCAAAATGAATTTCGCTTTTGTTTCATAAAGACATTTTGCCAGACGCTCCTGATCTTTTTTGTCAAAAGTTGCTTTTTCGTAATCACTGAAATCAGTATCGTATGGTGGATCAAGAAAAATAAAATCTTTTTCAGTGAATTTATATTCATTAAAAATTTTCTCAAAATCTTGATTTTTAATGACCGTATTCTTAAAAAGTTTTTTTACTTCATCGCTAAAAATATGATCTACTTTGCTTCGAAAGTCTTTGTTGTTATAAGCAATACCACCATAAGGAATATTGAAATGACCACTACTGTTAAATCGAAACATTGAAGCGTAGCAAAATTCACGAATGAAGTAGTAATTTGCAATTTTTTTAGGAAGACTCGTTGGAAACTTGCTTCCGTTGTAATTCATAACATCACGAAAGTGCATATAAAAACCGCTTCGGAAAGCTGTTTCAATATTTTTTTGCAAATCACCCTCCGGTAATTTACCTCTTTGTTTCTCAATCTCTCTCGTTCTAGAAATTTTTGAAATAAGGTTTGAGGAAATTTGCTTTAATAAATTTTGCTCGTCTAAACAGAAATCTTTATGAAAAAGCCCATTAAAACGCTCCTCTTCCTTTTTCAGAATTGTATTTACTTGTTTTGATAGTTCTATTTTTGAAATTTCATCGTGCCTATATAACTCATAAAGTTTTATAATTTTATTTTCAAATACACTGATATATTTGGGAATTTTTTCCCAGTTATTGACATAATTGTATAACTCCCTTTTAAAAACCTCTCTTTGTTTACCTTCTTTTAGTAGAGTATAAAAATCTGTTAGTTCAGAACAAATATCATTGATGATTGATTTTTTGGGCTGTAATTGAAAGAAAATTGCACCACCACCAAAAAACGGCTCGATATAACGATCAAAAGCTGGAATTAAATCCTTTATGTAAGGATATTCTTTTGTCTTGCCACCAGGCCATTTTATAAGTGTTTGCATACTAGTCTAAATAAGTTTCTTTTATCGATTCGAGTGCTGATGTAATAAGGTGTGCGTTTTCTTTATATGTTTCCAAAACTATGTCGTAACCATCATCCGACTTACAGACAAAATTCCAAAAATCTTTTCCAATCAAAAGTTCATCTTTTGAAAAAAATTGTAGAACCCGTCCTTGTTTCCATTCTTTATCTTCGCCAAACCTATTATAAGCAGTTGCAAAGTAAGCCTTTATTTTTGCATCTTTTCCTAAAGCATTTGAGAGAATTGCATATTGCTCAAAAATAGCTTCCTTTTCAGATCGTGCTTTTTTGTTATCTAAATCTCCCCCTATCTTCAACTCAATTAAATGATGAGTATTTGTTTCTTTATCAATAAGATAATAATCACTCACATGGACTTTTGATTTTAGTTTAGAATTTGGACTGGGTTTTATTCTTCTTATTTCATCGTAATGAGATAATTGTGGGACTAGAGGATTTTTTGTGTTTTTATAACCTTCCAAAAGTTCGGCTATTTTTGATGTCTGTTCTGGATATAAATTTCCTTCAACACTTTTATTCACTTCATAAAAGAGTTTAGCAATATTGATAGCCATTCCCTCAAGCATATTTCCAAGAGAGCTATCTAAAGAACGAACAAGGGCAGAATAATACTGAATATCTAAACCGAGGGCGGCGATAAAGACATTGTGAATTTTCATATTGATAACCCCATTTGGATTATCAACCTCTCCTTCATGTCTTGCCTTAAAACCAGTTGCATACGATTCCACTGCTGTCCTAACAATGGATTTTATAGCGTCTTTTTTGTTTAATGTGTTTTTATTCATAATAATTATTTTAAAAGTTGATCTACGCTCACACCAAGCACTTTGGCGACCTTTTCCATTGTGCTAATTGTAAGATTTTGTTTGCCATTCTCAACATTACTAATATACGCTCGGTCTAAACCTAACTCTCGGCAAATGTCGCCTTGCGACATGCCTTTTTCGAGTCGTATTTTTTTCATGTTTTCGCCAAATTTTTGTGCTGTGGTTTTTGCCATATTGTATGAAAACTTATCAACATGGTTATTATAGCACTCTCTTGTGTTTTGACTCAATGTTAAGTTATAATACAAGTGTGCAAAACAGTATTTTTATGAAGCGTCGGAACCAAAACCAAAAATTTTCCTTTCCATTTTTTGCCGGCTCCCCCACACCCCCCGCTGAAAGAGGAATTGTAAGGAAATTTTTGGTTTTGGGATCGCGACCGAAGGGAGCGTGCGAGGCGCAAGTATCATTCGTCAAAATCCTGCGGATTTTACCCGAAATACATTCGAACTTTGTCCAATACACACCGCCAAAATTGAAAATCGGAATCGGAAGCAAAAATGCGGTCGGCGCGAAGCGCCGTCTGTTCTGAATTCCCCCCAAAAAATCCTGAATCTGAAAGGGTTCGCCAATACAATTATGAATAATCAAACCAAAAAATTTTTCATTTATACTCGCAAGTCTACGGACGACAAAGACAGACAAGTCCGCAGTATTTCTGACCAATTAGCTGAGCTGAAAAGTTTAGCGTTAAAAGAACAACTGGAAGTGGTAGATGTCTTTGTCGAAAAGCAGACCGCCAAAATACCAGGTCGGCCAGTGTTTAACGAAATGTTGGAGCGAATGGAGAAAGGCGAAGCGACTGGTATTTTGGCATGGCACCCCGACAGATTGGCGAGAAATAGTGTTGATGGTGGAAAAATTATCTACCTCGTTGATACTGGTGTAATTTCCGAAATGAAATTTCCAACTTTTTGGTTTGATCCGACACCGCAAGGCAAATTCATGCTTTCAATCGCTTTTTCGCAATCCAAGTATTATGTGGACAATTTAAGCGAGAATATAAAGCGTGGTAAGCGAAACAAAGTGAAAGACGGAATATGGCCTCAAATGTCTCCGCTTGGATATGTGAATAAAAATAGAAAGATTGTTCCCGATGAAAATATCGCACCCTTAATCAAGAAAACATTTGAGGCATATTCGTCTGGGTCTTTCACTTTGCGCGAACTTCGTGACAAATTTAACGGACTTGGATTGAAGCGAAAAAGCGGAAAGGAACTTGCGGTGTCGAATTATCAAAAACTTCTCAAAAATCCTATTTACACTGGTCTAATGCTCTACAACGGAGAGATTTTTGAGGGCAAGCACGAACCGATTATCACAAAGAAGCTTTTTGATTCTGTTCAAGAAGTGATGATGAGAAAATCTCAACCGAAAGGAAAAGGACTAAAGCCATTTTTGTATAGAGGATTTTTCCGTTGTGGGGAATGTGGCTGTTTCATTACCACCGAAACGCAGAAAGGTCATAACTATTTGCGATGTACCAAACGGAAAAATCCCTGCTCACAAAAATATGCTCGCGAGGAAATCATCACTTCAGAAATTCAAAAGGAAATCAAAAAAGTTTCTTTGCCAGACGATTGGGCTTCTTGGATGTTAGTGGAAAACGAAAAGGATAAATTGGTGGAAGCCCAATCGTCTACGCTTTTTGCAGACAACACAAAAGCCGAAATTTCTCTTTTGGATTCCAAGATTGAGAAGCTGATGAACGCCTATTTAGAGAACATACTTTCGCTAGAAGAATATCGGGATGTTAAAAGTGCGTTAGTGAACCAAAAACAGCTTCTCAAAGAGAAATTATCGGCTTTTGAGCAAAAAGCGAATAATCGGTTCGAACTTGCCGAAAAGTTTTTAAAATACAATGTGGAATTGGCAAACGAGGGAATAAATGAAGAGAAACTTCATTTATTCAAAAAAGTCGGTTCGAACTTTATTATTGAAGCTCGAACCGTACTTTTTGAGCCACGCGGAGCGTGGAAAAACCTTTTGAATTCGGGAATTCTTGGCGGGAATGCATTTGTGTCGGCGCTTCGCGCCGACCGCATTTTTGCTTCCGATTCCGATTTTCAATTTTGGCGGGCTACTCGAGTTAAGTACCCACGATATACAAGCATTGTAAGGCTTTTTGAGCGATCTGTAAATGGTTGGATTTAAGGTGTTTGGGTCGGGGTCTAAAACAAGAATGAGACAAATGAGACACTAAAAGGGTGTCTCGCACCTCTGTCTCATTTGCTATACTTGATTATTTATGGTCTGATATGAAGTTTTGATTAGTAGGGTCTGAAATAAGATATTTCGCCAGTTTCAGAGTCTTGAACAACGTTCTCAATCCTACGCTTATAACCGAGAAAAACATCCTCATCAAGTGAATGAGCGTAAAGAGATCTAAGTCCTCTCGCTCTATATTCAAGACTAAAAAAGAGGTAGGTCGTGAATGAACCAGTAAATCGATAGCAACGAACACAAGTTTCCAGCTGATCCTCTAATTCAGATTCATATCCCTTCCAAGAGAATAAGCAAGGAAAACTCTCAATCCAATAACCAACGGTGAATTTAAGAAGTGAAATAATTTCTTGTTTAGCCGACAAATTTCCTTTTTGAGAAATTCTTACCAAAGCAATGCTGATGTCGTTTCTTATTTTTCTATCCTCAGAATCCTGCGGTGACAAAAAGGTATATCTTTTATCTTTGTATTTTTTGAGAATCAAATTTACTTCTTTTTTACTGCGATACCATTTTAATGCCTTCCATTGCTTTTTAGTTTTGCTGTGTTTGCAAGTCCATTTTTTCTGAAATTTTTTATCCAGCTTACTTACGATTTTATCCCAATCAATATCGCCAATTTCATTTTTTAGATTTTTCCAGATGAATCTATAAATACGGGGCGCATTTGTATATATCCAAGAACTACTTATTCTTGGGGGTTGCTTTTCTAAAAGAAGTTTATTGAGATCTTTGATTACTTGATTGAAATCCATTTTTCATTTTTGTTGTTTTGCTCTTTATATTACAAGCATATCAAAATAATCAACTTCTAACGATAATTTAATTCAAGAATCCTCTTATAAAACCTTCGTAATCAGAATTGCTTGTAACCAATTTAGCGTCATCTAATAAAACTTCTTTAGAATTTTTATTATAAAAGAGTCGTAAGCCGTTTTCATCTTCCAGAATTATTATATCTCCAGATTCACCTTTCTTTTCTAATTTAGTTTTTCCAATGCTTTGAGGAGGTAAACTATTAAGAGCTACTATTTCATCAAGTATTAAAACATCCTTATTATTTGTGGTCTCAATTGCGTAATATTGTCTTGCATCTCTAGGTTGATCATTCTCATTGTTTAATTTAACAAATCCTCTTAGCTCTCCCGTAAATGAACCATCGGAAGGATAGTATACTAAGGTGTTTGTAAGATTTATATGCGGTATAGCCTTGTAATTTATTAGAGAAAATTTCAAATTTTGTTTTTCCTCAAATAAATTAAGCGTGGTGATTGCTAAGATAACAATCAGTATTATTTTCCAATGCTTTTTTAAGAATTGGACTACTCGTTCTTTTATCTTTGCCATAAATAAAACGACTTAATAATTAAGTCGCCGAGAAATTTCCTTGAGAGGACGACCCGGCGGATACCACACTCAAGAAAACACTAGGTGTCTCTATTGCGTGCACCGAATCGCCCACTAAAGGGCACAATAGAGACAAGTTTTACTTGTTTTCCTAATATTTTATATGAGTGTGGTATCGTCTTTAATATAGCATGGAATTGCCCAAAAAGAAAGCCTTTTTAATGAGAAAAACAGAGCCATTTTCAATCCGCTTTGACAAAAATTCAGTAAATTGATAAAATATTATTAACAATTGAATAAGGAAGGATAGGCGTGATTCATCACGCTGTTCGAATGTCTTCCTTGTTCATATATAGACTTCCTAAACAGCGGATGAATTACAAATTCATTCGCTGTTTAATTTTTAATTAAAAAACGCTATGCAAAAAGCAAGCAACAACGAAATCGTAGAAGAAAAACTTCACGTGCAGTATGTTCCGACTGCTGATCTCAAAACCGCGGACTATAATCCGCGTAAATGGAGCAAGGAAGCTGAAGCTCAGCTTCAGGAGAGTATAATTTCTTATGGACTGGTTGATCCGTTTATCGTGAATGCCGCTCCACAAAGAAAAAATGTTTTAATCGGAGGACATTTCCGATTGAGTATTGCTAAAAAATTGGGAATCAAAGAGGTGCCAATTGTTTACATTAATATTCCAGACTTGGAAAAAGAAAAAGAATTAAACATTAGGTTAAACAAAAACACTGGTGAGTTCGATTGGGAAATGCTGGCCACCTTTGACGAGCAATTTCTTTCGAAAGTTGGCTTCTCCTCTGAAGAATTAGACGACATTTTCCACATAGAAGATAATCCGGAAGAATTTGATTTAGAAAAAGAACTGGCCAAACTCAAGATAGATAAAATTGAAATCAAAAAAGGAGATGTTTGGATGTTGGGCGATTCGAAATTATGTTGCGGCGATTCAACCATTGAGGCAGATATGCAAAAACTCATGAGAAATGAAAAAGCCGATATGTGCTTTACTGATCCACCTTACATCCTGGATTATCTTCATGGAAAAAAGAAAAATGGAAAGCCAATCACAGGATTCGGGGCAAAACGTGATCGTAGATATTTGGAAACCGATTCATTACCGGATAATTTTACAGAGTTGTGGATGAAAAACATAAAGACAATATCTAAAGATGATTTCCATATTATTGTTTACGAAAATTGGAAGAATCTCAGAATCATCTGGGGCGAAATGGAAAAATATTGGAAAGTAAAAAACATGATAGTTTGGCATCTGCCCAATCGAGTGCAGGGCTTTGCCGCTAAATATAAGTTCTTCAATAAGCATGATATTGCGATGGTAGGTACTTCTCATGAGAAAATAGAGCTTAACACTGATCCGGAAGACAAGATTTTGGAAGAAGAATATCAAACAGCTCTCTACGCTATTTCAGGTAAACCACATTGGGAAGGATATGAGAAAGGCAAAAGGATTTGTCCAACTGATTTCATTGAATTCAACGCTGATGATGCAAAACACTCTGGTCAAGGAATAATCTTCGGAACAAAACCCCTGGAAATTCTCATTCCATACATCAAAGTACTTACCAAGCGTGGAGATTTGATTGTGGAGCCATTTGGTGGATCAGGCTCGACTCTCATGGCCGCAACCAAAATGAATAGAAGATGCTACCTTATGGAGAAATCGCCAGTATATGCTGAAGTGATAAAAAATAGGTGGGAGAAATTAACAGGCAGGAAGGCTCAAAAGATAAATGGATGAGAAAAATAACTTTGATGAAACAATTGAGAAAAGACAGGAAGAATTAAAGCAAGCCATTATTGACCAGCTCAAAGAAACTCCAATTATAACCGTAGCCTGCAAAAGATCAGGCGTTGGTCGAGCAACTTATTACCGTTGGCGAAGCGAAGATCCACAATTCACCATGGCGATTAATTCCGCCCTTAAAGAAGGTATTGAACTTATAAACGACCTGAGTGAGTCTCAAATAATCCAGCTTATCAAGGAAAAGAAGCTTCCGGCTATTTCGCTGTGGTTAAAACATAATAATCCTCGTTATGGAGGAAGAAATATGCGCAGAGATTTGCCTGTTGCTCCTGAGCCTTTAACTGAAGATGAAGAAAAGCTATTCAAAAAAGCTTTGGGGCTAAAATAACAAATCCGTATGTTAGAAGAAATAACAGAAAAAGAAATAGCGCAGATAATGCAAAATAAAAGATTAAGGCAACGGCTTGCTTTTGAAGATCCAATGTGGTTTTCCCTTATTTATCTAAGGCATCATTTCGAATTTCCCTTTGCTCCTTTTCACATGGAAATGTTTCAGATAATGAAAAATTCAAAATATGAATTGATAGTAACAATGGCCTTCCGAGGATCGGGAAAATCTACCCTCTTAAACATGGTAAACACCCTATGGTCAATCCTAGGAAAACCGCGGAAAAAATTCGTGGTGATTGTCAGCCAAACGCAAGAACAAGCTAAAAATCATTTCTCTAACATTAAAGAAGAACTAGTGACCAACGATCTTTTGCGAGAAGATTTTGGACCATACACTGAAGATGAAAGGGAGTGGAAGAAAACATCCATGGATCTTGTTTATCATGAGTCAAAAATACTGTCGGTTTCTTGGGAGACAGGCATCCGTGGAATCAAATATAAATCGATGAGACCTGATCTTATCATCTGCGATGACCTTGAAGACAGTTCGGCTAGAGTGGATAAAATAAAACGAGATGAGCTCTATTCTCGCTTTGTCAGTGAGGTTCTTCCCTTGGGAAGTAAAGATACACGAATTATTGTTTTGGGAAATTTGATTTGTAAAGAATCACTTCTCATGCGACTCAAAGATGATATTGAAAATAATCGGCAAGATGGAATATTTCGAGCCTATCCCATAATTGATAATAGCCGCCGTATTTTATGGCCAGAAAGATATAAAAATATTGAGGAGATTAAGAAGATATGGAAAAAAGTGCCAACAAGTGTATGGGCAAGTGAATATGTTTTAAAATCGATTGGTTTTAATGAAAATGGAGAAATGCCAGTTATTATTCTCGATAATTTATTTGGAAATGATGATCCAATTTATAAAAAAGACGTGAATTTATCACATCAGAAAGCTCTTATATCTCAAATGAGAAAGTTTAATATTTCACCACCGAGCAAAAAAGAAATAACATTTGTTTACTCAAGTGAAAATGATCCAGAATATTGGCACAACTTTGGAAATATATTTTTGGATAAGCCGAGATCAAAAAAATGAGTTATTTATAAAACAACTCGTGATTTCTGAGTTCATTCTTTATTTCCAAATAATCTGGCATGAGTTTTTCAACCAGCGACCAGAACCTTCTGGAATGGTTAAATTCTTTTAAATGGCATAACTCATGGACAATAATGTAGTCCTGTTGCTTTTTTGGCAGAAAAATAATTTTGTAGTTGAAATTGAGGTTCCTATTTTTAGAACAGCTACCCCAACGAGTCTTGTGGTTTTTGATATTTAAAGCATTATATGAAAAAGCAAATTTTTTACTAAATACTTTGATGCGAGCAAGGACTAATTGAACTGCTTCGTCTTTATGCTTTAAATAGTCATCCTGAGAAAAAGTTCGGATAGCTTTGCTATCAATACTCTTAAAGAAATTTATTTTATCAGTCAGCCATTGTTTTTTGTCTGCAATGAATTTTTCAATTATTGTTTGATTTATTCCGAAAGGAGTAGTAATAACAACACTGCCATCACAATAAACAGCCAGTCGCATTCTTTTGGCTCTTTTGCTTTTCTTGATAATGTATTTCGGCTTTCTAATCATATTACCTAAAATTTCTTTATGATAATATCCACAAGCCTATTCATGAATTTAGGAAAATCTTTCACAGTAAACTTTTCCCTATAATCTCTCAGGATAAGCTCCTGTAGTGTTTGTTTTATGTCTTTGATAAACGTATCTCGCTTAGAAGATTCTTGCCATCCAGCATCCGTATCATCTTCAATCCTTGCTCTCAGCTCTTTTACAAAATCTTTGATATCATTTTCTTGGGCATCGGAAATAAATTCTTGAGAAATAACATAAAGAGCATATTCTCTTAAATCCATCCCCAGATTTTTAGCTTCTTCTCCCTTTGTTTTAATATCTTTCATCAATTCTTCATAGCGTCGGATACGCTCTGCCAAATCAATCTGATTCTGTTCAAATTCACGGCGAATTGCTCCAAGCCTTTCACTAAATTTCTGATACGCCGGATCCTCATCAAGATTGATAGAAATTTCTTGTTTCAGCATCTTTTCAAGATTGAGGGCTTTTTCCTCATCACCCATATCCTTTAGGCGTTCCAGCGTATAAAGCTCATTGACTTTAAGCTCACGAAAGTTTTTTGTGATACCCTCATAGTCTATAATATTACTTTCTCGAATAAGATTCTTAACTTTTTCTCCATACTCTTCCAACAAATAACGATCATCTTCACTACGAAAATCTTTCAAAAATGCCAAATAGAAACTTGTTACCCATTCAAAAGGTCGAATATATTGTTTCAGGAACGGATCGGGAGAAAGAAATTCAAACAAGCTTTTTAGTTTGGCATATTTTTCGGCAAAATATTTTTGCTTGTCTTGATTGTCGATGAAAATCTTCAAACATCTGCGAAGATTATCCATTGAAGGATCTTCGATGTTAACTCCTGTAAAAATTTTCATAACGTCGTTCATAACATCAGAAAATTTCGCCTTCACTCGTTCGATATCGATCATAGCCGAATCAATTACATCCTCGTCAAAGTCCAAAGCATTATAGAGATTTCTGGTAATTCCGTAATAATCAATGATTTTCCCAGCTTCCTTGTTTTTATAAACCCGATTCGTTCTGGCAATCGCCTGCAGGAGATTATGATCACGTAGGGGTTTATCAAGATACATCACTTGTTCAATTGGCGCATCAAAACCAGTTAACAACATATCGCACACAAGCAAAAACTTTAGAGATGAATTCGGATCTTTGAACTTTTCAATAATCTGCTCCCGCTCTTTTTTGCTGGTATTATAAATTTTCAAATCGTCAGCATCACTATTTGGATCCCCAGGAGAATACACAACCGCTGACCATTCTGCCGGAACGAGCTTGTCAAACAATTTTCTATAATCTGCCACCGCTTCGCGATCATAGGCAACTACCTGTGCCTTGAAACCATTTGGCTCAACATACAATTTATAATGCTCGACAATATCTCTTGCAACTGCCTCCATTCTTTTTGGAAGCTTTACTAATGCCGCCTTCTTGCCATATTTCTTTACCAATTCCGTCTTTTGTTTGTCAGACAAGTCACTCGCAATCTCATCGAATTGCTTATCTAGCTTCTCTTCATCAATGGAAAATTTAGAAAGACGTGCCTCGTAGGTAACTGGGATTGTCGCTCCATCATCAATGGCCTCTTGAATTGAGTAATAATCCAGATAGCGTTTTCCTTCACCTTCATAATTTCTGAAAGTGTTGGTATGAGTTTTATCTACTGGTGTGCCGGTAAACCCAAAGAAGAATGCTTTTTTGAAAGCATTTCTCATGTTTATTCCTGAAACTCCCTCATCTCCACGATGAGCCTCATCGGAAAGAATTATTACATTCTCATCCAAATTTTCGACTTCGTTGCCAAGCTCCGAAAACTTTTGAATAGTCGTGATAAATATTCCGCGTTCCGGTGATTGTATTTTTTCTTCCAAGTCTTTTCGCGAGGTAACACGGACAATATTTTTTCCTCCGGCATTGGTAAAAGTATCAAATATTTGTTGATCCAAGTCTACTCGATCCACCAAGATGAAGATTTTTGGATTTTGCAATAATTTATTAAAACGCAATTTCCAAGCCGTAAAAAACATTGTGAGAGTTTTTCCTGAACCTTGTGTGTGCCAAATAAGCCCTTGGTGTTTTTCCTTGTTCACTACACGATTAACAATCTTATTTGTGGCTCTTAGTTGTTGATAGCGAGCAATCTTTTTAACCAGTTTCTCTTTTTCTTTTTCAAACAAAATGAAATTTCCGACAATATCCAATAGATTAGGCTTGTTAAGTAGAACAAAGAGAGTCATTTCCAATTCCCCTCCCAGTTCTTTTTCCAAGTCCTCGTCTCGCCACTGTAAAAAGTATTGTTTTGGCGCATAAGTTGCTCCGTAAACAGTTTTTAGTCCGTCACTGGCAATATTAAAGCAGTTTGGGAAAAATAATTTGCGTGCCACTTTTTCATATCTTTTAATCTGATCAATTCCATTCTCAAAGGTCACACTTTCCGAAGCAGTTGGGCTCTTAGCTTCAATATCAACTAGCGGCAGACCATTTACAAAAATCATGACATCCGGTCGGATGTTTTCGGTGTCACCTTCGAAATAGAATTGATTAGTGGCAACAAAGTGATTATTTTCAGGATTTTCAAAATCAAGTAATTTATAATCCTGCATTTTTCCAGTCTTTGAACTTTTCAAGTTGATTCCTTCGCGCAAAGCCTTTAGAAATCCTTCATTAGTGTCAATTTTGTTTACTTCTCTAACTACACTGACAATCTCATCATCATTTGCGTCAGGATTATTTTTTTTGATTGCATTCTCAAGTAAGGACTTTATTATATATTCACTTTCAAGACTCCTAAGTTTTGAAAATTCTTCGGGTTTAATATATTCATAATCAAGTTTGTCTTTTATGAATTTGATTATGTAATTTTCAATTGTTACTTGTTCGTTAAATTTCATAATTTTTTGCTTAAGAGAAAGTCGACTATTTCTAAGCCTTCATTGTATTTATCGCAAATTTCTTCTTCCAATTTACTATAATCATCTTTTTCAATAATTGTATGCACTATATTATTTCTAAAATCAATATAACTATTAAGACTTTCGAATTCTTTTTTATTCAAATAACTAGAAACACGCGATTCACGTGCGGCTTGACCAAAATTTCTTGGTGCTTTTAATCCAACTATTTTGTTTTTCTTATTGCATTCACAACTAAATTCCCGTATTAATCCCTCGATGACACTGGCCTGCAAAAGAAAAGCCTGTATAAATCTAGGTTCTTGATCTTCATCTGGAGCAAATAAGAAGTCTCCTTGAGCTCTGTTTATTAGCAACTTTGCATTTTCAACAATTTCTTTTTTCATATCTACTTTTTCAGCAGTCTGTTTCTAGGTGGTTTTTCTTGTTTAATAATTTTCTTTTCCAATATCTCAGCCTTTTCGACAGTTCCCGTTTCAATAACTCTAAAATTTGTACCACCTTTAAACTGACCTTTATGCTCGTAAACTCTATCTCCAAGACGACCCGCCTTTGCTTTTCCAACATAAAGCAACTCGTCTTTAGCATTTACTATTTTATACACACCAGCACTTTTACCAGACAATTTTTCTACGTTTGTCTTGGTGATTTGTCTCTTTGGACTGAAGCTTTGTTTCTTCATAGATTTTTTATTAATTTATTATTTACCCTAACTTCCCAACTCAAAGATCTTGCGTCAGACCTTTTTTTGAGTTGAGCAGTTTAGATTTTAACTTTTAAATTTTTTTCTTATCATATTAAAAATTTTATCTGAAAATTTTTCAAAAGAATTTCTTGCCTCTTTATAGTCAGCCTCTTTCAGCTTAATCGGATCATTAATATTATATCTTTTTTTAATCTCTATATTCCTGATTTGCTTTAAAAACTTATCATCAATTATCGCTGCATTATGAATTATTACGTTTCGCAAAGCTTGATACTCAATAAGTTTATTCTTCAATTCATCTTCGACAATTAAATCAAGATGCAAATATTCTTTCAAGAAATTAATAGTGCTTTGTAAGTCTTGGAAATTATATTTTTCTCTTAAAGATGATCCGATTATCAAGCTGCCTATTGTTGGAGATGAATATTTTAAAATATTTGGATCAAAGCTAATTTGCTTTTTTTCCGGCCAATTAATTATATCAGGATAATTATCTATGATATTTTTAATCAAGTCGTTCATAAATGACTCGAATGTAGCAATTACTAAAACAACTGACTGGTTATAAATAATCTTGTATTTTTCAATCAATATGGGATGGTTTTTGATATTTCTTATCTGATCAATAACGATATCTAATTTTTGCTTGTAGGGTAAAAAAGCAGACATCCTTTCGTTTTCTCTTTTTAGGTTTCCAAGCATTTCCAAAAGAATATTTCCCGCGTCTGAGCCAATTTCGCTTAATTGATCAATTTGTTTAAGATTATTCTTAAAAGTTTCTAAAACATTATTGATTTTTTCCATATACACTAATCCTCACTTTCCCACTCAAAAGATCCTGCGCCAGACCCTTTTTAAGTTGGGTAAGTTTAGATTTTAACTTTTTATTAATTGAAATTTTTTCATCAATGGCTGAAAGAATTTCTGCAATTTTATCTTGTTCATCTTTTTCCGGTTTCAAAATCAATAGGGGTCTAAGTTTTTCTAGGTTTATGTTTTTTTGTGCAGACTGGGTTGAAATCTTGTTTAAATAATCTTTCCTTGTCCTCAAAAAATACTCCAAAAAAACACTATTCATTTGATAATTGGAAGTTATTCCTACTAAGCTGTCAGGAAAACATGAATCAAATTCAAGTATTCCAGTATCTCCAATATTAGCGGCTATAGTTAAAACTATTGTTCCTTTCTTGAACATTCTGCTAACCTTTAATCCATTTTCATTTAGTGTTTGGCTATACTTTGTAATTTTACCATTTGAACCTATAACATCACCTGTTTGAATAAATGGAATATCACCGCCATAAAATCTTGCGTCATTCCTTGGTCTATGAGAAAACTTACCCCTTTCAACCTGAGCAATTTCCTCTAATTTAACAACGTCCCATTCCTCCGGAATTTCACCAAGCTTAGTTTTTTTGAATTTTTTATGACCAATTCCGCGCGTAAAAAGATCCTGCATCAAACCTTTTTTCAGTTTCCCCGCTTTATCAATCACTTCTTGCGTTTTCAAAATATCCTCATCTACAGATCCAAGAATTTCAGCGATTTTTTGTTGCTCAGTTTTTGATTCTGGCATCCAAATATCAAGGTTTTGATACTGGGAAATATAATATCGTTTATGGTTTGCAATAGGAAATTTTATAAGATTTATTACTTCATAAATAAATTTCAGATCAGAACTTTGATCTTTGCATTTCAAAATTTTGATTGCCGACGACTTTACCTTGAATGGAAAATCTACGAACTTGCTATCGGTAGTAAAATCGTCAAATATAATGACTGGAAAATCTTTATATATTCCAAAATCTTCATCGGTATATCCCAAAATAAAAGATTTATTAGCAGTCAAGACAGGTGTTTTATTATTGGAATCATAATTTGTGCTTTTTACAATATACTTATCCGGCCTTTCATAATCCAAAACGTCACTTATTTTTCTAAGTGTCCATCCTTGGGGAGTATTTTTTTGTGCAGTATTATTTTTCATAATGTTATTGATTGTCTTGCGACCTTAATGCTTCCGCAAGTTCTCCTGGGGAAAATATTTTTATTTTCAATCCGATATCGTCAAATTCCTTTTGGTTTTGATTGATTCTGTTTAAAATAGTTTCTTTATCTAGTGTCAGAAAATAGTCTAGTTCAGATTTTTCTGCTTGAAAAATATGTTCCGCATCGTCAATATCGAAAAATGATTTTAGTCTTGAAAAAAGCGGGTTCTCCACACTACCTCCTCCTCCGAAAGTTGAAGTCCCGAAGGTAACTGAACCAAAACAGGCAGATGTATGCTCAATTAAATTTGCCGACGGCACATTAGTAATCAAATTGCAAAAGAATAAAATTAAACCTTTCTTTTTTTCATCATCTATTTTTTGTATTTCTTCCTTGGCTTTGGATGAAGTAAAAAATTTTATTTCATCCTTTTGATATCGTTCAGAAATCTCAGCTAATGATTGAATTTCTTTTTCTTTGACCCTAAAGTCATTTATCCTCGAAATAATATTTGTATCCAAATAAACTTTTGGTGTATTATCAGTTTTTTCATATTCAATCTCAATATGTCCCAATCTGGAATGATCATAATAAATCGCATTAACAACCTTTAAAAAATTCTTTATGCCAGCAGAATTACTGTGTTCTAGAATGTCACCCTCGACTATGGGCAAGGTCACATCATTAATATAAATTTTGTTTTGCACGCTAGCTTTAATATTTTTTATCCTGCTGGAATCTTTTTTTATTAAAACTAAATTGTCTGTCATGAAATGATCCATCATATATTTTTATTCCCATTTACTTTTTGAGCTATGTCTGCAATTGCCTTTTTAACTAAGGATTCTTTTTTATTCTTCACATCTTCCTCAATTTTCTGATCAAGAATAAGGATGATCGATAGCTTTAGGGCAGGAAAATAGGCAAGGCATTCCTCTTCACTTAATTCATGAACTCCTTTGCTTAAAATTCCATAAACTACTTTCATTTCCACCAACTGACTTGGGAGGTAATCTTTTAGAAAATCAACTTTTTCATCCATTCTTTTTTTCAAGAAATCATCATCAGAAATTCCTAACTTATCTTTATGCTCTTTATATGTATTCCAAATAACATTTTCAAAAATACGTCTTAAATACACGAGAGATCCTGCTCCGGCGCCGTGTGCCATGAGGCCAATTGATTTTTTTAAGTCATGCAGATCCTGCTTGGGCAACACCTTATCATATTTTTTACCAAGTTCAGCAAACTGTATGTCAGCAATAGAAGGAAACTGTCCTACTTTCACAATGATTTCATTATTATCATACACGAAAAATCTTAGAACATCATTGCTTTTTCTTTTACAAGTTAAGGTAATTTTATAAAAATTATTAAAACTTGATTCATATTGTCCATTAACACGACAGGAGTAAATTTTGTATGTAGTATCAATTCCATTTGCTGCACTGTATGCATCTACATCACCTTCGTGAATATCCTCCTCTAATTGCTCTTTTTTTATAAAATCGTAAAGAGGAGTTTCAAAATAAAAGTCGTGCTTATTAACATTTTTTAATTCTTCTGCTGGCTGTTCTTTTTCTTCTGGCATATTTTTAGCAAATTAGTTTTTTAGAGTTATAGCAAAACTACGGACTGTTTTGCTCGCGCAACACAAACCCCGTCTTTTATTGCATAGCATTCAGCATAATGTCTGCCTTTATATTTTGTGCTTTCGGGGACATTTCTTGTTTGATCACAAGTAATTTCTCCTCTTGGTTCCGTGCAATTGTCATCATTTTTTACCTTCCAATTGTAAGTACATCCATCTATGCGATGTAGTCTTTTGAATTTCAGGTATCTGCCAGAATCAATCACCCCTTGATTATTTAATGGCCTTTGGGTATTGCCAGCTTTATCTGTGATATCGGCAGATATAGAAAATTGAGAATATTGTGGGTCAGTAAAAGTTGGTATCTTTTTATCAAATAAATATTCCTCTGCAAGCGATTTTCTCTTATGCAGATTTACAGTCAACAAAAAATCAATACTATCTTTTTCGTCCAAATTTTCAAGTTTTATCAAAAAATAATCTCGCACTTGTTTAATTTTCTCTTTTTGCTCTGGGGTAAATTTTTCAAGGTAATCATCAATAAATTTATCGCCATTCGCCCTATCCTTTATTTGATTCGGATTGTTTATAATATCTGGCAAATCGACGAAAAATTTAAATATCGCATCGAATACGCATGTGTCAGAAAATTGTTGAAATAATTTTGTGATGACTTGCTCAAGATGAAACGACTTCAATTTCAATTTCTCATCGAAATCATTTAGGTTATTTTTCCACTTTTTAACAAGTTTTACGACCTTCCTAAAGTCTTGATTTTGTCCCACCAGTGTAGCAACCTTGATATAGCCCCTAGGATCAGATTTTATCCAGTCATGAATATTATTAGAATCCCAAGTCATACTTTTTCTAAAATCATGATTTTTTTCTTTTAAAATCTCCGGAACCATATAGGTATCCTGCTGAAATTCGTTTTTCCCATAAGAATATGCAGGAACAATATCTACGGAAAATACTTCTTCATCATCTTTAGAATATATAACTGTAACTGAGTGAGCCTGTAGCGATGAACTTACAGTAAGACTTGTCGGATTCACATAATCACTATTAATTTGACTAAACAATTTTTTAAGCGTTTCCGATGGATCATGACTATTTTCACTCCATTGACCTAAAATGTACAAAATATCAAGATCATGAATAGGCGTAATGGAAGTAAAGCGAGGATATGAACCAATTTGAATACAGTTATCTATTCCAAACAAATCATTAAATGATTGATAAATTTTGTTTACCAAGTTCTGTTCAGAGGTACTCGGGGATAGACTCCTTGCAAACTCCCTCAATTTTGAATTGAATTTATCTTTTTTCATAACTTGTGCTAAGCAAGGTAGTTATAATATCATTCATGAGGCGGCCGCGCATATTAACAACCGTGGTAAATTGTTCATTATTGATCGCTTTCATCATTTCCTTGGAAATAACATTTTCTGGCGGAGAGAATTCCGGAAAATAGAATATAAATCCTGTGGCAGCATTTTTATACGAAAGTATTTTTTTTATATCATCCTCGCTAAAGGATTGATAATGAACCAGCACTAGGCTCTCATTCTTTATTTTAGTTAATGATTGATTGGTGATTTGCTCAATATTTTTTTCTCTAAAAACCCCGGTATCAATAAGATCAGTCTTAATATTTCTATAAGTCTCATCATTAGCCGCAATTTTTATTTTTCTGGTCCATCTGCCAAATCCAAGTCTTAAAAATAATGGGAAGATGCCCATAGACCAACTTATAATTGCCCAAATAAATAATCCTATCGCAAAAATAGTTGTTAAAACACCAATAATGTCTATAAAAAGTTTAATAAAATTTAACAAAGTCATAAATTTATTTGATCCCAAGATCTTTTAAATAATTATCTACTTTTTTATCTGCTATATCTCGTTCTTTTTCAATTTCTTTCAGTTCCTTCCAAGCAGATTTCACATCCACAATTTCCTCAACGTCTCCGTTTTCTACGTACCGACGGACATTTAGGTTGAAGCCATTCTCTTCGATTTCCTTGAGAGGAACCACTTTGGCATATTTCTCGATGTTGCGATATCCCTCATAAGCCGAAACTATCTTTTCAATATCTTTTTTCCTGAGACGATTCTGATTTTTTCCTTCTTCAAAGTCCTTTTCCGCATCGATAATCAGAATCTTGTTCCTATGCGTCTCCGGCTTGTTTTTATTGAAAATAATGATCGCTACCGGAATGCCAGTCCCATAAAAAAGTTTAGGAGGAAGTGCGATAATAGCCTCAATCAAATCATTTTTGATGATTTGTTCACGGATAGCTCCTTCTGCTCCGCCACGAAAGAGAACGCCATGAGGAAGTAATATTCCGGCTCGTCCGTTTTCGTTCATTGATTTGATCATGTGCAAAACAAAAGCATAATCAGCCTTTTTCTCTGGCGGCATTTCATAACCAGAGAGTCTGCCATATTTATCAGACTTGAACATTTCAGATTCCCACTCTTTGATTGAGTAGGGTGGGTTTGCAACGCAGATATCGAATGTCTTGAGTGAACCGTCCAGGTTTAAGAATTTCGGATCAGCCAAAGTATCTCCACGCTGGATATCAGCACTATCAAGTCCGTGTAAAAACATATTGATCTTCGCAATCGCAAAAGTCCCGATGTTTATTTCTTGTCCATAAAGATAAAGCGAGCGTGCTTTTCTCTCGCCAGCTTTTTCCTTGAGATAATGATAGGCTTCCAAAAGAAAACCACCTGATCCAACCGTCATGTCATAAATATGATCTTTCTCGTGAGGTTTTAGGATTTGAATGATAACTCGCTCGGTTTCGCGCGGAGAATAAAATTCACCACCTTTTTTCCCAGCATCGGCCGCAAATTGCTCAATGAGGTATTCATAAGCATCGCCGAGCAGATCCGAACTGATATAGCTATCTCCAAAATTGTACTGTGAAAAATGATTAACCAGCCTTTGCAGTGTTTCATTTGGAAATTTATCTTTATTGGCAAAATCAAGATCATCAAAAATTTTGTCGAGCTTTGGGCTATTGGCGTTTGTCAGTTTGTCAAAAATTTCATTAAGTCTCTGTCCGATTCCTCCGGCTTGTTTTTGAATAACTTCCCAGCGACAATCTTTGGGGACTTGGAAGCGGTGATTGTAATCAGCGCGTGCGATTGTTTCATCATGAAATTCATCCAGCACTTTTTTATATTCTTCATCCCAAGTATCGCTGATACGTTTATAAAAGAGTAAACCGAAAATATATTTTTTGTAATCTGAGCTGTCTATTTTTCCTCTTAAAATATCAGCACTTCTCCAAAGGAATTGTTTGAGGTGAGCCAAGGTCATTTTTTCGCCAGTCCCGCTAATTTCACTGAGAACTGCCCCCATCTTTTTATCGATAAATTTTTCCAGATCTTCTATTCTATATTTTCTGTCTGCCCTGGTTCCGACTCGCAGCGGCGTTATCTTTCCCTCTTTTTCCCAATTGCGAAGAGTGTCCTTGTTTATTCCAAGAAGTTCGGATGCCTGTTTAATTGAGAGTAATTTTGGCGAATTTTTGCTCATAGTTATGATTTACAAAATTTATGTTTTTTCTTACCTTTTCATATGTTAGCACGACAACTTTAATCTTGTCAATACTTTTTACAAAAATTCTGATGATTTCATAGGTTATTATATTTAAGTGCTATTGAGCAGAAAGACACTCTTTTTGTAAGTTTATGAGGATTTAAGGCTATTTAAAGCCAATAAGTTATCAACAGGTAACCTACTTGGGACGCTCTGGACTCTTTCATGAGAGTGCGTCATTCATTGAGTTGTAACAAATAAGACCAAAATCCTATGGATTACCCAAAAACCAACCAAATAGGGGCGATTACCAAATCAGAGCCAATTGCGATGCCTGTCCGATATTGTCTCTACGCCCGCAAAAGTACCGAGAGTGAGGAGCGCCAAATACTCTCTATTGATTCCCAGATCAAGGAGATGCTTCAACTGGCAGAGCGTGAAAGCTTGGAGATAGTTGAAATAAAGCGCGAATCGCATAGTGCCAAGGAAACAGGGCAAAGACCGATTTTTAATGAAATTGTTGAAGAAATAAAACAAGGAAAATTCAACGGTATTCTGACTTGGGCACCGGATAGAATTTCCAGAAATGCTGGAGATCTTGGAAAAATAGTAGATCTGATGGACAGCGGAGCTTTAAAAGAAATCAGAACTTATGGGCAACGATTTACTGATTCGCCAAATGAAAAATTTCTACTAATGATTTTGGGATCTCAAGCTAAACTAGAAAATGATAATCGTGGCATCAATGTAAAGCGAGGACTTCGTGCCAGATGCGAAATGGGACTATGGCCAACGGTGGCACCGCTTGGATATCTCAATCAAAGGCACATGGACAAAAAATGCCAGCTGATTCAGGATCCACAAAGAGCGTCAGTTATAAAAAAGATATTTGAAAAAGTAGCTTATGAACATTATTCGGGCAGGAAAATATATCATTGGTTAAGATTTGAGCTAAATTTCTATACCAGAGGAAATAAGCCACTGACATTAGGTGGGGTGTATCGGGTTCTTGAAAATCCTTTCTACTATGGAGTCTTTGAATACCCAGTCAAAAGCGGAAATTGGTATACCGGAAAACATGAACCGATAATCACCCAGGAGATATTCGAAAAAGCCCAGGCCTGGCTAAAAAGAGATAAAATTGTCCGGGAAAATAAAGAGTTCGCCTTTACTAAATTGTTCACCTGCGGATATTGCGGATCGGGAATATCCGCCGAAGAAAAATACAAACAACTGAAAGACGGTACACACGCCAGATATATCTACTATTCCTGCTCGAGAGCCAGAGACCGGCATTGCAAAAACAAATATATCCGCGAGGAAGAATTGATCACCGAGCTTCTAAAAATAATCGATCAAATGAATATCAATGAACTAGGAATGAGGCAGAAATTGGAAGATGAAATCAATCGCTTCAATATTTTTCAAAAATCAGTGATGGGAGAAAAACACAAAATTCAAAATACCAAAGATACAGATATCCGAAATTATGCCAAATACCTACTTAAAGAGGGGTCGGTATCGGAAAAAAGAGAACTTCTCGGAAATCTAAGATCGAGGATAATATACAAAGATAAAAAACTGGAGCTGGTGAAAGAATAGAAAACAAAAAACAGCGGAGAAAAATTCGCTGTTTTTTTGTTCAATTTTTTATGTCTTCGGGTCGCTCATTCGTCTCGATAGAATGGGTCTATCCGATAAAAAATTGTCGATGCGGAGAGAGGGAGATTCGAACTCCCGAGACCCGTTAAGATCTACTTGCTTTCCAAGCAAGCGCACTCGACCACTATGCGATCTCTCCAAAATATAGTTGAATAATTGAGAAACAAAGCAAGGCTCATCCTCAAGCCTCGCTTTATAATCTAACAGCTAACAATGATTTAATCAAGTCAAATCTCCTCAATTCCAATCAATCTCATTTTCTTTCCCCCCGGCAATTTTCCCATAATCACCACCACCTTGTCTCCTTTTTTAAGCCTTTTTTCTTCCTGGGAAATTTTACTCAAAATAGAAATAAAATCATCAATATTTTCTTTTTCCGAAAGATAAAATCCTCGCACTCCCCAAAGAATTGAAGTTTGGAAATAGGTGTTTAAATTATTGGTTGCCACCAACATTATTTGCTTTGGACGATGTTGCGACATCATAAGCGGAGTTGTTCCGGAAAAACTAAACGACAAAATTGCTTTAGCCTTGGAACTTTTAGCCAGTTCATGAGCACTGTCAATAATAGCTCTGTATTCTTCCAAATCTGAATGGTCAAAAAGTTTTTTTCCACTGTCATCATAAGGAGATTCTTCAGTGTCGGCAATTATTCTAGCCATAGTTGCTACCGCTTCAATCGGATATTTTCCGTTGGCTGATTCTCCGGAAAGCATCACCGCATCAGTGTGATCAATAACTGCATTGGTCACATCCGACACTTCCGCTCGTGTTGGAAGAGGATTTTCAATCATCGTTTCAAGCATCTGAGTCGCCACAATTACCGGCGTATTCATTTGCAAGCATTTCTCAATAATTTGTTTTTGATAAACAACAACTTTAGTTTCCGGCAATTCAATCCCCAAATCGCCTCGCGCCACCATAACCGTGTCCGTTGTTTCAATTATTTCATCAATGTTTTTTATGGCTTCTTTTCTTTCTATTTTAGCCACGATTTTGGGATAAACATCTTTCTCTCCCAAAGTTTCTTTTATCTTCATTCTCAAATCCTGAATATCCTTGGCATTTCCCACAAAAGACAAAGCCACAAAATCAACTTCTTTTGACAAAACAAATTTCAAATCTTCGTCATCTTTTTCCGTCATCGCTCCGAAATTCAATTTAGCGTCCGGAATATTCACTCCCTTGTGATTTCTAACAACTCCGGAAACTAAGACTTCGGAAAGCAAAAAACCGGCCTGCCTTTCAACAACCCTGAACTTTATTTTTCCATCTTCAACCAAAATTTCATTATCAACATTTATTCCTTCCAGAATATCTTTGTCCAAATAAAAAACTTTTGTTTCCGAGTTCTCTCTTTTTTCCGATTTAATGTCTCCAATTAATATTTTTTCTCCTTTTTCCACCGCCACCTCATTGTCTGTCATTATTCTAATTCTCGGTCCCTGAAGATCGGCCAAAATTCCAATCGGTTTCCCCAATTCTTGACGCAATTCTTTGACTTTGTCTATAAGTTCGCCGTTTGTTTCGTGAGTTCCATGGGAAAAATTTATCCGAGCTACATTCATTCCGGACTCAATCATTTTGCGGAGAGTTTCTTTATCTTTTGAGGCTGGTCCGATAGTGGCGACTATTTTGGTTCTTTTTTGCATATATTCTTTATTCTCCTGAATTAATCAGGATTTTTTAAACTTAACTTAACTAATCCAATCTTCTCATATCAAGCAAAAACAGGCAACCAGAAAAGGAAAGCCTGTTTTTTTAGCCGGAAAAAGTAAAAAATTATTTAAGAATTTCCACTCCACCAATAACCGGAAGTTTTTTCATTTCTCCCTTAGACGCATTAATAACACCCATGATCATAAGCACTAACAGAAAAATTGTTCCCAATGGCAAAATTATAAACCAACCGATAATCGGCAAAATTCCTCCCACTGCATTCACCACTATCCAAGAAATGAGAAGCATCAATTGTTGATTGGCATGAAACTTGGCAAAAGGACTGTTTTTCGCTTCGCCCAAAAGCGGTACAAAAAACAAAATAGGAATGATATATCCAACAATGGCCATCGCTTTGTTTTTTTCCACATCGTCATTCTTGGCTTTTGGTTGAGCTTCTTTTACCGGCTCTTCCTGTTTCTTTTGTTCCTCCATGTTTATCACCTGCCTTTCTATTTTATTAAGATTAAATTTATCTTTTCTAAATGATACCACAAAAAAAGCATATACTAAAGATTGCCACCGGAAATTTCCTGAAGAATATCCTCGGGAATCGGATTATTTTTAGGGCTTACTCCAGGGTATCTCCAAGCACTAATAATTTTAAATTTTCCCGGAATTAAGCTTAATTTTTTAGTTTTTCGTTCTTTTTGATACATCGCCCAAATCTCTTGTTTCCAAAATTCCTTGCCATCAACCTTTTTTGAACTTTGCGGTTGCATAACCGCAACTGTATTTTTGACAATTCCCTCTTCTTTGCGATAAGGACTCCTTATTACCCGCCTGATTCGCTGTTCACTCAAACCATATTGTTTGAGTTTAAACTTAGCGTGTTCGGTCCAAAAATATTTATCCATAAATGTCATTCCCGCAAAAGCGAGAATCCAGTCATTAGTCTTAACTGAAAAAAACAAACAAGAAAAAATTATTCAATATCCATACCCCGCAATCTAGCCACTCTTTCTTCAATTGGCGGATGAGTGGCAAAAAATTTGGAAACTTTTTTTCCTTTGAAAGGATTGGTAATAAAAAGATGGGCTGTCGCACGATTAGCCACTTCAAGCGGTTTTGTGTCTTGGGATATTTTTTCCAAGGCCCGAGCCAACCCTTCGGGATAGCGAGTCAAAAGCGCTCCATCAGCATCAGCCAGAAATTCTCTCTTTCTTGAAATTGCCAATTGCATTAAAACAGAAGCAATTGGAGCCAAAATAGCCAAAACTATGGCAACTATTGTCATTATAATTTGCAACTGATTCCCCTCTCTGTCATCACTTCTCCGACCGCCAAAAATACTCCAACGCAAAAACCAATCCGCCAAAAGAGAAATAAATCCGACCAAAATAACTACCACTGTTCCGAGCAAAATATCTCTGTTTCCAATATGCGACAATTCGTGAGCAATCACACCTTCCAGCTCTACTTTTTCTAAACGATCAACAATTCCGGTTGTCAAACAAATTACTCCGTGTTTTGGATCACGACCGGTCGCAAAGGCATTCAGGGCATCATCAGAAATGATGTAAATTTTGGGAACCGGCAATCCAGCTGTAATGCAAAGATTTTCCACTAAGTTATAAATCTGGGGATTGTCTTTTTTGGATATTTCCCGCGCCGAACTCATTGCCAAAACTATTTTGTCGCTCCACCAATACGATCCAAGACTCATAAAAACCGAGAATAAAACAGCAATGTATAAAATATCCCTGTTTCCCAAAGCTTCTGAAAAAACATAGCCAACACCAATCACAAAAACCAAAAACCCAGACATATAAATCCAGGTTAGGCGAGTATTTCTATCTTTTTGCGTGTATAGAGTCATAAAAAAACTAAAATTCCACTTTCACATTTTCTTTTTCTCCTTCTTCTGCTTCAAAAAATTCTCTTTTGGTAAAATTAAGCATTCCGGAAATCAGATTGTTGGGAAAAATCTCAATTTTAGTGTTGAAATCACGCACATTGCCATTGTAAAATCTCCTAGCAGCCTGAATTTTGTCTTCAGTGTCAGTCAACTCTCTTTGCAATTCCAAAAAATTCTGATTGGCTTTCAAATCCGGATAACTTTCCGCCACTGCAAACAACGATTTCAAAGTTCCCGAAAGCGCATTTTCCGCCTGCTCCTTGTCAGCTGGATTGACCGCTCCCATGGCTGCCGTTCTGGCTGCCGTCACTTTTTCAAACAATTCTTTTTCGTGAGTCGCATAACCCTTGACAGTATTGATCAAATTGGGAATCAGATCATATCTTCGTTTAAGCTGAACATCAATATCACTCCAAGCTTCATCCACTCTGTTTTTGAGACGAATCAAGCCATTGTAAATTCCAATAAGCCAAATGGTCAATCCGACCAAAACTATTACAATGATTAAACTTATGGACATATTTTTTATTTTATTTGTTATATTTTAATTGTACCAAAGAAAATACCTTTTGACAAACCAAAAAATATGATAAAATGGAAAAAATAATCATAAACAATACTATGGAAAACTTCTTTGAATTTTTATCTCCCTATTATATCTTCCTCATTCCCATTTTGGTTGGATTTATTACTCAACTGACCAAATTTATTGTTTATTCCCTAAAACACGGCTACAATTGGCGCTATGCAATGACTCACGGCCATATGCCAAGCGCTCACACTGGATTTATTATTTCTCTTGTTACTTCGGTTGGATATTATGATGGATTAACTTCCGGCGCTTTCACGGTAGCCGTAGCCTTGGCTATTATTGTTGTTGATGACGCCGTACGACTCAGAGCCTATATGGGAGATCAAGGCAGATACCTCAATATGCTTATTCGTCAACTAAACATCAATGAAGATCAATTTCCTCGTCTCAAAGAAAGAATGGGACATCGCTTAAGCGAAGTAGTTGTCGGAGGAATTTATGGATTTATCCTAACAATGGTCTTTGTCACTATCTTCAAATAAATCTCTCTTTATTTTTAATGAAAAAGCGCCTAGGCGCTTTTTCTTTTTTCCATTTCCTCCAAAATAACCAGCTTGTCATTCCAGGGAATTCTTTCTTTGCCGACAGCCATCGTTTCCTCTGCCCCTTTTCCTGTTACCAAAACAAAATCGCCCGACTTGGCCAATTGTAAAGCTTTGGCAATCGCCTCCCGACGATCCATAATTTTCCAAAAATTTTCATTTTCTTTTTTCTTTTTGATTCCTACTGCCACCTCATTAATAATTTGCCAAGGATCTTCAAAAAAAGGATCCTCGTTAGTCAAAATAATATAATCTGTCGCTTCGTCTACAATCCCGCCCATTATCGGTCGTTTTCCCCTATCTCTCTCCCCACAAGATCCAAAAACCGCAAGCACCTTTCCTTGCCCCTTAATTTCTCCGACATACTCATAAAGTTTTTGGAGTGAATCCGGAGTTACTGCATAGTCAATAATAATATTTATTCCCTGATTATTAGGCACGCTTTCCAATCTTCCCGGAACGCTCTTGATTTCACTCAAAGCTTCGGCAATATTTTTAAGTTTAATTCCTTCGCAAATTCCGACACAAGTTGCCGCCAAAGCATTTTCAATGTTGAATTTTCCCGGAAGTTGCAATCTAAATTCTTGCTTATCAACTTCAAATTCAGATCCGTCTGATCGCAATCTTATTTCCTTGGCTTGAAGAACTTTCAGTTTTATTTCCGGATTTTTTTCTGAAGTTGCATAACCATAGGCCTTTTCCATATTTTCGCTCAAAAAATCTTTCGGATTTTCAATATCCAAGTTAATAATCGCCACCTTGGATTTCCTGAATAATTTCAGTTTAGCAGAGCGATAGTTATCCATCGTCTTGTGATAATCTAAATGCTCACGAGTAATGTTAGTTATTACTGCTACATAAAAAGGAATGCCCCAAACCCGATTTTGATCCAAAGAATGAGATGACACTTCCAAAACCGCATATTCGCATTTTTTTCTAACGGCTTGGGTCAAAAATTTTTGAATACTCCAAGCGGAAAGAGTAGTAAATTTGGTTGTATTCACCCACTCTCTTTCTCCCAACTTAAAATTAATAGTTGAAGCCAACGCCACTTTCTTGCCGGATTTTTCCAAAATTTTGGTTATCATCTGACAAGTCGTGGTTTTGCCATTGGTTCCCGTCACCCCAATCACTTTTATTTTTTTTCCCGGAAAAACAAAAAATAAACCAGCCCAAACCGCTTTTCCAAAATGATAAAAATTTTTTATAAATTGCGGGATTATTTTTTTCATTTTATTTTATTTTTTGAATCAATCTATATAAAAAATATTTTGGCGGATTTAAAACAAGATCATAACTTCCCAAATATTTTGTCGGTTCTGTGTTTTGGGAAAAACCCAGTTTAAACCGAGTAATTCCTTGCCAGTTGTTATTCTTGCTCTCAAGTTTAATCCCTCCAAAATCAAACTTATTGCATCCCGCCTTTTTTGCGTCCAAAATCTCCCGCCATTTGAGAAGATGAGGAGCCATTACATTTCGGTATTCATCATCCGAAGCTCCGTGAAGATAAGTCGCTGTTTTTTTATAAAAAACAATCAGATCAGTTGCCACAATTTTCCCTTGATATTCTGCTATATATAATTTCAAAATGCCAACTGGGATTTGTTCAAACATCTTTTGATAATACACATCTGGATGAGGAGTGATTCCCTGCCTTTTGGCCATTATTTTGGTAAGCCTCAAAAAATCGGAAAAATATTTATTATCTCTATTTTCATAAGAATAACTTTTTATCAAAATCCCTTTCTTTTCGGCCAAACGAATATTATATCTGGTTTTTGATTTCATTTCGGCCAACAACACATCTTCCGATTTGTTTATGTTAATAATAAAAACTTCTTTCGGTTGCGTGTCATGAGGAGCTTTGATGATCTGAAAACTACTGCCATCTTTCAAAGACGCTAATGTTTTTTCATTATCAATATCCAGTCTAATCCAACCAACACCGTTTTTTCTAGCCAAATCGCAAACCCTTTCCAAAAAAATTTTTATTTCTCCTGAGTCAATATTTTTTTTGAAATAAATTCCTCTGGGAACATAAAAATACTTTCCAATAATCGGCAATTTATGCTCAACAATACTGGTTTCAAAATTTTCATCCTCCACAAAAAAAGTTTCCCGACCAACACTTGTCTGAAATTCTCTCCATTCTCTTGATTGCAAAAAGTCATTCATTATTTCTTTCCCAAACTTTTAAGAGCCAATCTTATTTTTTGGCTAATATCTTTTGTGCTTTTTGGAACCAATTTCAAAGCTTCCCGTGCTTCGGTAATGTTGTACCCCATAGTCATCAAAGCTTCAATAGCATCCGAATCCGCCACAGCTTCATCTTTGTCATCATTTGAAATGTCTCCAACCTTATTCTGAAGCTCCAAAATAACCCGCTCCGCTGTCTTTTTTCCAATCCCCGATACTTTAGTCAATATGGAGGAATCCTCGTTTAAAATAGCTGTTTTGATGGTTTTTGGAGTAGCAATGGTTAGTATTCCCAAGGCCGCCTTAGGACCAATGCCACTTATGGAAATCAGAAGTTCAAACATTCCCAATTCTTCCAAACTCAAAAAACCATAGAGAGCCAGCGCATCTTCTCTAACATAAGTATAAGTAAAAAAACTCACCGACTCTTGACCGGAAATTTTTCCCAATGAATAACTGGTAAGATAAATTTTGTAGCCAATCCCCCCAACTTCAACTACTACATAGTTTTCTCTTATGTATTCAATTTTTCCGCTTATTTTGGCAATCATAATAATATTTTAGCACAAAATAAAAGCCCGGAGAAACCCGGGCTTAAAATATACGAAATATTATTCAGTTTTTTTTCTGGAAAAAAACCAAGCACCCAAAGTAATAGCAAAGATTAACAATAATCCAAAAATAATATTATTAAACATATTGCTCCCAGAATCATCATCTTCCGCATCTAGAATCAATTGCTCATCTTCATTTGCTTCTTCCGTTTTATTTTGATCCTGAATTTGTTCTTCATTTCTTGGTTCTTCTTTTATTTCCTCCTCAACCGGTTGCGATTGAGCGGAAACAGGAGAAACTGTTTCTGTTTTAGTTTCTTTAGTCAACACTTTAGCTGTTGCCGGTTTTGGTCTATAGGCAATCTTTATAGCGTAAGGAGAAGAACTTTTGCCAGAATATTTTACATTTCCAGCTTCATCTTCAGCTTTGATGTAATATTCCAAGGTTCCAGCTTTCACAGGAGCAGTAAGAGAGGTTCTATAAACCCGACTTTTATTATTTTTCATTTTTCTGCTTCGCCACTCACCACCATCAATTCGGTATCTCAATTTTACACTGTCAACTCCGGAATCGGAATCTTTCACTGTAGCAGAAAACTTTATTTCTTCTCCAATATAAGCCAAGTTGATTTGAGCATGTTTAATGCTGGGATCCTTTTTATCAGTAGCAGTTCCGCCATATCCGGCCAAAACCAAGCTTCCAATGGTACCATTAGGACTAAAAATTCCGGAAAAAAGACTTAATAGAGCAATAAAAATCACACTTAAAACCATTATTCTTCCCTTTTTCATATTTTTTTACTTACTTATTATATGTTTAATTCTCACAATTTTGATTAGTAAATGATTGTAGCCTGTTTTTGCTTCTGTTGTCAAGTAAAAAAGACTTTTTTGTTTTCTTGAAAAGTTTAGCGAACACTATAAACACTCAATCCGTTTTCTTCAAATATTTTTTTCAATTTTTGAGAATTAAGAAATTCATAGTTGAAATTATCCTTTCCAATCAGATCATGAGAAAAAATTATATAACCAATATTATATTTTTTCATACTATTAATTATTTCATCTTGCTCCAGTTCGCTACTTTTTTGAATTAATTCCTGAATTTCAAAAACATTATCTTCTTTGGCAATAGTATTGCCGTCATTATTTTTTAGGAGTTCCATATCTAAACTTGAAACTATTTGTTTCCCGAAAAATCTTCCAGCTGGATTAACACTTAAAATATTATTATTAAAACCCAAAGAATAATATTGATGCCAAGGAAGAAATAATGTTTTTTTATTAAATCCATCTTCCTGAATTATATTTTTAGCCTTTGCCCAACTCTCTGGATAGAAAACCGGCCGAAGCTGACCCCAAAATCCTCCCAACATCAGATGCATACCCGAAACTAAAAACAGTAAAATAATAAAACCAATAAAATCTTCCCAAAACTGCCTTGCCTTTATTTTTATTTTTTGACTCAGAAAATCCAAGATCACAGAAACACCTAAAGACAGGAAAAACGAATAAGCAAAAACCAAAAAAGCCGAAATTTTATTGGTATCTCTAAGCCCTCGCCAAAAATACAAATTCTCAAATATCCACCGATTAACTCCCTGAAACACGGACTCTCCAAGTCCGCAGGAAAAAACAAAAGAAGTTGTCCCTAAAAGCAAAAATATGCTTGTTATATTTTTATTGTTTTTTAATCCCCTGAAAATACCCAAAACGAGAAGGATAAAAAGTCCCCAAAAATAACTCCAAGCCACAAACCGATTATCAGTTATCCATAAAAATTGCTTAGACCAAGGCTTATCTTCTCCCCAGAATCCCCGAAGAGTCGCAACTCTGAGCAAAGTTTCACCATTATTTTTGCCTGCAGTTGAAAAAGCTTCCCAATGACTTTGGTCAAATTGTTGAACGATAAATCCATTAAGATTAATTAAATTGGGAATTATCCAAAATCCGCCAAATATAAGAAAAACCAAAAAACCAATTGAAAAAATTTTAATAAAACTGATAATTTTTTTCGCATTTTTGGAAAATAACAACCTAACTAAAATCACCAAGGCTTCAATTAAAAAAATAATTAATGCGAGAGCCAATAGATGCAAAGAAAAAAAACTAATCAATAATAACCAAAAAAATATTTTTAACAAATCTTTTCTCTCCATTTTTCTCGCATACCTAAAAAGATAATAAAAAAGCGGAGGAATAAAAGCATAAGCGAAAAGTAACATCCAATGTCCGGCTAAAAACCTGGTATACACAAAAGGATTGAATAAATAAAAAAATGCCCCGGCATATCGAGAAAAAGAATTGTTTCTAAAAAAAGAATATTTCCAAGCCAGATAACCAATTAAAAAGAAAAGCGCAATTAAAATTAATTTTTGCACCAACCAAATCGGCATCAAAAATCCTAAAAATTTAATCAAACATAAAATTGGCAATAAATTATAGGAGCTCGGGCTATCAATCCAGACACCCATATCCGGAGCAAAAGACATATCCATAGTTAAAATATAACCAGGTAAAATCATTTTTCCCAAAATTAACAATGAGATCGCCAAAAACAGCCAGCACTCAAATTTTATTTTTTTAAAAAAGATTTTCATTTTTTCTTCTTAATTGTCTTTCTCTAGACTTTATTATTGTGCCAGCCATAATCACATTATTTATGAAAATATCAATAATTTCCTTTTTTCTCTTTTGAATCTCCATTTCTTCCTGACTTATTTTTTGTTTAAAAAATGACTCCTGCTTGTCTGGTTTAAAGATTATTCTTGCCTTTTTGTTTTTATTATGATTAAAAAATACCTTGACTAATTGAACAGCCCTAATTTTGATGCTAATTGCAAAATTATTCACCAAAAATTTAAATTTTTTAATAATATCAAGCCGAAAAACAAAGCTGGTTCTGATTATATTTTTAATTAGTAGGGATTTATTAATCTTTTGTCCCACCGCCCCTTCACTAATTTTTTCCGGAACTTTGGAAAAAATCTCTTTCTCGCAAAAAATTTCTCTCGCTCTGAGAAAAAGGGTCATACTAAAAAAATAAAAAGCTAAAATAGACATCTTTTCGGCAATTTCCTCATAATTCAACATCAAAAACAAAGGCGAGAGTAAAATTGAAAATATTCCCAAAAAAGAAACTACTTTTATTTCCCACTGAAAAAAAAAGAAACAAAGAAAAATCATCAATAAAAATGTTTTTTCAAATCCAAGCCAAATAAAAATCAAACTTAGAATAACCAAGGCCAGTATGCTTCCATTTTTATGTTTTTTAAAATCTAACTCTGCTCTGTCAAAAGCCGAATTTATTTTTGAAATAACCAAGGAATAAAATTCGTTTACTCTGAGTTTGATTTGTTGATTTATTTTTTTCATCTTAAATTTAGTTTTAATCAGAAATAACAGGCTCTTCTTTGTTTTCATTTGATTTTTTAATTTTCCTCCCTTGCCAACGGATAAATTTATAAATCAACCAAAAAACTAACAAACAAGCCACCCAAACAACGAAACAAACAAGTTTATACCATTCATTTTGCAAAATCAATTGAATTTCAAAGCTTCCGTCCTGATTTTTTTGACATAATCCTTTGGCAAAACACAAATCATCCACACTCACAATCCACGCATTGGCATAGTTGTTCCAACGAAAATGAGCTTTCTCTGAAATCGGTTTATTAAAAATATTTCCGGAAAATGACAAGCTTCCCAAATTATCATTTCTAATTGAATCATCCACTTTTTTTGATATAAATCCCGAACCAACTTGAGAAATCAATCCTTCTTCCAAAAACCGACTGACCTCTTCCAATGAAGCCTGGCGATTATATTCTTTTTCTGAGACAGTATAATCATTTAAATTAGTCAGATTGTCTGCAAAAAAATCACTTTTTTTCGGATAAACTTTCCATGAATCGTTATATTTTTCTGAAGAAAAAATCAATAAGTTGTTTTTGGCGCCATGGATTATTATTTCTGTTTGAAATTTATTTAATGGATTATATTCAACTGAGGAAAAGTTTTTTATATTTTGAGTCTCAGTAGAAGAAAACAAATAATAGTTTTCAATATTCTTTGGGGCATATTCGGTCAAACGAACATTGTCGTATAAATTCTCAACTTCCTTGTTGCCATTTGAAAGAGCATAAAAGAATATTTGAATGGAATTGAAATCATTATTTTTTGAATTAATTACTACTTCCAATTCATTCCAATTATTATCATCCACATCCAAAAACTCACTGCTTTTTTTGATTATTTCTCCATTTTTATTTTCCAATTGGTAGTAATATCCAATCTCTCCTCCTTTTTTGCTTTTATAATTGAAACTTAATTTATAAAGTTTTTCATTGTCAGGATTAACGGAAAATTTCTTATTGGTGCAAGCATTGTGATTAGCAGAAGCAATTCTAAGCGAATGCGATCCCAAAAAAGCTTCTTCCGATAAATCCATTGAAAAATCTGAATTGCCAGGCATCTCTTTGTTGCAATCATAAGGACGGCTAGTCCACAAACCATTTTCAAAAGAAGCATCTTCAGTATTTAATAAATTTTTTTCAGAAGATTCAAATTTTAATTCATTCTCACCCAAAACCAATGAAATATTGTCGGCCAATTTTAAACTTTCTTCGGTTATGGAAGTTCTTTCAATTTTTAGAGTGCCTTGTTGGGAATAAGCTTCCAACTCAACATTGTCATACAGATTTTCCACTTTTTGATTCTCTTCCGATGGAGCATAAAAAAATATTTGCACGGCAGAAAATTCTTTAGGTTGGAAAACTTTTTCAAAATGCTTCCAATTGGAATCAAGTGGCTTAAAAAATTCGCTCTCTTGAAAAATATTCTCTCCGTTTTCACCTAAAAAAGCTATAAAATAACCCACTTTTGATCCCGCTAATGCCTTGTAATCAAAAGAAAGTTTATAAACAGCTTCTTGTCCGCCTTTGAGGTTGAACTTTTTGCCAACACAAGCATTATGGTTTTCTGATCTTAGCAACATAGATCTTTTGCCTTGGGTGGAATCTGAAGAAAATCCCGTATAAATTTTGGCTTCTCCGGGAGAATTTTTGCTACAATCAAAAGCCTTCCTTGACCAAAGTGAATTTTCAAAAGAAGAAGAATTTTCATCTAAAAGATTTTTTCCCGATAATCTGAAAATACTAGCTTCAGAATTTTCCAATGCTTCATAAGAAAGGAGATTATTATCACCAAAGTTATCAAGATTAAAAAGATGGCTTTCTCCTATTTTGAGAATAGATTCATTACTCAAACCACTAATTGAAAAAAGTGATTTGTCAGAAGTAGAAACATTTTGTTTTCCAATTTGAAAATTATTTTTAGAAAATACAAAGTTAATTCTTTGATCTGTCGGATTATAAACAGCCTTCAAGAGACTTTCCTTTTCAATTTTTTGAAACAAAGAAAATTTATTTTCTAAACCGTATTCATTTCTGAAAATATATTTTTTATCCTCATTAATCTCCAGTGGCAAAAAAATATCCCTAGTCATTTCCAAAAGACCAGTAAAATTTTTCTTTTCATCCGAATAATCTGATTTCGCAACTGAAAAACCGCCTTTTTGATCTAAAATTGACTCACCACTAGAAAGCAAAACGGTTTCAACAAAATTTTTTCCACCAATCAAAAGATTCTCCTTTTTAAACAAGAATGTAATAAAAAGACTTAAAATCAAGATTATTAAGAATAAGCTACCCGCAATTATTTTAAACCATTTTTTACTGATATTTTTCATAAATTTATCCTTAAGCTAGTTCTTTCTTAAAAAATATATATTCAAAAAAATCAAACTGACAAAAACCAAAAAGCAATCAATTATAATTCCCAGATAAAAATAGCTTTGTGGCAAAAAATAAATAATAATATTAAAATCCAAACTTTTGTCAGAATTTTCCCTATAATATTCGTTGGAAAAATTATTTTTAATAAATTCCGGATTGATTTCCCATTGATTAGAAAAATTAGAATCCAGACTGTGATCTTCTTCAAAAATTGAGTTTTTAAACAAATAACTTATTTCTTCTCCCTCAAAAAAAACTTTACTAGAACGACATTCTCGGCTTGAAAAATTAACATATTCATAAATTGGATTACAAGTTAATTCCTCATTAATAGGTTTGAGATAGAGTTTCCACTGAGAATTAAAAGATTGTAAAAGGTTCAGTTTTTCCTTTCCTTTAATATTTTTTATGCTTATTTTATATTTTGTAGGATTTATTTTTTCAAAAATTAAATCACTCCCAACGCTGATAGGAGGTAAAATATTTTCTTCCGACAATTCGTATAAAATAAAATAATCATTCTCTTCAATTTTCTTCAATTTTTTCGCCTCTTCCAAGTTTTCTAAAAAAAATCTGATTTTTTCCGTACCCAAAAACCAATCTTCAGGAATATCTTTGTGAAACATAATATAGCGAGCTCCAAATTTTTTTACTTCTTCCAACAAATAACGAGATTCTTGACTTCTTTCATTGACCTCCTTGAATGAAAGTCGGGTTTCCAAGAGCGGATGATCATAACTATTGGCGCTAATATAGCGCTTATTATAAAGAAGATATAAAAAATCATGTCCGACAAAATTCCATTTTGGATAATTGGACCAATTAAGGGAATTAACTTTGGCATAAGGCAAAGAAATAATAGCCGTATCTTCGTCGCTTTGGTTGATTTTTTTTGCCACTTCTTTGTATTCTTGGGGGATTTCAACTGAAATTTTATAGCCGTTGTCCGATGGCTCCAAAAGATTTTTGTCCAGCTCCCAATTGAGATATTTATTAATTCCGCCAAAATAAAAAGGGAATGGAATGAGTAATAACAGGATGAAAATTATATTTGCTGTTTTCTTTTTTAAGTCAAAAAATGAAATTGCTAAAACCAGAGAAAGGGTTAAAAAATATTGAAAGAAAACTTGAATTTTATCCGGCGACCGAAAAAGCAAAAAACCGGGAAGTCGGAAAAGAAATTCGGAAATTGCTTCAAATGGAGAAGTGATTCTGGCTACAAGAATAATACTCAAAAAAAATACCAAAAGAATAATGATTGAAATTTTTAAATCTTGCCAATTGTTTTTTTTATTTTTCCAAAAATAAAGCCAAAATAAAATCAAAATAATTGGCAAAAAATTAAGTGCTTGCGGAATCAATTTTCCCCAAAAATTACTACTAAAATAATTTAATCCCGGAAAATGATACTTTTGAGTGTTTAATCCAAAAACTTCCAAGAGACTATTTGATCTTGTCCGAATATTGTTAATTGCATCTCCGCCAAAACTTTCCGTAGTTTCAATTTTTTCAGCATATTCTATTTGAGAAGCAACAAAAGGAGCTAAAAAATAAAGCGATAAAATAATTTGAAGAACCAAAACAACTAAAAACGAAACTAATATTTTTTTGTCAAATTTTTCCAAAAAATACGCTAAAGCAAAAACCAATCCCTCAAAAAGAAAAAGGGCAGCTAAAAAAGCGATATTATTAAAACTCACCGTTGATAAGAAAAAGACAATTATCATTATGAAATAATATTCTTTTTTTCTTTTTAAAAGACAACTAAGAAAGACTGCCATCAAAGGAGGAATGAAAAGATAGATCAAAAAATGATGCAAATATCCGTAGCTAAAAGACAAAACATTAAATGTAAAAATATTAAGCGCATAAATCAAACCACCCCAAAAACTAACTATTCCGCCAAGTTTGTTTCTGTTAATAAACAGTTTTGAAATCAATCGCAAAGAAAAATAAAAAGATAAAAAGGCCCCATAAAGAAAGCCAAACGCCAAAACTTGAGCGATTTGCGAATATTCAAGTCCGATTTCTTCCAAAAGCATCTGGAGAAAATAAAAAGGGAAAGCTACGGTAAGTGGATTGAATTGTCCTTGCCCAGAGTGGTAGAACCAAGTGAATAAATAATTGCGGAAATTTTCCTTGATATTAATAAGTTGATAGAAATCTCCCTGAGCAATAACCGAGCCTGGTTGAAAAGGATTTAACGAGAAAACAACAACCGCCAAAAAAACAGCCACGCTCAAATGAGCCACAAGCCGAGGCTTTTGAAGAATTAGTTGTTTAATTTTTCTTAAAATCAGCATAAATTTTAATTATTTGTTCCACTCTATTGTGATAAGTGTGATTTTTCAGCACTCTCTTTTGACCAGCTTCAATAATCGGAATTTTTTCTTTTGGATTTTTAAGATAATAATCAATTTGAGAAAACCATTCTTTTTTATCTTTGGCTAACACAATCTCTTTTCCTACTCTGAAATATTTCTCCAAGCACGGCACCGCATCGGAAATTTCAAAACCTCCACAAAGCGGAATTTTAAAAGTCCGTTCATTACAATCGCCTCCAAAACTTTTCTGGTAGTCTTCGTGAACATTGATGCAAATTTTGGCTGAAGAATATATTTTGGATTCATCTTCCAGTTTTAGTTTTGGCTTTTGAATTGATCGAAGAAGTGGAAGATTGAAATATTGACCGATTTTTTGAATAAATCCCAACAGCCTGTCTTTTCGCGTCCAGTCTTGTCCATAGAGCTTGAGATCATACTTTTCTCCTAAAGGAAAAACAAATTCCTTAAAAAATTTCCGCTTGGCTGGCAAATAAGTTCCAACAAAAGCAATATCAGAAACAAACTTCTCATCAAAAAAATTTTTCATTAAAGTTTTGTCTGCCGCCAATGGAATAGTATGCCATTTTTTTCCGGTTGTTTCAAAAAATCCCTCCATTCGCCCGTCGCCTTGTTCCACCACATGAAAAAACACATCACCTAATTTATTATTTTTAATAAGCTCAATGGTTTTTTTGTCAGTTTTCATTCCTCCCGGTTCATTAACTTGAGTTTTTCTGACAGGAGAATTCCAATAATCCAATTTCACAAAAACAACCATTCCCTTTTTTCTGTAGTTTTCCAGAATGTTCAAATTCAAAAATTTTTGATAATAAAAATGAGAAGCGGTTAGAAATATGTCCGGCCGATTATTTCTCAAAAAACATTCCAAATCATCACCAGCCGTAAAAGTAAAAAATTCATGTCCCAGATCTAAGAAAGCATTGCGAAATCCGTGATAGATGGTTCGCTGAGCATAAATGCTTGACAGCGATGGCATATGATAAGCTATTTTCATTTTTTTTTGGCTATGATTAAAATAGTTTCCCTAAATTTTTTTCCAAAAATTTTGCATAACCAATAATTTAAAACTACTAGCGGGGTGTCTTTGGGAAAAGGAAAATGCAAATAATCAAGCCTTGTTATTTGAAACTCATATCTCCTTAAAAGCTCCTGAATCGTTTTGGGAGTAAAATAAACCGTATGTTCATCATTAACCGGCGGTTCATTGGTAAATCCAGCCAAAATCCGTACCAACCTAGCCAAAGAAAAAGTATTGGGCGTAAGAATTACCAATTCACCACCAGCTTTGAGATTTTTTTGGGAACATTCCAAGAAATTTCCCGGATTAGACAAGTGTTCAATCAGGTCACCAGCAAACACCAAGTCAAATTTTCTGTCCGCAACAAAATTTTCCGCATTGCCATAAACTATTTCATAACCCTCTTTTTGAGCTTCTTCCACATCTTTTTTTAAATAATCAATTCCCAAAACCGTCTTGGCTGATTGCCTTAAAACATCAAAGTTCCAGATTTTTTCTTTTCCCCTTTGAGAAAAATTATGCTGAATACTGCCAATATCCAAAACTTCTTTGTCTTTTGTTATTTGGCCTATTTTTTTGTAATATTCTTCTTGAAGTTTCATAATATTTTTTTTGATCGCAAAAAATTAAATGCTTGAAATTTAAATTTAGCTGGTATTAAAAACATACTGAGGTACTGAAAGAAAAAATAAATCTTGTCTGAAAATCTCATTGAATAATCATATTCCATAATTGATTTAATTCTAATGTAAAGAGTGAATTTTTCCTGATTTTTAGCCCTATTAAGACTAATTCCATTAGGATTGGTTCTCATTTTATAGAGTTGATCTTCCAAATTGGCAAAATGACCCAATCGTCCAATACGAAAATAAAAATCATAATCTTGAGCGGCAAAAAATTTTTCGTTATATCCTCCAATTTTCTGAGCTACTTGAGTTTTATAAATTGTCGTGGCATGGCAAAAAGGACTATAGCGAAAGATTTTTTTTCTGATTTCAGCATCTTTTTTTCCATATTTTCTAAGATTAACAAATTTTAAATCTTGATCACAAACCACCATTGTTCCTCCACTTATGACCACGCTTGGATTTCTTTCCATAAACTTAAATTGCTTGCTAAGCCGGTCAGGAAAAGACCAATCATCGGCATCCATTCGGGCAATATATTTTCCTCGAGCCACCTCAATCCCCCGATTAAGCGTAGCTGCGATTTTCAAATTTTCCCGATTGCGAAATGGAACAATGCGTGAATCTTTTTGGGCATATTCCGAAATAATTTCCCAAGTGCTGTCAGTTGAACAATCATCAATAATAATAAATTCAAAATCCGAAAAAGACTGATGCAAAATACTTTCAATAGCTTTGGAAATATAATCCTCAGCATTAAAAGCTGGCATCAAAACAGAAACTTTAGGATTTTTTTCTTGTATTGTTTTCATATTATTAAAAATTCTTCTTGCGACTGATTACGAAAAGCGGGCGCGCCAAAACTTCCTGATAGATGTTTCCAATATAAAGCGCCACCAACCCCAAACAAGATAAAATCACTCCCACTAAAAACAAGATTATAACCGCTAAAATAGCCGAGCCAGAAAAATTCAAATTCCAAGCATCAGCAAAAACATATTTTTCAAAAAATATAAACAATCCCATAGTTCCCGAAAGTAAAGTGATAATTGAACCCAAATAACCAGCAAGCTTGAGCGGAAAAAGACTGTGTGATACAAAAGAGCTCATTGCTAAATGAAGTAACTTGATTTTAGAATAGCTAGGCTCACCAAACTTTCGCTTATCCACATTAAACTCCACAAAAGCTTTTTCAAATCCCAACCAATCAATCAATCCGCGCGTAATTCGTCCATGTTCGGAAAACCGCTTAAATTCATCAATGACTCTCCGATCAATCAGACGAAAATCGCTTGAACTTGGCATCAAATTAGTTTCACCAATCAAATTCATTATGAAATAAAATATTTTGGAAATCAGATTTCCCCAAAATCCCTTGCCGTTGCCGTTTTTTCGCACTCCCACCACCACGAGAAAACCTTCTTCCCATTTTTTTAAAAAATTTGGAATAGTTTTGGGCGGATGTTGCAAATCAGCATCCAACATCACTGCCGCATCACCCAAACAAAACGAAAGTCCAGCAGTCGTTGCCAATTCTTTTCCAAAATTGCGAGAAAATTCCAAATATTTCACCCGGGAATATTTCTCAGATAGCCTTTGACAAATAATGGCACTTTTATCACAACTGCCATCATTGACAAATATAACTTCAAAAAAATATTTTCCAATTAGTTTTTGTTCCACTTTTAAAACTTCCCTAAGTACCAAAGGAACATTTTTTTCTTCGTTAAAAACAGGAATAATGATAGATATTAATTTTTCTTTCATAGCTTTGTTTCTGCTATCAATTGCTTACCTAAAAAAATATGATTAAACCCAAATATTAAGGAAAAACCGAAAACCAAAACGATTGTCAAAGACTCAACTAATGACTTGAGACTACTATTGAAAATAGAAACTAAAATCAACATTAAAACCAAAATAATCAGTATAATCCAAGAAACCCGAAAGTCATTCCTGGAAAAAGACCAATTAATTTCCAGCATCAGGATTGAAAGCAAAAAAATATTAAGAATAAACCATGGAAGTAAAAAGGCATAAAGAGTAAATTTATCTCCAAAAATAAAACCCATCAACATCTCCGGAAAGAGCCAACTGAAAACAAAAACTCCCAGACTTAGAATCGTTATGGTTAGATAGGAAAAAAACATCGTTTTCTGCTGATTTTTTTCACTGTCATTAAAATGAAAAATTCTAGGAAGAGCCACTGAAACCACCGACATATTGAGCCAAAAAAGAGTTTTGGAAAAAGTGCTTAGTGCCCCGAAATGACCCGCCATTTCAGGGGAAATAAAAATTTTGGAAAAAAGAATATCCGCATTTTGAAACAAAACCACCAAAAAAGAAAAGCAAGCAATAATCCAAATATTTCTTCCGATGTTCTCTTGGGGAAAATATTTTTCTTTCCAATCTTTTCCATCTCCTAATTTCGGTTTTCCGATTTTTTTTCTAACTGCCATTTTCCAAAAAATAAAACTGGACAAAGAAGCCAAACAAAATGACAATGCAATAATTGAAGCTTTGGCAAAAAACAAAGCCAATAAAAGACCAAGAATTAGTTTGATTCCGGCGGACAAAACCGAACCGACTCCAAAATGAAAAAAATCTTCAAAAGCCGAAAGATTAGCGCCATAGACTACCGCCAAGGAAGTAAAAATTGCCGAAAAAAAGATAAATATTAATCCATAATAATCAGAAAGTTTAAAAATATTAAAAATCCAAGGAGAAATTAAAAAGAAAAAAATAAAACCTGCAAGAGATGCTTTCCAAATGGAATTTTCAGTTTTTTTCAAAAACTGAAAATTTGCTTTCAAATCATTGTTCTTCCTAAAAACAGCAACGAATTTTACCACAAAATAAGTGATGGCCTGAGAAGCAAAACCAAAAACCACCGAAAGAGAAATCAATACTTGCAATTCACCATAAGCTATAACAGAAACTTGTCGGGAAACCAAAAAATGAAATAAATAATTTAAAAAGCCAGCCAAAAAAGCTCCCGTAGCATAGAAGATGAAATTTTGAAACAAAATATGGTTTTCTGGAGCTTTTTCAAGCATTTTTTCTTTCTCAAAGTTGACCTGCAATTATACATAATTTTTCAATTTTGTCAAATAAACCAACCTGCCAATTTTAGCCTTGCCAAAAAACTCTAGGTATGGTAAAAATGATTATGTCTCAGTAATTTTTTTAATTCACTTTTAATTTTAGAAAAAATGCCTATCAAAAAATCAGCCAAGAAGTATATGCGGGTTACTGAAAGAAAAACCGAAAAAAACCGCAAAATAAAAGGGGCTTTCCGAAGCGCCATCAAAAAAACTCAGGAGTGCTTGAGTAAAAACGAGATTGAAAAAGCTCAAGAGTCTCTCAAAAAATCCATCAAGGCCATTGACAAAGCTATTCAAAAAAAAGTTCTCAAAAAGAACACCGGTGCTCGCAAAAAATCCCGACTCAACAAAAAAGTCAAAGAATTGGCTAAGAAGTAAGTTCTTCCAAACAAAAAAACCTCAATGATCTGTTGAGGTTTTTTTGTTTTGCAAAGAGCGCTTGTTTTTTAAACTTCTACCAAAAACTTTTGCAAAGCCAATTTGATGTCAATTTTACCGGTTTTTATTTTTTGGTCCAAACCGGATAATTTGGCGTAAATTTTTTTCAATTTAAGAAAAGGCAAATTTCTAATTTGCGAAAGGCTTTTTTTGACCACGAAAGGATGCATTTTGGCCAGTTTGGCAATTTCATATTCATTATTAACTCCGATTTTTTGCAATCCGGAAACCTTGATTAAATTTCTAAACTGATAGACTAACATTGAAAAAAGATAAAACGGATCATCTCCATTTTCCAAATGATTTTCCAGTAACTCCAAGGCTTTTTGTTTGTTGTTTTCTCCCACTGCGTCAATTGTGGCAAAAATATTACTGTCCAAAATTGATCGCACCAAAGATTCAACGGCTATTTCATTTATTTCCGGATCATCGGAAAAATTCACCAATTTTTTGATTTCATTATTCAGAAAAAAAATATTTCCTCCGGTGTAGGCAATGAGCTTTTGGATTGCCTTCGGAGAAATATTCTTCTCCGAATCAATATATTTTATTTTCTTGACAATCCAACTTTCAAGATTAGCTCCGACTAGAATTTCAAATTGTTGCTTATTTATTTCTTTTTCTTTTTCCAGAAATTTAAAAAAACTATTGTTTTTTCTGGGAAGTCCGTCTTCCCGAAAAACCACTTCTAGATTTTGGTCGGAAAAAATATTTCGGTTTTTTTTAAAATATTCCAGAAGCAAATCTTGTTCTTCTTTTTTTCCGAGAGTAATCATATTTTCCACAATCACCAATCGCTTTTCCGAAAACAATCCTCGGGAAACTAAAGCTTCAACAATATTGTTTTCTCCGGAATCGGAAAAATCAAAAACCGAAAGGCCGGAACCAAATTGTTCCGACCCCAAAAATTTATCTTTTATTTCCTTGAGTTTTTCTTTGGAGCGAAAAGTGTCTTCGCCATAAAAAAAGAAAATCATAGAATATCAAACTTCAAGCACAAAACTAAAATTAATATTTTTATTTTGTGCTTATCGTTCCCATTATTCAAGCTAAAACACTAAATTCCAGGAGTCCATTTGAGAGATTGGCCCGGCTCCAATATTTCCACCCAAATTTGACCAGGAACAAATTTTACTTCTTGACCGGATTCATCATAGAAATATAATTTGCTATCCAATTTGGATTTATCTTTTTTCCAAGAGCCCTTATATTCCTTGCCATTCATATAATAGTGAGCTTCTCCAGAATCGGAAGTGTCATACCAAGGATCTCCGATTTGAACATTGTTATATTGTCCTTCTATTTGCTCTGAGGCCGCAAAAATAACAACAATATTTTTGGGAGCAATTCGTTCACCGTTATTTCTGTCGGTATCAGCCGTGTTTCCCCAAGTTCGCAAATATGAATTATTTTCTTTTTCATAAGTATATTCAACAGCAAACGGTCCGGCAAAAGCTACTCTCAGATTTCCTCCGTTGTTGCCTCTTTCTTCCAATGAAGCCTCAGCTTGATGATGATAACCGGAAAAATTATTTGTCATTCTGTATCCAAAAGCCTCAGCACCTTCCAAAAGCTTGGAAAATTTGGCATATCCCGTATCCACTCCCCGCATCGTTCCGGTCGCCTCTTTGCGATAGCAATACTGTCCGGCCGATTGTCCGCCATCGTTATTGCAATTCATATTTTCAATTACACCCTCGTTCAACTTTTCTTTAGCAAAATGAGATCCTCCCCAATGAACAAAAATAGCATCCAATCCTTTAGCCAGAGCAATATAATCGTGTCGTGAACTTCTCATTGAACCAACATCATCCGGATTACCACAAACATAAACTCCCATCAACCGCGTGATAGAAGCAGTGATTACTGGCATTTCAATTACCATATCCGCCTGAGAAAATCCAGCGGCAGGACGAGCCGTCACATCGGCCGGTTGCATCACAGCAAAAGGTCGCCTATTCCAATTCTCACAAGCCAATCCGGAAATCGGACTCACATCTCCTGTATTAGCCGGACCGGTTTCCTGAGTAATATTGCTATTTAAATCAATTTGTTTGTCAGCCTTCTTTGTGCGAGAAAAGAAATACACCAGCCCTCCGGCTAAAACAATAACCAGAATAGCAATAATTATTTTTTGCTTTTTGCTCATTTTATATTTTCCACAGCTGAAAACGCAATGCGTTGATAGTTATCCTAAATTAAAAAACTATCACTAAGCGCAAACAGCGGAGCTAAAAATTATTTTTGACACTTTGGACAAAGAAAAACACTTCTTTGACCTATTTTTGAACGCACTATTATTGTACCACATTTTTGACATTTTTCACCCTGACGATTATAGACTTTGAGAACTTTTTGAAAGTTGCCGGGAGCGCCGGAAGTATCCCGATAATCACTGTCTGATGTTCCCCTTAGTTCCACAGCTTGCCTTAAAATTTTCTTGATGTTTTGAAAAATTTCTCTCTTTTCATCAGAACTTAAGCTTTCCGTTTTTCTTTCCGCTTTAACCCCAGAAACAAAAAGGATTTCACTTCTATAAATATTGCCAATTCCGGCAATCAAACCTTGCTCCATCAACAAAATACCTATTGGCTTTTTGGGTCTTTTTTTTAAAATTTCCTCAAATTTATTGAAAGTAAATTTTTCACTCAGCGCATCCACTCCCAGGACTTTTATTTCTGGTAATTCTTCTACCTCGTTAGTATCCACCAAAACAATCTTTCCAAATTTTCTAAGATCTGAAAATTCCAAACTTTTTCCGCTTTTGAAAATCCATTTGTGATGAATATATTGATTGACTTTGTCAGAAAAATAATCTTCGTTTTTCTTTGTTATTTTTTCGTTTTTCACCAACAAATGTCCGGTCATTTTAAGATGGATATAAATTGTTTTTCCCCCTGACAAATCAATAAAAATATTCTTTCCAATTCTTCTCGCTCCCAAAATACTCCGCCCAATTATTTCTTTTTTAAATTTCTGAAGAGTCGCATTTTTGACAGCGCTTGGCCAGTCAGACCAAAAAGAGACGATCTTTTCGCCTTTTATCTTTTTGTTTAAATCGCTAACCACAGTTTGGACTTCGGGTAATTCCGGCATAAATTTAAATTTCTCCCCAATTATTTCCCACTTTCACATCCACCACCAAAGGAACCCTTAAACTATAAACTTCTTCCATAACTTTTTTAATTTTTTCGGAAAAATCCTTGACCACATCTTCACGAACTTCAAAAATAAGTTCGTCATGAATTTGAAGAATCGTTCGCACTTTGGAAGAATATTTTTCCACCAGCTTTTCCGCTTCAATTGTGGCTAATTTCATAATGTCGGCCGCCAAGCCTTGAATCGGCATATTAATCGCCATTCGCTCGGCCGAATTTTTGACCATAAAATTGGAAGAGTTGATTTCTGGCAAATATCTTCTTCTTCCCAGAAGCGTTTCAACAAATCCTTTTTCTTTGGCTGACATTTTTGTTTCTCGCATATAATTCGCTACTCCGGAAAATTTGGACATATATTCGTCAATGAATTTTTTTGCTTCCTCCCGTTCAATATCAGCTCCCAAAGAAAAGCCAAAAACACTCATTCCGTAAATTATTCCAAAATTAAGTGCCTTGGCTCCGTTTCTCATTTTTTCCGTCACCTTGGAAAGAGGAACTTTGTTAATTTCAGCCGCGGTAGTTTTGTGAATATCTTCACCTCTAAGAAAAGTTTCAATCATTTTTTTGTCAGCACTCACATGCGCCACCACCCGAAGATCAATCTGGGAATAATCCGCTCCAACTAATTTCCAGCCTTTCGGAGCCTCAAAAGCTGTTCTTAGGAATTGTCCTAAATCAGTTTTAGCAGGAATATTTTGCAAATTTGGATCGGATGAAGATAATCTTCCGGTCGCTGTCACTGCCTGATTAAAAGAAGTATGAATCCGGGAATCATTATCACAAAGTTCCGGCAAAGCGTCCAAATAAGTTGTCTTCAGTTTGAAAAGCTCTCTATATTCTTCAATCCTAGAAATTACCAGACTTTCTTTTTTAATTTTTTGCAATTCCGAAGAAGCTGTGGAAAATCCAGTCTTGCCTTTTTTAATTTCATCAGTGGGAATACCAAGTTTTTGGAAAAGGATTTCAGCCAACTGTTTTGGAGAATTAATATTAAATTGTTCTCCGGCCAACTTGTAAATAGCTTTTTCCAAAGCGGAAATCCTCAACGAAAGTTTGTCTGCTATATCGGAAAATATTTTTTTATTAAGATAAATTCCGTTCATTTCCATTTCAGCCAAAATCGGAACAAGTGGCATCTCAATTCTTTCAAAAATTGTTTGAATATTTTTGCTCTCAGATTGACCGGCGCTGATTGATTTTATTTTTTCCGTTAAGATACTTTTGAGCTTCCAAATATAGTCCGCTTTTTGGCAAATTTTTTTAGCTATGTCGCTTTCTGATTCAATGGAAAGTCCCAATTGCCCGCTCTTTTTTTCGGCTTCAGAAAATTCTTCGCCGATTTCTTCCAAAACCATTTCCGAAAAATTAATTTTTTCTCCCGGAGAGAGGACATATTTCGCCAAAAGCACATCAAAATGTATTCCTCGCAATTTCACCTTGTAGTTCATCAAAACTTCCAAATCGGCTTTTAGATCAAAACCTATTTTGTTTATTTTTTCATTTTCCAAAATTGACTTCAGTTTTTCCTTTGTTTTTTCATTCCAAAAAATATATTTCGCTCGGCCTGTTTTCCACGAAAAAGCCAGCCCTTCAATTTTTTGATCAAAATATTTCTTGCCACCTATGGTTTTGGAAGCCAGCGCCACCACTTCTTGTTTTTTCAATTCTTCCAAAAACTCATCTAATTTTTCTTCGGTAATTATTTCAAATTTAAAATCAGCCACTTCTTTTTTGTCTGCCATTTCGTTTTTTTCTCCTGTTTCTTTCTCAGAAATAGTCAAACTATTTTCCGGTATTCTTTTTATTAAACTGAAAAAATTCAAATTCTTGAAAAGTTCCACCAGTTTTTCGCGATCAAATTCTTCCAAGTGAGCCTTAGAAAAATCCAGAATCAAAGGCACATCTTTCCGAATGGTGGCCAAACGCTTACTCATAAAAGCTTGCATTTTGTCTCTTTCTAATTTGTCTTTGACAGCCCCTTTTATTTCAAGCAAATTTGCGTAAACACCCTCAATGGTTTTGTATTTCTTAAGAAGCGACACAGCGGTTTTTTCGCCAATCCCCTTTACTCCCGGAATATTGTCTGACGGATCCCCGCGGAGACCCTTATAGTCAATCATCTGATCAGTTCTAAGTCCGTATCTTGCCAAAACTTCTTCTTCTCCATAAATAACCGTGTCGCTCATTCCTCTTCTTAGGGCATAAACTTTCGTTTGAGAAGAAATTAATTGCAAAGCGTCCAAGTCTCCGGTGACAATAATATTTTCAATATTTTCTTCAGCATTTTCCGCCTGACAAACCAGTGTCCCAATCACATCATCCGCTTCAAAACCGGATTGTTCATAAATTGGAATTCCAAAAGCCCGCACCACCTCTTTCACTCTTTCAATCTGAGCATAAAGTTCGTCCGGCGCTTTCATTCGGGTAGCTTTGTAGTCGGCATATTCTTTGTGCCGGAAAGTCGGAGCTTTCAAATCAAAAGTAGCTACAATATATTTTGGCTTAATTTCAGATATAACCTTAAGAAGCACACTTGTAAATCCATAAACCGCATTTACCAGTTCTCCGCCTTTGGTCGTGAGAGGTGGCAGAGCATGATAAGCCCGGTGAATAAGGGCATTTCCATCAATCAGTACCAATTTTTGAGATTTTTTATTCATGGTTTAATTATACCAGTTTTGGGGCGAAAATAAAGTAAAAGATGGTTTTGAATTTTTTGGCCAATTTGAGCCAAATAGCGAAAAAATTTGACAAAACACCAGTTTTATGCTAGGACGAATGGTCAGCCAGGTCTTTGGACTTCGCTGTCAGCTCTTTGAAAAATGTCTTTCTGCCGCTATTTGGAAGCGGATTGCAAAAGAGTGGCCTTTCGCAAAAGCGAGTACAGAAAGGAACAGAAAAATGTTGAAAGAAAAAAAGGAAAATCTGGAAAAGAATCAAGAGCAAAATCCTTCCTTTTATTTCCCCATGACGAATACCTGTCTTGGCGGGGGATATCCCACTCCCTCCACTTTCCCGTACAAGCCAGAGAAAGATAATAATGATGACTTTTTCATCTTTGATAATCCCCGTTTCGAAGATACGGGGATGGAGGAGTATGAAGGACAAGGGATCAGCTACCCAGTTCCGATGGAGGACGTGAAGTTGATCGCTGCTGCGATCAGCTTTATGGATCATAAGTATTATAAAGAGATCAAACTTGGTCTCCGAAAACTTTGCTGCTCACTCAACCATGAGAAGTACGAGCGACTGAGTCGTTCACCCCTCCTCTGGGGGCGGTTCTATATTGCAGATGAGGATGTATACCCCCATCTGCGGTATACCAATAACTGGAAAAAGATAAAACGCGACGACTGCCTGATTTTCGGAACTGGCAGTCGAATATTTTATTTATATGAAGACCGCTTCGAAGCAGTCTTCACCGTGAACGAGGAGGATCCGTCCGTAACATTCGCGTTCTGGACGGCTGCTTATCTCCTTGGGGCTGGTGTCAGCCTCGAGGAGATCCATGTCACTGTCGTCAACAATGACGACAGTGAAGAAGAAATGACAGCCCAGGCTTGGCTGTCCTTAAAATAAACAAAAAGGTTAGTATTGAGAATAACCGTGGTTCGGTTCTTCTCTGGAGTAGCGTCGCGTTGCGACGCTACTCCCTCAAACTGAATTCATTTCAAAAGAAGTGGGTTCTGATGAGAAAATAATTCTTCCCTACTTTTTGACAAGCGAAGACTTCTTTAATGAAGAAAATAAAAAAGTTATCTTTATAAAAATCCGAAAACTCTCTCTTTTGGTTTTTTATTTAAAAATACTTTTTTATTTTTCGCTTGTCGCAAAGTTTGGAAGAAAAACAAAAAAAACGCTTTAATCAATTCAAAGCGTTTTTTTGGTTTAGAATTTTCCCGAAAATCTATTTCTTCTCAATTAAAGTTATTTTTTCAATTATTACATTTTCCAATGGACAATCGCGGGAATCAGTGGAAACTTCTTGAATTTTGAGCGCCGTCTCCATTCCCGATTCCACTTTTCCAAAAACCGTATAGCTCGGCGGAAGCGGATAGCCAGGCAAAGCCGTCACAATGAAGAACTGAGAACCATTAGTGTTAGGTCCGGAATTAGCCATCGCCAATGTCCCTTGAGAATAAGTTTCTTTTCCTGTGAGCTCGTCCTTGAATTTGTATCCCGGTCCGCCTGTTCCCCAGAAAGATTTTTTCGCATCTTCTTTGGAAAGCGGATCGCCACCCTGAATCATAAAATCCTTGATCACCCGATGAAATTTGGTTCCGTCATAAAATCCTTCGTTCGCAAGTTTCAAAAAATTATTGACCGTTACTGGAGTCGTTTCTACGAAAAATTTTATTTCAATATCCCCCAAATTGGTTTTGAGAATGGCGCCGTAATATTTTTCTGCGTAGTTAATTTCATCATTCATAGCCTTGTTTATTTGATTATTTTTATTATTAGCAGTTGTTTGAATATTTTTTTCGGCTTGAATTTTCGTTTCCAATGCCTCGTTTTTCTCGCTTGAAGAAGCGCAACCGGATAGCAATATCAAAATTGGGATTAAAATCAATATTTTTATTTTTTGCATAAAATTGTTTCATTCCCGCGAAAGCGGGAATCTAGTCATTAAATTTAGCTACTTCACTGGATTCCCGCTTTCGCGGGAATGACAATCAGCTCAATTTTGATCTTATTATTTTAATATTTTACATTGAATAAAATCTCTCTTTCATTCTCCCCTAGCCACCTAAAATTGAACCAACAGGCCGACTCAGGAACAATGTTTTTGATTCTTTCCGGCCATTCAATGATTATAACATTTTCCGGATTACCAATCATTTCTTTCCAGCCTAAATCCAAAATATCTTTTTCAACCACCCGATAGGTGTCAATGTGATAGATTTTTTTGATTTTTGATTTTTGATTTGATGTTTTTAGATTATATTCTTTCATAATGAGAAATGTCGGACTAGTGTAGGGCTTCTGGGCTCCCAATTCTTCCAAAATTCCTTGAGTAAAAGTGGTTTTTCCGCTTCCCAAATCTCCTGCCAGACAAATTATTTCTCCGCCTTGAAAATTCCTAGCTGATTTCTTGCCCAATTCCCTCGTTTCTTCAAAATTTTTACTAATTATTTTTTTCATATTAATTAGTTTAATATAAGCACTACTCATAAGCTATCGCAAATTTGAAAAAAAGAAAAGCGGGCGGGGCAACAAGTTGCCCACGCCCGACGAAATATTCTTATTTGCGGTTTTTTATCTCCCCAAGGCCAATTGCTCGGCCTCGGTCCCGCTCCGCCGATTGCCAGATGCGGAATTCTCGCTCCTGTAACTGGCGAAGTGTTCGCCAATAAGCCGCCTCCATTTCAGGTGGGCCAAAACAATAAAAAGGTTCTCCTGCCCTCCAATCAGAGAGTGCTTTGGCCTCTCCTAATTTTTGATTGGCAATTTTTTGGTTCATCACTTCTTTTTGGTAGCGATGAACCAATTCTTCGGCCCTGCCCAGATTCGCCTCGGGCGAGCCCAGTGACCCCGGACGACGATACCCGCCGTCCCCGATGGGCCAGGGGGCGTGCGGGTTGACATAACACCCGCTGACAAACAAAGTAAAGACTATTACTATTATCGCCATTGTTTTGACGAAATTTCTCATTTCCTATTTCCTTCCTCCGGATCAATAACCCGGATTTTTATTTTTCATGTACTATTTTTCGTTTTTAACAGAAAAACATAGCACAAAACAAAGAAAAAGTCAAACAAAACAATCCTCAAGCGATTGCCTTCTTAATATAGAAAATAATTTTTATTTACTTATTTACTATTGCCCCCGTCTGTATTCTTTGTATCTCTCCATTCCCCGAACCTTACCTCTTTCTTTTATTATCCTTCTTTCATTTGCCTTTTTTTCTCTTTCCCAACTTTTTATAACGGAAAGTCGTCCTTTTTGATAAAAATTTAATTTATTTCTATCTCTCGGAAAAATATCTGATCGGCAACTGGGATGACCATTTTCTGCAATAAATTTTTCTTCGTCCGCTTTTCCCTCCATATACTCCGCTCTACCTTCCATTTTTTCGTCTCGTTCAATTAATTTTCCATAAGTATCATTGGCTTCCACTTCTTCTTCCAATGGACCTCTAATGATATTAATTGCATCACTAAAAATCCCTCTCTCTCTGGCTTCCGCGTTTTTTGGAGTCGCCATATTCAACATTGCCGCCCCAGTCAGAGCAACCAAAGCAATCATCAATTTTTTCGCCCAAGACTTTTCAGCCAAATTTCTTAATACCCCTTCCGCATTAGAAAACTCAGTCAATGTATCAATTTTAGTTTCGGTTTTATTTTCCCCCAAACCAGACACTGGCATTTGTTCAAAGCTCATAGATTTATTCTTTACTATTTAGTTCTTGAATTTTTTCTTTTTCTTCCTCCAAAATTTCCCGAAGCATTGCTTTGGCTTTTTCGGAATCGGTTTTTGCCAATTCAAAGGCCTTGATTTTTCTTTTGTAAATATCATTAAACCAAGAAAGTTCTTCCGGATTGCTCTTCAATGCGTCCAAAATGGAGAAAGCGAAATCATCCGGCGCTTTCTGAATCAGATCGCTCCACATTTTTTTGTCTTCCTCGGAAGAAAGTCCGGCATTCATAATTTCCAATAATTCTTTTTTGGGATCCATAATTTTAATTTAATTTTTGTGGTTGTATTTTACCATATTGGCAAAAAAAACATAATTGACAGTCCGCTTTTCTTCTGTTAGTCTGGAATACTGATTTAAATTCAGATCAAATTTTATGAGCCTTGAACCATTGGAACAACTAAAAACTTTTTTGGAAAAATCGGAAGAACCGCTAATTCTTCTTCCGGAAAATCCCGACGGCGATGCAGTTGGCGCAGCTTGGGGACTTTTCTTTTTTTTGAAAAACAAAGGAGTTTCTCCTACTATCGCCTTTTCCGGAGAACTACCTCAAAAAACCGCTTTTCTTCCCCGACCGGAAAAAATTCTCCCCGGAATTACCGGCGCCCGAGATTTCGTTTTGTCTTTTGACACTTCCAGAAACAAAATCAAGAACATTCGCAGTGAACAGCTGGGGAATCAATTTAATATTTTTGTCACTCCGGAGAAAGGCACCGTCAATCCTCGGGATTTTTCTTTCATTTTGGCCAAATTCAAATATGACTTGATTATTGTCATCAATTGCCCTGATTTGGAATCATTGGGAAAAGTTTACGAAGAAAATCCGGATTTATTTTTTGAAGTTCCTGTCATTAACATTGATCACAAAAGCAATAATGATAATTTTGGTCAAATTAACTTGGTTGATGTTACTGCTTCTTCCTGTTCGGAAATAATTTATGGTCTTTTGGAAAACATCAACGAATCATTAGCTGATGAAAAAATCGCTGAATGTTTGCTTTCCGGAATTATTCTAGCCACTGATCGTTTTCAGAAAAAAAATACCACTCCTAAAACTTTTCACTTGGCAGCTAAATTGATGGACAAGGGAGCAGATCAACAAAAAATAGTCCGCTGGCTCTACAAAACTCAACCTCTTTCTATTTTGAAACTCTGGGGTCGCGCCATGGCTAATCTTCGCTGGGAAGAAAATTTCGGCCTTATCTGGTCAAGCATTAGTGTAGAGGATTTTGTCCAAAGTCGTTCTGACCAAAAATCCATTCCTACAATTTTGGAAAAACTTCAAGAAAATTATAGCGACGGAAAATTGTTTATGCTAATTTGGAACGACACGCCTCATTCTTCAATTGCGCTTATTACCTCTCCTGACAAAGAATTGCTAAGCGAACTCAATGCTTTTTTGGGCGGAATTATCAATTCAAAAAACTTGGAAATCAGAAGCGATTTTAACAACCTAGAAATGGCGGGAGAAAAAATCCAAGAAAAAATAGCTTACTTTTTTAATCACCGTTAAAAAATCAAACTGAAAAAACCTCCGAAAAAACCGTCGGAGGTTTGTTTAATTTGGACAAATAAATTAGAATAAAGAAAAAAATATGATTAAAATATTACCTCCTCAAAAAAATCAAGAGGAATCTCAAAAATCCGAAGAAACAAAAAAGATTCTAGCCAAACTAAAACATCAAGACGAGGAAGAAAAAGCTAGTTTGTTTGCCAAAGAAATCGGCTTCCCTTATATTGACACCAATATTTTTCCGGTGAGCACTGAAAGCATTAAAAATATTTCCGAAGAAAACGCCAGAAAATTCAAAGTGCTTATCATTCAAAAAACCGGAAAAAATGTTTCTTTCGTTTCCACCAATCCGACTCAAAAAGAAACTGTGGAATTTATTAAATCAACCTCAGAAGAAAATGGCTGGAAAGCAACTGTTTTCGTTGTTTCCGAAACCAATTTCAATCAAATACTCAACAAATACAAAACGATTGTCTTTTCCAATTTGATTGACGAGCTAAGCATTAATCTGAAAACTGAAGATATTGAAAAATTTGAAAAAGAACTGGAAGATTTGGTTTCCCTGAAAACTCGGATTAGGGAACTTCCCACCACTCAAATTCTCAATATTCTAATGGCCGGTGCCTACAAACTCGGCGCCAGCGATGTTCACATTGAACCTCAAGAAAATTTATTGCGTATTCGCTACCGAATTGACGGCGTTTTGCACGATGTCATTGAATTGCCTTTCAATATTCACCGGCCCGTAGTTTCTCGCATCAAAATGATGTCCGGAATGAAAATTAATATCAGAGATACCGCCCAAGACGGAACTTTTGAAATAAATTTAGACAAAAAAAAGATTGACATCAGAGTTTCAATTCTGCCGGGAAATTTTGGAGAAACAACCGTAATGCGTCTTCTTGACCCTGCTTCCATTCAGGTTGATCTTAACAATTTGGGACTTCGTGGCTTGGCTTATGAAACGATTCAAAAAGAAATTAATGCTCCCGACGGAATGATTCTCACTACCGGACCGACTGGTAGCGGAAAAACCACCACTCTTTACGCTATTATTAACAAACTCAATAATCCCGAAAAAAAAATTATCACTATTGAAGATCCGATTGAATACGAAGTTAAGGGTATTTCCCAATCTCAAGTGGAAAATTCCCGGGGTTATTCTTTCGCCAAAGGACTCCGATCAATTGTTCGCCAAGATCCGGATGTTATTCTGGTAGGAGAAATCCGAGACGACGAAACCGCCGACATTGCTGTCAATTCGGCTCTTACCGGACATTTGGTATTGTCAACCATTCATACTAACAATTCTGTTGCCACCATTCCCCGTCTTATTGAAATGGGTATCAAGCCCACCCTCATTCCTCCGTCTGTCAATGCTATCATCGGACAAAGATTGGTCAGGAAACTTTGTCCGCATTGTCGGGAAGAATATACTATTGCCAAAGAATCTTTGGAATCCATAAAAAAAACATTATCCATCATTTCCCCCAAGGCTAAACTGGAAATTCCTAAAAACATCACCAAACTTTATCGCCCCAAAGGTTGCCCAAAATGCAACGGTATTGGCTACAAAGGTCGGATTGGAATTTTTGAAGTTCTCACCATCAACAGTGCAATAGAAAAATTAATTTTGGAAATGGCTGGAAAATCAGATTTGATTATGGCTGCCCTGGAAGCCGGAATAGTCACTATGCTTCAAGATGGAATTTTGAAAGCCATAGAAGGAACCACCACTATTGAAGAAGTTAAGAGAGTGACCGGTGAAGGAGATTTCTTGGAAGGACTTTATGAAAGTTTAATGAATCAAGTTTTTTCCAGAAAAATAATCATTGATAACAAAACCTATCAAATAGTTAAAGCCAGTCTCCAATCTCCTCTTGGTTTTCAAAAACTCATTCAAGAATCAAAAACTAAAGATATCAACAAATTGGTTTTTTCCGCCGCCTTACTTATGAAAGCTGGCGACATTCACTTGGAACCAGGAGAAAAGGAAATTCATATCCGTTTCCGAATTGACGGCATTTTGCAAACCATCGCTTCTTTTTCACCGGAAGAATATCCGCAAATCTTGGGTGAGATAAAAATTCTTAGTGGCATCAAAACCGAAGTAAGACAAGGAGTGATAGACAGCCGTTTCCGAATTGAAATTGACAAAGATGTTGAGGGAGCAACTGATTCCAAGGTTGATATTCGTCTTTCCATAATTTTAGGCGGTTATGGAGAAACGGCTACAATGCGACTTCTCAATCAAGGGGCTATCGCCGTTCAAATGAAAGATCTGGGAATCAGAGAAGAGAATCTAGAAAAACTGGAAGAAGAAATCAAAAAGCCCAATGGAATTATTCTCAATACCGGACCGACTGGCAGTGGAAAAACCACTACTCTTTACAGTATTTTATCAAAACTCAATAAACCGGACATAAAAATCATTACCGTTGAAGATCCGATTGAATATCAGCTGGAAGGCATCCTTCAAACTCCGGTCAATGAAAAAGAAGGTTATACTTTCGCCACCGCTCTTCGCGCCCTTCTTCGCCAAAATCCCGATATCTTAATGATTGGTGAAATCCGAGATGATGAAACCGCCCAAATCGCCACTCAAGCCGCTCTCACTGGGCATCTGGTTCTTTCTACACTGCATACTAACAATGCCTCCTCTTCCATTCAAAGACTTAGTAATATGGGAGTATCTTTGTCCGACATCACTTCTTCTGTTAATGCTCTTATGGCTCAAAGATTGGTCAGAAAACTTTGTCCGCATTGTCGGGAGGAAGTTTCGCCAACCGAAAAAGAAAGAGCTCAAATAGATTCAGTACTTAAAACATTGAGTCCTCAAAGCGGAATTAAAACTCCTCAAGACTACAAAATATGGAAGGCAAAAGGTTGCTCTGAATGCAACAATATCGGCTACAAAGGCCGAGAAACTATCAGCGAAGTTTTGGTTCTTGACAGAGAAATGGAAGATCTCATCAATCAAGGCGCCACCCCGGGTCAAATTCAGGATAAAGCCGTTGAAAAAGGAATGATTACTATGGCTCAAGACGGGATTTTGAAAGTCTTAGAAGGAAAAACCGCACTTGAAGAAATAGAAAGAACAACAGAACTATAAAAACTATAAAAAAGAAAAAAGCAGACCAATTGGCCTGCTTTTTATTGCTTCAAACACTAATCTGTAGACAAAATCTCGGAATTTAGAACCCCGAGGAAGGAACAGTGCCGAGGAACAATCCAGCCGAAACCGAACTGCCCATATCTGGGCAAAAAAGTTCCCAAATTTTGAGGACAAAAGATAGAAATCCCCAAATTGTCTACAGTTTACTGCTAGTCATTATGCAATCTTTAGAGAATCATAATGACTAAAAAGTCTAGCATAGTTTGAAAATTTTGTCAAGAGGGTGTAGAATTAAACTGTTAATCAAACTTATTTCCCTTTAAAAAAGCATCAATGATTGTCAATTCCACTGAACAAAAAAAAATTTCTGAGACATTGAGCACTCAAGCCGACACTCCGGAAGATAAATATCTTGATACCACCCTCCGACCGCAAAACTTCTCCGAATATATCGGCCAAACTAAAATAAAGAAAAATCTTGCTATTCTTATTCAAGCCGCCCAAAAACGCCAAGAACCAATTGAACATATCCTGCTTTATGGTCCGGCCGGATTGGGAAAAACTACTCTGGCCAATATTGTCGCCAAAGAAATGGGGGCTCACATCAAAACCACTTCCGGTCCAGCCTTGGAAAAAGTTGGCGACTTCGGCTCCATTCTTACTAATCTCTCTGACGGAGATATTCTTTTTATTGATGAAATTCACCGACTCAACAAATCTATTGAAGAAATACTTTACCCGGCAATGGAAGATTTTAAATTGGATATAATTATCGGCAAAGGACCATCCGCCAAAACTATTCAGCTTGATCTTCCTCGCTTTACACTCATTGGTGCTACCACAAAATTAGGTGCTCTTTCCAACCCACTAAGAAATCGTTTTGGTGCCACTTATCGCTTGGAATTCTATGACAACCAAGATATTGAAAAAATAGTCCAGCGATCAGGAAGTATTTTAGGCGTCAAAATTGATTCCACCGGCCTTGCCAAGATCGCCAGTTGCTCCCGAAGAACTCCCCGGGTAGCCAATCGCCTCTTGAAAAGAGTGCGGGATTTTTCCCAAATCAAAGAATGTTCTTCCATTGACAGTGCCTTGGCGCAACAAGCATTAGAAATGATTGATGTTGATCCTGTTGGACTGGAACCATCTGATCGGCATATTCTTAAAACCATTATTGAAAAATTCAATGGCGGACCAGTTGGGCTTTCCACTATTGCTGCAGCCACTTCCGAAGAAATCCAAACCATTGAAGAAGTCTATGAGCCTTATCTCCTTCAAATTGGTTTCCTGGAAAGAACTCCCAAGGGACGCGTAGCAACTGAAAACGCCTACAATCACCTAAAAATAGCTTTTAATAAAAATAAACTACTCTAAATTTATGAATATTTTTGTTTTGGGAACTTATGCTTTGGCGCTTTTGGTTTTTATTTTGGTTTGTCTTTTTATTATTTATCATCTGGAAAAATATTCCATTCATCCGGAAATGAAGTTTTTTTCGTTAGTTTTTTTCTCCTTGATTTCTATTATATTTTTGATTATTAATGTAGGTTTGTTTTTTTCCATTGATTGGAATTTTATTTCTAATTATTTTTAACTCTAAAAAATGAACAGATTCAGTCGTTACCATTTTCAAGGACAAAAAGCCAATGAGACTATTCTTCTTGTGCTTCATCGTCATTGGTTTGATATTTTAGTTCAGATATTTATCGTTGTGGGAATGCTTTTTCTTTTGGGAATTTCTTCTTTTTATTTTCCTTCCATTTTCCCCCGATTGGAAATGCTGGCTGGAGAAAATATATTTATTTTTTTTGAAATTTCTTTTCTGATGTTTATTTGGCTGGTTTTTTTCATAATCTGGGTAGATTATTATTTTGATATTTGGATTGTCACCAACAAACGAATCGTTAATATTGAACAGCGAGGTCTTTTTGTTCGTGATGTAAGTGAATTGGAGCTGGAAAATATTCAAGACATCACCACTGAAGTTAAAGGAATTATCCCTACTATGCTTAATTATGGAGATGTTTTTGTTCAAACGGCAGCTGAAAGAGAAAGGTTTATTTTTCACAACATTCCCGATCCATATAAAGTCAAAGATTTGGTTATGAATCTTCAGGAAAAGGCTGAAAAAGAAGAAGCCAAAGATTTTAGCAGGATATTTCGGAAAAACATACCTCAATAAAAAAATTTTAATAAACACAAAGGAGGGTGCAAAAAAAAGGAGGGACATTTTTTTGTTTGTGTAAAAAAAGATTTTACTTGATAACAGTCTTTTTCTTTTGGTGTCTTTTTACTTCTTCAACACTTGGGCAAGAACCTACCCTTAGAATTAATGAGGTTTATCCTTATCCCGACTCCGGAGAAGAAGAGTTTGTAGAAATTAAAAATTTTGGAACTACCGAAATCAATCTTAGAGATTGGACCATCAAAGATGCCGGGAACCACAAATATAAAATAACTGAAGATATTTTTCTCGGTCCGGATTCGGTTGTATTTTTCAGAAGAAATTTTTATCTCAACAATACCGGAACTGAATCCGTTTTTCTGGTTGACCCAAGTGGCGAAGAAAAAGATGGGGTTCTTTTTGAAAATGCCAGAAAAGGCTTTTCTTGGAACTTGTTTAGCTCTGGTTGGAACTGGAATTCTCCCAGTCCGGGAGAAGAAAATCCAGAAGAAGAAGAAGAAGAAGAAGAAGAAGAAGAAGACGCTGTTTATTCTTCTCAAATCAGAATCAATGAAATATTGCCAAATCCCGAGAAAGACGAAAATAAAAATGAATACATAGAACTTCATAATTATTCTCAAGAAACAATCAGTCTTGCCAGTTGGATTATCAAAGATTCTTCAAAAAATGGAACTTATATTTTCCCGGAAGAAACTCGCATTGATCCAGGAGAATTTTTAGCAATCTACCGAACCGATTTTAATTTCGCTTTAAACAATTCAGATGAATCGGTTTTTCTTTTTAATCCCAAAAATGAATTGGTTTCCGAAATTTCTTTTAAATCTTCCGCTCCGGAAAATGCTTCTTACAATTTTTTAGATGAAAAATCTTGGTTTTGGAGCGGTTTTTTGACTCCCGGGGAAGAAAATCAATTTGAAGATTTCCCCGAATATTCAATTAGTCTTCCAAAAAATGTTTTTCAAAAAATCTATGCTGAATTTGGAGTAGAAAGCGAAAATAAGACTTTGAAATTCACCTGGGATTTTGGTGATGGGAAAAAATCATCCCAACAAGAAGTTCGCCATAAATACGAAAAAACTGGGGACTACAAATTAAAACTAAAAATAAAAACGCCAACTCAAGAAAAAGAGGAAGTTTTTCTTCTTGAAGTTTCCAAATTTAAAAACAAAGACATAGAGATGATAGCCATTCTCCCCAACCCAAAAGGCACTGATTCAAAAAACGAATGGATTGAAATCAAAAATAATGGAAAGAAAAAAATTAATCTCAAAAATTGGTACATCGCCACCGGCAGTGAAAAATTGATCAATCATCCCATTCAAGAAGATTTTTCCATTAAACCAGGAAAAACCAAACGACTCTTTCAAGAAGTTTGTGCCTTTTCTCTGGGAAACCAAGAAGGAAAAATAGAATTAAGGTATCCCGATGGTGAAACGGCCGAGAATGTGGAATATGAAAAAGAGAAAATTGAGGAAGAAGAAGTTTACCAAAAAACCAAGTCTGGTTGGCAATGGAAAAAAATCTCAGCCGACATCAAACCATCCACCGAAACAACTAAGGAAAACATCAAAAAAGAAACTGAACAAGAAACTGAAGAAATTGAAACAGAATCAAACAAAAGCAATCCTTTCCAAGATTTTTCTCAATTTTGGGGAATGTCTTCCCGGGAAGAAGAAACAAAAGAATCTAAAAAAGAAAAATACTTTCAACTTTTAACCAAAAAAAATCTCAACACCAAAAACATAGCTTTCTTTCAAAAAAATCCTCCTTTGTTAAAAATTAAAAATATTTATTTATTCAATCATCCCAATAAACAAATTCATTGGTTAAAAATCTTTCGTCAAAAGACCAATCTTTTTGCCAGAAAATTATTTTCTGTTTGAAATTACCGTCCTAAAATGCTAGACTTGATTTAAAATGATAATTTAATTTGGACTTTAATATGATTTTTTTTCATATTCTATGTTTCATTTTTACGAACTATGTCAGGACACTCTCATTGGGCCGGAATCAAACACAGAAAAGGACTTAACGACGCTAAAAAAGGTAAAATTTTCACCAAACACGGAAAAATGATTACCATTGCTTCTCGTGACGGAGGAAGTAATCCGGAAATGAATTTTTCATTGCGTCTTGCTATTGACCGGGCAAAGGTTGACAATATGCCCAAAGAAAACATTGAGAGAGCAATCAAACGAGGTACCGGAGAACTTAAGGGTGAAGAAATTCAGGAAATAATCTATGAAGCTATGGGACCGGGAAATATAATGATGATCATCAAAACAGCTACTGACAACCGAAACCGCACTGTGAGCGAAGTCAAATCTATTCTCACCAAAGCCGGAGGAAAAATGGGAGAAATAGGGAGTGTAATGTGGAATTTTGAAAAAATTGGAAAAATAACCGTAAAACTTAACAACACAGAACCGGAGGAAATTGAACTGTTAGCGATTGAATCGGGTGCCAATGACACTAAACTTGAAGATGAATCATTGTTAATTTTCACTGAGATAGAAAAATTAAAATCAATAGAAAACATTTTACAAGAAAAAGGACTTGAAATAACTGATTCTTCTATTGTTTATCTTCCTAAAAACACCACTTCTATTGATGAAAAAACTCAAGAAAATTATGAAAAACTACTGGAAACACTGGATGATCAAGATGATGTAGAAGAAATTTTTGATAATTTATAGTTCAAAAAAATGGAACGCAAATATCCAATCAAAAATATAATCCTTCCCAAAAAAGGATTATCCCCGGATTTGTGTTCCAATCCGCGTGTTTTGGGAATTGATCCCGGAACTGCTATCGTTGGCTGGGCAATTTTAGAAGAAAAAAAGGGAGAATTAAAATCAATTGCCTTTGGACACATCACTACCTCCCCTCAAAAAACCGACGAAGCAAGGCTTTTGGAGATTTCCCAGGATTTGGAAAAAATAATCAAAAAATACCAACCGCAAGAAGCAGCGATTGAAAAATTATTTTTTTTTAAAAACCAAAAAACCATAATTGAAGTAGCTCAAGCCCGAGGAGCAATCATCTTGACTTTAAGCCGAAAATGTATTAGAATAACCAGTTATACTCCCCTCCAAATAAAGCAAGCTATAACCGGGTATGGCAAAGCCGAAAAAAAACAAGTCCAAGAAATGACCAAAAACTTGCTTCATCTCAAAAACATTCCCCAGCCGGATGACACTGCCGATGCTATCTCTACCGCTATTTGTCATCTCAATAGTAGAAAATTAAACAATCTAACCCGTTAAAAATTAATCTTGACCGGTTTTCTTAAAAAACCTGTTATTGATTTATTCAAAATATTATGGAGATAAGCCTAAGTCCTGTCATTAAATTTTTCCTTTTTCAAGGAGTTCCTTTTGATACGGTAATGTTAATTTTGGTTTTACCTATCATCGCCACTTTCATTTCTTTTTTGCGACAAGTTGTCGGAATCAAAGCTTTTGGACTCTATACTCCTCTCATTATCACTTTTGCCTTTTTGGCTACCAATGGGGTTAAATACGGAATCGCCATTTTCATCTCTGTTATTCTTACCGGAATGTTGATGAGATTTGTCCTAAAACCTTTTCGTTTACTTTACCTCCCAAGAGTAGCTATTACGGTTACTATTGTAGCCTTGGTTATTCTTGGAATTTTGGCTTTTGGAGGATCAATGAGAAGAACTGGCTTGGCAGCCGTTTCTATTTTTCCTATCTTAATTATGATTACCCTAACAGAAAAATTTGTCACTGTTCAAATTGAAAAAGGCAACAAAACTGCCATAATTTTAGCCTTTGAAACTATGTTAATTTCAATCATCGGCTACTACATCGCCAGTTCAAGCGCTTTTATTATGTTTTTAGCCAGATACCCCTGGACAGTGCTTCTCACCATTCCTCTTAATATTATTTTTGGCAAATGGACAGGACTTCGCATCAAGGAATATTTTAGATTCAAGGAAATTATCAAAAAAATGTAACTTCTATAAACTATGTTTGATTTTTTTAGAAAAGGCCAGAAAATATTGGGAATGAATTCCAGAAATTTGGAGTTTATTCGGCCTTATAATCGCAAAAAGGCAAAACGATTAGCTGACGACAAATTGCTTAGCAAAAAAATTCTTACCAAACACAACTTAGCAGTTCCAAAACTAATTGCTAAAATAAGAACTGCTCAAGAATTGGATGATTTTAATTGGGAAAATTTGCCGGAAAGCTTTGCCTTGAAACCCAGTAGAGGATTTGGTGGTGAAGGAATTTTGGTTGTTTATGGAAAAAGAAAGGGTCATACTGATGAGTGGGTAAAAGCTGATCGTTCTTATGTTACTACTTCCGATCTTAAAACTCATATAAGAAACATTTTAGATGGGTCATATTCGCTTTCCAATACTCCCGACACGGCTTTTTTTGAAGAAAGATTAACCTTGCTTAAACTTTTTAAACCCTATTCTTTCAAAGGTATTCCCGATATCAGAGTAATCATTTACAATAAAGTACCGGTAATGGCAATGCTTCGTCTTCCCACCAAAGAATCGGGTGGTAAAGCCAATCTCCAACAGGGTGCTATTGGTGTAGGTATTGATTTGGCTACCGGCACCACCACTACGGCTGTTCAGGGAAAATCCAAAATCATTGAGTATGTTCCGGAAACTCGCCTTCTTCTTTCAGGAATTAAAATTCCCTATTGGAAAGATATTTTATTTCTTGCTTCAAAAGCTCAAGAAATTTCCAAGTTGGGTTTTTTGGGAGCCGATATCGCTATTGATAAAGAAAGGGGTCCCGTGATTCTTGAACTTAATGCTCGCCCAGGACTTTCTATTCAAGTTGCTAACTTGTCCGGACTCAAAGAAAGATTACATCGCGTCAAGGGTCTAAAAATCAAAACCCTTGAAAGAGGGGTGCGAGTCGGCATGGATCTTTTTGGAGGAGAAATTGAAGAAGAACTGGAAGAAATTTCCGGAAAAAAAGTGATTGGAATAACAGAAAAAATTAAATTAATTGGCAAAAACGGCAAGGAGATTGAACTAGATGCCAAGATTGATACGGGCGCTTTTTCATCATCCATAGATACTGAGTTAGCAAAAGAATTAGGTTTTGAAAATGTAATAGATTTTTTCAATTCAATAAATTTGCCCTGTGGATTCACCCGAGAAGAAGCGCGAACAGTTGAAGATGATTTGCGAAAAAAATATTTAAATCAATGCCCGGACTTGGCAGATATTGTGATTATTTATTCCTCTCATGGCGTTTCCATCAGACCAAAAATATGGATAGAATTTATCCTAGATAATATATCTATCAGAACTCAGGTTAATATTGTAGAAAGATCAGGCTTAAAAAAAAGCATGTTGATTGGAAAGAAAAATTTAGGAAAATTTTTAATTGATGTAAATAAATGAAAACCGTATTGACCCTTTATAAGCAAAATTTTTCCAGCGATATGCTTCAGAGATCCGAAGATCTCTATTCATTTCTCGGAAAAAATGGAATCACTCTTTGCCGAGGATTAATTTCCGATTTTAACGAAAAAACAGGAGTTTTCAAAAAAGCTATCTTTTTTGAAAATAAACGATGGGTATGGAAGAAAAATGTAAAGCCTGATTTGATATATGACCGTTCTATTTTAAATGTTCCACCAAAACAATACCAAAAAAGAATTATCCTTGAAAAAACTTATCCCTTTTTTAATAATTTAAAAATCAAAAACTTGTTGACCAATAAATGGTTAACCTATTTAAAGTTTAAAAAGTATTGCCCAAAAACAATCCTAGTTGAAAAAAGAGCGGATCTAAAAAAAATATCTTCTTTAAGTTCCAAAACAATCATTGTAAAGCCTCTCTTTGGCGCAAAAGGAATTGGAATAAAAGTATTGGCAAAAAAAGATTTTACTCCCATAAAATATCCCTTCATTGTTCAAGAGTTTATTGATTCTTCTTCTGGAATTAAGGGACTTGTTAATGGAATACACGATCTTAGGATTATGGTAAAAAACAACAAGCCATTTCATTTCTTTCTTCGTATTCCATCTAAAAACAGCCTTGTCGCAAATCTAAGCCAAGGAGGAAAAATAAAATTATTAAATGAAAAGGATATTCCATCAAATGTCATGCTTATGGCAAAAGAAATAATAAATGTCATAAAACCATTAAGCACCAAAAATCTATATTCCATAGATCTTCTTTTGGATAAAAATGGAACTCCGTGGATAATAGAATTAAATGCTCAACCGGGAATTGTCCTAGAAAAAGAAGAATTGAAAAACAAACAATTTTACTATAAAAATATTATTGATTTATTTTTAAATTAAACTTTATGAAAATTTGCGTTATAAGTGCTTCAAAAAATTTTTATGCTCCCAAAAAACTTCTTGAAGAAGGAAAAAAAGCAGGACATGATGTTTATTTGACAACCTGGGAAGATATTATTATTGACATACAAAAAGAAAATATTTACTTTGGTGATAAAAAAAATTCTCTTGATAAATTTGATGCTATCATACCCAGAAGCGATCGCTATTCCATAAAACTTAGCAATAAAAAAATTGTAAATAGACATTTGGACAGTCTTTTTAGGTTATTAATTGAATACTCAAAAAAACATGGCGTTTTTTTCTTAAATGGAGATTATTTTTCAAGATATCAAAGCTTAGACAAGCTTTCTCAACAATATTTTTTTGCAGAAAACGGACTACCAGGAATAGAAACCTTTTTTTTCACAAACCCCTCCAAATTAATTTGTCAAAAAGATATAATAAAATATCCACTAGTTGCTAAAACTTCCCAGGGAAGCAGAGGTTTGAGTGTGTTTAAACTAAAAAATATTTCGGAATTAGAAAATTTTTTGGATAAAAGAGCTGTTGATGGACAATTGTTTCTTTTTCAAAAATATCACACCATAAAACATGATTTTAGAATATTAGTAGTAGGCAAAAAAGTCTTAGGGATAATGAAAAGATCATCCAATGGAACAGAGTGGAAAACGAACATTTCACTTGGAGGATCAGGAGAAAGATACCCTAAAAACAAAAAAATGGAAGTCTTAGCCCTCTCAGTTGCCTCAAAGATGAAGTTTGATTATTTGGGTTTGGATTTATTGGAAGACGAACAAGGAAATTTTCGCATAATTGAAACTAACTCTCTGCCACAGTTTAGAGGATTTGAAAAAGCTTTTCCCGAAATTAATGTCGCCAAAGAACTTATACAGCTAGTTGAAATAAAAAAACAAAAATTTTTGATTTAAAATAAGTTTAACTTTTTATTTATTGATTGATAACACTATCCAATTGATAATAAACTAAAAATAAGCTAAAATTAGAGCTACTTATAAGTAGCTCTAATTTTTTATGAAAAAGATTTTTTCACCTAATAAAACAAACTCTTCAGAAAGATTAAGTGATTTTTTTTCTCGCTTTTCCTGGAAAAAAACCGGAAAAATTATCGGAATATTTTTTGGTGTTTGCTTTCTTTTTATTTTGGGAGTTTTTGCTTATTTTGCCAAAGATCTTCCTAGCGCCAGCGGAATAGTGGATAGAAATGTCGCCGAATCCACCAAGATTTACGACCGAACCGGAACACATCTTCTTTATGATATTCACGGGGAAGAAAAAAGAACAGTCATTCCATTCTCAGAAATGCCAGACACCATCAAATACGCCACCATTGCCTTGGAAGATCAAGATTTTTATAATCATCATGGAATTAAAATAACTTCCATTATTAGAGCCGCTCTCAAGGATATTTTGCACCGGAGAGCCTCTCAAGGAGGATCAACCATTACTCAACAATTTGTCAAAAATTCTCTTTTAACCAGGGAAAAAACTTTCACCCGAAAAATAAAAGAACTGATTCTTTCCCTTGAAATGGAACAAAAATTTAATAAAGACGAGATTTTGGCAATGTATCTTAATGAAATTCCCTACGGTTCCAATGCTTATGGAATTGAAGCTGCTGCTCAAACATTTTTTGGAAAACATGCTAAAGAATTGTCTCTGGATGAAGCCACTCTTCTGGCATCCCTGCCTCAAGCGCCAACATATTATTCTCCTTTCGGTTCTCATCCGGAAGCCCTGAAAGCCAGACAAGAATACGCCTTAAAAAAATTATTTGATCTGAATTACATTAGCGAAGAACAATACAATGAAGCCAAAAATATTGATGTTTTAGCTAAAATCAGTCCCTACAAAGAAAATATTAGCGCTCCTCATTTTGTCATGTATGTTAAAGAATATCTGGAACAAAAATACGGACAAGAAGCCTTGGAACAGGGGGGATTAAAAGTTTATACCACTCTTGATTGGGACAAACAACAAGTAGCAGAAAAATTTGTCAAAGAAGGAGCGGAAAAAAATATTCAAAGCTATAATGCTGAAAACGCCGCCTTGGTCGCCATTAATCCAAAAAATGGTCAGATTTTATCTATGATTGGATCCAAGGATTATTTTGACAAAGAAATTGACGGGCAAGTCAATGTCGCCATTCGTGATCGCCAACCAGGATCCTCTTTTAAACCATTTGTTTATTTAACCGCCTTTACCAAAGGATATACTCCTGAAACTCAACTTTGGGATGTGGACACTGATTTTGAAACTGATGATGGACAAGAATATAATCCAAAAAACTATGATGACAAAAATAGAGGACTCCTCAAGATGAAAGAGGCCTTAGCGATGTCACTTAATGTTCCGGCGGTCAAAACCCTCTATCTGGCCAGCGTTAAAGATTCAATTAGCCTAGCTAAAAAACTTGGCATCACCACCCTCAACAATCCCGAGCGTTATGGCCTCTCTTTAGTGCTTGGAGGCGGAGAAGTTAAACTTTTGGATCACACCAATGCTTTTGCCACCCTGGCTAATGGAGGAATTAAACACGAAAAAACCGCTATTCTAAAAGTAGAAAATGGAAAAGGGGAAATTTTAGAGGAATTTAAAGACTCTGAAGGAGAAAGAGTGGTAGAAGAAAAATTTGTCGCTATGTTGGATTATATTCTCTCTACCAATGAGCTCCGGGCCCCGGTTTTTGGGGAAAACAACAAGCTAGCCTTCAAAGATCGTCAAGTAGCCGCTAAAACAGGAACTACAAATGAATGGCGTGATGGTTGGACAATGGGCTACACACCATCAATCGCCGTCGGAGTTTGGGCAGGAAACAATGACAACACCAAAATGGCCGATGGCGCCGATGGATCCTATGTGGCTGCTCCTATTTGGAGAGCCTTTATGGATGAAGTTCTTAAAAACTCCAATCCGGAAACTTTTCCAAAATATGATAAAGACGAAGATGCTCCGGAAAAAGATATTTTGAAAGGTGAATTAAATCCAACAGAAGAATTAAAAGTTTGTGAAATTCCCGGAAAAGATGATGAATATTGCCTGGTTAGCGACGCCTGCCCGGACAAAGAATCAAAGAAAAAGAAATTCTTTACTGGCCACACTATCCTTTATTATGTTAATAAAGACGATCCCCAAGGAGACACACCCAAAAATCCAGAGGATGATCCCCAATTTAAAAACTGGGAAAAAGCGGTAAAAAAATGGGCCAAAGAAGAAAAAGATTATGAAACTGACGAAGCTCCGGAAGATAAATGTCAAGAAGATGATTTTAAAAAATATTTGCCGGAAGTTAAAATTGAATCCCCTTCTTCTGATAATGTTGGATCATCTTTCAATATCAAAGTCTCAGCTAATGCCGGTTATGGAGTGAAAAAACTTTCCATTTCAATTAATGGCAACGAAATAGAATCAACGGGAGATTCTTCTTTAAGTAAAACTTATGACGCTTCAGATAATAATGGATCCACCCTCACCATCAAAGCGTCTGTTGAGGATAAAAATGGCCACAGCGATTCTGTTTCCAAGGAAATTAAAGTTAGTTTCTAAATCTTTTCCAAATAAAAAAACCGCTTGATTTTTAAAAGTGGTTTTTTTATTTGGTTTTTATTCCTTTTACCAAATTTCCCCCCAACTCCTGATTTATTTTTTTTATAATCCTTTCCCGATTAATCCAAAGCTCCGAAAGCCAAACCGAACTTTCCGACCGGACAAAAAAAATTTTTCCGTCAAAATAGTCTGGAATTAATTTTTCTTGACCCATCTTGCCCATTTCATTTCCAATTATCTTTTTAAAAACAAAAAAGGCGGTTTTTTCATCTAAAAAAACTTTCTTATTTTGCGCCTCTTTTTTTTTAATCAAATCTCCCAGCGATTTCATAAAAAACTGATTAATAATAATTTTTAGTTTTTTATTGGCATCACTATATAAGTGTAATTTTCCAAAACTTCACCGGTTTTTTCATCAATCTCCTTAAGTGCCACCGGGGTAGAATCGTTATTCATTAAAATTGCTACCTGAGAAGTAGTAATCGTATTAATACCATCCAATAAATATTTATAATTAAAAATCACTTCTTGGGATGGCCCTGAAACATCCAATTTAACTTCTGAGCTGTTTTCTCCCGCTTCCGCACTTTTTACCATTACTAATAATTGAGCCTTTTCTGCGTCAATTTTAAGACTAATTTCATTCGCCTTACTAGTTGTAAAAACACTGGCCATTTTTACCAAACTTTGCAATTGATTTTTTTCCAAAACAACTCTGGTTTGATATTCACTAGGCATTATGTGCTTATATTCCGGATATTTACCATTAATCAACCGAGACACCAACACACACTCTCCAATTTCAAAAAATATTTGACCTTCTTCAATGGCAATTTTAATTTCTTCATCTGTTTCCGGATTAATAATTCTTGACAATTCAATTAAAGTGCTGGCGGGGACTATTAAATTATCTCTTTTTTGTCGAAATAAATCATATAATTCCTGATTAATATTTTCTTTTTCTAAAATAAGCCTTTCTTCTGTTAAACGAAAACTGTCTGTAGCTGCAAAAAATAACTCTTTAGCACCTAAAACTAAATTAATTCCGGTTAATTCTTGTCTTATTTCCCCCAATGAAACACTTATTATTACTCTATTTATAATATTTTTAAGAATATTGGCTGGTAAATTTAAAATAAAATCGGTATTTTTTTGAGGAATTAGAGGAAATTCATCTGCCAATAATCCCTTTATAGTTGCTTTATAATTTCCACTTTTTATTTTTAAATTTTGATCATTCGTTTCTAATTCAATTTTCTCACCTCGGGGAAGATTATTTATAAAATTACTGATAATTTTAGCTGGGATAGTTATTTTTCCCTCTTTTTCCGTTATTACTCCTATTTTTGTATTAATCCCTATTTCCAAATTAGTAGCGGAAAGTTTTAGGGTATTTTTTTTACTTTCTAATAATATATTATTTAAAATAGGTAAGGTGTTTTGTTTAGAGACTAATCTCTCTGTTTTAAAAATAGCTTTCCTAAAATTATCTTGAGTACAAATTAATTTCATATAGTTAATAATTTATTTATTTAATTTATTTAAAGGTATTAATATTATTAGAAAAATAAAAATTGTTGATAAGTTTATTTTTTATTTTAAATAAAGGATTGTTGTTGTGGATAAAGAATTAATAAGTATGTTTTTAAAATAGGATTAAGGATGTGTTTGGGAATAATTTTTTTAAATTTTGTTTTTTTAGAAACAATTTACTATAAATAAAACACAGATTTTTTAAGGGGTTATTTATATATAATTAACAACTTATTAACAATTAATTAACTTTTTTAAATCAAAGAATAGAGTTGTTCTTTGATGTGTTCCAATTCTTCAGAGAGTTTTTCATCATATTCAAGAAGTTTGGATATTTTTTCATAAGCATGAAGAGCAGTGGTGTGATCTCTTCCTCCAAGTTTATCTCCTATTCCGGGATAAGAGTATTGAAGCTCGGTTCTCATTAAAAACATCGCGATTTGTCTGGGTTTAGCAATTTCTCTTTTGCGATTTTTAATTAAAAGATCGTTTAAACTAACTTCATAAAAATCGCAAACAGCTTTTAGGATATGTTTATGATTAACTCCTTTCTTTTTTCCACTAGAAATAAGCTCAGAAAGTAAAGATGAGACATAGTTATAGGTAAGCGCTTTATTGCTTAATTGAGAGGAAACAATCACTCTATTAAGCGCCCCTTCTAATTCTCTAATGTTGTTGGAAATATTTTTAGCAATGAAGGCTATAGCTTCATCTTCAATGTTTACTCCTTCATCTTGGATTTTTTTTCTTAAAATAGCTAAGCGAGTTTCAAAATCAGGTTTAGAAACATCAGCAATCATTCCTCCTTCAAAACGAGAACGCAATCTTTCTTCAAGGGTGGGAATGGCTTTGGGTGCTCGATCGCTACTTAAAACAATTTGTTTATTTAATTGGTAAAGATAATTAAAAATGTGAAAAAATTCTTCCTGCGTTTTTTCTTTCCCAGAAAGAAATTGAACATCATCAATAATAAGAAGATCTATTTTGCGATAATATTCCTTAAAATCATTAATTTTTTGATTTCTTATGGAATCAATTAGATCATTGGTAAATCTTTCGGAAGTAATATATTTTACTTGGCTCTCGGGGTTATTTTTTATAATTTCATTCCCGATTGATTGAAGAAGATGGGTTTTTCCCAGTCCCACCCCGCCATAAATAAAAAGCGGATTATAAGCCTTTCCTAGGTTTTTAGAGACAGCATAGCAAGCAGCCCTAGCCAATTCATTGCTTCCGCCAATTACAAAATTATCAAAAACATATTTAGGGTTGAGATTGCTCTCATAATGAATTTGGTTTTTGGTTTTTGGTGGTTGAGAATTATTGCTGGCTATAGATTTGTTTGGAATATTTGAATTGGGTGAGATTATAGCATCAACTGAATGTTCTCGGGATTGATTTTGAGGAACCGAGATCACACAAGAAACGGTTTGAATTGAATTTTCAATATTTTTTAGGGCTTTTAGAATGTAGGGACGGTATTTGTTTTCCAACCATTCCTTGGCAAATCCATTAGGAACTCCAATAATAATATGACCATCCTTAATGGAACTAATAAAAGTATTTTTAAACCAAGTGATAAAATTGGCTCTAGATATGGAGAGTTCTATTTCGGCCAAAGCCGCTTTCCAAAGTTCATTGGTATTCATAATTTTAAGATCCCCCCCAAAATTGTTTTTGAAGTATAACACAGGGAAAAACAGGAGTCTAAGTTAAAAGTGGATAATACTGTTAATAAACTGTTTACTTCTTATAATTAAGATATAATATAAAATCTAGAAAAAGTAAATCTTTTCTGGCATTTTCAAATGATTAATTGACTTTATGCGGGTTAGCTGTTAAAATTTTGTTAGTAAATTAAGGGAAAAATCATTAAATTAACTGTAAAAATATGAGTGAAACTTATAAACCCAAAACACAAAAAAGAAAGAAAAAGCATGGTTTTAGAAAAAGAAACCAAACCACTAGTGGTAAGAATGTGCTAAAAAACCGCCTAAGAAAAGGAAGAAAAAAATTAACAACTGTCTAAATTAATGTTGCCGCTCAAAAATAGGCTTAAAAAGAGAAAAGACTTTGATTTGATTTATAAGACTGGAAAAAATGCTTTTGCAAGTAATTTCTTTCTAAAATTTAAAGAAAATGGCTTATCAGAAAGTAGAATTGGAATTTCAATTGGAACCAAGTTTTCCCCAAAAGCATTTTTGAGAAACAAAACAAAGCGACAGATAAGGGAGGTTTTTAGAAGGGAACTTCCCTTTTTAAGAGAAGGATTTGATATCGTGATAATTCCAAAAAAGAGAAAAGAAGAAAATAGCTCTTTTGAAGAATGGCAAATAGCCATTAAAAGCGCCTTAAAGAGTTCCGATTTAATAAAAAATAAAAAATAGCCTATGTTGTTTTTGTTTGATACTTTTGTTTACAATCCAATTTATAATTTTTTGATTTTTGTTTATAATCTGCTTCCATTTCATGATTTTGGAGTGGCTATTGTTTTGGTAACGGTTATTATAAAACTGATTTTAATTCCAATCAGTAAAAAACAAATAGAGTCGCAACGGAAAATGCAGGAATTACAGCCAAAAATCAAGGAAATTCAAAAAAAATACAAAAATGACAAAGAAAAACAAAGTCGAGCTTTGATGGAATTTTATAAAGAAAACAAAACCAATCCCTTGTCGGGATGTCTTCCAATGGTGGTTCAGTTAATATTTTTAATAGCGATTTATAGGGTTCTTTTTAATATTTCTCAAAGCGGATTAATTATTGATGGCTCGGGATTATATTCTTTTATTCAAAACCCAGGCAAAGTCAATGATGTATTTTTGGGAATTATTAATCTATCTTCCACGCTAAATATCAGAAGTCTTTCATTGGTTAATTTGCCTCATTTGCTTTTGGTTTTTGGAGCGGCCACTTCTCAATTCTATCAATCCAAGATGTTGATGGCTAAACAGGTAATTAAAAAAGATAAAAAAGAAGATGATAAAAAAGAAGAACCGGATTTTTCCCAGATTATGCAAAAACAAATGCTTTATATGGGTCCTGTCCTGACATTATTTATCGGTTTTCAGTTTCCAGCCGGATTGGCTCTTTATTGGTTGGTTTCAACAATATTTATGATTATTCAGCAATACTTTCTTTCAAAAAAAGAAGAAATGGTTATAAAAGAAAAAAAGTCTAACTAACTATATTTCAATAAATATTATGGAAAACAGAGAACAAGAAAATTTTTCTGGTATTGTGGAGGAAACTACTAAAGAAGTGTTGGAAAAAATGGGTTTTTCTGGAGCTGAGATAAAAATTGAAGACAAAGAAAATTTGGAAAAAAAGCTTGTTTGCAACATAAAAACCGATGAATCAAGTTTTTTAATTGGTCAGCACGGAGTTAATTTAGAGTCTTTGCAACACATTGTTCGTCTTCTAGTAAGAAGGAAATCAGAAGAAAAAATTAACTTTATTTTGGATGTGAACTCTTATAAACAAGAAAGAAATAATTCTTTGATTGAATTGGCAAGAAACCTGGCAAATCAGGCGATAGCTGAAAAAAGATCAGTAGCTCTTCGCCCGATGTCCTCTTATGAAAGAAGAATTGTTCATATGGAGCTTGCTCAAAATGAACAAGTAGAAACGGAAAGTATTGGAGAACGAGAAAACAGAAAAATTATTATTAAGCCGGTAAGTTTAATTTAGTCTTTTTTAAATATGGCGGTTGCCAGAAAAATAGCTTACAATGTGGTTTTTAGCAGTGTTTCCAAAGTGCTGTCAACTGTTTTAGCTTTGGTTTCAATTGGATTTATCACCCGTTATTTAGGGAAAGAAGGCTTTGGAAATTATGCCACTGTTTTAGCTTTCTTGTCGTTTTTTTCAGCTATTTTGGATTTGGGTCTTTACTCTATTTCCACTCGGGAAATTTCTCGTCCCGGAGCTGAGGAGGAAAAAATAATGAGTAGTATTTTTTCTTTGCGTCTTTTGTCATCCTTGATTGTTCTTGTTTTAGCCCCATTGGTTATTTGGTTTCTTCCTTATCCGGAAGAGGTCAAGAAAGGAATTTTTATTGTGGGACTATCTTTTGTTTTTTCTTCCGGATATCAAGTATTAAACGGAGTTTTTCAAAAGAATTTAGCAATGGACAGAGTGGCTTTTTCTGAGCTTTTGGGAAAAATTGTCCAAGTAGGATTGGTTGTGATGGCAGTCAAGCTGAATTTAGGATTTGATTGGATTATTGCTTCTTTGCTTCTGAATATGATCATAAGCTTCTTTTTGGTTTATTTTTGGTCAAAAAAATTTATTCGTCTCAAGTTGAGTTTTGATTTTGAATACTGGAAAGTTTTTTTGAAAAATTCTTTTCCAATGGGAATAGCGGCTCTTATTTCTTTTATTTATTTTAAAATAGATACCATCTTGCTTTCCTTGTTGAGGGATAGTTCGGAAGTAGGAATTTATAATGTTGCTTACAAAGTTATTGAAAATATAACTTTTTTCCCGACGATGATTATTGGCTTGATTCTTCCTATTATGTCGGGTAATATTTTTCACAACAAAGAAAGATTTCAAGAAATTTCCGACAAAACATTTAAAGTTTTTGTGATCTTAGTAGTTCCCTTGATTATTATTACTCTTTTTCTGGCGGATGGCATAGTAGGCGTTATTAGTGGTTCGGGATTTTCTGAATCAGTCGGGGTGTTAAAGGTTTTGGTTTTCGCCTTGGCTTTTATTTTTTTTGGTAATTTTTTCAATACAATTATGATTTCAGCTAATTTTCAAAAAAAATTAATGTGGATTATGGGAATAGCTGCTATTTTTAATGTTTTTTTAAATCTTTTGCTTATCCCCCGCTTTTCCTATTTGGGCGCTGCTTGGGTTTCTGTTCTAACGGAATTTATTGTGGTTTTTTTGGGATTTATTTTTGTAAAAAGAAAACTTGGTTATTTTCCCAGAATTGAAAAAATCGGCGGTATTGTTTTTTCTGCGGTGATCATGAGTGTTTTTTTGGCCTTTTTCCAAGGCGTAGGTTTTATTGGTTTATTGTTAGGCGGTTCTTTGGTTTACGGTTTTTCTCTTTTGGTGTTTAGAGTGGTGACTATGGAAGAAATAAGAAGCATAATAAGCAAAAAAAGTGAATAAAAAAACAAAAAAATTTCCCAAAGTATTCATATTGGTGCTTAATTATAACGGTGAGTCGGTAATAAAAAATTGTCTTTCCAGCGTTTTTAAGATTGATTATCCCAATTATGAAGTTGTTGTTGTTGATAATAATTCTACAGATGGTTCTTTGGAATTGGCTAAGACTAATTTTTCCAAAGCTTATTTTATCAAAAATGATCGCAATCTCGGTTTTTCGGCTGGAAATAATGTTGGTATTCGTTTTTCCTTGGAAAGAATGGCGGATTATGTATTACTTCTTAATAATGACACAGAAGTAGAAAAAGATTTTTTAACTCGTCTGGTTCAAGCGGGAGAAGCTGATTCTGGAGCCGGAATATTGAGCCCTGTGATATTTGAAGGCAAAAGTCGTAATATTTGGTTTTCCGGAGGGCGAATAGATTGGCTTAGAATGAAAACTTTACATGAAAAAGATGTCAAAAACCAAGAAGTTTATGAGACCGAATTTATAACCGGTTGTTCTATGCTAATAAAAGCCCGAGTTTTTCAAAAAATTGGACTTTTAGATGAAGATTTTTTTCTTTATTGGGAAGATGCCGATTTTAGCTTTCGTTCTCAAAAAGCTGGATTTAAAAATTTAATAGTTTCTTCCAGCTGGGTTTATCACTTTGAAAAAAGTTGTCAGGATAAAATAAAAAAGACTTACTGGTTGGTTCTTTCCGGTTTGATGTTTTTTCAAAAAAACGCCTCTTGGAAAATGCGCTTTTGGCTCAATATTTATTTGAGATTAAGGAAGATCAAAAATAAAACTGATTTGAAAAAAGTTGACAATCAACTCTCTCAATCAGTTAAAAAGGCCTATGATGACTTCCAAAAAATCAAAATTTAAAAAACTTTCCATTGTTATCGTGAATTATCAAAGTCGGCATCATTTGGAAAAATGCTTGTTTTCGGTTCGGAAAAAAATTTTTACCAAAATCAAATCAGAAGTAATTTTAATCAATAATGATTCCAGAGAAAATTTGGAAGAATTTGTAAAAAATTTCCCCGGATTGAAATTGGTGGAAAATTGGGAAAACAAGGGGTTGTCCGCTAGTTGGAACTTGGGAAGAAAATTTTCTGAGGGAGAAATAATTTGTTTTCTTAATCCGGATACGGAAATTCTTTCAGAAAATATTGAAAAATTACTTCAAGAATTTGAAAAAAATAATGAATTGGGAATTTTGGGTCCGAGGTTAATTGATAAAAATGGCCAAACTCAGTCTTGGAGTGCAGGCAGAAGGGTTAGTTTGATGGATGTTATCTTGAATAATTTAGGTTTTCTCAGAAGTCGGAAAATCTGGAAAAGTTCTCAAAAAAGAGAGGTTGATTGGGTGAGCGGAGCCGCTTTTTTCATTAGAAAGAGTTGGTTTGATTTGCTTGGGGGTTTTGATGAAAATTTTTTCCTTTATTTTGAAGATGTTGATTTTTGCCAAAGAATGGCTGATAATAGAAAAAAAATCATTTATTTCCCCTGTTTTGAAGTGGGACATTGGTGTGGAGGAAGCCACAGCAATGCTAAGAAACAAAAAGAAAATTATTATCAATCACAAGATTATTTTTTTCAAAAGCATAGAGGAACTTTTGAATCAAGAGTATTGAAAATTTTGCGAAAAATAGTTCTAAAAAAATAATTCAAATGTTTCAAATATTGGTTTTGTTGGCCTTTCTATTGCCTTTTCAGGTAGCGCTTAATCCGGTTTCGGGCGTGGATTTGGCATCTTCTCGGTTAGTTGTCGTTTTGCTTTTTCTTTTTTGGATGCTAAAAAGCCTCAAAGAGAAAAAAATTATAATTTCCGGAGGAATTTTATCCGGTTTTTTATTATCTTTTTTGGGTTTAGTTTTCCTTTCCCTTTTTGAGGCGCAAAATATGGCTTGGGGAGTGAGAAAATTAGCTTTCTTGTTTTCTGTTTTTCCGATTTTTTGGGTGGCTGGAGCCGAAATAAAAAAAACCGAAGAAATAATCAAAACAGCTAAGGCTTTTGTTTGGGGAAGTTTCGCGGTAGCTATACTGGGAATAGGACAGTTTTTTGCTCAATTTGTTTTTGGCCTGGAAAAAGTATATTTTTTTTGGGCCAAAAATTTAGCACCACTTTTTTTGGGAAATGCTTTTTCTGAGGCAGTTCTCAAAAATCCCAGTTGGCTGGTTAATGTTTCCGGAAAAACATTGCTTCGGGCTACTGGAACTTTTCCTGATCCGCATATGCTGGCCTTTTTTCTTAATTTAGCCATTTTTACTTGTTTGGGCTTGTTGTTTTCTCAAAGAAAAAGAAAAGTCCTTTATATTTTTATTTTTTTTGTTTTAATTATTGCTAATTTGCTTACTTTTTCTCGCGGAGGCTATTTGGGAATGGTGGTGGCTTTTGCGGTTTTGTTAGGAATATTTTGGAATAAAATAAAAAAAAGTTATCGCTGGTCAATTTTGGGGTTGGGATTGATTTTTATTTCAGGATTGTTATTGTGGACTCCGGTAGCGCAACGATTTGCCTCCTCATTTGATTTTTCCGAAGGATCTAATATAGGAAGGCTTGGAATTTGGAAAGAGGCCTTAGGGGTCATTTCTGAGCATCCTTGGGGGGTTGGAATTGGCAATTATTCTTTAGCAGTCAAACCATTAGCTGATTATCGTGATCCTATTTACGCTCACAATGCTTATTTGGATATTGTGGCTGAAAGCGGAATCCCGGCTGGTTTTTTTTGGATCGCTTTTTTGGTGTTTGCTTTTTGGAAGTTTAAGAAAAAAACACAAAAGGAACCGTTTTTTTTGGGAATTTCTTTGGCAATAGTCGCTTTTTCCGTTCATTCTTTGGTGGAAACGCCTATTTATTCTCCGGTGGTTATGATAGCTTTTTTGCTTCTGGTTTCTTTTTTGAAAAATGAAAAAAATGAAAAAAATACTTAATTTGGAAAATTTAGTGCTCCTAACAATTTTCTTTTTGCCGATTTATTTGGTGAAAATTAAAATAGGTTTTTTCTCTACTAATGTTTTGGAGGGATTAATGTTTGTTTCCTGCGTTATTTATTTTTGGAAAAATGGAATAGGCAAAGACAAAGAAAAGGGTCTTTTTCCAAGAGAAAAAGGATTGATTGTGAGTCTAGTTTTGATTTTTGGTGGATTGATCTTGGCTTCTTTTCTGGCGCAAAGCCCAATCGTCTCTTGGGGGATTATTAAGGGCTGGTTTCTGTTTCCGCTAGTTTTCTCTTGGGTGGCAAGACAATCTTTGGGGGAAGAAAAATTTGAACGAGTCTGGAGAGTTTATTTTTTCTCCTCCTTGGCAGTAGCAATAGTTTCTTTTTTTGGTTATTTTTTTGAAATTAATTTTATCACCTATGATAATCGTCTCCAGGGATTTTTTAATTCTCCTAATTATTTGGCGATGTATTTGTTGCCGGGATTCTTGGCAGGTCTTTTTCAATTAAAATTTTTCAATCTAAAAAAAGAATTTTTCCAAAAAAATATTCAAATGCTCGTTTTTTTAGGAATTATTTTGGTGGCTATTTATTTAACCCAATCTTACACTGCTTGGATGGCGCTTTTCTTAATTTTTTTGGCAATGGTTTTTGTTTTTTTGAAAAACAAAAAAAGAATCATCTTTATTTCAGGATTATTGCTTGTTGCGTCGCTTATTTTTTTACTGGAAAAGTCAACAGACAAAGCGGGACAATTGTTTACTCTAAACGAGAGATCTTCTTTGGCTTCCAGAATAATGATTTGGCATTCTGCCGAAAAAATACTGGAAGATAATTGGCTTTTTGGAATTGGTCCGGGAAATTTTCAAAAAAAATATTTAGAATATCAAAAATATTTTCCTCCGTATTTGGAATGGGCCGTTTCTCATCCGCATAATATATTTTTAACTTTTTGGTTGAGCGGAGGGTTGCCGGCCCTGGCTGGTTTTTTTGGAATTTTATTTTTTTGGTTTCTGAAACTTAAAAAAAATAATGTTCAATTAAACAAGAATGGTACTTTTTATTTTTTTGTTATGCTGGTTATTTTGTTGCATGGTCTTTTGGATTCAACTTACTTTAAAAACGACCTGGCGGTCGTTTTTTGGCTGGTTTTTTGGGGAGGATTTATGCTAAAGACTGATTCTATAAAGCAATCCATCCCGACGGTTGATAAAAAAAAGCATACTTTCATCAGCATTGAAAAATAAATTTTCGGCATCAACTTGAACTTCAATTTCATTTAGTTCTACAAGTCGTTTTTTTTCTCCGGTTTCCGTATTGACTTTCCAAAAGGTGTCGGTGGTTTGGATTTTTCCGGAATTATAATCGTTGGGCAAGAGAGCATTATTTGGCAAATCTCCGGGAAGGGCATAAAAAACTGTTTTTCCGTCTTTGGACCAAAGGCATTTGGAGACAAAAGTCGGGATGCCAAGATTTTTATATTTTTCCCCATTGCTTTTGGCGACCGCCAATTCAATTCGGTGGCCATTTTTTTCATTTGAATGGCTGATTAAAACCCGATTTCCTTCTTGATTCCAAAGATAGTCAGCACCGAATTTTCCTTTGAAAATTATTTTTTTCTCTCCATTTAGGGTCATTAAGGTGAAAAGATTGGTTTCATAGTTGGCGTCGGGATTGTTCCAAAAAGAAATGAGTCCCGAATTTGGAACAGAAGAAATTATTTGTCCGGCATAATTAAGATCGGTAAGTTTTTTCCAATCACTGCCGTCGGGATTAGAAGAGGAAAGATTGGAATTTTTTGAATCGGAGTAAGTATAAATAATCTTGTTGTTGTTTTGCCAGAAGACATTCAAAACAGATTGATTCAGGAAAGCGCCTTTTTTTTGGGAATAATCAAAAAAAGAAAATAACGAGGGAGTTTTTCCTGGTTCATATTCTACCAGAACCTTGCTTTTGTCAGGCGACCAAGAAACATTTTTGATGCCGAAAATTTCTTTTTCGGAGAGGGTTTTCTTGTTGTTTCCCTCTAAATCAATTTCAAATACTTGTCCGTTTTGAGAGTAGTATATGATGGAATTATTATTTGAATTAGAAAGAGTTGGAGCCAAAACTTTTTCCTGAGTGATTGGAATTATTTTTTGATTTGATTTGGAAATAACTTTAGTCAAATCTTGTTTTTCTTCTTTTTGGGATGAAGAAGAATTTTTTGATTCGTCAACGACAAGCGGTTCGTTTTTTTTGAAAGCTAAGCGGTAAATTCCCCAAAGAAAAAAAGTGGTCAAGAAGACAACAGAAGAAAAGATAAATATTTTTTTGGACAACGACATTTTGTTAATTTTTATTTACAACCGCAATTAGCTCCAACGCTGACATGAATATGATTACCTTCATCTTTGGTATAATTAGCATTGCAGTCTTTGGCCAAACTAATCATTTCGTCTCCAGAAAGACTGCTTTTTCGTGTGGAAAAATCAACGGCATAAGACGATCCTCCACAAGTGCCTCCGTAATGACAAGATCCTTTTTTGTGGAAACAACAATTAGTTTCAAGGTTTCCGGAACATTGAGGCCAATCAGGATGGTCTTGGTAACAATTTACACCGCCGTTACCATCAGAAATGGATGAGATTACAAATGCTTTTCCTGAAGGAACTTTTTCTTGCATGCAACTTATCAAATCTTTTAACTCTTGAGAAGCATCTCCAGATTGTCCCGGAACATCACTTGGAACCAACGACACATCATTAGTTAAAAATGCCCCATTAACTGTTGCATGTTTTCCTGCGTAGTTTTGAGGAGGGAAATTAATATTAATCATAACAAGACTTGGATTAATAATGTAAAGAATTAGCCAGGCTAAAAAAGCTAGAATCAGACCGATAATTGCATCAGCAATAACTTCTTTGGCAGTTTGCATAGAGGCATTATTGCCAGCTGAAGTGATATACATAAAAGCGCCGATTGAAATCATTAGTAATGCTGATATTCCTACCATCCAAAGAGCGATTTTATAAATACTTCCAATGTAGTATTCTAATCCATATACTTTCCCTTTCTCAATAAATTTAGTAAAACCCTCAACTACTGGATAATCAAATGGTCCAGCCTCAACTTTGGAAGTGAAGAAATATAAAAAACCACAAACGATAAAAAAGGAAAGAATTATTTTTTTTATTTTAATCATAGTGTTGTTTTGCTATGGTTTTTTTAATAAGTAAAAAAGTAATTTTAATAACAAAAAGCAATACAGCGACAGTCAAAATAATTCTAATGAGAAAAGACAAATATCCTGGAACTTCGGAAATTATGCTGGCCAAAAATTTTTTAGCTTTAGCGTCTTCCAATTCGCTGTCTGAAGTAGTAATTGTGATTTTTGCAGTAGTTGCTATTTTTTTCTCATAAAGCCCGTCATAAGAAATCCCCCAGTATTTTGAGAGAGCCTTAACTGTAGCGTTGTCTTGAGAATAAAGACTGCTTACAGAAACATTATAAGTTTGTCCATAATCCTTTTCAGCGGAAAAATTAACTGTTTCTCCAAAAACAAGCTTATTGCCATTGATATTCCAAGTTATGTTGTCGGCGTTTGGCGTAGCGACATTGAATTTAGCTTTGAGGCTCACAGTGGTGTCTTTTTTGGCCTGAAAATCATTTTTGCTATAATCGGGCCACTCTTTATTATTTGAATCAATGTAATAGCCCAAAAGACTAGGGGCACAATTTCCTTCATTTTCAGAAACAATCTGGACGGTCGGGTCAGAAACTTCAAATGCTTTAGTTAGATTAACTTTCTCTCCAGTTTCCTTGTCAATGGCTGAAAGGGAAACGCTAAAAGATTTATTTTTTTCTTGTTTAACTGGAAAATAAGCGGTTTTTGGTGTTTCTGTGGAATTGGTGTAGTTGTAATTAATTGCTTTTCCATCAACAGACCAGTTAAAATTAGTGAGATTGTCATCATTAATCTTAACAGCAATTATTTGATTTTTAGCTACTTTGCAAATCGGATCATCTTCATTGTTTTTATTGAGGCAAATTTGTTTTCCTAAAGAAAGATTGAGATTGTCATCATTGGAAACTGAGGCCAAATAAGCTTCTATTTTTCTTTTGTTTAATACTAATGGGATAATCACTTCATCATGTCCCTTTCTTTCCCCGTTATAAGCTTTTTCCGAAACAGTTAATTTAACTCGCAAATAGGTAGCGTCTTTAAAATTGAGATCAAATTTAAGGTCTTTTATTCCGGCGCCCAGTGTGGAAGTGGAATTGGTTAGTTCGTTTTTTGTCAAAGGATCTCCCCAAGGACCATCAATAGAGTTTCCTTTCCAGACTTGCCAAGTATAATAAAGAAATTCAGCATCTGTGGCGTCTGGAATTGAAGACGAAACAGTTAATTGATCGGAATTCGTGTAAGCAGGGTCGTTGATTGGATTTTTGGGGTCATAAGATAAGGAAACATTAATTTTTTTATATTTACCCCCTCCTTCAGTTGGATCAACAAAATTTTGCAAAAGACATTTATCAAAATCATCCAGAGTCATTTTAAATAAGTTCACATCTTCATTATTTTCAACTTCTAATTTGCTACCGGGATTGGTTGTCTCTGTTCTGCTGGAAAGAACAGAGCAGTTTTCATTTCCAGCTGGACAACAAGACCGATCAGTAATGGTTGCGCCGGTTAATTCATCAGTCAAATAACACTCCTCATTGCTTGGAGGTTCGGGCAGATCCGTATATTCAGTTCCTATTTCAAGGGATGTTTCAGTGGTTCCCCCATCTGTTGTTGTGGTTTCTCCTGTTCCTGTCACATACATTTGCTGAGAGTTGAGTTGAATGGTTTCTGTTTTTGTGGTGGTAACAGTAGTCCCAATTTGATAGCTGGAAGTTGGCGCCTGGTCATAGGTGGTGGTTTTTTTGGTTACTGTTCTTGTGAAAGAACATCCATCTGGGCAGCTGGGCCAAATTTCGGGAGAAACAACAATCTCTTCATCAGTACCTTCAGAAGGATCATCAAAAGCATCATCAGTCAATTCGCATTTATTTTTTGGTAAAGCCCACATAACTTTATATGAAGCGTCATTATAAGCAGTTGGTTCATAAGAAATTCCCTCTATAACTACTCCTATTTGATCGCCTTCTTGATAGGTCCAGCTAAAAGATTTTTGTCCAAGACCGGAAACAGTAGCTTCATCGGTTTGTCCTAAGTCAGCGGTATCCGAATCATTGGGATTGGTTTTCCAAAATTCTTCTTCTTCTAGACCGAAAGAATTATCTCCGGTTTCTTTGCCGGGAGCATTAGGAAACAAGTGGCGACATTCTCTAAATTCGTATTCGGATCCCTTTTCCATATCGTGAAAAAAACAATGTGATTCTTTTCCGACATTTCTTTGATCATCTCCTCCCATAACAGCTTTGTATCCGTCATTGTCCGAATCACTGCTATAGCCATCTTCATATTGAAAATTATCACTGGCAATAATTCTAGCTGCTCTTACCTTGAAGTTTTCTAGATCGGAATGGCTGTTTTTTTCCAATTCATCTCTATGACGAAGGTACCAAGTGAAATACATTGAACTACTGTCATTATTGCCAAAATAAAGCGGTTCAGCGTTAGCAGTTACTTTTTCTCCGGGAATCGGATTAGTTGGCGAAAAAGTGAGGTAAACCTGCGGGGGTTGCTTTTTATTTTTAGCCACATTAAAAGATTGAGCGCTTTCCACTATTGTGTTTTGGTTTATTCCATATTTATTAGCAATGCCGTCCGCTGCTTCTTTGGCAGCATCCGATGGACTGGGCCAATCAAAATCGGCCAAAGCCTGATTTGAAAGCGGAGAAAGTGTCAAAAACAAAACAAGAAAAGTGGAAATAATTTTTTTAAACATAGTCTTCTTCATTTTTTTGATTGTAGTTCGGCTTATTTATTGAGAAAAATAATATAAGCATCAGTCATAAGTAGAAAAACAATTCCGAATAGATAAGAATAAAAAAAACTTTTGGTTCTATATGCGACAATTCCTCCAACTAGAGATAGTATTGTTAGGGGGATTGTTTGCCAAATTGAATTTGTAAAAATCCAAAGAGGAATTAAATAAATTATAGCCTGAATCGGAACAGAAAGATAGTCGGTTTTTTCTCGGAGAATTGAAAGTAGAAAACCTTTAAAAAAGTATTCTTGGAAAAAAAACAAAAAATTAACCAAAATTAATTCATAAAATAGAAAAAAATAAAAATTTTCAGAAACACTTTTGGGAAGATGATAATTTTTTCCAAATGAAGTGAAATTGGATAATAAATAAATAAATAAAAAAGAAAAAAACAAGGCTAGTAAACTCCAAAGAAATCCAATTTTTTTATTTTTCAAATTAAATCCGAATTCAGTTATATTTTTTCGGAGAAAATATTTGACAAACAAAAAAGGAACAAGCAATAAGAAGAAAAATTCTTTGGTTAGGTTTTGAAAGAAGTTAGTAGCTGGGAAGAAAGCAAAAAGCAAAAGACAAGTTGCGATAACTGACAATATAATTAGAAAATTTAAATTTTTACGTAAAAATTCAATCAAGTTCATTTTTTTATGGTTTATCTTTGGATAATCTCCTTTCTTTGAGAATTAATATGTAAGTAATTATCACCCCGGCTGTTTGGTAGGGAAAAAAATTATTTCCTGGAATAAACTCTGGAAAACTACTGGCCACCAAAACTAACATTTTTTTTAAAAAAAAACTTATAACTGTTCCACCGTGGCTATTATTAGCTCTGACAATAAGAGTGGAAAAAAACACAAGAAAAGAGATAAAAATAGTTAATAACACACTTATAATCCAGAGTGGTCCTTGCATAATGATATCTAATAAATCCTTTGTGATGGAGAGGCAAAGCACTAATCCAAAAACAGAATCCATAATCGGATCAATGTATCTGGATAAGCCTGAAAATTCCTTAATCAAACCACCAATCTTCTTGGAAGCATTTAATGGGACCGGGTTATGAACATTTTTTATTTGATTGTTTTTCTCTCTGGATTTTTCTAGATTTTTTTTATTGTCTTCTTCCTGTTGCATAATATTATTAAATCTTCTGTAAGCTTTCTTCTTCCTCTAGTTCTTTTTTAGCGGCTTCAATTTCCAATAATTGAGCCGGATCGGTAGTGATAATTTGGTCTTCGCTGTAGGAAGCGATTATCTTAATAGCAATATGCTTTGTACCGGCAAAAAAAATACCTTCTCCAACATTACTTTCCAGAAGCAGAAATTTTTCTTGATCAGTAAGATAGAAAGTTTCGGCGATATAATCAATAGAAGCTGGTGATTGGCGAAGAAGAAGTTGCATTGAGGAATTAGTAACAATTGGCTTGCCGTATTTGGAGGTCAAAAAATCATTAATGTCCTGGGTAATAGTAGTGAGACCAGTATAATATTTGCGGCATCTTTTGGCGATTCCAAACAGAAAAGAAGCAGCGTCGTCGTATTTCATCATCACCCAAGCTTCATCTACTATCACCAATCTTTTTTGAAGATTGGTTCTCATTTCGTTCCAAATAAATTGCAAAACAGTGTACATTGCCACCGGACGCAAGTCTTCCTCCATATCCCGGATATTGAAAACTACTAATTGATTGCCGACAGAAATATTGGTTGCCTGATTTAGAAATCCACCAAACAGTCCTTCGGTATACTTTTCCAAACGAATTCCCAAATCTTCGCCACCTTCCATATTGCGAAGAACATCATAAAGGTTGGACATAGTAGGAAAATCGGCTTTTCGAATGGAGTCAAAATCAGACTCAGAACTAATGTCTTTTATATTATAAGTTTCTCGAACGGCTCGGTCTAAAATGGAATCTTCTTCCGGAGTGATGTTTCCAAGCATAATATGGAGAAGTCCTAATATGTTGGCGATATTATTTCTAAAAATATCATCCGGGTCCTCATCCTGTCCGAGTTTGGGCAAATCAAAAGGATTAATATGTTGATCGGAAGTTAATGAAATTTTAATGAAACTTCCTCCAACTGTTTCACAAAGATGTTTATATTCATTTTCCGGATCAATAATAATCACATTGGTTCCTAGCATTAAAGAACGCAAAATTTCCAATTTAACAGTATAGCTTTTTCCAGCTCCTGATTTGGCAAAAACCACCATATTAGCATTTTCCATTTGGAATCTATCAAATATAACCAAACTGTTGTTGTGGCGATTAATGCCGTAAAGAATCCCGGTATCAGAAGAAAGAGTTGATGAAACAAAAGGAAAGGTTGTTGAGAGAGGAGAAGAATTCATATTGGTTCCGATGTCTAATTCATCATTGGCTAGCGGAAGTGAAGAATTGAAACCCTGTTCTGCTTTAAAAATGGCTTTTTTCGCATAAACTAATTGAGCTTCAAGAATAGATTCAACTGATTTTTGAAAATCTGACAGTTCTTTTTCGGTGTTTCCAAAAAAAGTTATATATAAACCGAAGCGAAAAAACCTTTCCGTTCCTTGTTGCAACTGATCGCGAAGTTCGTCAATGTCAGCAATAGCCGTCTCCAGGGCTGGATCTCTGACTAATCCTGATTCTCGTTCCATATTTTGGCGGGATTCCACTTGAGTGGCGCTTTTTCTGAGAGTTTTTAGGATTTCGTATGTCGGAATAGGATGAATAAACATTGAAATATTCATCGGAATATCAATGTTAATAATGGGAGAGAACCAATTGCTGTGAAGATATCTCGGATAAGTCATTACAAAAAGGGTTTGAGCCAGAGTATCTCCAATTTGAATAAAATTTGGATTTATTTTGATGGCCGAAGGAGCGATTAGATCGGAAAGATTAATCAATCCTTGCTGGTATATTTTTTCGCTTTCTAGTATTTCATTAGATGTTGAAATAATATTTCCCGAAGGATTATTTTTTGGTTTGGACTTGAAAAAATTAAACATAATCTCTTTTTTATTTTATTTCTAAATTTTTAACATCAGCCAATTCAGTATTATTGTAGCTAGTGGGATTGTAGGCGTTAAAAGAAAGTTCAATCAGTTCTTGGGTTTTGAGTGGAATAAGACTGAGTCCGATTCCGGAAAGGGCAGCGACAATGTGATCAACCCTTTGTAATAATTGATTTTTGCAATTTTCAAAGTTTTCTCTTTTAGCCAGGATATTTTTTTGGGGATTAAATGATGCGAAAATTTTTCCAAAAAAACCAACTTCTTTGTTTTCAATAGGAGAAAAAGGTACAACAATATAGAAAAATTTTTCCATAATATTGGAAACAGAAACTAGTTCATTGATGAATGTTTTATATTCCGAAAGTTGAAGTCGTAGAAGTTCATTAGACTGTTTTTTTTCTTTTTCTGCAAGAAAATCAGAATATTTTTTTATATTGAGCTTTTTGGAAGAGATTAAAATTTGAATGGGAAAGTCTAATGAATTGAGAAAATTTTGATATTGTTCAATTATAGCTGTTTGTTCATCGCTGGACTTGAGATCAAAATTAATGGCTGAAACTGCCAAAACAGAACGAAAAGAGCCGTTTTTAAGAACTATTAAATCTTCCTTTATTTCAGCAATATCCAGATATTTTTGAGTACTGTCTGAGGCTGATTTTTGGGTTATAGTGTTTGAATGAAGTTTTTCCATAGTTTTAATTTTTGTCTAGAATTTTGGATATTTGTTGAATTTGCTCTTGGGTTATTGATTTCCTTATTGTTTGGCTTTGACTTTTCCTTTTTGCCACCACTTTTGTTTTGTTGGGATTGTCTGCTTCCTTTTTCCAAATATAATTTTTTGGTTTAAAGAGAAAAATGATGGATGAAGCAATAAAAAATGGCAATGGTTGGTCATTGGGTTTAAAAAAAGCCAATGATCCGAAAATAAAAGCGACAAAAACGACGGAAACATAAAAACCAGCCGTATCAAGGACATTCCAAAGAACCAAAAGCATTACTCCTCCCGCTGCCAGCCAACCAAGTTGTTTGGCAGTCAGTGGTCCGACGATTCTATCTTCAATATCAATAAATTGAGGAACTCTGAATTGCATAAAAAATTAATTTATCTCTTACTGACTCATTCTAACAGGAAAAAAACTTTCTTTCAATTTTTTAATTTAAGTCTTTGAGATTGATAATATTTTTTGGCAGAGTTTTTTTTTCGGACAAAAGCATATTGTGAGGGGCGGGCAGTTTCTGGTTTGTTTTTTTAGATTCAAAGGGTAATTTTTGATGAAAATTGAAAGAAGTATTTTGGACATTGCCAAAGGATGGAATATTTTTGATCGGAGAAGTTTTTTGCCAAACAGTTCTTGAAGCGGGTTTAAATTCTTTTTGAAATATTATTTTTTTGTTGTCTTTGTCAACCAAAAGAGGAGTTCCTTCATCAAAAGATTTCAGCAGTTGAGATAAATTATTCCTGTCAGAACTTTCCAGTTTTCTGGGATTCAAAGAATGAAACAAATATTCTCCTCTTTCCAACGAATTGTGAGCGCGATAACCTAAATTAGAGACATAATCTTCAATCCAATTCTCAATACTGGGTGGCACTTCTCTTTGTTTTTCTTTGGAAAAAAGATTGTTTCTTCCGATTGGTTGTTTTCTGGTTTCCGGATATTTTTTAAAAATTTCCTTAATTGTCAATTGAATTATGCTTTTTGAATCAGTTAAAGTTTCTTTTTTTAATTCTTCCTTAATCCAAGGCTCTTTCTGAAAAACAACTTCTAATGCCGACGATTCACTTTTTGTCGGTGTTAATTTTTTTTCATTCCAATTGATTTGCATTTCCAAAGATTCATTGTAAACAGTAGGAAAAATAAAAAAAATACGCTTATTTATTTCATAGGCTATACTAGTGCTTAAATTTTCATTTAAGGACAGATTTTTTTGGATAATTTTTGGTAAATTTTTTAATGACTCATCACCCACATACATCAATCCTATTTCTTTAGCTATTTTCCAAGATTTTTCAGGTGCAACATCAAACATAGCCAAAGATTTTTTGATTTCAATCATTGGTTCGGCGGAAGACAAGAATGTCCTGACATTTTCTGGAAGTTTTTTTATTTTATCTATATAATTCATATTTTAGAAATTGGCTAGATCGGGATTACTTTTAATAAAATTTTCGTGGTTAGATGAACGAAGCTTGTTAATAAAATCTTTCGCAGCTTTATCATTTTTGATTTCGTAGGCAATATTTTTTATTTGATTTTGTTTTATGCTAGCTGTCATTACATCGCCATATTCTCTTATGGTTTCAGGTTGAATATTTGCGGCGGTTTCTTTATCCATTCGGGAAAAAACATTTTCAGCAAAATTTTCGTTAGCTAATTTGCCTTCGTGCGCAAAATAAGCAAATTGAATGTCTTGGTCAAGACTACTTTTATTTGAATCATAAATTTTTGCCAAGTCTCCAAGAGATTGTTGGATAGCTAATTTATTGTTTTGACTTTTTTTGCTTCGTTCTAAGAGATCTTTGGCTCCCAATGCGTTTTCTTCAAAGGCTAATCGTATGAATTCAGCATTTCCAAGAGAATTGCTGCCTAGTTTTTTGGGATCAAATTTATTGCTTTTAAGAAAGGCGCTAATAGCATCTCCATCCAATAAGCCACTTTCTTTGGTATAAGCCGAAACAGGATCATAATCTCTTATGGCGTTAATAAGTTCTCTGACAACTGAAGTATCTTTTTCGGAAAATCCATTTCTAAAGTTTTGTCTGATATTTTCTATGTCTTTGACATTGGCCAATCCTCTGGTTGCCAACTCAATAATTGCTGCCGCTTTTTCAAATTTGTCTCCGGAAGTTGAGAGTTTTCGGAGTTCTTCTTCAGACATATTTTTAGTGTCATGATCTTTTCTGGCTTCTTCAATTTTTTCACGACTTTCAGTTTCTAACATAGCGTTATATCTATTTCTGGCAGCTTTGCTACCCGGAATAATTTCAGAGGCTCCCCAAAAAGCATCTTGTCCTCTGTTGAAACCTTTTCCAACGCTTCGCCCCAACCTTGAAGAAAGAGCGGTTTTATCGGCCATAGCAGATCGTTTTTTTCTTTCGTCTTTGAATTTAGTGAAAGCATTTTTAAGAAAGTTCCCACCACTAACCATCATTCCCGTTTTTTTCAAGATACTTTTAGCTTTTCCTGTTACTTTTTCTGCGCCGGCGATACTCATTTTTTGGGCAATGCCCATTGTGGCCCAAAGAAGAATAATAGGAATAACAAAAAAGGATAAAGTGGTTAATAAGCTGATATCAATCTCCTTGCTAACACTAGCGGCTTTTGCTTGCATGCCAGAATAATTCTTTAATATTTTCATCATTTCTATTGAAACATACAAACCAAGCATCATAATTGGTCCAAAAAAAGCGTATTTAAAGAGATTGCTCCACCAATCTCTGGCAATTTTTTCAAAACCTGGAATTATATTGCCCACAAACCCAATCGGAGAAAAAATAATAAGAAGCACTAAAGCAGCACCTCTTATAAAAAGAAGAATGGCAAAAGCGAAAAGAGTTATAGTGAGAATTGCTAAAAATATTATAGCCATAAGCATTAGCGCTGTACTTGAATAGCCTGGATGGAAAAATTCTTTAATTCCGGAACCATTCAATAAGTCTTCTTCTAAATAATTTTCATCACCCAATGTTCCCTGAGCAATTGAATACATAGCCACATTAGAAGCGTCAATAATAACTCTGGAAATTGGATAACTAAAATTAACCAAAAGTGCCATAATGATCAAAATCAAGAGGATTTTTTTGTAATTATATTTGGCTACTTGAAATATAGTGGCAAAAGCGGAAAATAACAAAATCAGGATAAAAAGCATATTAAGCAAATCTCTAACAATAGCCCACATCTTATAAGTGAATCCGCCCATATCAAGAAGATAACTTAATGCTTTGGCATCAGCAATCCATTTGAAAAAAACAATTGCTCCGAAAAAAAGATATTTTACAATATATAAAAAGGGAGTTAAAAAACACATAAGCCAAGTTGATGGATCTCCTGCACTACACCCTAGAGATTTTTCTTTTGAAGCATACTGTATTTTGTGTCCAGTCAAAACATTAGCTTCTGCTGTGTCAGGCGTCCATCCGCAATCTTGTTTTTTCCAACTTATATTTTTTTCACAGTATTCTACACATTGTTTAGGAGTAAATCCTTCGGTTCCGTCAATTCTTTTTATTACTCCAAGTGTATCAAATCTAAAATCAAGACATTGCGATACTGGTTCTGCATCGGCTTTAGCTTTATTTTCTCCAAAAAACAAAAACAATCCGCTAAAAACTAACAGAAAAAGAAAAATTCTGAAAATTTTATATTGGATTGTTTTTTGAAAAAAACTCATAAATTAAATTTGGTTATCTGTCGTTAAAAACTGCTCCCGGTCCATATTCTCTAACCTCATTGCTAATTTGTTTGGTTACACTTCTTCTGACATTGGAAACTTCTCTTTGAAGTCTGTTTTTGATAGCCCCAACTCCTTGTTGAATTGAGCGTTTGATGGCTTGTGTTACGACCGAAGCTACAATTTCCGGAATTTTTTCGGCTGTTGCAGTGGCATCCATATATAAGCCTTCCGCTTTACTGGCGATATATTGGGTTATGCTGGAAGGCGTAATTACATTGCCATTTTCGTCAACAGTTGATCGGATTCCTCCACTTTGTTGATTTTTTTGAATTTCTTTCTTTTCTTCTTTTTTTTCTTCATAAACTGACTTAAGATGCGCGTAAGCCAATGGAGCATAATTGATTCCTTCGGTGCATTTCCAAAAATTATCCAAATTCCCATTGGCGAACATATTAGCTCTGTCTGCGTCAGTGCAAGTCGGCACAGGGGTTTCGGTATTAGTAATATCCTCTACCATAAGACCAAGAGTGTCATCATAGCTGTTTCCGCTGTATTGATATTGATAATAGGATGTGTCTGTGCTGTCCGCTTGGGCATTTTTAATTAGAGCGAATTGATATTGATCTTTTCCGCCAAAACCTTCATAAGAAAGAAGTGTTTTGGAAACAGAAGCTTTTCGGTAGCGGCTGGAGCTTCTTCCTTTTGTGATTCCTGAAAGATAGTCATTCATAAACTTTGTGCTTTCTCTTTCTGGAAGATCATATAAATAGTCTTTCCAATCAGTAATAATGGCTGTTCCCATATGATCAACATCATTTAGAAAGGCCGCTGTTTCTTCAAGAATCATTTGAATGGCGGCTTGCTTGAGGCTGGCAAGAGTAATTCCTTTAATGGTGTCATAAGTTTCTTCCATGATTTGCTTGGCGATGGCAGCTGCCATAGAATCCCAAGCGTTAACTTTTGGCGTTGATAAAAAAAATAACAACGAAAACAACATCAGACCAAACAAAGTCGGTTTTTTTGGAGATGTGTTTTTTGAAATAATTTTCATTGAGTGGCTATTTTTCGGGGGAGTTATTTTGAAATTCTTCAATTTTTTGATTAATCTCTTCTGTTTCTGACAACAAACCATATTCTGAAATTTTATTTTCCAATTCTTCGGAAAAAGTTATGGCGTTTGATAACAAGCCTCCAATTTTGGAAAGATTTTGAATGTCAGCAATCGGGTCGGAAGAATTGGGATTAATATAGTTTTTCATTTCTTGGGCATAAAGAGCAAAAGACATAGCTTTGATATGAAAATCTACCATTTCTTCGGGAACTTCTACTTCTTTGATTTGTTCAAGCATTTTTTCGCCACTTTCGGAAAGAATCTCTAATTCTTTAGTGCTTCTGGTTGTGAGCGAAGATATGATTTGCTGTGAAATTTTTGACATCGCGCTGGAAATGTCGGAATTGGAAGTAATCGGCTCGGGAGAATTGCTGGACATTATATAAAAAATAGCTGCCAGATATTCTGTCATATCCTCCTTTCTTTTTTCAAAAGCTTTCTCTTTGCTTAGATTGTCATAATTTTGTTCTTTTATTTTGATGTCATCTTTAGAAATTTGAGGGGCTTCTTCTTTAATGGCAGTTGAATCTGAACCTATTGTTTCGTCAATTAGTGATTGCACGGTTTCTACAGTAACCCCTCCTTGATTCATTGATTCATTGGTCAAATTCTTTATTTTGGCAGTGAGTTGCTGGGTTAAATTATTTTCATCAGATTGATTTGAGGCATTAGGAATTGATTGATTTTCAGGAATTAATTTGTCTCCCGGAGCCGGTTTTAGAGGATTGTAGCCACTCTGAACTTCGGTTCCGTCAGAATAACCGTCATTGTCAGTGTCTTTGTTGTGTGGGTCAGTGCCATAAGCCTTTTCTTCTTGATCGGATAATCCGTCTTGATCGGAATCAAGAAAGATATTTTGCAAAGATTCAGTATTATTTTCGGCAAAAACATAAAAAGCAAAACTTGCAACAATCAAGCTTGCCAAAATTACAGTTGTTAGTTGGATATTTTTTATTTTCATTTTTTCTTGACAAAAGTATAACACATTTTTTAGTTCAAAAACAGTGGATAAAATTTGAAATTTATTTAATTTTCTTTTTTATAGAAAATTTGCCAGGAAAAGGAAAGGTTGCTAAATTTAGTTTATGCAAAAGCTTAAGATAATTGTGGATAAGTTGTTAGAAAAAAAAATCAGCCTCTTGGAATGGGTGGCTGTGTTTGCTTTTTCAATAGCCATTCGGATGTTCGTGGAGTTTTTTGTGGCAATTAATTATTCGCTAGATCCATTGGAAAATTTGATTGAGTATTTGCATAATTTCTTTTTCTTTTTACTTTCTTTTTTGTCTATCTGGCTCATTCTTGCTTGGCTTATCAAAGAAAATCCCGAGAAATTAGCTTTTCTTTTGGCTTGGGGATCTCTTTTGGTAATTTTTCCGCCAGTTTTAGATATGCTTAAAACCGGGGGAGAGGTTTATTGGAGTTTCTATTCTTTGGGAAGCTTCAAGGAATTAGGGCTTCAATTAATTACTTTTTTTGGACACCTTCCTGCCGGAATCGTTTATTTTGGCAGTAAAATTATGTTTGCAATAGCTATTTTAAGCGCCTTTGTTTTGGTTTTAGGAAAAACCGGAAAATGGATAAAGGCTATTTTGGGCGCTTTTTTGACCTATGTTATTTTTTTCTTAATGGGAACTTTTCCTTCTTGGTTGACTCTTCTTTATAAATTGATTCAGGGGAAAAATATTTTTGAAGTGAAAAGTTTTGAAACGGCCCAATTTTTGAGTCCTTTTTATCCTATATTTGGAATAAAATTTAGAAATTTTCAGTATTCATTGCCGTATAATCTTGATTTAGTTTATTTTCCTTTGCTGATTGTAGTGATAGTTATTTTTTTCCTGATTTATAATAAAAATAAATTCGTAGCAGTTCTTAAAAATTTTCGTTATCCTCAAACAATTTATTTAAGCGGTTTATTTTTTATTGGAATGGGTTTGGGATTTTTGGCTTATCCGGAAAATTTGAATATTAATTTGTTTTCAATTTTGGCGACCGCTTCTCTTCTTATTTCTGTTTGGCTGGCTTGGAAAGCTTCGGTAGTGGTGAATGATATATATGACTTTTCAATTGATTCCATTTCCAATCCAAGTCGTCCGCTTCAGAGTAAAATTTTCACCATTCGGGAATACTGGCAATTGGGAATTTTGTTTTTTTTGCTTTCAATTTTAGGTGGCTTGGTGGTTGGAACAAAATTTGCTGTAATTTTATTGATTTTTCAGATAATTTCTTGGTTTTATTCCGCTCCCCCGTTTCGCCTCAAACAATTTCCGCTGGTGGCTACATTAGTCAGTGCCTTGGCTTCAATTTTGTTCTTATTTTTGGGTTTTTCTCTTTTTTCCGGTGAAAACAATTTGACCGGACTTTCTGCAAGAATTATTTTTTTGCTCGTTTTTTCCTATACTTTATGTCTCCCAATCAAAGATTTCAAGGATATTTCTGGAGACAAAAAAGACAATATTTGGACTGTTCCGGTTATTTTCGGTGAAGAAAAAGGTCGCTTAATTGTTGGAATTAATTTCTTTATTTCTTATATAGCAAGCGTTTTTCTTCTAAATGAAAATCGTTTGTTTTTTTGGGCTTTGATTTTTGGAGGAGCTTCTTTTTGGGTTATTAACAATAAAAAAATAAAGCCTTATCGGCTTTTGTGGTGGAATCTATTTTTGGTGCTTTTTTATGGACTTATTTTGGTGAAAACAGTTTTTTTTGTTTGAAAAAGTTATTTGGCAATTTCAATAATTTTTGCCAATTTTTTCCAGTCTTCAATTGAAAGCTCCTGAGCACGGGTATTTTCCGAGAAACCGATCTTTTTTAGTTTTTTTAAAACGAATTCTTTTTCCAAATGAAGTCCGTTGAAAAGATTATTAAGCAAGGTTTTTCTTTTTCCTGAAAAGCCGATTTTAGCAATTCTAAAAAAATTTAAAGAAAATTCTTTTAATTCTGGTTTTATTTCGGGTATTATTTGAATCACAGCACTGTCTACTTTTGGAATCGGAGAAAAACAATTCTTGGGAACAGAAAAAAGTATTTCCGCTTTCGCATAATATTGAACTGAGGTTGACAAAAGGCTCATTTTTCCCGGTTTGGCAACAATTCTTTCTGCCACTTCTTTTTGAATCATCAGAATCATTTTTTGAGGCGGATTGGAATTTTCCAAGAAAAAGCGAATTATTTTGGAGGTTATATAGTAGGGAATATTAGAGACTAGCTTATAGCTTTCCAATTTTCCACTTTGGTTGTTTTTTAGCAACAAATCCTCAAGATTAATTTTTAGAATATCCCCTTCAATCAGACTGATATTCTTTTTTTCTTTAAATTTTTTTCTGAGATCGGAAACTAATTTTCCGTCAATTTCAACCGCAATAACCTTTTTGGCTAATTTGAGTAATTCCTCAGTTAAAATTCCCCGGCCCGGACCCACTTCCAAGACAACAGTAGCCGATTCTAAACTGGAAAAAGCGATAATTTTTTTAATTATCTCTTTGTTAATCAAAAAATTTTGACCTAGTTTTTCGGGCATTTAGTTGAGTATTTCTTCTACTTTAACATTGATTACTCCTGTTCCCAAGTCGGCAATTTTAGCAAAAGCTTTTTTGTCCAAATCAATTATTCTGCCATCGCCAAACGGTCCGCGGTCATTTATTTCCACAATTACCGATTTCCCATTGCTTTGATTAGTTACCTTAGCATAACTTCCCATAGGAAGCCAAGGACTGGCCGCATAAAGTCCTCCTTGGAAAGAATACCAAGTGCCTTGTCCTTTGTGGCTGTCTCCTAGTTTTATAAAAGTTCCTTCTATGACAATTTCATTTTGAGGTTCCTGAACTATTTTTTGGGACAATATTTTTCGGGAAATTTCTTTTCCATCTTGATAAGTTATTTTGTAAATTATTTCTTTATTGCCTTTTTCTCCTTTTTGCTGGGTTTTTTTCTCTCTCCATCCCAAGGCAGAATCTTTTTTGACAATGGTTTTGAAATCAATTTTTTCAATAATGGTTTTTTCTTCTTCATTAATTCTGGTAACAATGATATTAAGTCCTTCGTTTGGAGGAGTGGTTTTTTCTGGTTGAGTTTGGTCAAGCGAACTAAGAATAACACCATTTTCTTGAAGAATTGTCCGAATATCTTTAGCTCGGGTCCAGTTTTCAATAATTTTTCCGTCCACTTTTATTTTTATATTAAAAGAGCGTTTAATTTCAATGTTTATTCCTGAATAAAGTGGAGTTTCTTTTTCTGGCAACAATAAATCATTTTCCTTTATTGGGATATTATTTTTTTCAATAAATTCTCCAACAGTATTGCTTTGGGTGAAAATTTTGTTTTCCAATCCGCCATCAATCAAGGTTATGATTTTTATTTTATTTTGAAAGTTTAAATTTTCGGTTTTATTTTTTCCGAAAAACCAACAAAATAACAGTGCCAAAAAAAGGACTGCAATTCCTCCTAGAAGCGTCTTTTTTAGAAATAAATTTTTCAAAACAAAAGTATTAATTATTCAGATTGAAAACGATATTGCAAACTTTCGGCAATGTGAGTCGGCTTAATGGAAGACGCTCCTTCCAAGTCGGCAATAGTTCTGGAAACTTTAATTATGCGATAATATGAGCGGGCGCTTAATCGCAAAGAGGCAACCGCTTGTTTCATCAATTCTAAACATTCTTGGTCAAGAAGGCAATGCTGGCGAATTTCTTGACTGTTCATTTCGCTGTTAGTGACGGTTGAACTGAATTTAAATCTTTGGGTTTGAATGTTTCGGGCTTTTTCCACCCTTTTTCTAATAATAGCAGATGTTTCACTGCTTTGGTCTTCACTGGAAAGTTTTTCAAATTTAACCCGAGGAACTTCAATATGCAAATCAATTCTATCAAGAATCGGTCCGGAAATCCGTCTTTGGTATTTGATTATTTGAGCTGGAGAGCAAGAGCAATTTTTTTCCGGATCAGTGTAATTGCCACACGGACAAGGATTCATAGCGGCAATGAGAGTGAATTGAGCGGGAAATTTTAAGGTTCCTTGGGCGCGGGAAATAGTAATAACTCCGTCTTCTAGTGGTTGGCGAAGATTTTCCAGAACCAATCGGGAAAATTCGGGAAATTCGTCCAAAAAAAGAATTCCCCTATGCGCCAAACTTATTTCTCCCGGACGAGGATAAGTCCCTCCTCCAACCAGAGAGGTGGCGCTAGCGCTGTGATGAGGAGAACGAAATTGCCTTTGGTGAATGAGTGGTGTGTTGGGAGGCAAAATTCCGGCTACGGAAAATATTTTAGTTATTTCCAATGATTCCGCTAGTGTTAGGCGAGGCAAAATAGAAGAGCAAGTTTTAGCGAGTAGGGTTTTGCCTGAGCCGGGTGGACCGTTTAGAAGGAGATTGTGTCCGCCGGCAGCTGCGATTTCCAACGCTCGTTTAGCTTGTTCTTGACCTTTAATAAAAGCCATATCCAATGGAAATTCTTCGTTTTGAAAAAGAGTTTCCAAATCTGCTTTTTCCATTGGTTCTAAAAGCTTTTTCCCTTGAAGGTGGTTAATGACGCTCGGCAAATTTTTAACCGGAAAAACAGTTATTTCTTCAATTACTGAAGCTTCCAAAGCATTTTCCGCTGGAACAAAAAGCTCTTGAATTCCTAATTTTTTGGCAGCAATGGCAATAGGAAGAATGCCTTTAACAGGTCTAACTTCTCCATTTAAAGAAAGTTCTCCTAAAAAAAGTTTATTTTTAAAATCAAAACTGATCTGATTGGTGGCCAAAAGAAAGCCTAAAGCAATCGGAAGATCATAAATCGGACCTTCTTTTTTCAGGTCGGCCGGAGCCAGATTGACAGTTATTCGTCCACACTGATGAGGTGGTTTCAGGTAATTATTTTTAATAGCGGCACTTACTCGGTCGCGAGATTCCTTAATAGCAGTGTCCGGCAATCCGACAATATTGAACTGATGGAGTCCGGCTAAAACCGTATCCACTTCCACTTCAACCAAAGCGCTTTCCAATCCGACGGTGGCAGCTGAAAGAACTTTTTTAGACATTTTTACCCTCCTTTAATATTTTTAATAATAAAATTATAGCACTTATAAAAATAAATACATCAGCTAAATTAAAAATCGGCCAAATTTTCATATCAATAAAGTCAATGACGCAACCAAAAATTATTCTATCAATCAAATTGGAAGCTCCACTTGCAATGATAATAACAAATAGCATCGGAAGATCAAGGAAAACCTCTCGTATTTTATTTCTTTGCCAAAAAAGAAAAGCAACTCCTATCAAAAGAAGAAAATAAAGAAAAATTCCGCTTATTCCAAAAGCAATTCCCTGATTGCAGATATAAAATCCGCCTTGGTGGCGGATAATATACTTACTTCCTTGATCAATGGCAATCAAAAGAATAAAAAGGAAAAAATAAGTTTTTTTAAAAAAAATCATCAAAAATGATTAAGAACATTTTAGGCAAGTTCTGGCTGAAGGATTGGCGCGAAGTCTCTCAATATCAATTTCTTCTTGGCAATTTTGGCAAATTCCATAAGTTCCATTTTCTATTTCTGAGAGAGCAGCTAAAACATCTTGCAGTTTTTTTTCTAAAGTCTCTTCCACAGCCAAATTTTCACTATATTGTTCAACTTCAGTAGCGTTTTCATCTTCATCTTCTCCAATCTGGCTAAAGGCTGTTTCATAATCCCCTTTTGCTTTGTCAACAGGTTTAGCGATGCGATTCAGATCTGATTCTAGTCCTGATTTTTCTTTTAACAAAGCTTGTTTTAGCTCTTCCAATATTTGCGGTTCAATAGACATATTTTTATTTAATTTATTCTTATATAACCGTTTTTATTGTAGCAAAAAAATATAGTTTGGTCTAGAGAAAAATGTTTTTCAGGTGTCTTATTTTGGCTTTTTTGGAATGAAAGTCAATTGCAATTGAAATGGCATCAAAACGGAATGGCTTGTTTCTAAGATTATGTTTAAACAAATAACTTTGAGCAATTTTATTAAGCCTTTTTAGCTTTGAATAGGTTATATTTTCTTCCGGAAGACAAAATTCATTATTTTTGATTGATTTAGTTTTAACTTCCACAAAAACAATTGTATCAGCTTTTTTATCAAAAGCGATAATATCCAGTTCGCCCAGTCTTTTTCCGGTAATGTTTTGATAATTCCTTTCCCGGATATTGTAGTTTTTGTTTTTAAGATATTGGCAAGCCAGATTTTCTCCCAAATTGCCTATTTTTTTTCTTTCCATTTCCTAATTATAAAGCAAAAATTTTTGGAAAACAAAAAAACACCTGCGAACAGTGGTGCTTCCTTTATTTTTTACCCGATAACTTTTTGGAATGGTTACCGGGCCGACTAGGCCTCAAAATAATAATTTAATAGGCAGACGGCCCGATTTTTTGACATGTATTAACATTAAAACCGGAGATTTTTGTCTGGGTGAAGACAAAAATCATAAGTTTAATGCATTTTATATACATGACCTTAATATTTCTGGCAAAATATTTTCTTTTCTACCGCTCTCTGGCACAATGGCCTTTGGTTTTGAAAGAGCATTTGTTTTTTTATTTTTGTTTTTGATAAAACATTTTTATTTTTGTTTTGTGGTCCTCCCTGACCAGTTTTTTTTGTATATTTTTAAAAACAGGGAGGCGGTCCGATTCGTTGATCAGACACTTGAGCAGCAGAATGTTTTCAACCGTAAATAGGGGGAAATTACGATTGAAAACATTCTACCGCTCAAAGCAAGATAAGTTTTTAATGTTCATAGAAGCATTATAGCAGAAAAAAAAGCAAAAGTCAATCAGTCAAAAAAATAAAACCTAAAATAAAGAAAAAATAATTATTGACAGCGTTTAGTTTGCTAAAAGCTTTATTTTTTATTTATCTTTTTTAAAAAAGAAAATCTCTTTTTTATTTTTTTGAGAGCAAGAAACAACTTATCCACAGTTTATTGAATTTTTGGAATAAGAGAATCTTCCAGAAAATCAATCAAATCCAAGGCAGTTTGTTTGGAAGTGGCAAAAATCAGTTTATTATTAGTGACAATGTAATCAAGCGCTAAGCTTCCCCCCTCTTTCAGATTAAGGTAATTTATGTTGAAAGTATTTTTGTAAACATTGGAAGAAAATTCCGATCCTGAGAAAGCTTCTACTTTTGTATCCCAAAACAAACTCTCCAGACTAGAGATTAATTTTTTTTGTTCTTGTTTTAGGGCGGTTTCCAATTTAATTTGATCGGTTACATTAAAAACTAAAGCCAACCCATTTTGATCCATAAATATTGATATGCCCGAGGATAGATTTGAAAGAATAGTTGTAGGCAGGGAAAGGCTTAATTTGGCTTGAAAATCATCAATGGAAAGCGGAGTAAAATTTTCGTCAGTAGGAATAAATTCTATTGGTTTCTCTGATTTGATGTCAATTACTTCAGTGAATTTATTTTTTAGAGCCGTTTGAGCTTCTAAAACAGAAGGATTGGCAGAATTTATGATCAAAAAGTTCGGTTTGTCAGGATTAATTCCGTTCGTAGTAGTTTCTTTAAGGGTTTTGTCTTCATTTAAGGCTGGAACATCATCCGGTTTATTCACAATGGTGGCGGTTTCGTTCTCAGTTGAATTTCTAGTGGCTAAAAAATAATAACCGGAAAATCCTGAAACTATGAGAATAAAAACTATAATAGCAATGATAGACATTTTGCTGAAGTTTAGGGGGTGGTTTTCTGTTTCCGGAGATTCATTTTTTTCTGTTTCTGTTATTTTTGGATCGCCGGAAAGATTATTTCCGGTGTTTAAGAAAGGGCTGGTTTTTTGTTTTTCTGTCATCTGAGGCTTTTGATTTGGAGAAAAAGTTTCTTGAGCCATTTTTCTTTCCGGCACAAAGTCATTTGGTAGATTTGGATTTTCAAGATCGCTTTCCATAGTTCTAATAGGAAGATCATTGACATTAATAACCTCATTTTGGGATTTTATTTGTCCGAAACTTTTGTTTTGTTCATCAAACATTTTTTTATTTTTTTTAAATTAAATAAAGGCAACCTGAGTTGCCTTTATTTTAGAACAAATAATAAAATTTGGCTAGAGTGATTTATTGTTTAATTTCTCTGGTGGCTAGCTTGGCGGAAAGATTAATTCTCCCCTGGGAGTCAATTTCTTTTACTTTGACTGGAACAATATCTCCTACATTAAGAACATCTTCCACTTTCTCCACTCTTTTATCCGAAATTTCAGAAATATGAATCAATCCCTCTTGCCCCGGAAGAATTTCTGCAAAAGCGCCAAAGGCCATTATTTTAACCACTCTAGCATTGAATATTTCCCCGGCTTTTACTTCGTGGGTCAAATTTTCAATCCATTTTTGAGCTTTTTGAGCGCTGGATTCGTCGGGTGAAGTGATGAAAACTGAACCATTGTCTTCAATATCAATTTGGACTCCGGTTTCATCAATTATTTCGTTGATTATTTTTCCTCCGGTTCCAATAACATTTCTTATTTTTTCCGGATTTATTTTTATGGTGATTATTCTTGGAGCAAAAGGCGACATTGCTCCCGGTTCGGAAATAGTCTTAGTTATTTTTTCCAGAATTTCCATTCGGTTTCCTCGTGATTGGTTTAGTATTGCTTCCATCATAGGCAAAGTAATACCGTCAACCTTAACATCCATTTGAAGAGCCGTAATTCCATTTTCAGTTCCGGCTACTTTGAAATCCATATCTCCAAAGTGATCTTCTAATCCCTGAATGTCGGTTAAAACTTTAAAATTTCCATCTTGACCGACAATAATTCCCATTGCAATTCCGCTTACGGGTCTTTTGATGGGTACTCCGGCATTCATCAAAGAAAGCGTTGAGCCACAAGTGGAAGCCATTGAAGATGAACCATTAGAAGAAAGAACCTCGCTTACCACTAAAATGGTGTAAGGAAATTCTTCTTTGGAAGGAAGAACCGGAATAAGAGCTTTTTCCGCCAGCGCGCCATGACCGACCTCTCTTCTTCCCGGTCCACGCATTGGACGCACTTCCCCAACACTATAAGGAGGGAAGTTGTAATGATGAATGTATCTTTTCTTCATATCAACTTCCATCGTGTCAATTATTTGTTCATCTCCGGGTGATCCCAAGGTGGTAACAGTAAGAGCCTGAGTTTCTCCTCGGGTAAAAAGTCCGGTTCCATGGGTTCTGGGTAAAATACCTACTTGGCAAGAAATAGGGCGAATTTCGTTAAGCTTTCGTCCGTCCGGTCGCAATTCTTTGTTGAGAATATTTTGGTGAACAATTTCGTCCGATACTTCTTCAAAAATTTGCTCGGCCACCTCATTGAGTTCAGTGGCTCTTTCAGAGTAATTTTCTTTGAGAAAATCTTTAACTTTAGTTTTAATTTCATCAATTCTTCCTTCAATAACTTGCTTGTTTTTGTCGTAAAGGATTTCAGCGACATTTTCTTTCAAAAGAATAGCTTTAATTTCGTCTTCAATTTCTTTTTCTGCTTGAAGCAAGATTGGCTGAGTTTTTTCTTTGCCAATTTCTTTCTGAATATTTTCCAAAAATTCGGCAATTTTGGCCGTAGCTTCATAGCCGAACTTGAAAGCTTCTAAAATTTCTGTTTCTGGAACCTCTTTGGCTCCAGCTTCAATCATATTGATTTTGTCCTTGGTCCCGGAAAGGGTAAGATCTAAATCTCCTTCTTCCAATTCTCCATTAACGGGGTTTAGAATTAACTTTCCGTTTACTCGTCCTATGCGTACTGCTGCAACCGGACCATTCCAAGGAATATCAGAAATAGAAAGAGCCGCACTGGCAGCGATAATGGCTACGATATCCGGATCATTTTCGTTGTCAATTGAAAGAACAGTGGTAATTACTTGAACTTCATTTCGCATTCTGGCATTGAAAAGCGGACGAATAGTTCTGTCAACAGCTCGTCCGGAAAGAACTGCTTCATCGGAAGGGCGTCCTTCTCTTTTGACAAAACGAGAACCTTTAATTTTTCCAGCGGCATAATAGCGTTCCTCATAATCAACCATTAAGGGGAAATATCCCCGGGCATTTCCTGTTCCCTTGCTCATTGTGGCAGTCGCCAAAACCACCGTGTCGCCATAGCGAACAGTTACTGATCCATTGGCTTGTCCGGCTAAGAGTCCGGTTTCTACCTCAAGAATCCTCCCTCCGATTTGAAGAGACCATTTCTTTTGTTCCATTTGCCTTGTCAGCTTCAATCTGACAAAGAAGTCAAAAGTTTGCGGTCAAAAGTCAAAACTACAACCAAAAAGTCAAAATTTAACCGCTTGGTTGTGGCTTTGTTCTTTTGCCTTTTTCTTCCAACTCAATTGTCAAAAGAGCTAAAATTAAATTAATTTATATCAAAAACTTCTTTTTATTTTGGCTAAGATCGGTAAATTTGTCAAGCCTTTCAACTAATTTGGCGCTAGTTGATTCGGAAAAAGAAATTCCCTCCACTCGGCAACCGGTAGTGCTTTGGATATATTCAACCAAAGGAATGTAGTCTCCATCTCCGGAAGCTAAGACGATTACATCTAAGGTTTTACTCATTTTGATGGCGTCAACAGAAATTCCAACATCCCAATCACCTTTTTTGGCTCCTCCGGGAAAGATTTGCAAATCTTTGGTTTTAACTTCAAAACCTTGTTTTTCCAAGGCGTCAAAAAATTTTTCTTCAATTCCTTCCAGCGTTTTGATTCCATAAGCAATGGCTCTGATTAGTTTTCTGTCACCAATAGCATCCTTTAAAAGCGCTCCAAAGTTAGCTTTCTTTTTATGCAAAACTTTAGCGCTATAGTAAAGGTTTTGAATGTCAACTAACACGCCGATTCGTTGTTCTTTATATATAGACATAATGTTTATTGATAAATAAAACAAAAGCAGGGACACCCTGCTTTTTATCTAAATTTATCCTTTCAAATTGAGTTTTTTAATTAATGCCTTATAAGCTTTTTCGTTGGTTTTTTCTAAATATTGCATTAATTTTTTTCTTTTGGAAACCATCTTAAGAAGACCGCGTCTGGAATGAAAATCTTTGGCATTCTTTTTGAGATGAGTGGTAAGTTTTTTGATTGTTTCGGTGAAAAGAGCGATTTGATATTCCGGAGAGCCGGTATCTTTGTCGTGTCTTTTTACATCTTTGGTTACTTTCGTTTTTTGCTTATTATTAAGCGCCATAGTTGTGTTTCGGCACAATTTGAGTCGGGGATGTCCCACCGGCCAAAATTGGCTAATTAATCAAATAACATCTTGAGTTTAACACAAAAAAATCAATTTGTAAAGTGTTATGTTTTCTGGTGTCGCTTTGGGAGATATTGAAACTTATTTATCGGAAAAAACTGAATTTTATTTCGGATTATTTTTTCTGTTCCTAATAATATGTTAGATTATAGAGTATGAGTTATTTTTTGGAAAAACTTAATCCGTCCCAACGAGAGGCGGTGGAAAAAATTAATGGACCAATGCTGATTATTGCCGGTGCCGGGTCGGGGAAAACCAGAACACTTACTTATCGGGTGGCTTATTTAATTTTGGAGAAAAAAATAAATCCCAGGAGAATTTTAGCAGTTACTTTTACTAATAAAGCGGCTGGAGAAATGAAAGAGCGAATTTCAGAATTGCTTGGCAGTCAAAAATTAGATTCCGAGTCGGAAGCTGAAATGCTCTATACGCTTCCGACTGTTGGAACTTTTCATTCTATTTGTGTTAGAATCTTGCGTTGCGAAATTGAAGTTTTGGGATATGATAAAAATTTTAATATTTTGGATGCTCAGGATCAATTGAGTCTGATGAAAAAAGTGATGAAAGAAATGGAAATAAATTCTGATCAATTTAAGCCGAAGGCTATGTTGGGAACAATTTCCAAGGCTAAAAATGAGCTTCAAGATTCTCAGGAGTTTGAAAAAAAAATGGGCGGGTATTATGAAGAAATGGTTTCCAAGGTTTATAAAAATTATGAAAAAAGACTCAGAGAGAATAATGCTTTGGATTTTGACGACCTTTTGTTGCTTGCGGTGAGGCTATTTCAGCGTTTTCCCAATGTATTGGAAAAATATCAAAATTTCTTCCAGTATATTTTGGTTGATGAATATCAAGATACCAACCGAGCGCAATATCTTTTGGTAAAAATGTTGGGAGAAAAACACCAAAATATTTGTGTTGTGGGTGATGACTGGCAAGGAATTTATTCTTGGCGTGGAGCTAATATCCAAAATATTTTGGATTTTGAAAAAGATTATCCTTTGGCCAAAGTTGTAAAATTGGAACAAAATTATCGTTCCACTCAAAATATTCTGGATGCGGCTTATGGAGTTATTTCCAAAAATATCAATCGGAAAGACAAGAAAATTTGGACCCAAAATGGTGGCGGACATCTTCTGACATCCTATGAGGCCAGGGATGAAAAAGACGAAGCCGAATTTGTTGTGAGAGAAATATTGGCTTTGTCTCAAAAATCCAAAGGAAAAGAGATCGGTTTGTCTGATTTTGTAGTGCTTTATAGAACTAACGCTCAATCCAGAATTATTGAAGAAGAAATGCTTAAAAATTCTTTATCCTATCGGATTATTGGAGGTGTTAAATTTTATCAAAGAAAAGAAGTAAAAGATGTGTTGGCTTATCTTCGGATAGTGTCAAATTTTGCCGATGAGGTGTCGTTGGGAAGAATAATCAATGAACCGAAACGAAACATCGGAGAAATTACCTTATCCAAATGGCTAAAAGCGTCCAGAGAAAATAATTCAGACGCCATAAACTACGGATCTAAACTTAAAAATCAAGAATTGAAGTTGACGGTCAATAAAATAAAAATTATCGCTGAATTTTGTCAATTTATAATTAAGGCTAAAAACAAATTAACAAAAACAAAACTTACTGATTTTATTGAATGGATAATCAAAGAAAGTGGATATGAAAAATTTTTGTTGGATGGTACGGATGAGGGAGAGGCTCGTTATGAAAATGTGAGGGAACTTTTAACAGTAGCCAAGAAATTTGATGATTTTTCTGGAGAAGAAGGAGTGCATCTTTTTTTGGAAGAAGTGGCGCTTCAGTCAGACACTGACGACATTGATCAGAAAAAAGAAGCAGTGCATCTGATGACTCTTCACAGTGCCAAGGGGCTGGAGTTCAGATATGTTTTTATTGTTGGCTTGGAGGAAGGAATTATGCCTCACAGTAGAAGTATTTTGAGTGATGATGAAATGGAAGAAGAAAGACGATTGGCTTATGTCGGAATTACTAGAGCCAAGGAAAAAGTTTATTTGCTTTTCACGACCGAAAGAAATATTTTTGGTTCTACACAAGTTAATATGCCCAGTCGTTTTTTGGATGACATACCGGAACATTTGTTAGAATCGTATAACACAAAAAAAACAAAAAATAATCAAAAGATTGATAACTCTCAATTTTCAAAAAAAAAGAAGGCTCCTTTCTCTCAGGTTCATTGTTTTGGGGATGGTGAACGAGTGAAGCACGAAGTTTTTGGTGAAGGATTGATTGTGGCATCCAAAGGAACTGAAGTTACTATTGCTTTTAAGAAGTACGGACTTAAAAAAATTGATGTTTCTATCGCTCCGCTTGAGAAATTATAAATAGTTTAAAATAATAATACTGCAAAAACCGGACTTAGAAGTCCGGTTTTTGTTAGTAGATATAGCCTTTAATGACTCGGCTGGAACTGCTTATGACGCGAGTTGATTTTTTGGCCCAGCCTTTGTAGTTCATTTCGGAAATAGTAATTGAACTTCCGCTAACTTTTTCCACTATTCCAACATGACCCCACCAAGATTCCGAAGTTACAATAATTGAACCGACCTTGGGAGTTTTTCCGGTAGCATAACCCATAGATTTGGCATGATACAACCAAGTTCCGGCGTTTCCGCCCCAAGGAACATATCTTCTTTGCGATACATACCAAGTACAATATCCATAAGGAAAGCTATGTCCAGTTCCGGCTTTTCCACTCAGGACCTTGCCGAAAGATTCATATTCGCGAGAAGCAATTGTGCTTCCGGCAGATGTTTGAGATGGAGCAGGCTGAATGAATTCTTTTTGTCCACCTGGAATGACAATTTCTTGTCCTGACTTCAGTTCTCCGTTAGCCGGAAGATCATTGAAAGCGATAATTTCATTTTTATCAGCTTTGTATTTCTTAGCGATACTGTCAATGTTATCATTATTTTGAACGGTATAAGTAAGTCCGGAAACCGGCAAAATAAATATTTTATCTCCTGGCATAATTGAATCAACATTGTCAATTTCATTGGCCCAAAGAATAGTATTGACAGTTATGTTGTGTCTTGAAGCAATTGAGCCAACGGTGTCTCCCGGTTTAACTTCATAAATTTCCACTCCCCCATCTTCTTTGGGATCTTTTTTGACCGGACTGGTTCCGGCAATTAAAGCTTGTCCTCCGATAGTCATCAAATCATCCGTTTCCTCTTCAATTGAATCTTCCGGATCAGGATTGGTGGTACCTTGAATCAGAGGTGCCATAGCTAGATTATTTTTTTGATCACTCTTTAGAAACAATTTATTTTTAAGGGAAGTATTGTCTTTTTCGTTGGAACTTTCCAAATAACCAAATAAAAAACCGCTGGATTCTTTTCCGGCTGCCAAATTAGTGGCGGAAACCAAAACGGCACTAGAAATCACAACGATAAGCGCTGAGTAGTTTCTAAATAAATGGAGCATCTTAACTGTCCGATGCTCTTTTATAAAATCTACAACACTTTTTTGGAATAAATGGATTTTAGTGTTGAGATTTTTAAAGTTGTTTTTGCTAAATAAACCTTTGAACGACTGGAGGTTGAGTTTACGAATAGCAGTTATCTTTCAGTTTAGCTTTGATTTAAGGGTTCCAACTTCTAAGCGTACCGTTGGTTTCCATTGACCAAAGCCCTAATTGTTAGTTGACTGTATTCTACAATAAGCCAAATCAGATAAATTATTGTAGCACTAGCCAATATACAGAAAACTTGCCGGAATGTCAAACCAGATTAAATATTTTTAGCTTATATAAGCCATTTTATTTTTTAGTTAAAGCGAAAAAAGTCTCAAATAAGCCATTTTTTTCTAAAATTGTTTTTTGTTTCAAAAAGAGTTAAGATGTAAATGTCGTAAAAAGAAAACAAATAAAAATATGAGCTTATTTGAGCTAAAAAATAGGTTTTTGGAATATTTGGAAATTGAAAGAGGCCGAGCAAAAAAAACTATTGAAAATTATGATCATTATCTTTCTTGTTTTTTAGAATGGTCGGGTGTCAATGAGGCCAAAGACATAACAGAATCACGAGTGCGTGAGTTTCGGCTTTTGTTGAATAGGTTTGTTGATAAAAAGGGACATAATCTCAAAAAAATTACTCAAAATTATTATATCATTGCACTTCGCAGTTTTCTGAAATATCTTTCCAGAAATGATATTGAAACTTTGCCAGCAGAAAAAGTAGAGGTAGGAAAAACTTCAATGCGAGAAGTGGATTTTTTGGAGAGCGACGAAGTGGAAAGGATTATTGAAGCTTCAACCGGTGATTCTTTTAAATCTCTTCGGGACAAGGCGATTTTGGAATTGCTTTTTTCCGGTGGTTTGCGAGTATCCGAACTGATTAACATTAATCGGGATAAGCTAAATTTGAAAACTCAAGAGGTTGTGGTCAGGGGGAAGGGAGATAAGTTGCGAGTGATATTTGTTTCTGATCGTGCTAAAGAGGTTTTGCAAAAATATTTAGATAAAAGAACTGATATTGATCCGGCACTTTTTGTTCGGGACGAAAAAGCTCTCAAAAAGTTTAAAAAAAAAGAAAAAGGAACTGGTTTGCGACTTACTCCTCGTTCAATTCAAAGAATTGTTAAATATTATGCAACGAAAGCTGGGATTGTCAAAGATGTCCATCCGCATACTTTGCGCCATTCTTTTGCCACAGATCTTCTTTCCAATGGAGCTGATATTCGTTCGGTGCAAGTGATGCTGGGACATTCTTCCATAACGACGACTCAAATTTACACTCATGTTACCAATCAGAAACTTAAGGAAGTTCATAAGAACTTTCACAGGAAGAAGAAGTAATTGACTGATTTTGCTTTTTGAAATAAGATTAATTTGTCTTTCGGGCGGTTAGCTCAGCTGGTTAGAGCGCCACATTGACATTGTGGAGGTCACAGGTTCGAGTCCCGTATCGCCCACTCCTCAGGGACCATAGCTCAGCGGTAGAGCAGGCGACTCATAATCGCTTGGTCATAGGTTCGAATCCTATTGGTCCCACTAAACAAAAAACCTGTTCCCTTAATTTTTGGACAGGTTTTTTAGTGTGCTATGCTGTCTACTTGATTTCACTTGTTGTTGCGCCAGTTTTTACTTTTCCTGTTTCAATATTGGTTTCTTCAAGCAGTTCTTCCAAAATCTCTTCCACTTTAGGTGTGGCAATTTCTTTGAAAAAAAGTGTCCAAATAACTTGCGAAAAAGCTTGATAAAAAGAATTAAGCGCTAAAACTAGGATTAAAAAGATAATTCCCCCAATTATGGTTGCAACTAAAGCTCCGACTAATCCAAAAAGCAGAAAAAGAATAAAACCGATAATCCCAAAAAGCAAGATAATAAAAATCAAAATTGCAATTAGGGAAAAAACAAAAGCTAGTCCCAGCGGAATAAAAAAAATAGTCATAATCAAGCTCGGTATCCAATTTTTTTGAAAAAGAGAATAAGCTGATTCTAGGGAATTTTTGAGAGATAATTTTCCCAAAACAAGATAATTTTGCCCGAAAATTCTGAGAAAAGAAAAGGTAATAACAAGTGGAACAATGATTAGTAATCCCAAAACAAGTAAAAAACCTCCGGCATAATAAGAATGGTTGGAAAAAAGCAGTCCAATCGGAATAACAATAACAGAAATAATAATTGCCAGAGAAAAAGAAAGGATAATTTGCAGGAAAAGAAAATTCCAAAGATGTTTTTTTCCAAAAAGGAAAGCTGTTTTGAATCCAAAGATTTCTTTTTTTTCTTCTTTCTGAACAGCCTTGATTATGCCGGCTCGTGAAATTATAGCCAGAAGCGAGAAGATTATTAGAAAAATTGAGGCTGAAATAAGGAGTGGTATTAACCAGTTGGAATGAACTACAAAATAATTGTGTAATTGTTCCCAAGAAATTTCTTCTTCTCTTTCGCCAAAAGAATAATTGAAAATTTGAGCTCCGCCGGAAAAAGCCAGAAAAAAACCCAACCACCACAAATAACGATTTTTCCAAGTCAGAAAAAAAGCTTTTTTAATTATTTCCAAGTAATTTATTTCGGAAATTTTTTGTTTAAACATAAGTTCTTTTAATTATTTTCTTCTTTGGTTTCCTTTTCTTTTTTTATGTCGACAATAGTGTTAAATTCATCTTGTTCCAAAGTTTCTTTTTTGAGAAGCGCTTCAGATATTTTGTCCAGAATATCTTTCTTCTCAATTAATATTTTTTCAGCTACTTGAAAGGCGTTTTTGATAAAATTAGAAACTTGAGCATCAATGGCTTCAGCAGTTTTTTCACTATAGTTTTTTTCTTCTTGAATTTCTTTGCCTAAAAATACCATTTCTTCTTTGTGGCCGAAAGTTCGCGGACCAAGCTCGCTCATTCCGTAACGAGTGACCAAATTTCTGGCCATCCGAGTGGCTCTTTCTAAATCATTGGAAGCTCCGGTCGTAATATCTCCGAAAGTTATTTTTTCGCTCACATATCCGCCTAAGAGAACCGAGAGTTCATCAATGAAATATTTTTTGCTCAGGAGTCTTTTGTCCTTGGCTGGAGCGCTAAGGGTATAACCTCCGGCACTGCCTCTGGAAATGATGGAAACTTTTTGAATTGGATCAGCATTTGGCAAAATAGCTCCAATCAGGGCATGTCCGGCTTCATGATAAGCGACAATTTTCTTTTCATCTTGGTCAATTACTCGGCTCTTTCTTTCCGGTCCCAAAATAACCTTTTCAATTGAAGAATAGACTTCATCCGGACCGATAGTTTTTTTGTCTTTCCTAGCCGAAAAAATGGCAGCTTCATTCAAGAGATTGGAAAGATCCGCTCCGGAAAAGCCGGAGGTTCTTTCTGCCACTTTGCGTAGATCAACTTCTTTTTCTAAAGGTTTGTTTTTGGCATGAATTCTAAGAATTGCATCTCGCTCTTCAATATCAGGCAAATCCATAGTCACTCTTCTATCAAAACGACCTGGGCGAAGAAGTGCTGGATCCAAAACATCCGGTCTGTTGGTTGCCGCGATCACAATTACATTAGTATTAACATCAAATCCGTCCATTTCAACCAAAATCTGGTTAAGTGTTTGTTCTCTTTCATCGTGTCCTCCTCCAAGTCCGCTTCCTCGGTGTCTTCCGACAGCATCAATTTCATCAATAAAAACGATGGAAGGAGCATTCTTTTTAGCTTGCTTAAAAAGATCGCGGACGCGGGAAGCTCCGACTCCAACAAACATTTCTACAAATTCCGAACCGGAAATATGAAAAAAGGGAGCATTGGCTTCACCGGCGACGGCTCTGGCAATTAAGGTTTTTCCTGTTCCCGGATTTCCGAGAAGTAAAACTCCTTTGGGAATTTTAGCTCCCAAGTTGAGAAATTTTTTAGGATGTTTCAAAAATTCAACAATTTCTTCTAGTTCTTCTTTGGCTTCTTTGGCGCCGGCGACATCTTTGAAAGTGGTTCTTTTTCTTTTATCTTTCGGGTCTAACATTCTAGCTCTGGAGCTTCCGAAGGACAAGGCTTGACTGTTGCCTCTTTGAGCTTGCTTTAACATAAACCAAATAAAAGCTCCAATCAGAAGAAATGGCAAAAAGAAAGGTAAGAATGATCCAAGAAAAGTCATCCAACTAGAATCTTCTTTTATTTGAATATCCACTTGGCTTAATTTTTCATTTTCAACGCCATAGTTTTTAAGTGATTCAGTGAGTCCGGACTCTTTTTCTTTGGTAGAAATTTCCTTTTTCTCATTTTTAAGCTCAATTTCCAAGCTGTCATTTTGAATGACAATTGATTTAACCTCGGCTTGATTTATTTGAGTGGCCAGTTGGCTTAAGGATATTTTTTCCGGTTTTTCCGTTGGAGAATTATAAAGAACAAAAAATCCGGAAATAAAAATAAAGACCAGTAGCACTAAACTAATATTTTTGGCGAGATTTTTCATAATTTTTTTGAAAGATAATTTATTTTTGAGAAACTACAGACACTCTATCACCCTTTTTCTCTATTTTCAACCCTTGAAATTCAATTGTTTGGGTTTTTCCTTTAGGACTTTTTAATATCTTAATAATTTCTTCAATGTGTTTGGCGTTTATTTTTCTCAGATCGCCTTTATTTTTTTTTAATTCTTTTCGCAATATTCCTCTTAAAATTGAAGACGGAAAGTCTAGAAGTTTTTTGGCGCTCAAAACAGCTATTTTTTTAGTAGGAATATTTTTTTGAATAAAATCGTAATCATCTGCAATGGAAATGGAGGAAACAAAAAGAGTTTTTTTGATGTTGGGATTAAATCTTTTTTCCAAATAAGGAAGAAGTTGATTGCGAATCTTGTTTCTAAGATAAATATTTTCCAAATTTGTTTTGTCGGTGCGATAGTGAAGTTTATTTTCTTTCAGATAAGCTAATATTTCTTTCCGAGAAGTTCCTAGGAGTGGTCTAATGATTTTTTCTGTTCGGTATTTCATGGCAGACAAGCCCTGAAGTCCTGATCCGCGGATTAGTCGCATTAGAAAAGTTTCGGCTTGGTCGTCTAAATTATGAGCGACAGCAATTGAATCAAATTTCTGTTTTATTCTTATCTTTTCAAAAAAGTCATAACGGATTTTTCTACATTTTTCTTCTAAATTTTTTGAGTTTTGAACGGAAACAGTCAAGGAAAAGAAATCCAAGCTCAATTTTTCGGCCGTTTTTTTCACTAAATTCTCATCTTTTTGGCTGTCTTTTTCTCGCAAGTTATAATTTATATGAGCCACTGCCAATTTTAAAGAATACTTTTTTTGAAGAACGGAAAAGACATTTAGAAGACACATTGAATCTGGTCCGCCGGAAACTCCCAAAACAATCTTGTCTCCTTTTTTCCAGAGTTCGTTTTGGTGGGCGGTATTTTGGATTTTTTTAACCAGTTTTGACATTTGATTTGATAATTTCAAAAACCTTTTGAATTGCTTCTTCTAATTTCCCTTCTTCATTAACTACTTTGTAGTCATAAATATTTTCATATTTTAGCCATTCTTTTGTATAAGCCATTCTTTCTTGAATGTAAGCATCATCAATTTCCGGATTTCTTCTTCTAATTCTTCTTTCCAGAGTTTCCAGATTTGGCGGAGCAATAAAAATAGACTTGATTTCGGGAAAATTTTTTTTAGCAAAAATAACTCCCTTGTATTCTATCTTCCAAATCCCTATTTTTCCGGATGTTGCTACTCTATCCAATTCTTCTTTAGTGACGCCATAAAGATTTTGGTTATATTCTTCGGCCCATTCAGCCATTTTTTCATTTTTTATTTTTTCTTCAAATTCTTTCCGACTAAGAAAATAATATGGATTGCCGTCAGACTCTCCTTTTCTTGGGGAGCGACTAGTGGAAGTGATTATTCTTTCAAGAGGTAGATATTTTTTTAAACCCTCAATGATGCTGTCTTCACCTACTCCACTGGGACCGGAAACAATGAAAATATTATTCTTCCGCATATTTTTTATTTAATCTTAATTAGCTAATTTTATCCGAAATAAGGCTTTTAGTCAAACAAAAAACGCTCTCATACAAGAGCGTTTTTTGAAAATTTTCTTTATTTTTCTTCTTCCTTTTTTTCTTTTCCGGAAACGAGAAGCAGTCCCATTCTGTGTTCTTTAGGTTCAATGGAGAGAATTTTCCAATCATATTCTTCTCCTGTTTTGATGATTTCTTCCAGATTTTTTCCTGGGAAGGCTTGAGACATTTCGCTGATATGGGCCAAGCCGTGAATATCTTTGTCTAAATAAACGAAAGCTCCAAAATGGTTAATCTTATTGACGGTTCCCTTGACCATATCTCCGATTTTATATTTTTCATCTATTTCGCTCCATGGATCGGTTTGAAGAGCTCGGATGGAAAGAGAAATTTTATCAGCATCAATCCCAATAATTTTGGCTTTTACTCTGTCGCCTACCTTAATGATGTCCCGAGGATTTTCAATAAGTTGCCAAGCTAATTCACTGATATGGGCCAAGCCTTCCAGCTTTTCTTCATCTTCAGTGGTCGTGGCATTTTTCGGTAAGAATTTGATGAAAGCTCCAAAATCAACTACTCCACTTACTTCTCCGTCAATAATATCTCCAACTGAAAGTTGGGAAATAACTTCTCTATCCTTTTCGCTTTGAGCCGCTTTTTCGCTAGCAATTAATTTTTCCGTATCCCTTTCAGCATCAATTACCCGAACAGTAAGTTCCTGACCCTGGAGTTTTTTGAGCATTTGCAAGATTTTATTCTTGTCTCCGTCTTCAACTCGGGGATAGTTTTTACTGGAAAGTTGAGAAACTGGCAAGAATCCGGAAATTCCGTTAATTTCAATCAAAAGACCACCCTTGTTGACACCTACTACTTTGGTTGAAATATTTTCTTGAGTATCTTTTTTACTTTCAATATCATCCCAAGCTTTTTCATAAGATGCTTCACGGATGGAAAGTTCAATGAATCCGTCTTCGTTTTCAATTTCCGTAACTGTGGCACTTACTTTGTCGCCTATTTTTAGTTTGCCACTGCCCATTCCGTCTTTAATCTCTTTTCCCATTACGATTCCGGTTCCGAAAGGCGCTAAGTCAAGATAGAGCTCTTGAGAAGAGATTTCAATCACTTCTCCTTCAATAACATCGCCCACATTAGGAAAAGAAACCGTTTGTTTTTCCAGCAAGTCTTCCATAGCGGAATTATTAGCGGGTTCGGTTTGGTTTTTTGGCTTTGAGGAAGATTTTTTAGCAATTTTAGAGTTGTCTATTTTGTCAACTTCACTGGCCAGGGTATCTAATATATCAGTCATTTGTTTGTTTTGACGAATAAAGCAAAAAAATCGTCTAATTTATTAAAAATTATTGCTTTTTAGAAACAAAAAAACCTGCAAGCAGGTAATAATTAAGAAATAAGGGAAATTAAAGCATTTCCTATTTAATTTTCTTAATAATTAACTGTTTCGCCATTGTAGATGATAATTAATCTTTTGGCAAGTAGCTGTTGAATTTTATAAGGATGAATGTTTTTGGCAAAGAGATTATTCTCGACAAGTCATTTTTTCCGTGCTAAAATACTTTTGTAATAAAGAAAAATCTTGAATTTATGAACATCCAATATTATGGGCATTCCTGTTTTAAAATAACTACCAAGCCGGCTGGACGCGGTCAAGAAGACGCCAATATATTTTTGGATCCTTTTGATAAGAGTGTCGGGCTTCGTCCTCCTCACGGAGTGGCTGATTTGGTTTTAATAAGTCACAATCATGCCGATCACAATAATGTTTCCGCACTCAAGGGCGAACCGATTGTAATTGATATTCCGGGAGAATATTCAGTTAAAGGGATTAATATTTTGGGAATTCAGACATATCACGATGAGAAAAAAGAAGAAATTAACACAGTTTTTATTTTAGAATCGGAAGATATTAGGGTTTGTCATTTGGGAGATTTGGGTTCCGAGCTTTCCACTAAACAATTGGAGCAGATTGACGGAATAGATATTCTGATGATTCCGATTGGCGGAAAATACACCATAGACTACAAAAAAGCTATAGACTTAATTAAAAAGATAGAGCCTAAAGTTATTATCCCAATGCATTATAAGATTAAAGGTTCTGTTGTTGACATTGATGACGAAAAGAAATTTTGCAATGAGATTGGTAATTGTCCGACTCAAAAAGTTTCTAAAATGAATTTCAAGAAAAAAGATTTGGAAGGAAAAAGTATGGAAGTTGTGTTGATGGATTTGGAGTAGATGCCTATGAAAATAGAGGAAAAAATAGAAGAAATAAGAAGAAAACCGGATAATATTCGGCTTCGTTATGTGTGGGCTTGTGTGTCTTTTTGTATGGTTTTTATCTTAGTGGTTTGGTTTTTTTCTTTCGGATTTAGCAATAAATCATCAAACAACCAAGAAATTTTTCAATCCAATCCTCTGAAAGAATTTCAAGCTCAAAAGGAAAATTTAGAAGAATATTCCAATCAATTGGATACTGTCAAAAATAATTTTTCCAATTTGACCCAAGAAATTCAGGTAACTTCTGGTGATTCGTCAGAGAAATCTTCTTCAAAGAATGAATCAGTGGTTTCTGATGGCGCGGAAAATGTTATTGAACAACCAAAACCGTCAAGTGAGGATCAAACAGAGCTTCCTTCGGTTAAAAAAGAAATGCCGGCTCAGGATTCTCTTCCTCCCAAGCCGGTTTCAGAATAGATTTTTTAAATTTAAAAATAATAAAAAACCAAAGCATTTTTGCTTTGCTTTGTTTTAGAAAAGCGAAAGCAGAATTTTTTGGATGACCTTTTTATGGAAAACAAATTGGAATTGGAAAATATTTCAAAAAAAGAAATAACCACCGAAGTTCAGCAGTCCTATTTGGATTATGCAATGAGTGTAATTGTTTCGCGTGCTCTTCCGGATGTCAGAGACGGACTTAAGCCGGTTCACCGAAGAATTCTTTATTCTATGTGGTCAACCGGGCTTCGTTCCAGCGCTAAATTCAGAAAATCAGCTACGGTAGTGGGAGAAGTTTTAGGAAAATATCATCCCCACGGAGATGCGGCGGTATATGATTCTATGGTTAGAATGGCGCAAGATTTTTCTCTTCGCTATCCCCTAGTCAAAGGACAGGGAAACTTCGGTTCAATGGATGGGGACGGAGCAGCCGCTTATCGTTATACAGAAGCCAAACTTTCTCAGATTGCCGAGGAAATGCTTCAAGATATTGAAAAAGATACTGTAGATTTCGTGCCTAATTTTGACGGTCAACACAAAGAGCCAACTGTTTTACCTTCCAATTTACCTCAATTGCTTCTTAATGGTTCAATGGGTATTGCAGTCGGAATGGCAACTAATATTCCTCCACACAATCTTTCCGAATTGATTGACGGAGTTTGCGCTTTGGCTGATAATCCGGAAATTCCCATTGAGGATTTAGTGGAAATTATTCCCGGACCGGATTTCCCAACCGGTGGAATAATTTACAACAAAAAAGATATTATTGAAGCTTATAAAACCGGACGAGGAAAAATATTAACTCGGGCCAAAGCGGATATTTTAGAAACCAAGAGTGGAATGTTTCAAATTATTATTTCAGAAATGACTTATGCTACCAATAAGTCAACTTTAATTGAAAAAATGGCTGATTTAGTGCGAGATGGAAAAATAGTCGGAATTAGGGATTTGCGAGATGAATCTGATAAAGACGGGGTAAGAATCGTGGTTGATCTTAAAAAAGACGCTTATCCTCAGAAAGTGCTAAATAAACTTTATACACTTACGGATCTTCAAAAGAATTTTGGAGTTAATATGCTAGCTTTGGTTAATGGCATTGAACCGACTGTTCTTAATCTAAAAGATGTTTTAGAAGAATACTTGGCACATCGAAAAATTGTAGTCAAAAGAAGAACTCAATTTGATTTAAATAAAGCCAAGGACAGAGCTCATATTCTTGAAGGACTCAAAAAAGCTTTGGATCATATTGATGCTATTATTGAAACTATCAAAAAATCACCAACCAAAGAAATAGCCCATGAGAATTTGATAAAAAAATTCAAGCTTTCTGACAGGCAAGCTACGGCAATTCTTGAAATGAGACTTCAAACACTGGCTGGATTGGAAAGAAAGAAGATTGAGGAAGAATTAAAAGAAAAACTCAAACTTATTGCCGAACTTGAAGCAATTCTTAAAAGCGAAAAAAAGCTTTTAGGAATCGTAAAAGATGAACTCATTAGAGTAAAAGAAAAATTTGGCGATGAACGAAAGACTAAAATTATTAAATCGGGAATTACGGAATTTAAACAAGAAGATTTGGTACCAAATGAAGAGGCTATTATAACCCTTTCCGATTCAGGGTACATCAAGCGAATGAATCCGGGAGTTTACAAGGTTCAAAACCGCGGAGGAAAAGGTGTTATTGGAGCAACAACTAAAGAAGGTGACGCTGTAAATAAGGTTTTAGGCGTAATGACTCATGACAATCTTCTTTTTTTCACCAACAGTGGAAAAGTTTTCCAAACCAAAGCTTATGAGATTCCGGAATCAACCAGAACTGCCAAGGGACAATCAATTGTTAATTTTCTGGAGCTTAAAAATGATGAAAAAGTAACCGCAATGATTGCTTTCGGCAAAGACGATGCCTATAAATACCTTTTTATGGCAACGGAAATGGGAACAGTCAAAAAAACCGATCTTTCCGATTTTGAAAATGTAAGGCGGTCTGGTCTTATTGCCATTAATCTTCAAAAAGGTGATACTTTGGGTTGGGTAGATGCCACAACCGGTCAAGACGAAGTAATTATAACAACCTCAGGGGGACTCGCGATTCATTTCAAAGAAAAAGATGTTCGTCCGATGGGCAGAACCGCTAGCGGAGTTCGGGGTATTAAATTAAAAAAGGATGATATGGTAGTGGGAATGGATGTGGTTCTTTCTAAACAAAAAGGAAATCAATTGCTTGTCATTACGGCAAATGGATATGGAAAAAGATCTGATTTGAAATATTACAAAATCCAAAAACGAGGTGGTTCTGGAATTAAAACGGCCAACATTACCGCAAAAACCGGCAGATTGGTTGGCGCTCAAGTGGTTAATTTGGACGAAATTGAAGAGGACTTAATTCTAACTTCTGATAATGGTCAGATTATTCGTATTCCTCTTAAAAGTGTATCTTCTCTTGGAAGAGCCACTCAAGGAGTGCGTGTTATGCGACCTCAAACCGGAGACAAACTTTGCGCCGTGACGGTTCTCTAGCTTTTAGTTGATAGTTAAAACAAATTTTAAAACCCGGCCCTCATTCAAGAGCTGGGTTTTTGCTTATTTAATATCAAACAATAAAAAATCAAATATGTCAAGGCTTTTGTATTACTTAAATAATTTAGAAAGCAATTATTTTTTGGCTAACAATAATCCCAGCATTATCCAAAGTATTAAACTTCCCTGCTGAATGTCCCATAAATAATGATCAAAGATCATAATAAAGACAAATCCCAAAATAATAGCTTTTAGATAAATGTTCCACCCCGATGAAAATGTTCCACGTGGAACATTTAGCGGGGCAGGTGTGGAACAATTTTTTTTACCGTTATTCTGAAATTGTTTCAGTATTTTATTATCCTGAGATGCCGAAATAAATTTAGTATGATAGTATTTTGGCTTAAAATGTTCCACCCGCCTGCCAAAGACTGGCACTGGCGGGCAGGCGTGGAACAATTCTAAAATAAACCAAACAAAAAAGAAAAGACCGATCATTCCAAGTTCACTGAAAATAAGTAGGAATACATTATGAACCGGTTGATATTGCCAGAAAGCTAAGTTTTGAGTTAAATAATTCCCCATCTCAAAAACAAACTGTCCATTTCCTATTCCAAAAAGCATATTTTGAGTAATGCTTTGTATTGAGGCGGTTAAATAAATAAATCTTTCTTCAAGTGATTGAACAAAAAGAGCATACAAATCAACCTTAAAATAAAAAAGTAGAATGCCAAAAATAACAAAAGAAAGCAAAAAATAGTATCTAAGTTGTTTCAATTGTTCCACGTGGAACATTTTTTTCTTTTCAATTGTTCCACGTGGAACATTTTTTTCTTGATGAATAAATATATAAATTAAGGCTATTATAAGTCCAATAATAGCAGACTTTGAAAATGTTAAAAAAAGAGCGATTGTTTGAATTCCTAAAAAAATACCTAATAATAGCCATTTTAAATTTAATTGTTTAAACCATTTATTTAAGTATAACTTTGAATTATGGCAATGAAATAATTTTTTTAAAGAAATGCTTAGTTTTCCTATTCTTTCTCTCAGAAATATATTTTCATTAAATTGTTCCACGTGGAACAATTTAATGAAAATATGGGTAAATATTATTGAAATAAATAAAAAACCTCCTAAAATATTTGGATGAGGAAATAATCCATAAACACGGATATATTTTTCTTGGCCAATAATAATTTTGGCTACTCCTAGCGTTTCTGGTGAAATAAAGCTTTCTTTGAGCCAAGATAAGCCTAATGAATGTTGAAATATAAATTGCCAGATGGCAATTATTGATTGAAATAATCCAATAAAGATTAAAAATAAAATTATTGTCTTTAAAACACTGGTTTTATTTTTTTCTTTTATATTAATACTAAACAATCTAAATTTGATGAATGCGAAAAGAAGGAAGAATTCTAGAAGTTTGATGGATCGGAAAAAAGCGATGGTTTGATTGCTTGACCAAAATATTGACAAAAAAGACCAGGCTATTAAGAGTGATGAAATTAAGATTAATTTGTCCCTAAAAATGTTACATCCGCCTGCTAAAAATTGGCACTGGCGGGCAGGCGTGGAACATTTGAACCAGTTCCAACAACTTATCCACAGTTTTTCTGTGGATAACCTGGGTTTTAAGGTAGTTTTTATTGACAATATTGAATATTTATTGTATAATACAGAAAACAGCCAAGAAGATAGGGTTAGAAGTAAAAAAATATCAGAAAGATAAATTGATATGGAAGTGTATTCATTGAAGATGTTTTTAATGGGATAAAAAAAGATTATTTTTCTAATTGAAAGAGTGAAAGTTAAAAGAAAACCATAAAAAAACCAAAGATCCGGTGCCTGTTTGAATTTTTTCCAAATTTTTTTTAGAAAAATCATAAAATAACTTTATTAGTCTTCAATTATAAACTTATTATTGACTAGTTGTAAATAAGGCAGTACTATTTGATATGTAAAAGAAGGGCCTGTAGCTTAGTTGGTAGAGTGCCCCGATGAACATCGGGGAGGTCAGGAGTTAAAAATATAACATATGGTCAAGGAGGGAATGGTTTATATTTTAAAGAGTCAAAAAAATTCTAGTTTTTATATAGGGAGCACAATTGATATAGCAAATAGATTTAAGGAGCACAATAATAGCAGAGTCTGTGCGACAAGAAATTTAAGGCCATTGGAACTAGTATTTTTTCAGACTTATCCCAGTATATCTGAGGCGAGAAAGATAGAATATAGATTAAAAAAATTAAAGAGTAGAAAAATAGTAGAAAGGATAATTGAAGATAGAAAAATAAATCTGGGCCTGTAGCTTAGTTGGTAGAGCGCCTCCATGGCATGGAGGAGGTCAGGAGTTCGAGTCTCCTCAGGTCCACTGGTGTTGGTAGAGCGTCCCGA
>CAZIFD010000003.1:0-65641 GCA_964538685.1 uncultured Bdellovibrionales bacterium
GCTGCCATTGCTCCACCCCGCTATATTTAAAATTTTATCTCTTTTTATTCGTATCAGCTATATCTGTCAGACTATATCTAAAAAATAAACTATTACTTATGCTAACTTGTTTTTTCCAAAAAGTCAATTCGGAAGCCAACCAATTAGTCAATGACATCAAAAAATCGGAGTAGTTCAGCAAAATCATCCAAAACTTTTTTTGCTTCTTCCCGACTAATGGACAATCCTTCTTCCTGAATTACTTTATTTCTCACCTCATGAGCTTCTTTTATTTTTTCTATATTGTCAATCTGTCCCGGAACAATATTTTCCAACCGTTCTCGCATATTGTTCCCACTATATCCTAATCGGGCGATCAAATCATCTATCAAATTATCAGCTTCAATAATCGCCACTTTGTATTCCGATTCATTTTCACTTTCCAGCCTTTTCACAATTTTCTCCCATTTAAGTTTGAGTTTTTTCTTTTTGGTTGCCAATTCTTTCGGCATATTCAATCCTAATGTTGTATCCAGTAAATCTCCCGTCACTCCTCGTTGGAAAAGCATTAAAACTATATCCACGAAAAGAACCGTCACATAAATTCCAATAATTATTTTGATTGCCAAAAAAACATTGGAATTATAGAAACTCAAAATCGCTTGCTGAATTACTGAAATTAAATTGAGAAAAATTTCCATTTTTTATTTTTAAAAAATTGCTATTTTTTCTGAAAAATTTCGTAAGCGTGAGTCGCCCTGAGAATGCCCTCCTCATCAAACCATTTTCCTGTTAATTGAAAACCGATAGGAAGTTTTTCTCCCTCCCAAGAAACCTCCGGAGCCGGAACGGAAATAGCCGGTACGCCGGCAATATTGGCTGTTACTGTAAAAATATCCGCCAAATACATCTCCAAGGGATTTTCCGTTTTTTCGCCTAACTTAAAGGCTGGCGTAGGTGAAGTAGGAGTTAGGACCAAATCAACTTCAGAAAAAGCTTTTTCAAAATCTTCTTTGATAAGCGTTCTGACTTTCTGAGCCCGAAGATAAAAAGCATCATAATAACCGGCAGAAAGAGCGTAAGTTCCAAGCATTATTCTTCTTTTGATTTCTTGACCCAAACCATATTGGCGAGAATCAAAATATTTTTCCAATAAATTTCTATCTGCCAAATCAACTGGCGTATCTTTTTGATGATCATCCGCCCGCATTCCGTATTTTATGCCATCATACTTGGCTAAATTGGAACTTATTTCAGAAGGCATAATGATATAATAAGCTGGAAGAGAATATTTCGCATTAGGCAAAGCTACCTCTTTTATTTCCGCTCCCATTTTTTTGTAGCTCTCAATCACTTTCTCCATTGAAACTCTCACTTCCGGATTTAGGTCTTTCAAATATTCCGAAATGATTCCAATCTTCATTCCCCTGACTTCTCCTGTCAAATAGTTGGTATAGTCTTTGCCAAAACTTTTCGCCGAAGTCGCGTCTTTGCTATCGCGTCCGGCAATAATATTCAAAATCAAAGCCGCATCTTCCACTGTTTTGGTTATTGGTCCGATTTGGTCCAAACTGGAACCCATAGCAATCGCACCATATCTGGAAACTCGGCCATAAGTCGGCTTTAACCCAACTAGTCCACAAAAAGAAGCTGGCTGACGAATTGATCCGCCAGTATCAGTACCAAGCGACCAAACAGCTTGATCGGCGGCCACACTCGCCGCACTTCCACCAGACGAACCACCTGGAACCCTTTTCAAGCTCAGCGGATTTTTAGTTGGTCCATAAGCACTATTTTCCGTTGAGGAACCGCAAGCAAATTCGTCCAAATTAGTTTTTCCCAAAATCACTGCGCCTTCATCCTTAAGTTTTCTAACCACCGTTGCATCATAAGGAGCAATATAGTTATCCAAAATCTTGGAAGCCGCTGTCGCTCTTTCGTTTTTAACTAAAATCATATCCTTAACCGAGCCGGGAATTCCTTCTAAAATTCCGATTTCTTCTCCATTTTTTATTTTGTCATCCACCCTTTGCGCTTGTTCCAAAGCCAATTTTTCGGTAATAGTCAAATAAGCGAAAATATTTTCGTTTTCTTTTTTTATTTTAGACAAATATTCTTCTGTCAATCTCAAAGCGGAAATTTCTCCGCTTACCAATTTTTGATGCAAATCTTTAATCATAATAACTGATAAAATAGCTAATCAAATTACATAACACTCTTAACTTTGTCGTAGCGATCTTTTTTGTCAGGGAAAAGCTCAATTAACTTTTCCTTATCAGAAAAATCCGCCTCGCGATCTTCTCTTTTAATATTTTTCACACCTGCAATATGAGCTGTCGGCAAAACCTCCGTCACATCCGCTTCTTCCATCTTTTTTATCCAATCCAAAACCGAAGAAAGATCTTGGGAAAATCGTTCCAATTCATCGTCGCTCATTCCAATTCTGGCTAACTCCGCAATATGTTTAGTTTCTTCTTGGCTGATCATAAATTTTCTGACTATTTAAATAGTTTTTCAAACTCGGATTCACTTATAATTTTTATGCCTAATTCAAAAGCTTTTTTATATTTCAAGCCGGGATTATCTCCTGCTACCACAAAATCAGTTTTTTGGCTCACCGACGAAGAAATATCACCACCAGCTCTTCTAATCATATCCTTTGCTTCGTCTCTTGTAAAGTTTTTAAGTTCTCCTGTTAAAACAAAGGTTTTTCCCTTAATTTTTTGATTTATCTTTTTTAATTCATTTTCCACAAAAACAACCACACCCAATTTTTGCATCCTTTGAAGCATTTTCAAATTGTCTTCTTCCAAAAACCAAGCAACCAAACTTTCGGCCGACTTTTCTCCAATTCCCTTAATATTTTTCCAATCTTCTTTCTTAATTTGAGGAAAGGTTTTTATAATCTCTTCTATTACACTGCTATCTTTAATATTAAAATGATGATTTTTTGCAATTAATACTGCTGTCTCCTCCCCAACAAACCGAATGCCCAATGCATAGAGAAACTTAGCCAATTCAATGCGTCGACTATCTGAAATAGAAGCAATCAAATTATCAGCTGATTTTTCTGCAAATCTCTGAAGCGGTTCCAAATCGCCTTTGGTAATTTCAAAAATATCAGCATAGTTGGAAATTAATCCCTCGCTCATAAGTTGTTCCACAATCTTTTCTCCCAAACCATCAATATTGAAACCTTTCTTGGAAACAAAATGAATAATATTTTCTTTTTCCACTGCAAAACATTTTTTGTTAAGACAATAGGTTGCCGCTTCACCTTCTTTTCTTTTCGTTATTCCGCCACAAATGGGACAAGTTCTGGGCATTTCAAATTTCTTCTCTTTTCCCGTCCGAAGCCTTTCAAGAACTTCCACTACTTCTGGAATCACATCTCCGGCTTTTTGAATCACCACCGTATCTCCAATCATTACATTTAATCTTTTAATTTCATCTTCATTGTGAAGTGTAGCCCGACTCACTATTGAACCAGCCACTTTGACCGGACGCAAATGTGCCACTGGTGTCAATGCACCCGTTCTTCCGACCTGAACAAAAATTCCTTCTACCATCGTGGTTACTTTTTCAGCTGGAAATTTGTAAGCTACTCCCCAACGCGGAGCCTTTCCGGTATAACCTAAACTTTCTTGAATCTCAATAGAATTCAATTTAATAACCACTCCGTCAATACCATATTCTTGATTTTTCTTTTTTTCCGACCAACTTTCATAAAATTTCTGAATTTCTTGAATGTTCTGGCATAGCTTATGTTCCGGATTAACTTTGAATCCCAACTTTTCCAACAACGCCAACTCTTCCATTTGAGTTTTGGGAACCTTGATATCAGATCCGCTAGAAATATTCATATATTCAATGTCATAAATGAAACTATCCAGTTTTCTGGAAGCGGCCACACGCGGATCAAGCTGGCGAATGGATCCGGCAGCAGCATTTCTGGAATTGGCAAAAAGAGGTTCTTTTCTTTTCCGACGAAGAATATTTATTCTCTCTAATTCCGAATTTCCCAAATAACATTCTCCAACAACAACACAGTTAACCGGATATTTGAGAGTCAGAGGAACACTGTAGATAGTCTTGATATTTTCAGTTACATCCTCTCCCACAACCCCATCCCCTCTTGTTGCTCCTTGGACAAATTTTCCATTTTCATAGGTTAATATTATTTTAAGTCCGTCAATTTTAACTTCGCAAACATAATCTAATCTTTGATTATTTTGCCCTATTTTTTCAATCATTCTTTCAATTTTTTCTTTCCATTTTTCAAGTTCCGAAAAACCAAAGACATCATCAAAAGACCATTGTCTGTAGCGATGCTTTATTTTTTGAAACTTAGCAAGTGGCTTTCCGCCAATCCGACCAAGCGGAGAATCAGGAAGTCTGAATTCCGGATATGCCTCTTCCAATCTTGCCAGCTCTTGTGTCAAAGAATCATAAACTTCATCAGTTATCTCCGGATTATCCAAAACATGATATTCGTATCTTTGACGATTTATTTCATCCGTAAGCCTTTTTATTCTTTTTTTGATTGATTCTTTACTTTGCTTTTCCATACTTCACAATAAATTAAAGACATCATTAGTTTTAATTATAACACAAAAAAACCTCTTTTGAGAGGTTTTTCACTAAAAGAAAATTAATAAGGCAATGAAGATGGAGTAAAATTATCTTTCCACTGCGCTTTCCCTTTCAGAATTCTCACTTCATCCAAATAACCATCAAGATAATTTGATTTACTTGAATCTCCCAATGCACCTATCAGTAAGGCTACACTGCTATTAAAAACCTCACCGTTCAATCCAGAGTCCGTATCTTCTTTATTGCCGTTTAGAAATAAATAAGCCTTATCCCCATCTCTCACCACAGTTGCATGATTCCACCTATTTATTTCAATATTTTTGTTGCAAGTTAAATTAATAAGATCCGCAGAATCCGTTTGATTTCTGGCAATAAATTGAAGTTTGCTGTTATTGTTAATTTCAAACCGGAAAGCATTTTTTCCATTCACTGTCCCCCAACTGGAAACAAAAGTTTCGTTTTTTATATCTGAATTTTTCAGATAAAACCAAAAATCCATAGTAAAATTATCACTTCCAAAATTCCAATCGTCACTATCCGCTATTGACAAATAACCTGAAGTTCCATCAAATTTTGCCCCCCGACAAATCTTTTTTTGATCTTTGGTTATTTCTACTCCCCCCTTCTTAACTATAGTGTGCACTCCATTTGCCACTGCCGAATCAATAAAATTACCGGTATCACTCCCACCATCCATATGCAAAAGCAATTTCACTTGTTCATCATTGTTTTCTCCATTACAAGACATAAACTTCACCGGAACATCAATCGCCCGTTCGGATTGTTGAAAAACATTTGAGGAAACACCTATTGATTTAATGCTTTTCACCCGTTCAATAGGATCAGTGGAATTGCAGGAGATTTTATTTTTGTCATCACCCACACCGTCATAAAGAGCTACCCGATATTCGCCCCGACGGATCAAACCGCTACTACTAACACATCCGGAAAGTTCCGAAATTCTGTTAACTTCACTAATTTCTCCCATAACACTTTCAATTCCCTCATCAGCCGTTTGATAAGCCAAACTAGTTCTGGAAGCTCCCGTAGCTGATCGCATTTCCCTAATAGAAACAAGAATTAAACTGAGCGCAATAGATAAAATTAATCCTAAAATTAAAATAGAAACAATCAAAGCTGAAGCTGGATATTTTTTTGTTATATTATTTTTTTCCATAAGCATAAATTATTCCAAATAATCCCTGAGAGAAATAGTGGTTTGTAACGGCTCATTTGATCCTAAAATTTTAACTTTAATAGTTACTCGTCCGACTGAGGGATTTGTCGTTCCGTAATTTGATTTTTGAATAACAAATTTCAAGCTTTCAATATTAGAGACTGAAACCAAGTCAAAAAAAGTACCATAACTGACACTGGAACAATTAGGATTGTCTATTCTGGATATTTCAGCTGTTTCGGCCATTTTAATTTTTTTATTCCCACTATCAAAAGAATAGGCCATACATTTTTTCTGAGAATAATTGTAAAAATATATTTTTTCTTCTGTTCCACCATCCACCGCTCCCATTCTGATATTTTTTGCCATTGATTCCATCGCTACTCTGGAATTTTCCATCCCCACTTGAATTTCTCTGGAATTTTTTTGATACCGATAAATGCTCAAAAAGGTAGAAATAACAGCCACAATCACAAAAGAAAAAACAAACATCGCAACCAGAAGCTCAATCAGAGTAAAGCCTGAAGCCGATTTTTTTTTAATGGTTATTGCTCTCTCCATCTGTTTAAAATTATTTTAGTAAAAACACACTTAGAACTTAAATTGCAATTGCCTACAGTTGGCGCACTACTCGGAAACGACCCGTCCTCCCAAACTACAGTACTATAAACGGTCCTAGTGTCTCCCGTTCCCTGAATTAATATTTTCCGAGAAAAAAGGGTTTTCGTTCCAAGTGTGGTGTTTCTATAATAACCACCATACAAATTCAAGGCAACATTGGAAGAATTTGCATTGTACAAAGTGACTCCAGAAAAGTCTATAATTTTCCATCCAGCCGTTATTCCCAAAAATGATTCTTGATCTTTTCTGGCATTCATATCTCGGATATTTCTAACCAGTTCCACTCCCTCCTGAGACAAAAGCGAAGCAACAAAATAACGCCGACTTTGAGTGGTCTTCTCTATTCCAGAAACCATAATGGAAATGACTGAAATTATTCCCACTGAAAGCATAAAAATTGAAAGCATCACTTCAATAAAAGAGAAGGCAGAAAAAGTCTTTCTATTTTTTCGTTTGTTTTTCATTAGCACTAAATTAATTTTCAACAACCAAACCAGAACGATTTACAGTTATACTTCTACTCGTTGAACCACTGGCCGAAACAAGCACTATATCGGTACCGTAAAAAACACTACCGTCCCGTTTATAAACATTTCCATGCGGTATGGAAAAATACATTTCTGAATTTTGATACACTCCTGATAATTTAACATTATTACTCAAAGCATATTCTTCCAATTTGACGCAATTTGATCCGGCACTAGAACAATTACTAGCACAGACCCCACTACTTGAATTTTTTATATAAAAAATTTGATAGGTATTATTGTTAACAAATCTAAACCCATAACCGCAAGGAGCAATGCTTCCTCCCGGAACCACAAGCCCCTGAAGAGCATAGCTCTTAGTCAAATTTATTGCCGAAGCCACTTCGCGTTGAGAGTTCTTAAGGCTGTTTTTTTCTTTGGTTGAAATAAAAGAATAAATTCCAACCGAAGAAAGTATACCAATTATGGCAATCACAATCAAAAGCTCAATCAGAGTAAATCCTGACAAATTATTTCTTTTTTTGCAGTAATTCAAATTTAAAATCATATAAACTAAGTTAAAAAGCCAACAAATTCCAATACCATTCAGTTATTGGAAAATAGAAAAACAAACTCACCAGACTGCCTATCACCAAAAATGGAGCTAGCGGAAGTTTACTTTTCATTTTTTTCTCTCCAAAAGCGATGAGTCCAACTCCAACAACTGCCCCGAAGAAAAATCCTAAAATCAAAGCTAGGAGAACTTGGGGAGCTCCCAAAATCAATCCTAGAAAAATCGCCAAATAAGCATCCCCCATTCCCATCCACTTCTCTTTGCTTCCATAAGCAATAGCAAAGAAAAATAGAAAAGAAAAAAATCCGCCAAGAATTCCAGAATATGTCCTAACGCTTAAAATATCAGCTAGAAACAAATTATCCCTCCAATCAAATATCAAATTAAATAACAATGCCACCCCAATACCTATCCAAAGAACAATTCCTGGAATTTCCAAGTACAAAACATCATAAACAAAAATAACTACCAAAATACTAACAATAAAAAGCCAATAAGCCGTTACGATCCAAGAAAAATAATTTTCCGGCAAAAAAAACCTATAAGCAATAAAGGCAAAAAGTAATCCGGTAAAAAATTCAACCAACGGATACTGCCAAGATATTTTTTCTTTGCAATTCCTACATCTAAAATTGAGCAAAATAAAACTAACAATAGGAATGTTGTCATACCATTTAATTTTAGATTGGCATTTGGGACATTTTGATCTTCCAAAAAAAATACTCTCCACTACATTCAACCGATAAATAACCACATTCAAAAAACTCCCCACCATAAGTCCGAATACAAAAAAAACAACTAAAGCGCCGGTCATGTTCATCTCTTGATTAATAAAAATTATTTAATCTCAATTCTCAAGTTCCGAATAATAAAATTCGGAACTAAAAGAATAAAGACTATTAGGGTGCAGTGGCGCTACAAGTCGCATTGCCAGCAATTACTTTGCAAGAATTGTTTTTGCTATTGCAACAAATCAAATTATCGCTAGCCCCAGTTCCATTATAAGCGGAAAAATAATAAGCGCCAGAAGTTGAATTAAAACTTGATCCACTGGTCCAGTTCCATCCGGCAGTACTTCCCGTATTGAGAGTTGGCCATGTTTCTGTCCCTCCGCAAATAGCCGTTCCAGCTGATGGAGCTGCTACTGTCTTACCATCATCAAAACACAAGAAAATTGTAGGTAAAACAGAAGAAACTGTTGACTGAACTGAAGCTGTTTTTGCCTTCTTTCTGGCGTTACTCAAAGAAACCAAAACAGTCGCCGCTAAAATCCCAATTATGGCAATCACAATTAGAAGCTCAATCAGAGTAAATCCTCTCTTGGTTTGAATTTTTTTCATAAGTCACCTCCCTTCATCTTTTTTTTCTTGTCTATTTAAATATCTAACTTATCGATCCGGTAATATTGTAAATTGGAATTAGGACCGCAAAAGCCAAAATTCCCACCGCAACTCCAATCATTATCATAAGCACCGGCTCAATTAAGGTGGATAAGTTTTTAGTCAAGGTATCTGTTTGTTGCTGATAAAATTTAGCCACATATTTCAAAACGGAATCAATTTGCCCCGATTCCTCCCCTATTTTTACCATTTGTGAAACCATAGACGGAACTTGAGGATATTTTCTAAGAATATCACTCATTTCCCCTCCTATTTTTACCTCCTCAGCCGCTTTGAGAAAAATATTCGCATAAACACTATTATTAATTACTGAACTGACAATATTGAGTGCCCGAATAATTGGAATACCTCCTGACAAAAGCACAGCTAGATTTTCAGAAAAACGAGTTACATAAACATTTCTAAATATGATTCCGACGATTGGCAATTTAATTTTAACTTGATCCCACTCCCTTTTCCCTTCTTCTGTTCTAACATAATAAAACAAACCGACAAAAAAACCAACGATAACAATAGCAACTGCCCACCAATAATTTGCCATAAAATCACTGATATTAATGACTAATTTGGTGTACCATGGCACCTCGACTTCCAGTTCCTTAATCATCAAGGTTAATTTTGGAACAATGAAAGAGATTACCAGAAATCCAATCACAAAGAAAACCACCATAACAATAGCCGGGTACATCATAGCCGAACGAACCTTGGTGGTAAGCTCATAATTTCTTTCAATATTATCTGCCACATATTCAATTGAATCTTTGAGATTTCCGGAAGCTTCACCAGCTCTGATTATGTTAATAGAAAGATTAGAAAAAACATCATCGTGCTTTTTTAGAGCGTCCGAAAGAGAAACTCCATCTTGGATTTCATTAGCTACCTCAGTAATAATCCGGCTGAAATATTGATTTCTGGTTTCTTCTCGGATTGAATAGAGAGCGGAAATAATTGGCACTTTGGCCCCAATCATTATGGAAAGCTGGCGAAAAAATATTACTAATTCTTCCGTCTTGACACTATCAAAATATTTAAGAAAAGCTTTTTTAAGAGAATTTTTTTTCTCCGCCACAACACTAATAGGATAAAGTCCGTTTTTTTGCAAAACCTCAATGGCAGCAGTTTCATTAACTGCTTCAATTATACCTTCCTTTTTGAGTCCGTCTTGATCTTTGGCTCTAAAATTAAATTTCATATTTTTTTGTTTTTGATATCTTATATTTTAGTATAAATGCATCAAACATTCAACATTGATTGGAAATTTTTCTGATCCTTAGCATAAACCAAAGCTGATTCAAGAGAAATCAATCCTTTTTTCACCATCTCCGACAATGATTTGTCCAGAGAAATCATGCCGGAATTGGAACTGGTATCAATCACATTATCTATCTGGTAAGTTTTGTTTTCTCTGATTAAATTTGAAATGGCATGATTTTTTATCATTATTTCCACCGCTGGGATTCTTCCTCCGTCGTTTTTCGGCACTAACCGTTGAGAAACAACTCCCAAAAGAACATTGGCCAGCTGGGTCCTTATTTGATTTTGCTGATGAGCCGGAAAAACATCAATAATACGATCAATTGTTTGAGGAGAATCGTTGGTGTGAAGAGTAGCAAAGATTAAATGGCCGGTTTCTGCCGCAGTGATAACAGTAGAAATGGTTTCTAAATCTCTCATTTCACCCACCAAAACTACATTAGCATCCTCGCGAAGAACCGCCTTGAGTGCTGTTTGAAATGATTTCGTGTCTTCATAGACTTCTCGTTGATCAATAATGCATTTATCCGGTTCATACATATATTCTATCGGATCTTCAATGGTAACAATATGCTTTTCCTGAGTTTTATTGATCTGATTGATAAGCGCCGCCAAAGTAGTTGATTTTCCATGACCCACCGGGCCGACCACCAAAACCAAGCCTTGGGAAACATTATTGAAATCATATAAAATTTCCGGCATACCCAATTCTTCTAAACTCCGAACTTCCATTGGAATAAGTCGCAAAGCAATGCTGATATGGCCTTGCTGAAAAAAAGCATTGACTCTGAATCTGGCCTTGTCTTCAAAATTATACGAAAAATCAATGTGTCCATCCTCAAGCATTTTCTTTTTTCTCTCTTCATTCAAAAAACTATCACACATCTCCTTGGTGTCCGACGGAATGAGAACTTTTTCCTGATTCAAAGGAAATAATTTGCCATCAATTCTAAGTGTTGGATATCTTCCTACATTTAAATGCAAATCAGAAGCTCCCTGCTGGGCCACTAATCGCAAAAGATTTTTAATTCTTTGTTCCGTATGTATCATTTTTTTATTATTTCACCTCCGGAAAAAACTAAATTTATTTTTTCCAAAACCTCGGAGGGAGTAAAATGGGATTTAATTAAATAGTCATTAGCTCCCAACCCCAATCCGGTTTCAATTTCTTCTTTTTGACTCAAGTTGGTTAAAAGAATTACTGGAATATTTTTAAATCGCTCTTCGCTTTTTATTTTTTTGAGAAATTCCAATCCGTCCATGTAGGGCATAATGATGTCCAGAAGTATTAAATCCGGCAAAACATCCATTTCTTCCAGTTTTTTTAAACCTTCCATTCCATTAGCAGCACCCAAAACATCAAATCCTTCTCCTTGAAGTTTGGTTTCATAAATATCCATCACAAAGGCATCATCTTCCACTATCATTATTTTCTTTTTTTCAACTGCATTTTCACTCATATTTTTTTCAGTACCTCAATGTTTTTTAATAAAACACCGTGGCACAATTTTTAACCAATTGAATGGCTATTTTATAAATTTTCATCTTCCAATGTAATATTACCTTCCGTAACTCTTTCTATTTCTTCTATAGTAGTCAATCCTTTTATAATTTTCATAATACCATCTTGTTTCATTGTAAGCACGCCTAAACGCTGTCTCTCAGCCATCAACAAGGAATCCTCTCCATTATTATCAGAGATTATATTTCTCATTTTATCAGAAATAGGAATAACTTCGTAAATCGCTACTCTTCCCTTGAGTCCGGTTCCATTGCATTTTTCGCAACCCCTACCTTGATAAGCCTTGATTCCTTTTTCAATATCAATGCCATATTTTTTAAATTCATTTTGATTTACTCCCTTTAACACCTCGCTCATTTTATTTTTTATTGTTTCCGACAAAACTTTTTCTTCCCGGCAATGATCGCAAATTCTTCTGGCTAATCTTTGAGACATAACCATTCTAAGTGAAGAAGAAAGCAGAAAAGGTTCTATGCCCATATCAATCAAGCGAGGGATGGCTCCCAGGGCAGTGTTGGTGTGTAAGGTAGAAAACATAAGATGCCCCGTAAGCGCAGCGTGAACCGCCAATTCAGCCGTTTCTCCATCTCTGATTTCCCCCACCATAATTACATTAGGATCTTGACGAAGAACGGTTCTTAATCCTGAAGCAAAAGTATAACCAATTTCCGGTTTTACTTGAGATTGATTAAGTCCTTCAATATTATATTCTACCGGATCTTCCAAGGTAATTATATTTCTTTCTTCTTGATTGAGAATTTTGAGGAGAGCATAAAGAGTGGTTGATTTTCCACTACCAGTCGGACCGGTCATTAAAATCATTCCATAAGTCTCTTTGATGGCACTCTTCAGGTTATCAATCGCCGATCCAGAAACACCCAAATGCTCCAAATCAGTTAGACCGCTGTCTTTATCTAAAATTCTCATTACCACTTTCTCCCCGTTTATAACAGGCAAAGTGGAAACCCTAAAGTCTATTTCCTTACCATCACTTGTAAGACGGAAACGACCATCTTGAGGTTTTCTCTTCTCATCTATTTTCAGATTGGCCAATATTTTAATTCTGGAAATAACCACTGGACCAATTTCTTTGGGCAACAACAAGCTTACATGTAAAATTCCATCCACTCTAAATCTTACCCGATATTCTGAACTTGCCGGTTCAATGTGAATATCACTAGCCTTTCCTTCTATGGCATGACTGATAATTACCTGAACCAACTTGGCCACAGGAGCATCCTGTAAAACTTCCTGACGAGATTTATTTCTAGCAGCATCTCTTTCAGCAATTTTTTCCGGGGAAAATTCATCTAAATCAAATCCGGAATCTTCCTTAAAAGATTTAACAGCTGCTTTTACCACTTCACTTGGTCCGTCATATAAAGAAAAAATATCCTCAAAAACCGCTTGACTAATCAAATATGGCTTTATGGTAAAACCTTCTTTTTCAGCAATAAATCTCAGAGTATTGAGCGCTCCCAAATCCTGCGGATCAACAAGCGCTACCTTGAGAACATTGCCCTCTCGCTCAAAAGCCACCATTTTGTATTTCAAAGAAACATCCCTAGGAATGATACCAATAACTCCACTTGCAACACCAGATGGTCTTTTCTCCAAATAACCAGTTCCCATTTTTTCCGCCTTTTCAGCTAAAACCCTCTTGTCTTCCTTTTCTTTTGCTTCTTCTTCAAGATTATTTTTATTGACAGATTCTATTGATTCTTGATCTTTTTTTTCTTCCATTTCTATTTCGGTTTTTAGAATAAAAAATTAAGGCAAAAACGGACTAGCTTTTCCAGCTGAATCAACATTCGTTCGGTTAAATTCATGGTCCTTAAAATTCTTAATCTTACTGATAATACTCATATCAAATCCACTATTTCCAAAAATTTCCTCGTCAATATTGGAAACCAAATCAATTTTGGGAAGATAATTAAATTTAAAAACAAAATTAGCTAAAAGATTATTTGGATTTCCATCGCCTAAGCCGGTATTTCTAGTGCTTATTTCCAAAGAAGTAATTTCATTGAATCTTTTTAATTTATAAATTTTACTGATAATATTTTTAATGTTTTCATATCCTCCAAAAACACTCAAACTAACATCAAATTCCTTTGTTTTGGTTTTCTCCTGTTCTACTAATTTATACCCTGGATCATTTTCCAAAACACCCTCGGTTTCAACCAACGCAACATCTTTCTTGGGTTGCATAACTGACAAGTCAAAAATTGAAAGACTTTCCCCGGTAGCAATATCATTAAGATTTTTTATGACATCTTCAGAATTTTGATCATCCGGAAGGAATTTAGTAACCACTGCCTGCTCATCAATACTTTTACTCAATGCATCCATAAGTCCGGCCATTGATTTTTCCTTTTCATTCAAAGAAATAATGTCTTGATTGATTTTACTCAATTCACCCCGACGCTCCAAAACTCCCTTAAAGGAAGGGACGACCAACCAAATTACCAAAGTTACCGAAATCACCAAAATAAGCGGAGTAAGCAATATTTTAACTTTCATATTTTTGTTTTTAGGATAAGTTTATTTAATAAATAATTTAACTTCAAATTTTATCTTTCCGTTTTCACCGGTAAAAACACTTTCTCCTGCAACAACTGAAGAAAAATAATCGGATTTTTTAAAACTCAATATTTGTTTGGCAATTTCGTCATAATTAGTGGCAACACACAACAAGTTAACGGTTTTGTTTGTGGCTTCAAATTCGTAGGATTCCAAAAATATACTAGGAATCAAAAGTTTTTCTATTTCTTGAATATTGTCTCTAGAATTAACACTTTTATCAATCATTTTACTTGATTGATCAAGCCGATTTTGAAAATCAAGAACATTTCTGGCATTACCGCTTTTAAATTCATTCAGTCTTTGGTTGTAGTCCTCTCGGGCTAAAATAATATTATTGTCTAAACGGGAAGAATAAAAAACCACTCCTCCGTAAAAAACTAAAACCAGAATCAGAACGATAATTGAAAAAGTTAGAAATTTTCCTATTTCTATTTTTTCAGATTTTTCCGATACTTGAGTTTTTAGATTGATGTTGACCATTTTTTTTGTTTATATGCTTATTTATTTTTAATTTGAAAATTATTTTTTTTCACCGCCCCGAAGTGCCAAGCCTATTGCTACTGAAAAGCTGGATCCGATTTTTTTAACTACCGGAGAGAGCTCGTTTTTAAATCCAATCCGACTGAATGGATTGCCCATAACAATTTTCATACCAAGAGATTTGAAAAAATAGTCTCCTATTCCCGGCATATGCGCTGTTCCACCAGAAAGGATTATTGAATCAATCTTGGTTTTTCCGTCTTTTCCATAATATGAATTTATAACTCGGTTAATTTCTCCAAAAATAACATCCAAAACAGGAAAAACAAAGCCAGAATTTTGAACAAAAAAATCATTGCTCATTTTCATCTTTTCCGCCCTAGCCTCGTCAACTTGGGCACTTCTGGCTACTGTTTTGGTAATGTCTTTTCCTCCAGCATCAATGTTTCTATTGACTTTTATAACACCTTTTTCAACCAAAACAATATTACAAACCCGAGAGCCAATATCAACTATGACAAAATTTCCTTGATCATTTCCGATTAAGGATCTTACTAATGGGAAGCTTTCTATCTCTATGCCATCCAACTTCAAACCGGAATCGTCAATTATTTTTTCGTATCTTTCCACTTTATTTTTTGGCGCCGCCACTAAAAGAACTTGCATCTTTTCGCTAGTGCCATCTCCGTCCACTATTTCCTGTTTTTCTGAAAAAGCCTCCTTTGATTTTTTTGATCCGATTAGAATTTTCTTCTTTCTACTGATTTCTCCAACCACATCCCAGCTGAAAACCACATCATCCAAAGAAGTCGGGATATATTTGTGAGCCTCAAAACGAATTGCTTGTTCCAACTCATCTTCAGCCACTTTCGGAAATTCTATTAAAGTTATCAAGCCTCCAAAGGCCGGGATAGCCACATTGCAACTTTTGCTTTTTATTTTCGCTACCTTAACAGATCTTTTTATGCTCTGAAAAATAATTGAATCGGATTCCTGCGACATAACATCATGACCGCAGTCGCCAATATTCATCCAAGCATAATTGCTTAAATAAGGTTTTCCGCCAGTCATTTCAAGTTCCACAATTTTAATGGAAGATGCACCGATATCCACCCCTAAAAAAGATTTTTTCTTAAAAATACCAAACATTAATTCTAAATCAGAAACATTAAAGTTTCTTTTAATTAATTTTTATTTTTTTATTGCAAATTAATATTATCATATTTAAATAAAAAAAACTATGCCAGAATCATTAAGCACTTTATCCACAACCCCAAAGAAATTCGCTAGCCAAATCAAAAAAACGCTTTTGGATATATTTTTTCCCATTGAATGTTTTCATTGCCAGGCACCGGACCAATTATTGTGCAAATCTTGTCTCAAAAAAATATTAGTAAAAACCGAACAAACTTGCCCCCATTGCGAAACAATAATAACTCCTCAAGGAAAGATTTGTCCGAAATGCAAAATAAAATTTGCCCAATCTAATTCGCTTCGCTATTTAGACTTCCTTGTTTCCTCATCCGAATATAAGCAATGTGATTTAAACAAATTAATTCACTTTTATAAATATCGCTTTATTAAAGATCTTTGTTTCCCTTTTGGAGAAATAATGATTCAAACCTTAATTGGGAATGACATTTCCATTCCCGATTTAATTATTCCTGTTCCTCTTCACAAAAAAAGACTTCGCCAAAGAGGTTTCAATCAGTCAGAACTTTTGGCTAGACAAATCAGCCAACATTTGGCACCCGGTTTCCCAATTCCGATGGAAAACAATATTTTATTCAGAAAAAACAACACCTCCGCACAAATGAAAATTAAAAATTTTGAAAGCAGACAAATCAATATCCAAGGAGCTTTCAGAGTAATTAATTGTCAAAAAATAAAAAATAAAAACTTGCTTTTGGTGGATGATGTCGCCACTACCGGATCAACTCTCTTTGAATGCGCCAAGATGCTTAGGGAAAACGACGCCAAAACAATTGGCGCCATTGTGCTTGCCAGACAAAGTTTTATTCATTGATTATTTTCGCTATCAAAGAAAGAATCTTTCTTTTCCAAATATGTCCCATGCCGGGCACTACAATAACCCGCACACCCATTTCCAAAAGAATTTTCTCCAAACCAGAGTCGCAAAAAAAATTATCATTTTCTCCCCGAATGACGGTAATTTTTTCTCTAGGAATTTTTTTTACTATTTTCAAAAAATCATCCCGAAGCAAATACTTGGTCTTTTCAAAAAGTTTAACCGGTCTTTTGAGAACTGAAGCTCTTTCTCTATTAATATTCCCTTTTCCCTCTTTGGAAAAATATTCCATCCATTTAGAAACCCAGTATCCCAAAGGTCTTTTTATTAGCAAAGGATTAATCAAAATAAGCTTGGTATTTTTATTTTTTTTCCAATTAAGCAAAGCGAAGTGAGTTCCCAAACTGTGCGCCACCACAAATTCCGTTTCCAATTTTTGGTTGAAATCTATGTTGTTTTCCCAAATTTCCAAACTTTTGAATTCCGGATAAAAACAAGCTTTGTCCATCCAACCGGGAATATAAATCGTGTTTTTAAAATCGTGTTTTTTCATAATATTCTTAGTATAAACAAAAAAATCCAACTGGAAAAGACCGCAGGAAAGATCAATTTATCAGCAGATCTATTTTCATAATTTATCAGAAAATAAATCAAGCAAGATTGGTTGCGTTTTCAACTCTTGACAAATCTCCCGAAATTAGTTAAGTTTCTTATTGTGTAAGAAACTTAACTAATTTTGATTATGACACAAAGAAACAAAAATCTTCAGAAAATTCTTGATTTTTTCCATCTACAAAGAAAGGTCATCATTCACAAAATTATTCAGGAAGTTTCCGAAAGCAGAGGAAAAATCTGCCTTACTCCTTCACAGTGGCCTCTCATAATGTTTTTGGAACACAATCAGGCTTCCAGCATCAAAGAACTCGCCAAAACTTTTGGCATAACCAGTTCGGCAGCCACCCAGCTAGTTGACGGTCTGGTGCAAAATAAATATGTTCAAAGAAAAAATGATCCCAATGATAGACGAAGAATACTCCTTAGTCTTACGTCAAAAGCCAAACAGGATTTGAAAGAAATCCAGAAAAAAACCGAAAAATTTCTTATATCAATTTTCAGTAATCTCTCCGAAAAGGAGCTGGAAAGTTATGTGAAAATAAACCAAAAAATAACTGATACACTTTTAAAAAAATCCTAAATTTAAATAATTATCAATAAATCACTTAAAAATTATGCATAAAAAATCCATTATAATTGCTTTGATTATCATCATCTCAGGCGCTTCAGTGTTTTTTTGGGGATATCAAAATCATGCCAAAAGCCAACAAGCCACTGCCAATTCAGACAAAAAAACTAAGGAAGCGATCACTGTAACCGCCCAAACTGTCCGAGAAAGCCTCACCATGCCTTTTGAAATTCAATATCCAGCTGTTATTGTCGGCGATCAGGAAATCACCCTAACCGCCAAAACGAGTGGCACAATCACCGCTCTTAATTTTGATTTGGGTACTTGGGTTGGGGTCGGAAAGCAATTGATTACTATTGATGATTCCGGAAACTTTTCCAAACCGGGAGACAATCAATTTAAAAGCACCAATATTAAACAACTGGAAATTGCTTTGGAAAAAGCCGAGCAATCATACAAACTTGCCAAGAGAAATTATTCGGACGATGATTCCTATGCAAATAAAAAAACTAAAGAAATTTCCGAATTGGATTTAGAAAAAGCCAAAATTGATTTAAAAGGAGCTCTGGACGATAACTCTGTTGTCGCTCCGATTTCCGGCTACATCACTCAACGCTATGTTTCATTGGGAGATTCAATAAGTGCCGGACAAACAATTGCCAAAATTTCTCAAACCGGATTTATGAAAATCCAATTTTATGTTAATCAAGAAGAACTTTCTTCTTTAAAAACAGGCATGCAAATCAATATTTTGGAAGATGGAAAAAATATTCCGGCCACAATAACCAATGTTTCACCTCAAGCCGACATTACGACAAGAAGATTTCTTATTGAAGCCAAACCAAACAATAAAACTGATCTAAAAATTGGTTCCGTAACCGGAGTTTCCTTTATGAGAAACCGAACAGTTGAGGAAAAAAATTGGGTTATTCTGCCACTTTCCGCCATTACTGTAAGCCAAAGCGAAAATTTTATTTTCATCAATGAGAATGGCATAGCCAAAAAAACTCCGATTGAAATCAAGAAAATCAGTGGAGAAACCGCTCAAATAGAAATCAATCTTCCCGGGGAAACTCAGATTGTCATTAATGGTAACAAATTAATTCAGGATGGAGATAAATTAATCATTAACAATTAATAATCCGATGGAAGATTTGAATAAAAATAAACTAGACCAATCTTCTGATTCCCGCTACCTAGAAAGATTGGAATTCAATCCAAAACTTAGAAAATCTTGGCTTAATTTTTTCGTTTCCAATTTTCGGGTAGTCGTTTTGCTTATTCTTCTCATTTCCGCTTGGGGAATTTTTTCTTTCTCAAAACTTCCGCTGGAATCCAATCCGGAAGTCAAAATTCCTTATGCTATCATCACCACAACTTATTCAGGAGCCTCTCCGACCGATGTAGAGGAGCTTCTAACCAAAAAAATTGAAACTAAAATTTCCGGCATCAAAGGCATCAAAAAAATCACTTCTGATTCTTCCAATTCCCTGTCCTATATTGCTGTTGAATTTGAATCCGGCATTAACCAAGATGACGCTATCAGAAAACTCAGGGACGAAGTTAACTCAATCAAAAAAGACTTGCCTGAAGACGCCAGCGAGCCGACAGTTATAGAAGCCTCTTTGGACGACACTCCGATTTTTACTTTTTCCTTGACCGGACCATTTGACGGCTTTGAACTAAGAAGCTTTGCCGAACGCCTAGAGGATGAATTGGAAAAAATTCCCGGCGCCAGAGAGGTTAATATCTCTGGAGGAGATGAACGAGAATTTAGCGTAGCTTATGACCCAGAAAAACTGTCTTTTTTCAATATTTCTCCAGCTCAGGCTAATCAAATTATCGCAACTGCCAACATTGCCGTTCCAGCCGGTAATTTTGAGGGTCAAGAATTTAATTATTCCGTCCGAACTGACGGCCGTTTTTATGATCAAGAATCATTGAAAAATATTCCAATTCTTCATACTGAAGAAGGCGCTATTGCTTACCTCAAAGACATTGCCCAAATAAAAGAACAAGCCATCAAAAAAACTACTCTTTCCAGATTTTCCATAGACGCTAAAGCTCCGCAAAATTCCGTGACTATCAGTATTGTCAAGAAGGCCGGCAATTCTATTGTTGATACTGTTTCCGAAGCCAAACAAATTATCAACCAGGAAGTTTCAACTATGCCAGCAGGACTTCAATATGACATTACGGTTGATATGGCCAAACAAATCAAAGACGATTTTGATCAATTGACTCATGATTTCCTTTTGACTTTAGTATTGGTTATGAGTGTTCTCTTTTTGATTGTCGGTTTGAAAGAAGCACTAGTGGCCGGTCTGGCCATTCCCTTGGTTTTTTTCATTACTTTTGGAATAATGCATTTGACCGGAATCACCTTGAATTTTCTTTCCATCTTTTCTTTGATTTTATCTCTTGGTCTTTTGGTTGACGACGCTATTGTGGTAGTAAGCGCCACCAAACAATATATGAAAAGTGGCAAATTTACTCCCGAAGAAGCTGTTCTTTTGGTTCTTAATGATTTCAAGGTAGTTCTCACTACCACCACCCTGGCTACTACCTGGGCATTTCTTCCATTACTTCTTTCAACCGGCATCATTGGTTCTTACATTAAATCTATTCCAATTACCGTTTCTGTAACTCTCATCGCTTCTTTGCTTGTTGCTCTTATGGTTAATCATCCTCTCGCCGCAGTTTTGGAAAGAGTGCGTCTGACTAAAAAATCTTTCTTTTCTTTTGTGATCATACTTTTTGGAGTTTCACTTTTGTCTTTCGCCCAAAAATCGGTTTGGGGAATAATTTTTTCCGTTCCGGCATTAGCAACCGGAATTTTGTTGCTCTTTTGGTTTTTTAAGAAAAATGGAAAAAAGAAGCTGGAGAACAATCAAGCTCTTGCCAAAAGGGAATGGAAAGATGATAAACTCATCAAAGAAAAACTGAAAAAACAAGGTCAAAGAGAAGAAGCTGGTTTCGGACAAAAACTGATTCACGGAATTGTTCATTTTGATCGCATTATTCCGATTTATGAAAAATATTTGCGAAAAATTCTTCACACCAAAAAAAGGCGCCTGGCTTTTATCGGAGCCACAACCGGACTTTTTATTTTCTCTATTCTTTTGCCGATTTTTGGAATTGTTCCTTCGGAATTTTTTTCTCCTTCCGATCAAGAAAATATTTATATCAATCTGGAAGCACCTATTGGAACCAGATTGGATATTACCAATCAAATAACCGCCCAAGTGGAAGAAAAACTTTTGACTTATCCGGAAATTATCAACTTTTCAACTGTAATTGGAAAATCTGACGGAGCTTCTCACAAAGCATCTTTCACTCTAACCTTAAAACCTAAAGAAGAAAGAAACATCACTTCCTACGCTCTGGCCGATAAATTGAGAGAAGCTTTGTCTTCCATCAAAGAAGCTAAGGTGACTGTTGAATCCCAATCTGGCGGACCCCCTTCTGGATCCTCTTTTGAAGCCAGAATAATCGGAGATGATTTGGATACCTTGGATAAAATTACCACGGATCTTAAAAAAATTCTTGCCTCCATTCCGGGTGTAGTTGATATAGATGTTTCTCTTAAAAATGCTCCGGCCGAATATACTTTCACTCTTGATCACGCTAAAATGGAACTTTACAACTTGAATGCGGCCACAGTTGGATCAACTCTCCGAATGGCTATTTCCGGAACAGAAGTTTCAACTGTCATCAGGGAAAACAAAGAAATTAACATCAACGCTACTTTTCAAGAAGACAAACTTCCCAACCTGGAAGCCATTCAAAATCTTCAAATATTAAATTCAAAAAATCAAAGTGTTTTCCTGAAAGATGTTGCCAAAATTGAACTTAAACCGTCCGTTGAAACCATCAGTCGGGTTGATCAAAGAAGAGTGGAAATTTTAACTGCCGGAGTTTCGGGTGATGCGCGTGGAACGGAAGTAGTAGCAGAGTTCCAGAAAAAACTTGCTCGGGAATATATTTTCCCTGAAGGTTATACTATCAAATATGGAGGCGAAACGGAACAAAACAATGAATCAGTCGCTTCCATTATTCGTGCTATGGCTATCGCCGCTATTTTGATTATCGCTACAATGGTGATTCAGTTTAACTCATTCCGAAAATCCATTATTGTTCTCATCACTATGCCACTTTCTCTTATTGGAACTTTCATCGGTATGGCAATTTTTGGAATTACCTTGAGTTTCCCGACGCTTATCGGAATTTTGGCTCTTTTTGGAATCGTAGTAAAAAACGCTATCATTCTTATTGATAAGATAAACCTAAACATCAAATTCGGTATTCCGTTTTTTGAATCTGTAATTGATGCCGGAAAATCCAGAATTGAAGCTATTTTTATTACTTCTATTTGTACTATCTTTGGAATTTTGCCCATTACCCTTTCCAATGAAACTTGGCGAGGATTAGGAAGCGCCATCATTTTCGGTTTAATGCTTTCTTCTTTCCTTACTCTTTTCTTGGTTCCAACTCTCTTTGCCACTTTCGTAAAAAAAGAAGAGGAATAGTAATTAAATTTGAAATCAAAAACAGCTCCAATCAAGGAGCTGTTTTTTGGTTGGAATCTATCTCCCCTATTCACTTTCCGCATTTTCCGGTCTTCCCGGTCGGCAAGCCAAGGCGTCAGATTGAGGATTTTTTTCACAAGTTCCGCTTATCTCCCGAGCTTCATCTTCGTTAGGCGGAGTCATAGAAAAAGAACAATTGTCTCCTTCGGATTTGTCCGTACAAGCTGTTTTAGCTTCTTCGGATTGAACTCCCGAAGCACCGCCGGGACCATTCCCTTTGGCATCACCTTGTTTTTTTTCTTGGTTTCCGCTTCCGGTTTCTGATTGCTGAACCTGATTGGCCTCCTGAGTTTGCTCCTGATTTTGTTTTTGTTCAGCTTTTCCACAACCGGAAAGCACCAAAACAAACAGAAGAAGCCCGGAAATTGCCAATAGTTTTTTCTTCATTGTTTTTTAATTAAATTATTTAATTTTAATGGTTTTAGCTGTAATTGAATCAGAACTCACCGAATCGGCGCTCACCACAATTTGACCATCTACCGCCAAATCATTGGCGCTTTGAGAAACTATTTTTTCCACCACTGTTGAATCGGAAAGAACTATGGTTTTGGTTCCGTCTTGAGTTTCAATAGTGAAACTCTGACCGTCCTTAGAAACAATCTTTCCTTCAATTGTTTTTTCCAAATTACAATTAGGTCCGGTTCCATCTTGAAGTCCTTTGCCGGAATTCATTCGCTGACCACTACCGTCTTTTCGCCCCATTTCTTGATCATTATCACTGTTGAATTTTCCTTTTCCGTCAAAATTATTTCCTTGACCCTGAAAAAATTGACCTTGCGGATTAGCCGGAAAACTTCTTCTTCCCAAGCTGGCTCCACCCACAAAAGCCAATCCGCCAACCAAAACAATTATCACTCCTCCGGCTAAAGCTATGAGCAATTTTTTATTGTTTTTAATATCGTTATTGATATTCATTTTTTTATGTTTCCTGAAAAAGCAGGAAATCCTGCCAATTTCAAGAAAATAGATTGATTAAGGCACAAAAATCTTGCGCCTTAATGTTTACGAAACAAAAATAAAAAAGATGCAAAAAGCATCTTTTTTCAGAAAACAAACCACAATTGGCAGAACAATAGAATACTCGCTCTATTATTTCAATCCACTTATTACTTTATGAAAATCCCAAATATCCGCTCGTAAATTTAGAAATAATTCATTTTTTATTAGATTATTCTTTTTAAATACATCCGCCAGTTGATGCAAATAATTATAAATAAGACTGTCAAATCTATATTCTCTGTTAAATCTATATCCTTCATCAAGTTCATTTTTTTCAAACTTATCTATCATTTCCTCAAAAATTTCTTTTATTTGCTTTTTTAAATTATCATCAATTTCCGACAAATCAATATGCTCAAACCAATCCCTTTTTCTTTTTTCTACTTCTTTGGCACATAATTCTTTGCGCGATAACTCCGGACAAGATTCAAAATTATTTTCCATATTTTTAATTTATGCTAATTATTTTTATTTTTTGATTCCAGCTTCAAATATATGACCGTCAATTTTTATATCATTTTTTTTAATTTACAGCAAAAAACTCTTTCCAACAAGATGCCAAACGGCTTTTTGAACAACCTTGTTCAGCTTTGAAATCTTTTCGTCATCCAACTTTCTGCATTTACCAATTTGATAAACTTTTGTTTTTATCCCGCAAAATTCCAAAATATCATTTTTAATATTTTTCTTGGGACGATTGCCTCGTAAATAAGAATACCAAATCGGTCCTCCGCTGGTCATTATTACTATCGCTTTTTTGCCCTTAAGAAGTTTTTTGGGTAAAACATTTTCGTATCTATATCCAAATCCAGGAGTAATAATTCTATCAAAGAAGCCCTTGAGAATCGCCGGCATCGCTCCCCACCAAATCGGATAAATAAAGATGAAATGATTGCTTCCGATTATTTTCTTTTGAATAGATAAATTTTCTGCAGATATATTTCTATTTCCGGAAGTGTAATGTTCGTCTTCTCGCAAAATTGGATCATAATTCATTTTATACAAATCCAAAACCTCATAGGGAATATTTCTTGCCACAAGTTCTTCTATGGTTTTTTCCAAAATTTTTGGACAATGTCCTTTTGTTTTGGGATGAGCATAAACAATCAGTATTTTCATAAATTGAGCATCCAAATTGAATAATTTAGGTAGCCAGCGAAACTAACCCACAAAATATATGGTACCAGTAGCCAAGAAGCTAATTTTGATATTTTTGCAAAAGCAATGATTGTGCCAAAAATAGCGAGCCAAAGAAAAATCATTTCCAAAAGCGCGCCACCTGGACTATGCAATCCAAAAAAAATAATGGACCAAAGCATATTCAAAAACATTTGAACTCCAAAAGCCCAATAGGCCAAGCGTTTGTTTTTTCCGCTTTCGCTTACCCAGACCAGATATAACGCATAGCCCATCAAAAGAAACAATGTTGTCCAGACTGGACCAAAAACCCAGCTCGGCGGATTGAGAGCCGGCTTAATTAGCACCGGATACCAATCTTTAACCGAACCGACCGTAAAAAAACTACCGATTCCCCCTGCCAGTTGCGGAATCAGCAAAGAAATTATGAGCTTAATAAAATTGTTTCTTCTCATTTTTGAAACTTAAACAAACGCCCATAAAACAAAAATTGAAGCAAAATTGTAAGTCCTATATCTTTCCAAAAAAATACCAACTTCGCTTATGTTTTGAATATTTCCTATTTTATCTTAATTTCCGAGCAAAATCAAAAATTACAAATATAATCTTTCGGAATCTATCCTTTTCTAAACCAACATCGTCAAACCAACATGCACAAGAACACTGAGAAATAGTCCTAAAATGAATAATGGAATCTTTCCATATTTATGAGCCATAGGAAACAATTCATGCAAAGAAACAAAAATCATCGCCCCTGCCGCAAAAGCCATAAAAAAAGAGTTTAAACTAGGAAAAAATTCTAAAGTAGCCAAACCCAGAACGGCTCCTGCTGGTTCGGCCAAAGCTGAAAGAAAGGCCGCCTTCAGGACCAACTCTTTTTTCTTTGCCAATAAAAGTGGTACCGCCATAGCAAATTCTTCGGGAATATTGTGAATAGCAATCGCCAATGCCACCAAGATTCCCAAAGAAGAAGAATGAATGTAAGAAGTAGCCATAGCGAATCCTTCCGGAAAATCATGTAAAATCAACCCGATAACAATCAAATAGGCAGTTTTAATCAGAGTTCTTTTCCTTCCTTCATTCTCTTTGACTAAATGAGTATGAGGAATTATCAAGTTTAAAATTCCAATAAAGAACACTCCTAAAAATAAACCCAAAAATGTCTTGACCAATCCAGATGCTTCCAATGACTCGGGAATTAGCTCAAAAAAAGAAATTAGAAGCATAATGCCGACCGAAAAACCAATGCCAATAACTATTCCCTTAACGCTTTTTTTGAAAAAGAAAGCCAGCCCCACTCCAATGATTGTGGAGACAACAGAAAGACAAGATAAAAGGATTATTGCAATAGAAGTTTTTTCCATTTTGAAATAAAATTATATTTGAATATGTTTCGTTGTCCTAATCATCACCCTTGCCACAATTAAATTACTGAATTTATTCCTGAATTTATCTTAAGCTTACAATATTAACATTTTTTTTCAAGCATTTCTTTGGCCATTGCAATTGCTTCCGTACTGCTTTTAGCAACAAATTTTTCTCCCCCCAAAAGATCAATAATTCCGTTCTTCTTCAAATTTCTAAAAACATTTTTTTGCATAGTGGCTAAAATAATTTTTCCGCCATTCGCAAGCACTTCGTCAATTAAAAGTTCCAAAGCGTGCATAGCTGTCGCATCAATTTCATCTACATGTTTCATACGAATAATCAAAACTCCGTCTTGAGAATATCCCATACGCTCCTGCATCACACTGGCGGCGCCGAAAAACATTGGTCCATTTATTTCATACAAAGAAATTTGCGGAAAATTACTGATACTGGCATGCAATTTTTTACTTCCCTCACTGCCAATTTTTACATTATCTTCCAAACTGATCACTCGGATATCACTCACGCGTTTAACAAACAACAATGCCGCCATCACAACCCCAACTCCCACTGCCACAGTCAAATCCGCAAAAACTGTCAAAAGAAAAGTCGCAAGCAAAACAATGACATCGCGTCGGGGAGCTTTCATCAGTTTTTTGAAATGATCAATTTCAGCCATATTATAAGCCACAATAAGTAAAATCGCAGCCAAGGCAGACAATGGAATAACTTTAGCATAGCGAGCAAAAATTAAAATAATCAGAAGCAAAACAAAAGCGTGGATGATTCCGGCTATTCTGGTTCTTGCTCCGTTTTTAATGTTTGTGGCAGTTCTTGCTATCGCTCCTGTCGCCGGAATTCCTCCAAAAAAAGGCACCACCACATTGCCAATTCCTTGCGCAATCAATTCTTTGTTTGAATTATGTTTTGTTCCGGTCATACCATCTGCCACTACTGCAGAAAGCAAAGACTCAATTGCGCCCAGCATAGCTACCGTAAAAGCCGAAGGCAAAAGAAGCTTCATATTTTCAAAATTGAAATCCAACATATGAAAAGACGGCAGACCGGCTGGAATATCCCCTACAATCGGAATTTTGCCAGCAAAAAAAAGACTAGCGACAATTCCCCCCAAAAGAGCTACGGGTGCCGGCGGAAATTTTTTATTGTATTTTTTCCAAATGAAAAAAACTGCCAAAGTAACCAAACCAACAACTATGGCTGGCAAGGTTATGCCTCGTTCAAAACTTTCAAAAATCATTTTGACCGTATCAATAAAATCAAGCGGGCGCTTGCCTTCAAAATCCAAACCGAGGAAATTTTTTATCTGACCAGAAAATATTATTACTGCAATACCAGAAGTAAATCCAACGGTAACGGGATATGGGATATATTTAATGATTGATCCGAACTTAAAAGCACCCATCAAAATCAATATGATACCCGCCATAAATCCTGTCATCAACAATCCTTCCACTCCAAATTTATTAACAATACTCAATAAGATCACAATAAATGCTCCCGTTGGTCCGGACACTTGATATTTTGAACCCGAAAAAACAGCAATGATTCCACCGGCAATTATTGCTGTATAAAGTCCTTGCTCAGCGCTTACTCCCGAAGCAATGGCAAAGGCGATAGATAGTGGCAAAGCCACCAAACCAACAACTATCCCTGCAATCAAATCTGCTTTCAAATCATTTTTTAGGTACATCCTGACTGACTTTTTTGTAAAAAACATAGCCGTAAATTTTGTTAATTAAAAATAAAGTCCAGCCTTTTGGGCTGGTTAACCGGTAACTATAAATTGCCAGAAAAACAAAACACCGCGTGCACTAACAAACGCTGGTGATTCTATATTTCAAACTATTAAGGCACTTGGCTCACAATGATAGATTATATTCTCATTTAAAAATTTTGCAAGTGCTTGTTTTTATGCATTTTTACAGATGATTTATTCCTGAATTAATTCGGGAATTTGTTGCCAATTAAGTAAGCTAATGACCGTCCCAGAATGGTTCTATTTTTTTATTATATCACTAAACAAAAACAACCGCGTTTAGCGATTGTATTTGTGGAAGGTCGCGCCTTTAGATCATCTTCTCAGTGTCGCCGGATTTCTAATAACTTTTTATGGCTTTCGTATCTCCTACCGATCGGACCCTATCTGTCGAGTCGCAGTTTCCCAATAACCTTTTACTTACTTCTCCGCCAAACATATTTATATCCAGGAGGTGCTGGTGGTTTTGGTGGTTTGATTTCCGGAATTCTTGGGATACGAGGCCCTCTTGGACCTCTAGGAATTTTAATTTTTGGAATCACAAGCGGACCATTGGGATCTTTTATCAGCTTCCATGTCATACCCTTTCACCCCCTTTCTCAATCATCTCTTCAACTTTTCTTTTGGCTTCTTCTAATAATTCTTTGGCTTTCCTGCGCGCTCCATGTGACTTCTGCACAAGATTGGCAATTTTTTCTTGAATTTCTTTTGGCAAAATTGGAACAACGACATTTTTAATTTGCTCCGGTTTCCAGTGAGCAATGACCGACCCGCCAGCATCTCGTTCAGCCTGCATTTGTCCGACCAAAGAATTTAGACATAGTGCCAAATATTCTGCTTCGACATCATCATCTTTTAATTTTAACCGCAAAGTTCCGCCAGAAATAATACCTTGGATATCTTCTTTGAGAACGTAAGCAATCCCTGGCGTCGCATCCTTGGTTAAAAGGATTTCGCCTTTTTTCGGCTCAAAATTATTTTTTAACTCATCATATAGCTTATCGCTCAAGTATTTTTGATCACTTTCAACCACCCCAAATTTTGTCATACTACTAACTCGAATAAAAACTTTGCCTTCTTCCTGATATTCTTCCGCTCCAACCTCAATCCCTTTTCTCACAGAAACCAAATCGCTCAGTTTTTTGAAATTTTGAGATTTGATTTTCAAAAATAGTTTCTCATATTTTTTTTGAAAATATTCCGCATCTATCCGCTCTGCACCCAAGACATCCGAAAAATTTACAATCGTTGATAAATTTTCCCCCGCATCAGAATTTTCTAAATTCAATTCTTTCAAGAGTAGCCTTTCGGCTCGTTGATAAAAGCTAATAGACTTTCTTTTTTCATTTACAATTTCAGAATATAAATCTTCAAAAATATCATACTTTGCACTTTCGCTTAATGGCACAATTAAACTCTCTATATCTAAAACATTTAACTTTAATTGGATATTTCCACTAGCTTTTCTAAAAATTTGCGCCTGACCAAACTTGCTTAATAGAAAAAATAAAATGAAAGATTTTATTTTATTGTTTAAATTTTGCAATCTTATTCCAATATTATTTTCGCTTATATTAACTTCCCCGAAGCTATCATCAATAACAGACAGCCTGCCAATTGTAGCAATTTTTGATAGAACGATATCTCCAATATTCAAATGGGTGCTATAAATTCTTTTATTTTCTTCCTCTGAAATATAAACTAAATTATCTTTATCAATAAAAATGTCCGAAATATCACCAATGCGAATAAATGGGATGCCGTCGCTTTGATATGATTCGCTTTTCAGGGTAGAGCCAAATGGACCGCTAAAAACTTTTTCTGATATATTTTTTATTGTTTCGAATTTATTTTTTTTTATTTGATTTTCCACATCTAAATACTCTGGCTGATAATATTCAGCATCCAATCGCATCGCGCCTTCAAGTTGAGATTTTTGGATTATTGAAAAAGTTATCATTTTATTTGCTAAAAATCCACTTATATTTTTTAAGTTTTTCGAGATATGTTAACTCTGCCTTCTTTTTATCTATTTTATTATCATATTTTACCCTTAAGACATTCTCGATTTTTGTTCTGATGCCAGAAAAAGTTAGGCCTCTTCTAGCCATATCCGCCTTAATATTTTCTTGATCTTTCAAATATTCATTTTTTAATTCTGCTATTTCTATTCTCTTTATTTCTATTTCCTTATCAATTTCAAGGCCCTTTAATTTTCTATTTTCTAAATACAAATAGACAGTCATCAGTCCCAATATGCCATTCAGTATTTTGGATATTATATCCCACATATTCCTTTATAAAATTTTAACTATAATTTTAATCATAAAATAAGCTGAAACTATTAAACCAAACAAAAACATTCCCCATAGAAACTTTCCAAAATATGTTGTCTCATAGCTAAAAATTCCGCTAGGAGTGGGTAAAGAGTCTTTTCTTTTACCCAACAAAATTGAAAGTCCCATAATAGTCACCCCCATTGATAAACCGAACAAATTTTTATTTTCAAGAAAAGAAATGTCATACTGAACAGAAATAAACATCAAAAAAATTCCCAAATAAATAAAGATGTAAAATTTATTAATTTGTAATTTTCCAATGACTTCCTTCATTTTTAAAAATATTATCCTTGATTAAAGCGTATTATTGGTGAGTATAGCGACTATTGACAATCTATCAGAAACTGCTATACTTACAATGTCTTTCGGTCAACATAGACTGAAAGGGTATTACATCCAAGAGCAGTCCTCCTTGCGGAGGGCTGTTTTATTTCTTTTCAGATCTGTATCTCAACTCCTTCCCCCAAACATCTTCTTCAATTTTCAATACATCAAAATATCCGTCGCCACCGGTTTTCAATTCCCGAGAAGCGTTGTTTTCTGAAGAAAAAATATATACCTTCTTGCCCCTATTTTTTAAATAAGTTACCAATGCTAAAAAATCCGAATCTCCACTGAATAATATCGCAGTATCATATTTCTTTATATGGTGCATTGCATCTATTGTCATTTCAACATCCATGTTTCCCTTTTCCTCGATAGCCTGTCCGTTATCCGTAACTATCGAAATGCGTTTCAGTTCCTTTTTTCTAACAACAAAACCCAAACCCTTCTTCAGGAATGTAAAAAACTTATGCTTTCCATCCGTGCTATAATCACGAGTTCCTTCGGCCGGATAAGCAGTATAATAAAATACTTTTATTTCGGTTGACTCAAATTTGTTTTTAAGGTAGTTTCTTAATTTTTCTAAATCAAAAAGTCTCCCCTTCGTCTTTTGAGCTTGCCAAAGATTGGAAGCGTCAACAAAAACATAGACTGCATTTTTATTTTGTTTTTCTTGGTCATGCATAATATTTATTTTTTCATAAACCTCAAAAACTCTTCCGCGATTTCTTCCAGATCATGATCAATGATTTTCTTTCCATTCGGGTCAAACATCACATTTCCATCCTTGTCTTTCTTGTAGACATAATCCCCCGAAGTATCTTTTCCGCCTCTCTTTGAAACCGCCATAAAAATCGGATAGTCATCTACTTTTGGACAAAGCGGTCCGGCCTTCGGATCATCATTCCATTTTTGCAAAAACAACACGCTTGTTTTTGTCCCGGTATGCGGCTTGAAAGTGTTTCCATGAAGTCCAACGACTGCCAAAAGCCTGGCTTTGTCCAGAAAGAAACGGCGCACATATTCCATTTGAGTATTATTCAGGATTCCTTGCGGCAAAACAATGGCCATTCTTCCGCCCGGTTTTAGAAAATTCAAGTCTCTTTCAATAAAAAGAACATCGCGAGAAACCTTGTTTTGATGCTTATTGGTTTTTTGAAAATCTTTGTCCCACTTAAAGCCCAGGTCATATCGATTGAGAAGTACCCCTTTGATTTCTCCGGCAAATGGCGGATTAGTGATGACTATATCAAAATCAAAGTCTGTCATTTTCTCCTGATTTCTTCTGTCTTCTTCCGGATCTTTTAATTTTCTAAGAAATGGCCGGAATTTAGCTTTGGCCTCTTCATTCCAAACTTCGCTGTCGAGTGAATTGGCATAAGTCACATTAGTTTTTCCGTCTCCAGCAATCAGCATCATGGCTTTTCCGATTTTAACACTGCGAGGATCAAAATCGATTCCAAACAAACGTTTTTCGGCATAGTCTTTGCGTTCCACATCGTAGCGCTCGCCATATTTTTCTTTGGTAATTTCCCTTTTCCAAACATATTGCATGGCATGAAGCAAAAAACCACAGCTTCCGGCTGCCGTGTCGATAATATAATCATTGGAAGTTGGAGCAAGCATCTTGACGGCCATATCAATAACATGGCGTGGTGTGAAATATTGGCCCTTTTCTCCTTTGGCATCCAGATTGATTAAATATTCAAAAGCATCGTCAATCACTTGAAGATTTGATCCAAACAGGCGGTATTTTTGAAGAAGAGAAACTGCCGGCACAACAACATTTTCTGGAATCTCCAATTCATCATTTGCCTTGAAAACTTCCCGCCACTCTCTTTTGGCATCTTCGAAAAGACGTTCAATATTATTGAGATTTTCTTTGTTGGTAGCTCCAGCGATTACCCTAAACCTTCTATTTTCATTTCTTGGAGTCCGAATATCATCATAGAGCTTGGCATAGATAAGTTTGAAAATTTCATCAAAAGAATTAACGCCACTATTAGCCAGAACGACTTCCTGCAGATCATAGACCAGTTGCTGCAGATTTGGGATTTCATCCAAGTCGTCATAAGTAAGCTTTTTTGTTCTAACATCCTCCACCGTTTCATTGAATTTGGGAATTTCCGGCAAATCTTCAAAAAGGTTAGGATCGGTTCGGAGAATATTATTTTGAATTTTTCCGTCCGTTAGAATCAGGATCGGCGCGCCAGTCGCATTAGCGTAGCTCTTGAGCTGCCCTAGTCCATCTTTTACATCAGGTTTTTTGACCTCAACCACAAGGTATGGAGTTTTTCCGTCTTCCCGATAAATTACAATGTCCGCCCTTTTAGATCCAATCTCTCTTCCAAATTGAACATCTACCTCAACATCCAGTCGATCTAGGGGATATTTATAAAAATTAACCAGCTTATATATCATAAGTTGGCGAACAATTTCTTCCGGTTTAGCTTGGATACTTTTTTTTCTTTTTAAACATTCAAGATAATATTTTCCTTCTTTTTCCGAAAAGCGAATAACTTCTTCAATAGTAATTCCTTCAAAAACCGAAAGCCCAAATTGCATATCTGGATTATGAAATATCTTGCCCAAAATTTCGCTAGTCTTTTTTTGATCTACCATATTATTACTCTACTTTAGAAAGATTTAAAATTACTTTTCCCTGGAATTCAACTTCTTCCGGAATAATCACCTTGGCTTCATAGGCTGGATTTTCCGGTTTCAAATATCTCTTTCCGCCTTCAGCAATAAAGCGTTTAACAGTTGTTCCTTCATCCGTCCTGGCAATGACAATATCTCCGCTCTTGTATTCTTTTGATTCCTTAACTAATAATTTGTCCCCGTCATCGATGCCAGCGTTGATCATAGAGTCTCCGCTAACCTTTATGATAAAAACATCCTTTATCTGCTGAATATTTTCGTTATATAAAAATTTATCAGACAACGGCATCCAACTGGTAAAAGCATCGACATAAGATTCAATATATGGTCCGCCCGCGCTTGTTCCGGCAACCCTAACCAGAGGTTTTCTGTTTATTTCTTTATACCCTAAAGGCAATATCTTAATTCCACGCGCTTGTCCATCCTCGCGCTTAATACATTCCTTCCTTTCTAATATCTCCAGAAAATTCAAAACCGATTGATTAGAAGACACACCCAATTCCTCTTTCAAGTCCGCCAAGGTTGGCGGAAATCCAGAAGATTGAATAGCGTCATATATTGACTCAAGGACTTTTTTCTGTTTTGAAGTAAGATATTTACTCATTAATCTAATTATATATGACTATAAAGTCTTGTCAAGTGTCTTTATTTAAGCCATTTTTAAACTATTTATTTTAGGATAAAAATCTTGACTTATTTCGAGAACCTGCTAAAATTATACCTTAGAAGTACTTTTCTGGTTCCCCAGAAACCAGTTAATAAACCTGCCGGAGTCTGGGGCAAGGGCCTACAATAAAATTATGATTGGATCATTCAGGGAACCTTTTCCGTTTAACAATGATTCTGTCTCGAGAAACGCACCTGATTCAATGGGAGTTTATTACTGCGGGAAATTAAAGACAGACAATGTCAACGCGCTTTCACCCGTCCACTATGTTGGAATGTCAGGAGAAAGCATAAAGGGTCGTTTACAGGATCACATACGAAAAGACAATTGGCCAGATGTGACTCATTTCGGTTTTGAGGTATGATCTACTGAGTCTGAAGCTGAAAATCAAGAAGCAAGAGAAATTGCTCGGCTACGACCAAAATATAACGAGCAGGGAAAATAGTTATATTTTGTAACGCTGGAAAGAGCTAGTTTAGTCTAGCTCTTTTTCATTTCTTCCAATCCCTAATCACCACTCCCCCACGGACGCGCTTGACGACAACTTTCTGTTTCTCTTTCCACCCAAGCTCACGAACAACTTCAATCGGCAAAGTCAATCCGATTGATCCGTTGCCGGATTTAGTCAGCTTGCGAATGTCTTTTTCGGTTAATTTTTTGTTTGCCATAAGTTTTATTAATTCCTGAATTAATTCAGGAATTTGTTGCCAATTAAGTAAGCTAATGACCGTCCCAGAATGGTTCTATTTTTTTATTATATCACTAAACAAAAACAGCTACATTGGTAGCTATTTCTTACTGTTTAATTTAAGTTGCTTAGCATTCTTTTTGGTTATAACTTTTCTGCCAGTTTTTTTCTCTATGTCTTTTCTAGCATTACCGGCCACACTGCCACCTTCGCGCGCCGTTTGTCTGTTTTCTTCAAAATTTTTCGGCTCGCGTTTTTGCGAAATTTCAGTCGTGACAGTTTCCGCCAACATATTCAATACCAATTCCAAATTAGTCATATTGTCGCGCAAATTTTCTTTTTTCAAATCTTTTAATTTTTTATACTCTTTTGTTGTGAGTCCTGCCCAAGCTTTAGTAATTTCATTGGTTAATATAGCAAAATCCAAACCTTCTTTCACTCCACGCATTTCCCATTCATCAGTTAAAGATTTTCTAATTTCAATACTCTTTAGTCTTTGATTGATCCATTCTCGGCTATAGCCTTTTTGTAGATAAGTTTTCAAGGCGCGATTGATTGCCAATTCCGGATCAGCGGTTTCCTCCAATCTTTCATAACCAACCCGAGCCAACCAAAGCTTAAAAGGCTCAGCCTTTGGCGAAGGCACGGATTGAATAAGGCGAAGAACATTTTCCGTATCCAAAACATCAGTCAGATAGAATTTGCCGTCGCTGGCTTGCATTTTCAGTTGTCCGATTTTTTCGGACAACTCACTTCCCTCCTTTTTCAGCTTATTTTTCAGGTCATTCCAGTATTTTCTTGGCCGATCAGTTTGCGCCAATATTTGAATTATATCCATCACCGAAAAATACCACAGCTCTTTTTCCTCGTCCCAGTGACGGCGAATTTGCTTACCCTCAAAAATCGCAATTTGTTTTATCTTCTTGGATTTCATAGATTTAAATTATTACTGCCGGTTTTCCCAATCTTCACTAAACCAGAAACCGCGGTTGTCATGATATAAATAATTCCTTTCATATTTATTCACTTAAATAGTATTTTCTATAGAATCATTTATTTAAATCATCTACTATATAATTAATCCCATCTTTAATTCCAACAAAACCCTTCGTATAAACATGGCCACTCTCTTTTGACTTCCCTATTTTATATAGGATATCACCAACTGAATCCCAAACCTCTCTTATCTTATTTATGCAGCCTGATTAAAAAATCGATAGTTGTCTTCCTGAATAATATTTTTCGACAGATGACCAATGTGCTGATTGCGGAGTATCACGCAAAATTTCATTTCTTTTTTTGCATTATCAATATCAATCTTTCGTGCGCCTTCTAAATCAATGGCATATAGTGACCAACAGTCTTTTCTTTTTTGAAAAAATAAATCTATAGTTATCGCAATACTTCTAGTTAGATTATCAAGTATGAGCTGAAAACCAAAGTTATATCGATTACTTTTTATTTCAATGTTTTGGAAGAACTTATCATAAGCGTAAAGCTGATCATGTAATTTTAACCACTCCCTATAGAGAAAATGATAAATTTTTTCTTTCTCTTTTTCCATTTCCCTTACTTCCTCCAATCCTTAATCACTACTCCTCCACGAACGCGCTTAACAATAACCTTTTGCTTTTCTTTCCAGCCTAAATCATCCACCATATCTTTCGGCAAAGTAAGCCCGATAGATTTCCCACCACCGGATTTGGTTAATTTTCTAATATTATTCTCGCTTTGAATTCTTCTGGCCATATTTTTGTTTTATAAATTACTGAATTAATTCCTGAATACTTTCAGCTTTTCAGACTTATTCTCCCCCTCAAAAACTACCCTAAGCTTATAACAAAACACGGCTTTAGTAAAACCAAGTTTGATATCAAAAAACCCGCCGTTAGGCGGGATTATTTACTCTTTTTTTTGCTTTTTCCCAAGCATACCTATATTCATCTTCTTTTTCTGGACACACCAGCATTCTCCATTTGAATAATTTTTCCGCTTTCCCAGCTTGTTCTGCCAATAAAAATTCTCTCCTTAAAGCAAGTTGATGATTCCTCTCTCTCATTTCTTGAGTAAATTCTTCCTCCCTTTCTTCCAAAAAACCCCTCTTTGCTCTTATCCATACTTCCGTTATCTCGTGCTCAATAATGAAAGGAATCAAATCCTCATAATTTTCTCCGTCTATAGAGAACTTGCTAATATCAATGGCTATTTCAAGATTGGTGATATATTTTTCAAAATCATCTTTTGGGCTGATTTTAAAATTTATTAACCCAAGCGCCGGACTTTCAGCAAAATTTTCGCTCCAATTTTCATCATCAATCATACTGGAAAGCCAACTCAAAAATTCTTGATGACTAAAATAGCTTATCTTATTTTTAGCCAATTCATAAAATGATTTTTTAGAATCATTAATGCTTTTCTCAATTTTGTGAGGAGGATTAATATTTGAAGATTCTGGCATTTTAAACATTTTATACTTTCTTTCGTCTGTTTCATCCTTGTTTTGAAAATTCTCCATAATATTAATAAAACTTCTGGCGGGAAGGCAGGGATTTGAACCCTGGGACCCTTTTACAGGTCAACACGTTAGCAGTGTGCCGCTTTCAACCACTCAGCCACCTTCCCAATATATATTTTTTAAAACTTCACTTTTTCTTTCCGGCGGAAGAGGTGAGATTCGAACTCACGGAACCCTTTCAGGTTCGACAGTTTTCAAGACTGTTCCCTTAAACCACTCGGGCACTCTTCCCCTAATCCAATTTTCGCATTTTAGCATTTAATAATCAATTTGTAAACCCAAGCTATTTTTTTATTATAACCTATTTTGGATAAACAATTAATCGTGCTAAAATCAAAAAAGAAAAATAAGCTAAAAAAATGGATATAGGAAATATTTCACGACACAAAAAAAATTTGGATCGCGATCAAAAAATGGGCGAATTTTTGCGAAAAGATTTGGAAGCGGAAAAAAGAAAAATGATTGCCGAGGAAGAATCGCTCCAACCTAAAGAAAAACCTTTTCCCAAAAATACGCTGATGCATTGGCAAGCACCGGATTATGAACCGACCTTTCGCCGAGATGATCGCTGGTACAAATATATCTCTCTTGTAATTGCCGCCATTGTCGGTTATGCCGTTTATATGAACAGTCCGATTATGGCCATTACATTTATATTGATCGGGCTGGTTGGTTATTTGTATCTCAAAAAAGAACCGGAAATTTGGGATTTTTTCATTACCAAAAAAGGAGTTGTGGCTGGAAAAGAACTTTATGCCTTTGAAGACATTGATTCTTTTTGGATTTTTTATGAACCAGGAGAAACAAAAGTGATCAGTCTTCACAACAAAAAAAGCATGTTCCCCTTTGTTCATATTCCGGTTCATGACCAAGATCCGGTTCAAATCCGAGAAATTCTCCTCAAATTTATTCCTGAAATAGAGCAAGAACCTAGCTTTATAGACACTTTGGAAAAATTTATTGGAATTTAGTTTAAAAGCAAAAAAGAACGGCTGTTGCGTTCTTTTTTGCTTTCTCTCTAGTTTTGTGGTATTTGTTATTTGTCAGACGAGACAAGCGGAGGAGACACAAGAAGTCCTTGTAGCTCAGTGGACCTGCCCGGCATTGCCTTCGGCATCAGCCGATGGCAGGCGGGTAGAGCGCCTCTTGGGATTACAAAAATTAAACAAAAGTCCTTGTAGCTCAGTGGATAGAGCGTTTGGTTGCGGTCCAAAAGGTCGCAGGTTCAATTCCTGCCAAGGACACCTAGTATTTCTTTTCAAATTCAGCAAATTCTTCTAACATTTCCTGAGTAATTTTTCCGATTTTTCCATTCCCTACTTTCCAAGAATCAACCTTAACAATCGGAACTACAAATTTATTGGTAGCTGTCAAAAAGATTTCATCAGCTTTTTTGAGCTCATCAATTGAAACTTCCCGCTCTTCAACCGGGTATTTTTTCTTAGCCAATTTCAAAACCAAATTCCGAGTAATGCCATGAAGAATTCCGTCTTTGGGAGTGATAATTTTTCCATCTTTGACCATAAAAATATTACTAGTGGAAGCTTCCAGAACCAATCCGTTTTTCACAAAAAGAATTTCCAAAGCTTTTTGCTTATTTTTTTTATCTTGCAATTTAATCGCTTCCACATAGTTTGTGATTTTGCATTTTGGAAGATTTCGGGAAAACTCATGAGTTATGAGTTTAGCGCCCTTGGTATAAATTTCTTCGGGAAGATTGTAAAATCTTTCAATTAAAATATAGCAAGTCTGTTTTCCGACAGAAAAACCGTTCTCACTCACTCCTCCTGTCAGAACTGTTCTTATGGTTGATTTTTTGTGCCCATGAAGCTTGAGCAAATTTTTTAGTATTCCCTCATATTCCGAAAATGAAAATGGCACTTTGAGTTCAAGTTCTTTGGCTGAATTTCTAAATCGTTCAAAATGTTCCTTGCTTAAAAAAGGTTTCTCGCCGTTCGCACACATCACATCAAACACTCCGTAACCACGAAGGATTCCAATGTCATAAGGATCAATTTTTATCTTGTCCACAGTTGTTATTTTTCCGTTCCAATAGCAATGGTTTTTTTTGGCCATATTGTTTCAGTTGCATTCCCAGCAAAAGCCAGAAATCCAATTTGATTAAATTATTATTGGAAACCCCATTATATACAAAAAATCAGAAAAAAGGAAATTTCCCCTGTTTCCCCTAATCCTTTATACTAAAAGCATGAAGATTACGCTTGAAACACCACTCACCGATCTTGGCGCAGTTAGTCCGAATTATTCAAAACTGCTCAAAAAACAAAATCTTGAAACCGTTCAGGATTTGCTTTGGTATTTTCCTAATCGCTATGACGACTTTTCTAAAATTGTCCCAGTTTCGGAAGAATACCTCGGAGAAACTATTACTGTTTCGGGAACAGTCCAAAAAACAAAGATTAATCGGATTTGGAAAAGAAAAATGACTATTATAGAAGCTTCTTTGGAAACTTCCGATTCAGTTATGCTCAAGGCTATTTGGTTTAACCAGCCCTTCATTCTTTCCACTGTTCAAGAAGGAAAAACGATTCGCTTATCCGGAAAGTTGGAAAAAAAGGGTCGCACTTTTCAAATGGTCGGTCCGGCCTTTGAAAGATCCGCTCGCGCCACTACGCATACCGCCCGCTTGGTTCCAATCTACAAGGAAACCAAGGGTCTCACTTCCAAATGGCTTCGCTGGCAAATTTCCAATTTCCTTTCGCTTACTCAAGAAATTCCGGATATTGTTCCTCAAGAAATTTATCAAAAGTTTCATCTTTTTTCCTTGGGAAAAGCTATTCGGGAATTGCATTTTCCAAGTTCAACCGATCATCTTTTGATTGCTCAAAAAACTCTAGCTTTTCAAGAAATGTTTTTGCTTCAGGTCAAAGCTCTTCAAATTAAAAACCTTTGGCAAGAAAAAAAATCGGTAGCTATTGAAATTAAAGAAAAAGAAATCCAAGAGTTTATTCAAAGTCTGCCATTTGCATTGACAACGGCTCAAAAAAAATCCATCCAAGAAATATTTTCCGATCTCAAGAAAAAAATTCCAATGAACAGGCTTTTGAACGGTGATGTTGGCAGTGGAAAAACCGTTGTAGCCGGAGCATCCGCTTTTCCCGTCTTAAAAAATGATTTGCAAGTAGCGCTGATGGCTCCAACTGAAGTTTTAGCTCGCCAACATTTTGAAAGTTTTTGCCGACTATTTAAAAATTATGACTTTAGCATTGCTCTTTTTTCCGGTTCTTATAAAATAACAAACCAAAAAAACGACACGCTGAAATCTTACCAAAAAAGAGAGGATCTATTGAAAAAAATAAAAACTGGAGAAATCAAATTTGTCATTGGCACCCACGCTCTCATCCAAAAAGATGTTCATTTCAAAAATTTGGCACTCGTCATTATTGATGAGCAACACCGTTTCGGCGTCGCCCAAAGAGCCACCCTACAAAAAGAAACTTTGGAAATGGATGACGGCAACAAAAAAAGCGTTCCGCACCTTCTCACTATGACTGCCACTCCCATTCCCCGCAGTCTTTCAATTGCTTATTTCGGCAGTTTGGATATTTCCGTTTTGGACGAAATGCCCAAAAATAGAAAACCGGTTGAAACAAAAATAATTTCGTCTCATCAAAGAAATCAGGTTTACGCTTTTGGGCGAAAGGAAATTGCGGAAGGTCGCCAAGCTTTCATCATTTTGCCTTTAGTTGAAGATTCTCAATCACTAGCCAACACCAAATCCGTCAAAGCCGAGCACCAAAGATTGGCAAAAGAAATTTTTCCCGAACTGAAACTCGGACTCCTTCACGGCCAAATGAAACCAGATGAAAAAGAAAAAACTATGCAGAAATTCAAAAACAATCAAACTCAAATTTTGGTTTCCACTTCAGTGGTGGAAGTAGGCGTTGATATTCCAAACGCTTCTATTATGATTATTGAAAATGCCGAGAGATTCGGTCTTTCCCAGCTTCATCAATTTCGCGGTCGGGTCGGACGAGGTGAATTTAAATCACATTGTTTTCTTTTTTCTGATTCCGAGTCGGCAACAGTTTGCCAAAGATTAAAAATCTTGGAAAAAAATGCTGATGGTTTCAAAATTGCCGAAAAAGACTTGGAACTGCGCGGTCCCGGTCAATTTTTCGGCACCATTCAATCCGGCCTGCCGGATGTTTCCATGCAAAACATCACTAATTTGAAATTGGTCAAACTAGCTAGAGAAGAAGCGGAAATTATTTTAAAAGAAGATTCTGAACTAAAAAAATTTCCCGCCATAAAAAAAGCTCTCAAAAAATTTGAAGAGCAAGTTCATTTGGAATAGTTTTTGGTTTATTTTTTAATTTTTGTCAAGTCGTCATAAACTTCCAGCATTTTTTTGGCACAAACCGAAGCGGTGTATTTTTCTCGGGCAATGTGCGACGACAATACTCCCATTTTCTTTCTTAGTTCTTTGTCCAAAATCAAATTTTGAACTTTTTGCATAAACTCTTTCTTGTTTTTCCGAACTAAAAATCCGTTTTTTCCATCCTCCACCAAAGAAGAAATTCCTGTTGCCCGAATCGCTACCACCGGCAAGCCAGCATACATTGCTTCAGTCACAATCATGCCTTGCGTTTCCGACAGAGAAGCATACACAAAAATATCCGCCACCGCATAATACTCCGCAATTTCTGTCCGTTTTTTTTCTCCAACAAAAATTATTTGTCCGGTTAATTTTTTTCGTCTAGTCCAATTTATAAGATTATCCAAGAGATAACCCCCGCCAACCACTAAAAATTTTATTCGGCTGTCGCTTTTTAGTATTTTGACTAAAGACTTGAAAACAAATCCGACATTTTTTTCTTCCGTCAAACGGCTCACCAAAAGAATAACGATGTTTTTCTCCTCAAAACCGAAGTTCCTCCGACTTTTTTCTCTGTTTTTGTCGGAAAAAATTTCTTCCTCCACTCCGGTTGGAATGGCAATTATGTCATTTTTAACTTTCCATTTTCTAAGAATAGGAATGATTGAATCAGTTGGAGCAATCACCTTGTCCGCCAAATTGGCATAATTCCTGGCATTTCTAATTGTCCAATAATTTACCAATTTTTTGGGTAAGAATGGAACAAAATGAGAATATTTATCATATAAAGTGTGCCAAGTAAAAACCAGCGGGATATTTTTTTTTCTCGCCCATTTTTCGGCCGCCGCCCCCAACAAATTGGGATGCTGAGAATGAATAATATCCAGATCCAAATTTTCCAAAATAGCATCCATTTTTTTGGAATAAGGAATGGCCAAAGGAAAGCGGAATTTTATTTTAATATCCAGCGACGGATAACGAAAAACATTTTTGTTTTCATCCTTGTATCCCGGCCAATCGGGCGCAAAAACAAAGACCTTGTGTCCCATTTTTTCAAACTCTTTCCGAAAAGTTTCCACCGAACCGGGAACACCATAAGGATTGGGAAGGTAATTATTGGTAAAAATACCAATTTTCATTTTAATTTTCTTTAATGAAATTTAAAATATCCTCAAAAACTTCTTCATTTTTAATATCTGAAATGAAAGTATGGTAAGCTCGTTTGATATATTTTTTTCTTTTCACCTCGGAACCGACTTGATTATATATTTCCACAAGACTTCCTTTGGAAACAACATGATCACTCAATGATTGAATCACGAAAACCGGTTGAGTAATATTTCTAATAAATTTCCTAGCTTCTTTGACCAACTCAAAAGCTTCCACGGCGCTTTTAATCGGATAAGTTTGATAGGAAATTATTCTGGTAATTGTTCGCCTGGAACCAAACATCGGCGGATAATATTTTTTGTTATATTCTTTGAAAAGTCCCATTAATTTTCCAAAGAATACCGTTATTCGTTCAAATTTTATCCGGAAAGGAGCCGCCATCAAAATCAATCCAGCAATTTCCGGATTTTTTTGAGCCAACATAATCGCCACACTGGATCCGATTGAAGTGCCGGCCACAAAAACTTTTTTGTGAGTTTTTTTTAATTTTTCGTATTCGTTTTCAATATCCAAAACCCAATCTTTCCATTCAACATTGCGAAGATCGCTAGGTACTGTTCCGTGTCCCCGAAGCATCGGTCCGGAAGCTGTATAACCGTTTTCATTGAGATATTTTCCCAATCTCCGCACTTCATAAGGAACCGAAGTCCAGCCGTGAACCAAAATCACCGCTTCATTGTTTGTTCCTTGAAAAAAGAAAGGCTTGTTAGTCAATTCCCTTTCTTTGTCAAAAAGTTCCCGCGGATTGAAAAGTAAAACACTCTTCACTTCCTTAACTTTTTTATATACACTTTTGACAATTTTTTTGTTTGCCAGTTTTTCTATCATTTGTATATTCTAGCAAAAATAAACGAAAAATAAAAAGCGGATTTATCCCGCTTTTAATCTGGTACCGCCAAGGGGATTCGAACCCCTGATTTCCAGGATGAAAACCTGGCGTCCTGGACCGGGCTAGACGATGGCGGCAAATTTGCATAACATAAAAGATTATAACAGAAAAGATAAATAAATCAAGTCCTCCCTTTGAATATTTCGCCTTGCTGAGTTTCTTTCTGTCCCATATAATGAAATTATATTTTTCAAACTCCGAATTTATGCTTATTTTAGGAATAGAAACTTCTTGCGACGAAACAGCCGCTTCACTGATAGAAGCAAAAAATGGTCAAATAACAGTTCTATCGGACATTGTTTCCTCTCAAGTCAAACTTCATGCCAAATGGGGCGGAGTGGTCCCCAATTTGGCCGCCAGAGAACACACTAAAAACATTATTCCCGTCATTCGGGAAGCCTTGGAAAAATCCGGAAAAAATCCGAAAGAAATTGATCTGCTGGCCACAACCAATGGTCCCGGGTTGATGCCAGCCTTGATTGTTGGCGCCCAAGCCGCCAAAGCATTAGCTCTTGTCTGGCAAAAACCGCTTATGGGAATTCATCACATTGAAGGACACATTTATGCAAATTTCATCAATCAAAACTTCGGTTCCGATAAAATTAAGTTCCCAGCCATATCATTGGTGATTTCCGGCGGTCATACCCAGTTAATTTTAATGAAAGAACATCTGAAATACGAAATAATCGGAGAAACCCAAGACGATGCTGTCGGTGAAGCGTTTGACAAAGTTGCCAGAATTTTAGGCTTAGGCTATCCTGGCGGACCGATTATTGCAGAAGAAGCTGAAAAGTATTCAGACCAAAAAACAAAAACTGATGTTTTTGACTTTTCTTTTCCTCGCCCGATGATAAATTCCAAAGATCTTAATTTTTCTTTTTCCGGACTCAAAACGGCTGTTCTCTATTTGACTAAAAAAAATTCTTCTCTTCTTGAGGAAAAAATGTTTATCCAAAAAGTTGCTTTTGAATTTCAAAATGCCGTTTCTGATGTATTGATTTCCAAAACTATTTCCGCCGTCAAAAAATACCAACCAAAAACAGTATTAATTTCCGGTGGCGTTAGCGCTAATCAAGAAATTCGTCAAAATTTGGAGAAAAGCCTCCGAGACAATTTTCCTCAAATAAATTATCTGGCTCCGGAAAAAAAATACACCGGAGATAATGCGACCATGATTGCCGTCGCCGCTTTTTTTCGCTTCCAAAAAATGAGTTCTTCGGAAAAAAACGGACTGAGTGAAACTTGGAAAAATTTGGAAATTAAAGCTGATTTAAAGTTGCAAAATTTATGAAAAAACCATCATCTCCTTTTTGGGAAGGACTTCTTGCGTCATTTGTGGTTCTCATTTTTGAAACCTTTTTATTGATTATTACGCAAAGAGAAGTTTCTCTTCGGCTAGACATGGGATCAATTGTATTTTTGGCTTTTTTAGCCTTGATAGAAGAATTCTTTAAATTGTTTTTTATTTTCAAAAATATCTCTTTAAATTCAACCTTTTCCCAGGCCATTTCTTCTTCTTTGCTGGTTGGATTGGGTTTTTCAATCGGAGAATTAATTTTCAAAACCTTTTCTTTCCGGGAAAGCGTTTTTTGGGAAAACATTCCGGCCCTAATATTTCATTTGTTTTTAGCCACACTGACTGGAGTTATTATTTTTAAAAAAAGACTTCAATCCAAAACCGGCTATTTCTTGCTGTTATTTTTTTTAGTCCTTATTCACCTGGCTTTCAATATCCTAATAATAGATTATTTCAATAAATAACGACTTGCAAAATGAAAGGGTTATCCTTTATAATATAAGCAAGCGAATAAAATAAACAGTAATATAAAACCATGACTAAAGTTAAAAAATCTTTTTTAGAAAGATTAACCGGCTCAACTAAACTGGAAATGGAGCCTGAAGAAGATAATCGGACCATTGAAACCAATACTTATTTTGAAGAAGAGGATACCCCTCAAATGCTTATGCGAAACCCAAGAAACAACTCCATAGAAGAACGATTGGAATCATCATCTCAAGATGATAGCGAGGGACAATTAACCTTGGATGTTTATCAAACAGAAGGCGAAATTGTCATCAAATCAACCATTGCTGGAGTCAAACCCGAAGATTTGGATGTGAGCATCAACAATGATATGGTTACTATCCGAGGAGAAAGAAAAAATGAAGAAGAAGTAACTGATGACAACTACTACTACCAAGAGTGTTATTGGGGAGGATTTTCCCGTTCCGTTATTTTGCCGGTTGATGTAATTCCGGAAAAGTCAGAAGCAGCTATGAAAAACGGGATCTTAACTATCCGACTCCCCAAAGCTGATATCAATAAAACCAAAAAAATTCAGGTTCGCGGTTTCTAGAAATAAAATTATCAATTTTTCAAAAAAATCCTTCTCAGAAAAGAAGGATTTTTTTTGAAATCGTTCCGCATCAGCATATTGATTTTAACCTTAGTTTAGTCTATTATTTGTTTATGGGTAAAAAATTGACCACAGTTTTTTTATTATCCTCGGCTTTAATTTTTTTTGAAGCTTCTTTTTGTCGTGCCGAAACTCAATCTGTTAAAAAATATTTTGACATTCAACTAAAAATAAAAGAGAAAGTCTATAACCTGAAAAAACAAGAAACTGCCAATTGGCTTTCCAATAAGACTGATTTGACCATTAATTTGGATTATTTGACAGAGATAGAAAATAATAATTTATGCCAATATTTACAATCTCCGATTTGCGATTTAACTTTTTCTTCCAATCAAAAACTCCACATCAAAAAAATATCTTCAGTGAATGTTGACCAAAAAGCAATTGAAAATTTTCTGGATAAATTGGCCAATGAAATGGATGAAGAACCGAAAAACGCCAAATTTAAAATAGAAGATGGCAAAGTTTCTATGTTTTCGCTCAGCAAAAAGGGAATCTCTCTTGACAAAGAAAAAAGCTTGAAAAAAATAATGGATTTTTTCCAAGAAAATTCCAATCCGTTTTCCGAAAATTCAACCCTGGAATTACCCTTTTCGGAAACCGAAGCAGAAATAGGCATTGATTCAATTGAAAATATGGGAATCACCACTCTTATCGGACAGGGAAAATCAAACTTTCGCGGATCCACCAACAGCCGAATTCATAACATTAAAACCGCCACCGCCAAATATGACGGTTTACTCATAAAACCTAATGAGGAATTTTCTTTTGTAAAAATTTTAGGAGAGGTTGACGAAGAGCACGGATATTTGCCCGAACTGGTTATTAAAAAAGATAAAACTGAACCGGAATTCGGAGGCGGAATTTGCCAAGTTTCCACCACTGCTTTCCGGGCCGCCATCTATTCAGGCTTAGAAATCACCGCCAGAAGGAACCATGCTTATCCAGTTTCTTACTACAATCCTCAAGGGATGGATGCCACTGTTTATGTCCCCCGCCCTGATCTTCGCTTTGTCAACAATACTCCGGGCTACATCTTGATTCAAACGGAAATCAAAGGAACGGAATTGACTTTCAATTTTTATGGCACCGACGACGGACGCAAAGTTGAGGTGGACGGTCCGACCATTTTGGAAAAAAACGCTGACGGATCAATGAAAACTTCTTTTACCCAAAAAGTTTTTGACAAAAACGGAAATTCAACAATGGAAAGCACTTTCAAAAGCAACTATGATTCTCCCGACAAATATCCTCACCCAACCACCACCGAAGATGTTCTGACGGAAAAACCTAAAAGCTGGTCAGATAATGAATGGAAAAAATATAAAAAAGAACACGGTCTTTAATTGACTTTTGCTTCTATTTTTGATATATTGTTTCTGTTGTGCCAAGACAAAAAAATAAGCTAAAAATGCGCTGGTAGCTCAGTGGATAGAGCAGTAGCCTTCTAAGCTATTGGTCGCAGGTCCGATTCCTGCCCAGCGCACTAAATAATACGAAAAAAGTACGCCCTTATAGCTCAGTTGGCCCGCCCGGCATCGTCTTCGGCTCAGCCGATGGCGGACGGGTAGAGCAGTAAAAAATAAATGTTTTTTTATACATATGTACTGAAAAGTGAAAAAGATGATAATTTATATATAGGATTCACCAGTAATTTAAAAAATAGACTGGAAAAACATAACTCGGGAAAAGTAGTCGCCACAAAAAACAGAAAGCCACTAGAATTAGTTTATTATGAAGCCTGCAAAAATAAGGAAAAAGCCATAGCAAGAGAAAAATATTTCAAGAAAGGATTTGGGAGAAATTTCCTAAAAAATAGAATATAAAAAGTACGCCCTTATAGCTCAGTTGGTAGAGCAGTTGCCTCTTAAGCAAACGGTCCCAGGTTCAAGTCCTGGTGAGGGCACGGAGAAAAACATGGCGGGTATAGTTCAATGGTAGAACACTGGTTTGTGGTACCAGCTACCTGGGTCCAATCCATCCGACCAATGACTTTCCAAGATTGGAGATAGATTTAATTATAGTGTGAAGTAGCGCCTACTCTATGAGAGCACCTAAGAAAAAAGGGTGTTTTTTGTTCATTAAAAATTAATAATTTCTCATTTCTAGATTATAAAGTAATTTTTTGAAATTATGCCTTACTTATTCTACTTTTTTCCTATTTGCCTCTTCAGCGCTCCTTTAATCAGTTTGTCCAGAAAAATCGGAAACTCCATCCCAGCTGCCTTGGCAGCTTGTGGCACAAGGCTGGTTGCGGTCATACCGGGAATAGTGTTAATTTCAAGAAAATATAATTTGTCATCACTTTCACTCCAAATGAAATCAGCCCGAGCTAAATCTAAACACCCCACTGCCTTAAAAGCTTTGACTGCATAGCGCTGAATCTTCTTTCTCACTTCTTCCGGAATTTCAGCTGGACAAACTTCTTGTGATCCCCCAGTTTCATATTTCGCTCTATAGTTAAACCATCCGGAAACTTTAGGAATGATTTCGATGACTGAAAGAGCCTTTGGAGTTTTGTCGCTCATAACGGTAACGGTTAGTTCACGCCCTTTCACAAATTGTTCCAAAAGGATTTCGCTCCCATATTTCAGAGCCTCTTTAATACCGGACTCCAATTCTTCTTTAGAGTTGGCCAAACTCATTCCAATAGACGAACCAAGCTCACCAGGTTTAACGACAATCGGAAGACCGAGTTTGGATATAATCTTTTCCGTATTATATTTTTTACCCTTTATAACAACCATATCTTTAGCAATTTTGAGTCCTACCGATTTAACAATGATTTTGGTTTTTTTTTTATTCATTGCAAGAGAGCTAGCTAAAACGCCGGAAAAGGCATATGGTAAACCAAATAACTCAAAAACGCCTTGCACATTGCCATCCTCTCCGAAAGTACCGTGCATGACCGGCAAGATCAGATCAACTTTCGGAAACTCTTCTGGAAATTTACCGCGCTCTCCCGTTTCTGCGACACCTTTCACTCCGCCTTCCTGATCAGCTTTTCCGATATTGTTTTTCATATAATTCTCTCCTTCTTCTCCTGTTAGCCAGTAGCCGTTTTTAGTGATTGCCACTGAAAAAATTTCATATTTATTCCTGTCCAGCGCACTCATGACTTGACTCGCTGATTTTAAGGACACTTCATGCTCGTCTGATGGTCCGCCAAAAATGACAGCGATTTTCTTTTTTCGCATAAATATAAATCAAACATTTATTATGTAAATGATAGCCTGATTTGGTGATTATTGCAATAATAACTACGGCTTAAGCCAAAAATAAAGTGGCCATCAAAAAAAACGATGACCACTAAGCCTATATGAGAATGTTCTCCATTAAGGCTCTACATACGAATAATAAGCAATCCCCTTCTTTACAAGAGCATCCATCTGATTGCCGAAATTGAAATGCCATATTTCTGGACCATAGCAAGTGAACTCTTCTTGCAACATTGAAAGCAACATCCTTTCTCGATTATGGCATATCTTGGCATCGTTTCCGGAAAATTTTTTCCGATTAGTTTTCAGATGATAAAAAGCTCCAGCTTCCTCTTCCATCCAGTCAAAAGGCACTCCCAGATTCACAGCTTTGGAATCCTTATACAACCAAATATCAACGGCGCCTCCCGTAGCATGAGGACTTGGACAAGACGAATTGCTCGTTGGCCAGCTCACATAAGTTCTGTTGGCCTCAAAAAGCAATTGCCTAACATCAAGAGAAAGGCTTTCGTAGCACTCTTTTATCTCCTTTATTAAAGTCAGGTTGGCGAATTTTTCCTTGAGATTAAACTTCTCCACGGTGAACAATTTCATATAAAACCAAAAGAGTTTTTCTTGAAGCTCGATAGATCTCCATCCATCATATACCATCAAATCAAAACCCTGAGATCTTAATTTTGTACGAGCAACCAGAACTCTATCTAAAACCTCCTCGCGAAGGTAGAGCTTATCTGAATCCGTGACCTTCAAGACATTGTGATAAAAAGGAAACGCCATCTCTCCGGGAACTTCAACAAGAGGTTGGTTGCTTTCTTTGATTAAAACCTTACGCCAGTCGCCTTTTTTATACGCCATCAGTGTGAAATATCTAGCCACCTGTAATTTTAAATAATTCAACATTTCTAACCTCCTATGCCTATTTCGAAGAATCGTTCTTCTTTTATTTTTTCAACTATTCTTTTCTTATCCAAATAGCTGATAACTTCAAATGCACGACATTTCGTATTGCGACATATAGCAGGACGATTTTCATAATCACCACACAGTCCTGTTTCTGCGTTGAATTTAGTACAGTAATACTGTTTTAACCTAATCGTGTCAGGATTTGATTCCGGAGCCAATATCCCTTCTAATTCTATAAAAGGAAGTTTGTCTCTTTCTAAACCAATCAATCTTCTACTGTCGATTTTTACAGGATTGCAACACATGCTACATCCGAAAAGCAAGCAAATATTACCTTTATTATTAGTGTCTTTATCCATGGATACTCCTCCTATTTACATGAGATTTGTATTTTTTGTTAAGGAACCTTATCGGTTCTTATTATATTTAATATGCCGACTACTCTAAGCATACCAGTTTACTACTTTTTTGCAAAAAGTCAACAGCTACTATGATGATTTGCTAAATTTAAAAAGTTCCACCTTCCATAGCTAGTTTTTTAAGTTGTTCTTGAATTTTTTTCTATTTTCCTTTTTAAATGAGCGTGTTTATCTTCAAATCTTTGTTGAGGATTTTTGTAATTGTAAAAAGTAGCTTTACTGATTCCGGTTAACTGACAGATGTAGTTAGTGTCTAATATCTGATTTTTGACTTAGTTTCTTGTAAATTGCACTAGGTCCGTATTTTGGATTCGTAAAAATCTGAAAAAAATTTTTTCCAGAAGACTCGAATCCACTTCCTTTTTGCTGATGATTTATTATGGTTTCTTCAACCACTTTGAACTATGGCTCAACTGAAAAGAGCACATTGACAGGAAACTGTGCTGAGCATAAGACGCAAAAAAGACCTACAAAATGAGGATTAAATCAGTATCTTGATAATTGTATTTTTTTATGCTAACCTTTTGAAGTGATAGTCTTGCATTTTTATTTATGGCGATTATCGTCTAACGGTTAAGACATCGGTTTGTGGTACCGAGAATCAGGGTCCGACTCCCTGTAATCGCCCCGATATTGGCTTAATAAATAGATTTAACTCCCTTTATTTTACAAAGCCAATAAAAAAACAGATACTTTGAAGTGTCTGTTTTTTTTGTTAAATTTATCTTAAAGAAAATATAATTGAAGCCAAGACTATGAGTGCCATAAAAAATACCGCCATCCAACCGAAAAATTTGACCCAAGCCGGATGACGATGTTTACCCATAATTTTTGAATCATCCCCCACCACCATAATGAGAATTAGAAGTGGTAAAGCGATGATCCCGTTCAAAAAAGCGCTCCAATAGAGAGCTTGAATTGGATTAATGCCAAAAAAATTCAACAATAATCCGAAAATTATTGAAGCTATAATAACCGCATAAAAACCTTTCGCCCGAGAAAATTTAAGTTCCAAACCTTCTTTCCAATTAAAAACTTCCGAAAGCGCATAAGCCCCTGATCCGGCCAAGATTGGCACTGCCAAAAGTCCCGTTCCAATAATTCCCAAAGCAAAAAACAAAAAAGCATAATTTCCAGCCAAAGGTTTGAGAGCCAAAGCTGCTTGCTCGGCTGATTTAATATCAGTTATTCCGTTTTTAAAAAGTGTTTGAGCTGTCGCCACAATAATAAAGAAAAAAACTAAATTTGCTAAAACCATTCCGATACTTACATCTTTTCTCATTTTTTTAACCTTTTTTTCAATTAAACATTTTTTCGCTCCGTCTCGCAAAAGATGATTTTCCTCCACTTCCTCCGAAGTTTGCCAGAAAAAAAGATAGGGTGTGATTGTGGTTCCAAAAACAGCGATTATAGCAAAAAGGTAATCTTTGGTTAAATGAATTTGAGGAACAAAAGAATTTTCCAACACTTCCCGCCAATCAGGTTGAACAATAATTCCAGTTAGAACATAAGCAAAAACTGAAAGCGTGAGCCATTTGAGAAATTTAACATAAGAATGATAGTGAACAAAAATTTCAAGTAAAATTATAAGAACGGAAAAAAGAACGGCACCAAAATAAAAATGAATGCCGGTTATCATTTCAAAAGAAGCTGCCATCGCCCCCAAGTCAGCGCCAATATTGGCAATATTGGCAATTAGTAAAAAAACTACCGCCAATAAAATAACATTTTTTTTGTAATGTTTTTTAAGCACTCCGGCCAATCCTTGATTGGTTACGATTCCAATTCTGGCACACACTTCCTGAACCGCCAGCATAAAAGGAAAAAGCCAGACAGCCATCCAAAGAAGAGAAAATCCGAATTTAGCTCCCACTGAAGAATAAGTTCCGATTCCTCCCGGATCATCATCTGACGCTCCAGTAATAAGACCCGGCCCCAAATCTTTGCTGAAATGAGCCGTCCTTTTGAAAGGATTCCTAATGGCATAGCTGATACGACCCAATTGTTTTCTAAAAAATCCGGCTGGTTGTATTTTGTTTTTATTTTCTATTTTCATCTCAAATAAACTGGTGAATCAATTCTTCCGCCAAAATCAAATCTTCTTTGGTGTTGATTGGATGCCAATGACTGGCTTTTTGAATTTTTATTTTATATTTATCTTTCATTTGAGCTACTGTTTGGGGCAAACCGAATTCGCCCTTGCCAATTGAAACCAGTTCGTAGTCAAAAAATTTTTCATTTAGAACATAAACGGCCGCATTGGCCAATTTTTCTTTGCATCTTTGAGGTTTTTCAAGAATATCAACTAAATTACCATTTTTGTCAGTTTTGAGAATTCCAAATAAACTGGAGTCCGCCACTTCTTTGGCCAAAATTGAAAGATCATCCTTGAGCATTGCCTGAATATCTTTTTTTGAATACAAATCGTCTCCCATCATCACCATAAATTTCTTTTCCAAAACACTTCTGGCAGCATAAACCGCCCCGCCAGTACCATTCAAAATCGGCTGAAAGACATAAGTTATTTTTCGTCCGTCAAATTCTCGTTTGAAATGACGCATAATCTCTTCGCCATAATATCCGATCACAAAAATCACTTCGTTGATTTTTTTGGGCAACGCTTTGATTTTATATTCCAGAATCGGAACCCCCTTGATCCGAAGCATCGGTTTGGGCGCATGCGCTGTCAATTTTCCCATTCGCTTCCCCTTTCCAGCGGCTAAAATAAGTGCTTGCATCTAAGGAAATAAAAATGCAAAAATCAAATAACCCCAACTTTGACTTTTGATTTTAGATTACAAAATTAACCAGTTTGCCCCTAACAAAAATTACTTTTTTCAGCTCTTTGTTTGCTAATTGATTTTTAATTTTTTCCCTTGAAATAGCCTTATTTTTGGCTTCTTCTTCGGAAATTTCTACGCTAACGGTCATTTTATCTCTAACTTTTCCATTGATTTGAATCACCATTTCCACTTCTTCATCTTGAATGAGATTTTTGTCATATTCCGGCCAAGATTCTTGAAAGATACTGGTTTCATGTCCAAGTTCAGACCACAACTCTTCAGCTAACGCTGGAAGAAAAACTGAAACCATGATAAGAAATTTCTTGAAAGTTCCGATGGATATTTTTGTAGTTCCGCTAAAAGCGTTAGTCAATTCCATAAGCTTAGCCACGGCCGTATTATATTTCTGTTCCTCCATATCTTCTTCAATTTTCTTGATAGTTTTGTGAAGTTTTTTCAAAAGCTCTTTTTCATCATCATTTTCAATAAGCACTTTCTTGGACAAATTAAAAATTCTATCCATCCAATGACGCGTTCCGATAATTCCTTCATCGCTGAAACTTCTATCTTCGCTAAGTGGTCCCAAAAACAGTATGTAACTCTTGAGCGCATCATAACCGACTTTTTCTCCATATTCCTCGGGGTTAATAACATTACCTTTGGACTTGCTCATTTTCTTTCCATCCTTAAGAATCATCCCGTTAGCCCTGAATTTTTTAAAAGGATTGTCAAAATCAATCAGTCCCAAGTCGTGCAATGCCATTGTAATAAAACGCGTATACATCAAATGCAAAACGGCATGTTCATTGCCTCCGACATAAAAATCAACCGGAAACCATTTTTTCGCCAGCTTCTCATCAAAAATTCGATTTTCTTTTTGCGGAGAAATATAACGGAAAAAATACCAAGCTGAATCCAAAAAATTATCCATAACATCAGCTTCTCGCTCGGCGCGCCCTCCACACTTAGGACAAGTCGTTTCCATAAAATCTTTTACCTTAGCCAAAGGTCCTCGTCCATCTCCAGCCGGTTCCCATCCTTCTTTCATTTCCGGCAAACGAACCGGCAAATCTTTTTCGGGAACGGAAACTACTCCGCATTTTTCACAATAAACCACAGGCACTGGCGGTCCCCAATAACGCTGACGAGAGATGCACCAGTCGCGTAGTTTATAATTGGAAACTAATTCTCCGCCAACAAATTCCGTAATAGCTTTTTTCGCTTCTTCGGAAGTTAATCCGGAAAATTTATCAGAATTTATGAGACTACCTTCTCCTACAAAAACTTCCTTTTTGATATTTCCACCATTAATAACTTCTATTATTTCCAGATTAAACTTTTTGGCAAACTCAAAGTCCCGTTCATCATGGGCGGGAACGGCCATAATTGCACCAAATCCATAACCAACTAAAACATAATCAGCAATCCAAATCGGAACTTTTTTCTGATTAGCTGGATTAATTGCGTAAGCCCCTGTAAAAACCCCACTTTTTTCTTTATTCTCTTTTCTTTCTAGTTCTGATTTAGCACTTGATTCTTGGATATATTTTTCCACTGCTTCCTTTTGCTCCTCTGTTGTAATTTTATAAATCAAGTCATGTTCTGGAGCTAAAACACAATAAGTACAACCAAAAAGAGTATCCGGTCGCGTTGTAAAAATATCAAATTCTAGAGCACTGTCAGCCACCTTAAATTTAATTTTAGCTCCTTCTGATTTTCCGATCCAATTTTTCTGAGCGCTTTTGGTAATGTCAGACCAATCCATATCTTCCAGACCATCAAGTAATCGGTCAGCATAATGAGTAATTCTAAAAAACCACTGCTTCATTTTTCTTTTTTCAGGAATACTTTTACATCTCTCACATTGCCCTCCTTCAATTTGCTCATCCGCCAAAACTGTTTTGCAACTTGGACACCAATTCAAATAGGCTTCTTTTTGGTAAGCCAAACCTTTTTCAAAAAGTTGGGTAAAAATCCACTGTGTCCATTTGTAATACTCCGGGAAAGTAGTATTAAGCTCGCGCGTCCAATCGCAACTAAGCCCCGCCGCTTGAATTTGTTTGGTAAAATTAGCCACTGTTCGCTTGAGCATTTTTTCCGGAGATTCGCCAATCTTCAAGGCATAATTTTCACTGTGAATTCCAAATGCATCCCAACCGATCGGCTCAAAAACATCAAAACCTTTCAGCTTTTTATATTTTGCCATCACATCCACGCAAGTGAAAGCGTAAAAATTGCCAATGTGAAGCCCTTCGGCACTGGGATAAGGAAACATAAATAAGGCATAATAAGGATTCTGAGCTTTTTCTAAGTCTGGAACAAAAATCGCCTCATCTATCCATTTTTTAGCCCATTTAGCTTCTATTTCCTTGTGATTATATTTATTGCTCATAATAGTATCTTATCCTAAAAATTGCTTTTTTTCAAGAAAAATCCCGGAGCCTCCTTTTGGCGACTCCGGGGGAAAGAATTACCGATTGCAGGCTTCGCAATTTGGATATCGGTAATCCTTCATCGATCCATAATTTTCAGTACCACACTCTTTTCTTTGTTCATTAGAACAAAATTCACAAGTTCCCCGGTCACAACCAAGTGGACGATTGCAAACGGAGCAGTAGACTATAGTCGGATTCTTTCTTACTGCGCTTGGATTCATTTTTCCCTCCTTCTGGCAAACAAAAAACCGACTTTTCAGTCGGCGTTGGTTGCTTTTTTAAAACGAACTTTAGCAATCCAAAACTACCGACCTTGCGCCAGCATTATTATTGTTATTGTTTTGGATTGTTTGAATTTTCATATCACCATTCTATTCTTTAACCAAAATTTGTCAATTATTTATTTTTAATGGCGACTGCGAAATCTTCTTGCTACTCCGATTCTGGCCAGTTCCTTTTCCAAGACTGCTGCCACTCTAGCATAATCAGAATCATCAACATTTTTCTGATTTTGAACTTCCTCAGCTCTCTTTCTGGCTTCTTCCGCTTTTTCAATGTCAATTTCTTCCGCTCTTTCCGCTTCATCCGACAAAATCACCAGTTTGTTGTTGTGAAATTCAATAAAGCCTCCTGAAATAAAAAGACTGCTTTCTTTTTTTTCCTTGGAATCTTCTTTGAGAATCACTTCTCCCGGCTTGAGCGAAGCGATATAGGAGCGATGATTGGGCAAAATCGTCACCAAACCGTTCGCCACCGGCAAAGTGGCTTGATAATATTCTCCGCTTATCACTGTTCTCTCCGGAGTAATAATATTAATTTGAATTATTTTTTTATCCATAACGATTTTAGGATTATTTAGCCAACTGAACTTCCGAAATATCCCCCTTCATATAGAAATCTTGTTCAGCTACATCATCCAATTCACCTTCTAAAATCATCTTAAATCCTCGGATAGTGTCAGTGAGTTTCACATATTTTCCAGCCGATCCGGTAAATTGCTCAGCCACAAAGAAAGGTTGCGACAAGAATTTCTGAATTTTTCTGGCTCTAGACACTACTATTTTATCATCATCAGACAATTCTTCCATTCCAAGAATAGCGATAATGTCTTGCAGATCTTTGTATCTTTGAAGAACCTTTTGAACTCCTCGCGCTACTTGATAGTGTTCCTCGCCAACAATATTCGGATCCAAAATAGTTGAGTTGGAATCCAACGGATCAACCGCCGGGTAAATTGCCAATTCTGAAAGCGCCCGAGACAAAACCACCGTTGAATCAAGATGTCCGAAAGTAGTGGCCGGAGCCGGATCGGTTAGGTCGTCAGCTGGCACATAGACAGCTTGCACTGAAGTAATTGATCCTTTGTTGGTTGAGGTAATTCTTTCTTGGAGTTTTCCCATTTCTTCCGCCAAAGTCGGCTGATAACCTACTGCTGAAGGAATGCGTCCCAAAAGAGCTGAGACTTCAGATCCAGCCTGAGTGAAACGGAAAATATTATCAATAAAAAGCAAAACATCCTTTCCTTCTTGATCGCGAAAATATTCCGCCATTGTGAGAGCCGACAAAGCCACTCTCTGACGCGCTCCGGGTGGCTCGTTCATTTGTCCAAAAACCAAAGCGGTTTTGTCCAGAACACCCGATTCTTTCATTTCGTGATAAAGATCGTTTCCTTCTCGGGTTCTTTCTCCCACTCCGGCAAACAAAGAATAGCCTCCGTGTTCCTGAGCAATATTTCGGATAAGCTCTTGAATAAGAACGGTCTTTCCCACTCCCGCTCCTCCGAAAAGTCCCACCTTTCCTCCTTTGATAAATGGACAAATCAAATCAATAACTTTGATTCCGGTTTCAAAAATTTCAGCCTCGGTTGATTGTTCAGAAAAACTTGGAGCATTTCTGTGAATCGGATCGTGTTTTTCAGTTTTTACTTCTTCTTCAATTCCATCAATCGTTTCTCCCAGAAGGTTAAACATTCTGCCTAGAATTTCTTTTCCAACCGGAACCTTAATCGGAGCGCCAGTCATCGCAACTTCCATTCCCCTTTTGAGTCCGTCGGTTGAACCCATAGCCACTGCTCGCACCTTTCCGCCACCAATATGTTGATGAGTTTCAAGAACCAGTTTTTTCCCTTCCGCCAATTGAATTTCAAGAGCATCGTAAATTTTCGGCAATGTTCCATCTGAAAATTCAACATCTACCACTGGCCCGATTACTTGAGATATTTTTCCGTTCATATTTTTTAAATAAATGATTACCAATTGTCATTCCCGCGAAAGCGGGAATCTAGTCTCAAATCTTTGGTTTGCTCACTGGATTCCCGCTTTCGCGGGAATGACATAAAAAAACTAACCAGATGAACTTCGTTGCTAATTTATCCCTCCAAAGCCGCCCGACCGGCTGAAATTTCAGAAATTTCTTGGGTAATTTTGCTTTGTCTAATCTGATTATAAGCAAAAGTTAAATCGGAAACCATTTCTCCGGCCGCCTCAGTCGCATTTCTCATCGCCAACATCCGAGCTGATTCTTTGGAAGCGTTGGATTCCAGAATGGCATGAAAAATTTGCATTTCAAGCAGTCTTGGAAAAATTTCATTCAATACTGTTTCTGGACTCGGTTCAACCTTATATTCCGACTTTGGTTTATCCAATCCATATTCTTCTGCCGTTTGATCCATTTCCGCTAATTGTTTTTCAATGTCCACCTTGGAAATCGGCAATAATTGACGAATCTTGGTTTGTTGAATCATCGTTGAAACATAGTCAGTATAAACAATCACCACTTTATCATAATTTTTGTTGAGATATTCAGCTTGAATAATTTGCACCAGAGGATAAACATCAGCAATTTTGGGAAGATAAGTCAGATTGGGAAAAGAAGCAATCAATTTTCCGGTTCCAAATTTCTTGACAATATTTTCCCCTCTTTTTCCAACGGCAATAAAATCCACTTTCAAATCTTTTCCTTTCTTCTGAGATTCTATCCTCTTGTCTCCCATTCTATTGATAGAAAGACTTTCCGGATTGTTAAGTTGTTCTTTAACTTTCTTAATCACTTGGGAATTAAAAGATCCACAAAGACCCTTGTTAGATGCCACTATGATCATCAAGACATTTTTCACTTCCCGCACTTCCAAAAGCGGAAAATCGCGTGCTCCTTTTTCAAAAGCTCTGGCCAAATTAGTTAGCACGCTCCAAGCTGTTCGGGCATAATTTCGGACCTTAAGCACTCCGTCCACCGCTCGGCGCATTTTGGCTGCCGACACCATCTCCATTGCACGCGTGATTTTCTTGGTGTTTCCAACCGACTTTATTCTTCTTTTGATTTCAAGAGTATTGGGCATCTGAATTAATTTCCATTATTATAAATTTCATTAAAATCTTTGATGGCTTTTTCCAATTTTGCCACCAATTCATCGCTAAGTTCTTTTTCTTTCCTAATCATTTCCAAAACATCGCTTGCCTGAGCACCGAGAAAACTTTGGAAATCATCTTCCCATTTTTGAATCTTCTCAACCGGCACTTCGTCCAAAAATCCGTTTGTCAAAGCATAAATAACCGCCACCTGATTTTCAACCGCCATTGGTTCATATTGCTTCTGTTTCAAAAGCTCAACCGTTCTTTTTCCTCTCTCAATTTGCTTTCTGGTTCGCTCATCCAAGTCCGATCCGAATTGAGCAAAAGCTTCCAATTCACGGAATTGAGCCAAGTCCAATCTGAGTTTTCCAGCCACTTTTTTCATTGCTTTTATTTGAGCCGAAGAACCGACTCTGGAAACTGAAAGTCCCACATTAATAGCCGGTCGGATTCCTTTGTAAAAAAGATCTGATTCCAAATAAATTTGTCCGTCGGTGATGGAAATCACATTGGTCGGAATGTAAGCGCTAACATCTCCGGCTTGAGTTTCAATAATCGGAAGAGCGGTAATTGACCCTCCGCCATAGGCTTCGTCCAATCTAGCACTTCTTTCCAAAAGTCTGGAATGCAAATAAAAAATATCTCCCGGATAAGCCTCTCGTCCTGGTGGTCTTCTTAAAATCAAAGAAATTTGACGATAAGCCCAAGCGTGTTTGCTTAAATCATCATAAACAATCAAAACATCTTTTTCTTGGTCCATAAAAAATTCTCCCAAAGCACAACCGGCATAAGGAGCAATAAAAGAAAAAGCAGCTGGCTCGGATGATCCGGCTGAAACCACAATGGTGTAATCCATTGCACCTCGTTTTTTAAGCTCCGCTACAATTCTGGCTACTTTGGATTCTTTCTGACCGATGGCCACATAAACACAAATTATGTCTTGTCCTTTTTGATTAATAATCGTGTCAATTGCCACTGCTGTTTTTCCGGTTTGCCTGTCGCCGATAATAAGTTCTCTTTGTCCTCGTCCAATCGGAATCATAGCGTCAATTGCCTTAATTCCGGTTTGCACCGGCTGAGAAACTGATTTTCTTTCAATTACGCCCGGCGCCACTTTTTCAATCGGATAAAATTTTTCCGATTCAATCTCCTCGCCTCCGTCCAAAACTTTTCCAAGCGGATTAATCACTCTTCCAATCATTTTTTCGGAAACCGGAACTGACAAAATGCGTCCGGTTGAAACTACTTTGTCGCCTTCCTTAATACCTCCGGCTTCTCCTAAAATCATCACACCCACCTGATCTTCCTCAAGGTTAAGCACCACTCCAACGGTTCCATCCGGAAATTCCACCATTTCCGAAGCCATTACTTCTCCAAGACCGTTAATTTTGACCACGCCATCTCCAACTTCAACCACTTCACCGACTTTTTCTTTACCTGCTTCATCTTTCCAGCCTTCAATTTGTTTTTTGATCTGATCAATAATGTAATTTTTGTCCATAGAAATTATTTTAATATATTGTATTTAAAAAAATATCAATTACTTGGCAATTTGCGCTTTCAACCTCCGAACTTTTCTCACCACACTCATGTCCCACAAATCATCACCGGCTTTTATGATTATTCCTCCCAAAATTTCCGGATTCATTTTCTGACTCAATTCTATTTTTTTTCCGGGATATTGTTTTTCCAAAAATTCCCCAATCTTCTTGTTTGTTTCTTCCTGAACCTTTCCGAAAGTTTCTATTTCTACCGGCAATACACTTTCTTTTTCATTAAAAATTTCTTGAAAATTAGCCATAATCCGTCCGATATCTTTCCTCCGTTTGTTTTTTTTCACCAAATTTAAAAAATTCAAAACACAAAAATCAATCTCTTTTTGGTTCTTGCCTTGAAGCGACTCATACAACCCCTCAGCATACTGTTTGGAGCTTAGTTTCATATTTCTTATCTCTCGCCAAGCGAGTCCTCAATTATTTTTTTATCTTTCTCAGTATCCATCTTTTCTTTGATTACTTTTTCCGTCGCCAAAGAAACCAACTCCGCCACTTCCGACTTGATTTCCCGAATAGCCCGGTTTTTTTCCTCCTCCACTTTCTTCTTAGCCGCCTCAATAATTTTTCTTGATTCTTCTTGCGTTTTTTCCATAATTTCCAACTTGGATTTTTCCGCCGTATCCTTGGCTAAATTGATCATTTCTTGAGACTCTTTTCTAGCCTCAGCCAAAACCGTTTTTTCCTTTTCGGAAATTTCTTTCAAGTTCTTTCGGGCTTCTTCAGCATTAGTGATTCCTTTGGCTATTTTTTTGTTGCGCTCATCCAAAAAAGACAAGATTGGTTTGTAGCCGAAACGATAAAGAACAAAAACCAAAACGGCAAAATTGACGAATTGCGCCAAAAGAATTTTTAGATCAAGCCCGAGTGCATTGAAAAGCTCCATATCTTTATTTCAAAAAATTTAAAAATAACCCTCTCCGACTCTCTTGGATTGCCAAAAGTGCCGGAAGATGAATATCTTTTTTTATCCAAAAAGGATAATGAGCGCCACTACCAAAGAATAGATAGCTGTTGACTCAGTCACCGCCGCAGTCACAAAGATAAGCGGAGTGATTTTTCCGGCTGCTTCCGGATTTCTTCCGATAGCTTCCAGTGCTTTTCCAGCGAGAAAACCTTCACCGATAGCCGGTCCGATAGCTCCGAGACCCATACAAATTCCCGCTGCCAAATACTTTAGTCCTTCTGCTTCCATAAAATTTAGAGTTAATTAATTATTAAAAATTATTTACCCACTTCATTAAGCTGTTTCTGTTTCAGTTTCTGAGGCCATTGAAATGAAAACCAAAGTTAGGACTGAAAACACAAAAGCCTGAACAAAGGCAGTCAAAAGACTCAAAAACATAAACGGAATCGGAGCAAAAAACGGCAGAAGAAACATCACCACCGCTCCCAAAACTTCTCCGGCAAAAATATTTCCAAAAAGACGGAACGACAAGGAAACTATTTTAGCTGTCTCTCCAACTATATCCATTAGTCCTAAAAAAAACTTAAGCGGGCTTCTGAGGTTAATGAATTTAGTGACATAGCCAAATGGACCAGAAACATAAATTGCCACAATTTGAACAATAATAATAGTTATCATTGTCATTACCAAAACCATTCCATAATCAGCCATCACTGCCCGAAAAATCGGAACCGAACCACCCTCTTTCAAAAGGCTAACCGCTGCTTGACCAGGAATAAAAGTGGCCAAATTGGCCAAGAGAATAAAAATAAAAAGAGTCATCACTAAAGGATAAACTCTCTTGGCCTTTTTTTTGTCTCCAACAATTGACACTACAAAATCAAATCCTCCTTCTAAAAGAAGTTCAAAAACCGATTGTAATCTTCCCGGAACGGTTTTGAGATTGAAACGAATAATTAAAGTGAAAATTATGATAAAAGCAGACAAAAAAAGAGACCAAAAAAAGGTGTTGGTCACCGGGAAAGACCCGATATGAAACAAAACTTCCGGAGATAGAGATATGCTTAGATTCATAGATTTTATTGCTTGTTTTCTTTTTCTGCTTCCTCCTTTTCTTTTTCTCTACCTTCGCTGTTGATTTTTTTCACTAGAGAAATTGATTTAAGAGTGATTTTTCGCGATTTTTTAATTAGCAGAATGTTGGTCACCACAAAAGCTATTCCCAAACCTATCAACATACAAATAGGTTTGCTTCCAAAAATTCTATCCAACCAATAGCCTATTCCCAAAAATATAACGAGCGGAGCGAAAACTGCTGCGCTACTGTATGACATCACCTCCAGCATTATTTTCCAAAATTGATTGTCTTTCGGAGTCATATTTTTTCTTGAATTGCTCAATCAACACAATCTATTATGAAGCCTCAGAAAAAAAAAGTCAAGATTTGAAAATCCGACCTTTTTCAACTACTTTTTAAAAAAATTCCCCTCTAATCCCAACTAAATAGCTTCTTGGCATTATTGGAAGTTGCCTCGGCTACCTCGGAAATTTCCATTCCTCTAACTTTAGCTATCTTTTCAACCACTTTTTCCACATAAAGCGGTTCGTTTCTTTTACCCCGAAACGGAACTGGCGTAAGATAAGGACAATCGGTTTCCGTCAAAAAATATTTGAGATCAATATTTTTTAACACTTCTTCATAAACATCAGTGAAGGTAATAATACCATTAAATCCTAAATGAAAACCCAGTTCAGCAGTGTAGATTTCAGCTTGCTTCAAATTTCCCGTAAAGCAATGCATCACCCCCCTCAATTTTTCACTGTATTCATTTTTCTTTTTTCGTAAAATTTCAATCGTATCTTTATGCGCCTCTCTACAATGAACGATGATCGGCAAATCCAACTCTAATGCCAAATCAATTTGTTCGGCAAAAACTTTTTTCTGAAGTTCCGTATTGTCCGAAGCGTGAAAATAGTCAAGACCAATTTCACCAATCGCCACCACTTTTTTGTTTTTTGCCAACTCGCGATATTTTTCCTTGTCATATTCTTCCGGCTTCGGCTGAAATTTAGCCGTTTCCATTTCATCAATCTTTGCCAAAAATTCTCGGCTATCAAGATGAGCCGGATGGAGACCAACTGCTGCCAAAACGCCTTCCGGATATTTTTTGGCCATTTCAACTGCCCGAGCGCTGGTTCTCAGCTCTGACCCGACATTGATCATCCAAATCCCATTATCCAAAGCGCGCCTAATCACCGATTCTTGATCGTCTTTGAAAGCGTTAAAATTTACATGGGCATGAGTGTCAATTAACATACTTTTTTTATCCCTGTTTTTATAAGAATAAACTTCGGTGGGAACTGGCTCATTTAATTATATTGAAATATAAATCATTCCAATTGGGATTATCTTTTTCAATCAATTTTATCTTCCAACTTCTATTCCATTTTTTAAGTTGTTTTTCTCTAGTGATAGCCGAATTAATATAGTCTGCTTGCTCATAATATACTAATTTGTGTACATTGTATTTTTTTGTGAAACCATCCGCTAATTTTTCTCTATGTTCTTGAATTCTCTTGATTAAATTTGAAGTTACTCCGATGTATAAGGTACTGTTTCTTTGATTAGTTAAAATATAAACGAAATAGCTTTTCATTAAACTTTTCCACTGGATTCCCAGTCAAGCTGGGAATGACATAAAAAAATTAAAATTAGCCAGTAGACATTTGGAAATGAGATTTATCTTGTTGTCATTCCTGCGAAAGCGGGAATCCAGTCATTTGATTATATTTTTTCCAAAAAACCGGAAGTGTTTATCCGCGGAAAAAGAATTTTCGCTTCTTTGGTTTCAATCGCTTTTTTAATTTTCAGAGAAGTTTCAGGAAGATAAATCTTTATTTTATGGGAAATATATAAAAGTCCTTCAATTAAATGCTTCATCATGGCATCAAATTTAACTTTGTCATTCTTTAATATCTCCCAAGGTTTATTATCTTCAATATATTTATCCATATCTCTAATATGAACCATAATATAATTTATATCCAAATCAAATCTTAAGTCAGCTATATTTTTAAGCAACTCTTTATTGTCTTCAGAAAAAACAACTTCTTTATTTCTAGTAATATCAAAAACGGTATCCGTTTTTTTATATAAAGTAATTATTCTGCTTGTGAGGTTACCAATGCCATTCGCCAGATCCGCATTATATTTTTCGGTAAATTTTTCCCACGAAACATCCCAATCTTCTCCGAAAGCTCCGGAAGATAAAAGCAAATAGCGCGTGCCGTCCGTTCCGAATTTTTCCACCATCTCATTGGGAGAAATGACATTCCCCAATGACTTGCTCATTTTTTGGCCGTTGACATTGATGAAACCATTCACAAAAACTTGTTTGGAGTTGGGAAGCTCAGTTGCCAAAAGCATCGCCTGCCACATTCCGGCTTGCGGACGCAAATTATCCTTACCGCAAAATTGTACTCCCGGCCACCAAGCTCTAAAATTTTCCAAATCGTCCGGCCAACCAATAGCTGAAATGTAGTTTACCAGAGCGTCAAACCAAACATACATCACTTGAGTTTCGTCTCCTGGCACCAGAACTCCCCAAGGCATTTTTTCTTTAAGACGCGAAATGCTGAAATCCTGAAGTCCCATCTCCGCAAAATTTTTTATTTCATTGTATCTTTTCTTCGGCTTCACAAAATCCGGATTAGCTTCATAGAACGCTAAAAGTTTTTCTTGAAACCGACTGTAGCTGAAAAAATAGTTTTCTTCTTCAATAATTTGCAATTCCTTGTTTGGATGAAGCGGACAACAACCCTTTTCCAACTCCGAGTCAGTCTTTTCCATCTCGCACCCCACACAATATTTCACTTTATATTTTTTCTTATAGATATAACCTTTTTCATCACACAACTTCCAAAAATCCTGAGCCGCTTTTATATGTTTTTCGTCTGTTGTTCGAATAAAATTATTGAAATCCAAATTCAGAAGCGCTTTCAAATTTTCAAATTCTCCAACCGCCCTATCGGCATATTCTTGTGGCGTCAGCCCCTGTTCTTTGGCTTTTTCCCAAATTTTCATTCCGTGTTCATCTGTTCCGGTATTAAAAAAAACTTCCTCACCCAATTCCCGATGAAACCGAGCCAGCACATCCGCTTCAATAATTTCCATCGCAAAACCAATGTGCGGAGTTGAATTAATGTAAGGCAAAGTGGTTGTAATGTAAAATTTATTTTTCATAGTATTCGCCGTTATTGTCATTCCCGCGAAAGCGGGAATCCAGTCATTTGATTATATTTTTTCCACCGGGTTCCCAGTCAAGCTGG
>CAZIFD010000004.1:0-62270 GCA_964538685.1 uncultured Bdellovibrionales bacterium
ATTTTTCAGAAATCTTTGGTAAAGTAAGTTCGAGCTTGGTTGTATAGATACACCACTACAAAACAAAACGGCTTTTTGAGAGCCAATTCGTGGGCGGCACGCAGTGCCGCCCATTGGTTTTTGTGCGGGGAATCCTTGCCGCTCGGCGCGCTGACGCGCGCCTCGCGGTTGGCCAAAACGAGGTTCGCTCTTGTGCGATTTTGAAATTCTGTCTGGTATTTGCTTTGCCCATAAAAAGAATTTTTGCTATACTGAAGTTGCGACCAACCGAAACGAGAAGCCTTTTCTAGTGGCCGTCTCGGAATCAATCAAGGTTTCTCTTGGTTGGTCGCACCGGGGCGGCCATTTGAGTTTTAACTTTTTCAAAAAATATGGACAAAGCAATACAACCGCAAAAATTCTTTTTGTACGCCCGCAAGTCCACAGATGTGGAAGATAAACAAGTGAGGTCTATTGAAGATCAAGTCGCAGAATTGCGCGCCTATGCCAAACAAGAGGGGTTAAATATTGTTGAAGTTTTTATCGAAAAGCAATCGGCCAAAATTCCAGGCAGGCCAATTTTTAACGAGATGTTGGATAGAATAGAGAAAGGTGAGGCAAACGGAATTTTGGCTTGGCACGCAGACAGATTGGCGCGCAATTCTGTGGACGGCGGGCGTATTATTTATCTTTTAGATACCGGAAAACTTGCGGCCCTGAAGTTTCCAACTTTATGGTTTGAAAACACACCGCAAGGAAAATTTATGCTGAACATTATCTTTGGACAAAGCAAATACTATGTTGATTCGCTTGCCGAAAATACAAAAAGAGGTTTACGCCAAAAAGTGAAACGCGGTGAATATCCGGGAGTTGCGCCTATTGGCTACATAAACGATGTTCGTACCAAATCAATCATCTTGGACAAAAAGAAAGCTCCAATTATTCGCCGCGCTTTTGAACTTTATTCACAGGGTGATAAACGGCTCGAAGATATCGCCGACTTTTTGGCACAAAACGGAATCTTATCTTCCGGCGGCAAGCGAATCAAACGAGACAGAATTTCTTTTATCCTTTCAAATCCTTTTTACATCGGGTTGTTTAGATATGCCGGTGAAATTTACGAAGGCAAACATCAGCCAATAGTCTCAAAGAAAACTTTTGATAAGGTGCAGGAAGTTTTGAAGCAAAGAGGACGACCGCGCCACAAAACCAAAAATCAACCACAGCCATTTTGCGGTCTTTTGCGTTGCGGAACTTGCGGCATGATGATAACCGGCGAATACAGAATAAAAAGGCAGAAAAACGGCAATGTCCACGAATATGTTTATTACCACTGCACCAAAAAGCGAAAAGATTTCAAATGCCCCGAGCCCTGTATCCGCCAAGAAGAATTAGATCGTCAGTTATCCTCTCTGCTTCAAAAATTTTCTTTGCCACCGGATTGGGCGGCGGAGATGAGAAAGATGTTGGAGAAAGACAAAGTGGAAGCCGCCCAATCCGCAACCGCTTTTGTTCAAGAAACGCGGGAGAAAATCCGCACTATTCAAACGAAGCTCCAGCGACTTCTTGATGGCTATCTTGAACAAGACATTGAACGTGAAGTATATCTCACTGAAAAAGCCAAACTCCTTTCCGAAAAGAAGTCGCTGGAGGAGCAATCTTTCAATCTTGAACAAAAGCGGACTGGCTGGCTCGAACCGATGGCAGAATGGATAAAAGAGGCAGAAAACCTGCCTAAAATCGCACAAGAGAGCAACCTTTTTGCGAAAAAGGTTGCTTGCCGAACTTTGTTCGGCTCGAACCTCGTTTTGGCCAACCGCGAGGCGCGCGTCAGCGCGCCGAGCGGCAAGGATTCCCCGCACAAAAACCAATGGGCGGCACTGCGTGCCGCCCACGAATTGGCTCTCAAAAAGCCGTTTTGTTTTGTAGTGGTGCGCCCACCAGGACTCGAACCTGGGACCGTTTGCTTAAAAGGCAACTGCTCTACCAACTGAGCTATAGGCGCATATCAAAAATATCTTACCAAAAAATTGCAACTCTGCCATTATAACACCGCTTTAGCGTTAGTCAACCCTCTTTTATCTATTAATCCTTTTTTGAATCAAAACCAAAAAAAATAACGGTAAAATCATCCAAATAAAAGGCCAAAAAGAATCAGCTAAATATCCGTAAGCTGTTGGAGAAATAAAATTCAATGCTTCTTTTTTGGGAATAATTTCAACAATCACACTTAAAATCAGAACTACTTCCAAAAAACTCATTGCAAAAATTCGCCCCAAATATCCTGCTCCCGAACCGGAAATATAAATTTCAAAAAGCTTTTCTCCAAAAAAAGTCATTCCGGCAATAATAGCCAAAAAAATTATCGCCAAATAAGTTGAACTGCTTATCCATTCATCAGGAATGACTCCCAAAATTGCCACACCAACATAAATATTCGCCAACATTGTAACTAGGTGATGACGACCAACAAGCAATCCCAAAAGAAAACTGACTACTACAATGACAATCAAAAGTGTAAGATCTTGGGTTAGTTCTTTGGAAATCCCCAGAACAGAAAAAAGGGAATTTAAATTCATTTATTTTGATTTTTATTTTTTACCTCTAAAGTATAATAAAAAAAATTCTGTTTGTCATTAATATGAAGACTTGGTTCTAAAAAAATAAACCCCCCTCCGCAAAAAGCGAGGGGGGGGAGGATCTGGTGGGTTTACCACCAGAAGAAAAACAACCTTTTCAACGCCATCCCCAAGGCGTTATCTATTTTTTTCGCGATTCTGTCTATTTTTCCCATTTTTCTTTTTCCCTTTCTCTCGGTTTTTTTATTTGACCCCATATTGTATCATAAAAATATATTTTTGTCAAATAAAATATTGATTCGTGGCTTATATTCCCTCTTTTTTTAATTCTTCTAAGAGTTGTTTTTGTCTGCGACTGAGTTTTTTGGGAGTCGCAATTCTAACCTTCACCAAATGATTGCCTTGTCCCCGACCGTGAAGATCCGGAACTCCCTGATTCTTAATCCGAAAGATCTCTCCCGATTGAGTTCCTGCTGGAATTTTAAGAACCAATTTTTCAAAAATTGTTTCAACTTCAATTTTTCCGCCCAGCGTTGCCAAGGAAAATGAAATTTCTTCTTCGCTCAAAATATCCAAATCTTTCCGAGAAAATTTCGGATGAGCTTTCACTCGAATATTAACATACAAATCCCCGTTGGATGCTCCTTTTGCCCCGGCTTCTCCGGCACCTTGAATGGAAATTGTTTGCCCATTCTGAATTCCAGCCGGAATTTTAATTCTGATTTTCTCTTCTTTTTTAAATCGTCCGTCTCCACCGCACTGAGAACATTTTTTTTCATACACTTCGCCCGTTCCGGAACACTCCGAACATTCAACCACTTGAGAAAAATTACCAAAAAAACTACGGCTGGTTTTTTGAATCCGTCCTTTTCCTTGACAAGTCGGACAAGTTTTTTTGCGAGTACCTGCTTCCCCTCCAGTTCCGCCACATTTATCACAAACAACTGTTTTATACAAACTGATTTCTCTTTCTGCTCCTTTGGCCATTTCCGAAAAATCTATTACAACATCAACTTGAATATCCGCCCCTCGTTTTTGTTGACTACTTCCTCTGCCTCCACCAAAAATATCGGAAAAAATATCGGAAAAATCAGAACCTCCGAAATTAAATTCAAATCCGCCCGAATTTTGTCCGCCAAATCCTTGAAATCCGGAAAAATCAAAGCCACCAAAACCTTGACTGCCTTGCCCAGAAGATCCTTGAAATGTTTGTCCAAATTGATCGTACTGAGCCCGCTTAGTTTTGTCGGACAATATTTGATAAGCTTCGTTTATTTCTTTAAATTTCGCTTCGTCTCCGCCCTGCTTATCCGGATGATATTTGTGAGCCAATTTTCTGTAGGCCTTTTTGATTTCATCATCGGTTGATCCTTTGGAAACACCTAAAATTTCATAATAATCGCGCGCCATAATACAATTAACTAATTTATAATATGCTTATTTCTTTGTGGAATATTTGTCATTCCCGCAAAAGCGAGAACCCGTCCAATTATTAAAAATTCTCCTTGGATATTCTAACACTAAATAAAAAAATTAGCAATCCCAAACCTTGAGTGCTAATTAGGATAATTTCTTCTATTCAATTATTTCCATTTCAACCGGAATTTTCCCAATTTCAATTAATCGTGTCTTACAAAAAATCCAAAATAGGAAATGAACCAAATAAACAAGCATTCTGGACAAAAGCGAACCCAGCGATAGCAAGGTTAAGAAAAGAATCACAGTCAAAACTGCCGAAATCAGTTCGCCTTTCAATTCAAAGTCATCACTCGGCAGAAAAAAATTATTAATTCGGAAATTCACCGCTTCAGAAAAAACATCCGCCACCTTTTCTTTTCCACTCAAGGTTTGACCGGAAATTTCTTCCAATTGTTCTCGTCCCGAAGCTAATATCTCGTCTCTTTTCAGTTCTTCTGTCTGATAAATTATTTCCATTTCACCACTACTTTGTTCAATTGATTGATTTTTCAAGTATTCATTCCGATTTTTTTCATAATTTTTCCAAATGAATTCATCAACTGTCAAATTTTCATCGTCCATATTTTCAAAACCGGGAGCAATTTCCGAAAGTGTTTTTTTCGTCCAAGAAGAAGAAATTATTTGTGAAAAATTAAACTCCGGAACCAATTCGGAAATTCCTCGCTCTTTTGACTGAAAAAAATATTGTCCGCAAACCAATAAAGCGAAAACTAAAATCAAAACCGATCTTCCCAAACGAAGAGTTTTGGTTGCATTGATCCGTAAATTATCTTCCAAATCAGCTTTGATTTTCCAAATGGAAAGAAAGAGCAATAAAATTCCTAAGAACACCAACAAAACATACAGCCAATCAAAGAAAAATAAAAGTGAAGTTAATACGACTATTGTTCCCGTAACATTTGGCCAAATGGACCGAGAAAAAATTATTGACAGAAGGGAAAATAAAACATACAAGCAAGAAAACCAAACAACAGAAATAACCCAATTTTCGGACTCGCTGGAAGAAATCACTTTGTCAATGGAAAACCAAAAAGCGATTGCTGAAAATATGGAAAAAATAATTAAAAAAAATAATAAACCTTGCTTTTTCATTTTTTATAAAATTTAACTTTATTCTAACAAATAAAAACAGGAAAAGAAAACAGGGAGACGGGGCTCTGCCCCGTTCTCCCTACTATAATACTCATTCATGCCCGAGCCTCCTTTGTGGCAATAAAAAACAATTCCCTCATGCCCGGTATGGCCCAAGGCACAACAGGGAAACCACTCTTTGAAATGTATCCATTTATCTCAACAATTATTCTTCCATCCTTAGTGTCCCAAATTATATTACCATTCAATTCTGAGTCCAACGGAAAGACAATTATTTCACTCATTTCATTGCTCCCTTTTGAGTTTCCAATAATCTAGCTCTTTTTCTATAAACAGTCAATAGCAAAAGCGGTCCGCTAATGAAACGGACCGCTTTTAAAAATTGTTTATTTTTTATCTTCTTCCGAAGAAATATCCTCCTTTTTTTCCGTCTCAGCATCTTTCACCTCTCCTTCCTTCGGCTGTTCACCGGCTGAAGGTGCTTCTTGTTCATTTTTCTGTCCGCTTTGAGCAGAAGCAGTCTGAGCCGCTTCATAAAGTTTTTGTCCGATCTTTTGAGCTTCTTGAGAAAGTTCGTCAGAAGCTTTTTTAATCGCTTCTATATCATCTCCGTCTTTAACTTTCTTAAGCGCTTCAATCTTTTCTTCAACCGGTTTTTTTTCGTCAGCTGTAATTTTATCACCCGCTTCCTTCAAAGCTTTTTCAGTAGTGAAAACAAGAGTATCAGCCATATTTTTCGCTTCAACCGCTTCTTTTTTCTTTTTGTCTTCCTCTGCATGAGCTTCAGCATCTTGCTTCATTTTTTCTATTTCTTCTTTGGAAAGTCCGCTTGAAGCTTCAATGCGAATAGATTGCTCTTTACCTGTCGCTTTGTCCTTGGCTTTCACCGACAAAATTCCATTGGCGTCAATGTCAAAAGAAACTTCCACTTGAGGAATTCCTCTTGGAGCTGGTGGAATACCATCCAAAATAAATCTTCCCAAAGTCTTATTGTCGGCCGCCATTTCTCTTTCCCCTTGAAGTACATGAATTTCAACTGAAGACTGATTGTCAGCTGCAGTGGAAAAGATTTGGGATTTGGAAGCTGGAATGGTGGTGTTCCGATCAATGAGAGGAGTTCTCACACCACCCATAGTTTCAATTCCGAGCGTTAGCGGAGTAACATCCAAAAGCAAAACATCCTTGACATCGCCTTGTAAAACTCCACCTTGAATAGCTGCGCCAAGTGCCACTACTTCGTCCGGATTGACACTGGCATTTGGTTTTTTACCAAAAAATTCTTCCACTTTCTTTTGTACCAATGGCATTCTGGTCATTCCTCCAACCATCACCACTTCATTTATGTCTCCAGTGGAAAGTTTGGCATCTGCAAGAGCTTTTTTGCAAGGTTCAATAGATTTTTCAACTAAATCCATTACCAACTCTTCCAATTTTGCCCTAGTAAGTTTCATTACCAAATGCTTAGGACCATCAACTCCAGAAGTTATAAAAGGCTGATTAATTTCCGTCTCCATTGCTGTTGAAAGTTCAATTTTGGCCTTTTCAGCTGATTCCTTAATTCTCTGAAGGGCCAGTGAATCCTTGGAAAGATCAACTCCTTCCTGTTTTTTAAATTCATCAAGAATCCAATTAATTACTCGCTCGTCAAAATCATCTCCACCCAAAAAGGTGTCTCCGTTGGTGGATTTCACTTCTACCGTATCTCCTCCAACCTCAAGAATTGAGATATCAAAAGTTCCACCTCCAAGGTCATAAACAGCAATTTTTTCGTCATTTTTCTTATTGAATCCATAAGCTAGAGCGGCAGCTGTTGGTTCATTAATAATTCGTCGCACCTTGAGTCCGGCAATCTCTCCGGCATCTTTGGTGGCTTTTCTTTGTGAATCGTCAAAATAAGCTGGCACTGTGATTACTGCTTCTTCAATTTTTTCCCCCAATTTTTCTTCTGCATCCGCTTTTAACTTCTGAAGTACCATAGCAGATATTTCAGCCGGTCTATATTCTTTTCCGTCCATTACAATATTCACTGAACCATTATTTCCTTCTTTCACTTCAAAAGGGAAAGTTTTGATGGATTTTTGAACTTCTGGATCACTAAATTTGCGACCAATTAGACGCTTAGCCGAAAAAATAGTGTTTCCCGGATTGGTAACCGCTTGCCTTTTAGCCAGAAGCCCCACCAATCTTTCTCCGTTTTTGGAAATAGCTACAATGGAAGGTGTAGTTCTGTTTCCCTCTTTGTTTTCAACTATATTAGGACTACCACCTTCAACCACAGACATAGCCGAGTTGGTAGTTCCAAGATCAATTCCGAGTATTTTACTCATAATATTTGAGCGATATATAACACCATTTGATGTAATATCCGCTTGATTAAATTAATTTGCTAGCTATTTTGTCATTCCTGACCTGATTGGGAATCCAGTCAATAATTTTTTGTATGAATTCCGCTTTCGCAAGAATGATACCTTTATTTCACTATCACTTTCACCGCCCGAATCACTCTGTCTCCAATCTTATATCCTTTCTGCGCAATTTTAGTGATTTTGTTATTATTTTCTGTATCCTTATTCGCTTCTTTCGTGTCTATTTCCAAAGCTTCATGAATCTCCGGATTGAATTCATCTCCCACTTTTGTTTCTATCTCCATTACGCTATTTTCTTTCAAAATATTTTCAAGTTGCGTTTTAATGTGATTAATTCCAACCACCCAAGCTCCGTCTTTTTCTTTTTCCGGAACATGAAGAAGCGAAGCTTCAAAATTATCCACAACCGGCAGAATTTCTAAAATAATTCTTTCTTTGGAAAATTGTTCAGCTTTTCTTTGAACTTCCAGCTGTCTTTTCTTATAGTTTTCAAAATCAGCTAGACATCGCTGCCAACCGGATAAATATTCATCTTTCTTTTTTTCTTCTAAATATCTTTCAATAATCGTTTTGGTGCCAATAGCAATGTCCATCTTGAACGCTCCTTCCGGATCCACCCAAACAAATTCGTCTTTCAAATATTCTTTTTCATCTAAATTTATTGCGTCTTTTTCCCCCTCATAACGACACAAAAAATCTGCAAAAATAATATGTTTCTTTTCGGCAAGATCTTCTTGAAAAACGCTGTCTGAAAATCCGATTTTCTTTTCAATCAAAACTTCAATTCCGGCTTCTTTTTTTATTTCCCGAAGAATCACCTTTTCAAGAGTTTCTCCGAGCTCAATATTTCCTTCAAAAACAGTATATTTCTCATGGCACTTTTGATTTTTAGCCAACAAAATGAGCCCGTCTTGATTCATAATAAGCGCCCTTGCAATAACTTCAGGATGCGCACTTCTTTTAATTTCTTTTTTATTTTCCATGATTTATGTTGCCATTCCCGATTTGGGAAGATGACATTAAATAATATTTATAAAAATCACGACTCCCAAACTTCCGCCCAAAATTCCTTTCACAAATTCCAAAAGTGATTTATTTTTGGCGTATTCCATTCTTTTGGGGCCAATAAGAGCTAAAATAGCCTTTTCCCCTTCTTTGTTTTTATAAGGAGAAACAACCATTGAACAATTGGAAATTTCTTTAATTGGATTTTCTTTACCAATAAAAATTTGGGTTTTCCCCTCTTGAACTTTAGCGAAAATCTTATCAATATTCTCATCAATATAATCCAAAACTTCCACTATTCGGCAAAATTCATCTCTTTCTGAAAATTCTGGATTACTTAAAAGTTCCCGAATCCCGAAATCATAAACCTCTTTCTCGGTTCCAGTAATCGCCAAACTACCACTAAAATTGGAAAGAACCTTGGCCATCGTCCGACTCATTCGTGATTGCTGGGCTTTGAGTTTTAGAAATTCGGTTTGTAGTTTTTTCTGTTCCGAAAAAGAAAGCACTTTGTCTTCCATAATCTCTTCCACGAAGTAGCGATAACCTTTGTCCGTCGGAATCCGTCCAGCGCTCGTATGAGGCTGAAAAAGAAATCCGACCGCTTCCAAGTCCGCCATATCATTTCTAATAGTCGCTGAAGAAGCTTTGATGTGGTATTTTTCCACTAAAACCTTTGAACCGACCGGCTCAGCCGAATCGGTATATTCTTTAATAACTGCCCCTAAAATTTTTCTTTGTCTTTCATTCATCAGATTGTCATTCCCGACCTGATCGGGAATCTAGTCATTAAGCTAAGCTATTTCGCTGGATTCCCGCTTACGCGGGAATGACAGGAACAAACATTTTCATTACTGAAACCATTATAAACAATAATTTAGCACTCGTCAAGCCTGAGTGCTAATTAAACTTTTTGGTTAATTTTTGGCTATTATTTCAACTTTTTTTGTTTTATGCTCATTTGCCGACGGACAAGGATCGTATCCCCCATCATTCCAAGGGTGGCACCGGCTTATCCTTTTTGAACCGAGATATATGCCTCTCAAAACCCCGAAACGCTTGATTGCTTGGATCGTATATTCACTGCAAGTCGGATAAAAACGACAAGTGGCCGTTCCAAAATACTTGTGAGGAATGCCGTGATCAAAGGACAATGTTTTTTGATAAATCCTGATAATAAAAATAAAAAAACTCTTCATAAATTCAAATTAAGCCTTTATGGACTTTTCTTCGCTCAACTGTTAGAATAATGTCATAAAATAACCCAAAAAACAAATAAATCTATGCGAGAAATTCAACTTAAAAAAACCCGTTGGATAGATCTTGAAAGTCCGGCCGCCGAAGACATCTCCAAATTGCGTCAAGAATTCAATCTTCACCCACTGGTTGTGGAAGAATTCAGTGTTCCCACTCTTCGCCCCAAAGCGATTGAATATGATGACTGTCTTTATTTGGCTATTCACATTCCTCTTTACGACACCGAAAATAAAACTACCTACCCGGCAGAAATTGACATCGTTCTTACCAAAGAAACGCTCATCACTTCCCATGATCATGAAATATATCAACTCAAAGAATTTTTTAATGAATTGGGTCAAAACGAAGAAAAAATGACTCTTTTTCAAGACAGAACTCCCGGAGCAGTTCTCCATTATTTAATTGAAATGTTGTTTGAATCTTGTTTTCCGAAAATTGACCACATCGTCAAAAAATTAGATCACATTGAAGATGAAATTTTTGCCGGCAATGAAAAAGAAATGGTTTTTGAAATTTCAGTCGTCAAAAGAGACATCCTAAACTTCCGTCGAACAATGAAACCACAACGATCAGTCGTTGAATCGCTAGCGCAAAGAGATTACAAAATTATTGAGAAAGATTTGAAACCCTATTATCAAGATCTCATCGGAACCAATATCCGAATTTGGAACTCATTGGAAAGCGTGAAAGAAACCATTGAATCATTGGAAGATACCAACAATTCTTTGCTTTCAAATAAATTAAATTTGATAATGAAGGTTTTGACTATTTTTTCGGCTATTATGATGCCTATGACTGTCTATTCCAACATTTTGGCAATGAGCGCTGACATTCCTTTTGGAAAAAATCCTTACGGATTTTGGATTCATATGGGAATTATGCTTGTCATTTCCGTTTTCACCATAACCATTTTCCGAGTCAAAAAATGGCTCTAAAAAAATTGTGTCATTCCCGTGAAAGCGGAAATGACAATCATCCATATGTTAAAACTATACAACACTCTCACCAAACAAAAAGAAGAATTTAAATCAATCCACCCCGGAAAAGTCGGGATGTATTCTTGCGGTCCGACAGTTTATGATTACATCCACATTGGGAATATTCGCGCCTATCTGAATGCTGATGTCCTGAGAAGATACCTAACTTATCTCGGCTATGAAGTTCGCCACATCAAAAACATTACCGATGTCGGACACTTGACCGAAGATGACATCGGACAAGGCGACGGCGGTGAAGACAAGTTAGCCAAAAAGGCTACTGCCGAAAAAAAGACTCCGGAAGAAATTGCTCATTTCTATGAAAAGTTTTTCCGAGCAAACGAAAAAAAAATAAATATCCTTCCCGCTCATTATTTTCCTCGCGCTACTGCTCATATTCCTCAAATGATAAAAATCATTGAGAAGCTAATTAAAAAAGGCTATGCTTATGAAAAAAACGGAAATGTTTTTTTTGATGTAACCAAATTTTCCAATTATGGTCACCTTTCTGGCAACACCTTAGAAAAACTGAAAGTAGGCGCTCGCCTTGAAGAACATCCTGACAAATTAAATCCCTGGGATTTTGCCTTATGGCTTCATGCCCCCAAAGAACACTTAATGAAATGGGAATCGCCCTGGGGAATCGGTTATCCCGGTTGGCATATTGAATGTAGTGCTATGAGCATGGAATATCTTGGTGAAACAATAGATATTCATACTGGAGGAGAAGATAATATTTTTCCTCATCACGAAGCTGAAATTGCCCAGAGCGAATGCGCCAACAACAAAAAATTTGTTAATTATTGGATTCACAATCGCCATCTCTTAGTTGACGGAGAGAAAATGAGTAAGTCCAAGGGAAATTTTTATCGCCTAGATGACATTTTAGAAAAAGGCTATACCCCCTCAGCTGTCCGACTGCTTTTGCTATCCTCCCATTATCGCAGTCAAACCAATTTCACTTGGAAAGCTATGGAACAGTCTAAGATTAATTTGGAAAAAATTTATGATTGGATAAATAATCTGGAAAATATCTCAAAAGAAAACACCTCCTTTGATTTAAAAGAAATTGATCTTGAAACTTATCAGAAAAAATTTGAGGAAGCAATGAATGACGATCTCAACACACCATTAGCTCTTTCTGTAGTTTATGAGTTAATTAACGAAACTAACAAAAAGATTTCCGAAAAAAAATTATCTTCAAATGAAGCTAAGAATATTTTCAATTTCTGGGAAAAGATAAACAAAGTTTTTGGACTAACTATTAAAAAAAATACCACTATCCCGGAAGAAATAATCAACTTGGCCCAAAAAAGAAAACAGGCAAGAGAAAATAAAGATTTTCAAAAATCCGACGAATTAAGAGCGGAAATTGAAAAAGCCGGCTATCTCATTAAAGACATTGAAAATAATAACTATCTAATTAAAAAATCCTAATGGGAAATTATTGTGGTTGCGGTTGCGAAATTGATCACAATGAGAGCAAGGAAACAAAAACCCCGGAAGACAAAGTGATGGCGCTGAAAAAAGCTATCGCCAATCTGGGCTATGATGTTTCCGAGACGGCTAACGGGGAGATAAGAATAAGTCAATCGGAATAATTGAAAAAATGAAAAAAAGTTTCTGGGAAAAAATAAAACACCCTATTTTAGCTTTGGCGCCAATGGCTGGAATTACTGATAGCGCCTTTCGTCAGATTTGCCGAAAATACGGGGCAGATGTGGTTTACAGTGAAATGGCCAGCGTTAGCGCGCTGTTTTTTAAACCGGAAAAAACTCTGGAACTTTTGAAAGTTTCTCGGAAAGAAAAATTTTACGTTGTTCAGCTTTTCGGAAAAGATCCAAAACATTTTGCCAAGGCTACTCAGATTGTAAGTCAAAAAATTAAACCAGACGGAATTGATATCAACTTTGGTTGCCCAGCCAAAAAAGTTTTTAGTCATGGAAGTGGTTCTGCGCTTATGCCCCAAAAAGAATTGACTCGCAAAATTATTCAATCTGTTATAAGCAACACCGATTTGCCTGTCTCTCTTAAAATTAGAGCTGGAATAAAAAATACTACCGCCTTGGAATTCATTGAAAATGTCAAAGATTTAGACTGGAAAGCGCTGATGATTCACGGCCGAACCTATGAAGGAGGATTTTCAGGCCCAGTTAATTTTTCCCTAATAGCAAAAATAAAATCTTTGATTCCCGATAGAATTGTTTTGGCTAATGGTGGAATTCAAACCCCAGAAGACGCAGTCAAAATTTTACACGATTATTCAAATTTTGACGGATTAGGCATCGGAAGAGGTGTTTGGGGCCAGCCTTGGATATTTGAAGACATAAAAAGAATATTGAAAAATAAAAAGATTAAGACAAAAACTTTCAATTACCTTTCAAAAATTGCCATTCTTCATGCTAAGCTTCTTGAAAAATCCAAAGGTAAAAAAGGATTCTTGGAAATAAGAAAACACCTGTCTTGGTATTTCAAAGGTTTTCCCCAAGCTTCCCATCTCCGCCAAAAATTGGTTCAGGTGGAAAGTATCCGGGAAATTAAAGCTATCTTAAAAGACCACAGTTTATCCAAAAAACAAGGTTGATTTAGATGTTGTTGACAGCTATAATGAATAAACCTAAGATAATACCTCAATGACTCAAAACACTTCTCAAAACCCAAAGCTCCCTCCGCAAAATATTGAGGCTGAAAGGTCGGTTTTAGGAGCGCTTATGCTAGACAAAGACGCCATCATCAAAGTGGCTAATCTGATTCGCATTGGTGATTTTTATAAAGAAACTCACAATCTAATTTACGAATCCATAATTGAACTTTATGAAAAAAGAGAGCCAATTGATGTTTTGAGTCTTTCCAATCGGTTGGAAGAAAAAGGACAACTGGACAAAATTGGTGGTTCTAGTTATTTGACTGAGTTGGTTACTTCTGTTCCTTCCAGTTCCAATGTCGCCCACTATGCCAAAGTAGTCCAAAAAAAATCTACCCTTAGAAAATTAATTAAGGCGGCTAGCGAAATTTTAGAGTTGGGATACAAAGAAGAAGAAGATGTAGAAAAACTTTTAGACCAATCTGAACAAAAACTTTTTGCCGTTTCTCAAAAATATATCAAACAAGATTTTGTGCCCATTCGTTCCATCTTGGAATCAGCTTTCAACAGAATTGATGAACTTCACAAAGGCGATCACAAATTACGCGGAATTCCAACCGGATTTCCCGATCTTGATAAAATATTGGCTGGCTTCCAAAATTCCGATTTAGTAATCTTGGCCGCCCGACCATCCATCGGAAAAACTACTTTCGCTCTTGACTTGGCTCGCCAGATCGCAGTCAGGGAAAAAGTTCCCGTAGGAATTTTTTCTTTGGAAATGTCATCCGATCAACTAATTGACAGGATGCTAAGCGCCCAATCTGGTGTTGATTTATGGCGACTTAGAACCGGAAACCTCAAAACCGATGAGGGCTCGGATGATTTCCAAAGAATCGGAGAAGCAATGGGAGTTCTTTCAGAGGCACCGATTTTTATTGATGATGCCGGTAGTGCCAATGTAATGGAAATGCGCACAATGGCTCGTCGCCTTCAATCAGAACATAATGTCGGAGCGATTATTATTGATTACTTGCAACTTATGGAAGGAAGAAGTTCCGGCGGAGACAATAGAGTTAATGAAATCTCGGAAATTTCCCGAGCCCTAAAACAACTCGCTCGCGAACTCAATATTCCCGTCATTGCCCTTTCTCAGTTATCCCGAGCAGTTGAATCCAGAAGTCCGCAAATTCCAAAACTTTCAGATTTGCGCGAATCAGGATCCATAGAACAGGATGCTGACATTGTAATGTTTCTTTATCGGGAAGATAGGGAAAAACCGGACACCCCAAACAAAAACATTGTTGAAGTCCATATTGCCAAACACAGAAACGGTCCGGTCGGAAAACTGTCGCTGTATTTCAATGAAGCCTCAACCACTTTTAAATCGCTGGAAAAAGTTCACACCGAATAAAATTAAACTTGATTTTTATGTTTCCCCAATCTTTCAAAAAATTGATTGATCAATTTGCTTCCCTTCCTTCAGTCGGACCAAAAATGGCCGAAAGACTGGTGCTTTTTCTTTTCAAACAAGATCAAGAAAAACTTTTAAGTTTTTCTAAAAGTCTCAGTGAACTCAAAAGCAATTTGTCTTATTGTCAAAAATGTTTCAACATTAGCGAAGGCGCGCTATGTCAAATTTGCTCCAACCCGAAAAGAAATCAAAAAATAATTTGCGTAGTTGAAGAACCATTGGATATTATTGCAATTGAAAAAACCCGCCAATTTGAAGGACTTTACCATGTCCTAGGAGGAGTTCTTAATTCTTTTGAAAGCGAAATTAATCAAAAACTGAAAATTAAAGAATTGGAACAACGGATTAAAAAAGAACAGCCCGAAGAAATTGTTTTAGCCTTAAACCCAACTACTGAAGGCGATGCTACCGGACTTTATCTCAAAAAAACATTAGCTGATTATCCAATTAAAATAACTTCTTTAGGAAGAGGACTTTCTTCCGGTGGGGACATAGAATATGCTGACGAAATCACTTTGATTTCAGCTCTTAGAAACAGAAGATAAGCATAAAAAAAGGGAGCTTCTGAGATTATTCTTACAAAAAAACACCGCTTAAACACGGTGATTTTTTATTTAAAAAGATATTGTGTTTTATGAAATAAACAACCTAACGCTTCGCCCACTGCGGACTTCTTCGCGCTTTTTTGAAACCAGGCTTCTTTCTTTCCACTACTCTTGAATCCCGAGTCAAAAATCCCAAATCCCGAAGAACTTTGCGGTAAACTTCGTCAAACCTCACAATTGCCCTGGAAACCGCCAATCGGAGAGCTTCGGCCTGAGAATTGACACCTCCGCCGGAAACCTTTCCCCAAACACCAAATTCTCCTCCAAGACCGGTTTTCTCAAAAGGCTCTTTCAAACAATCCCGATGCCGTTCAATTGAAAAATAGGCATTCAAATCTTGATTATTAATCAAAACAGCCTTGCTTCCGCTTTTTTTAGTTGGAAACAGCTTAACTTGAGCAATGGAAGTCTTTCTTTTTCCCAAACCATAAAAATATTCCCCGGAAAATTCAAGCGTTTTTTTAGAAGTTTTCTTTTCAACAGGTTCCACTACTTCTTTCTTGGTTTTTTTTACAGTTGCAACTTTTTTTACTTTTTTCTCTGCCATATAAATATATTATTTTTCCAACAATTTAAAACTTAATGCGTAACTTCAATCTTATGTTCTTGTATCGCATCCTTATAAATATGTAACCTGGTCATCATTCTATCCCGAAGTTTGTTTTTGGGAAGCATTCCATAAACAGCAGACTTGATCACTTTGGTAGAATCTTTTTTCATTTGATCCTTAAGCGTTATAGACGAAACCCCTCCGGGATAACCGCTAAAACTGTGATAAATTTTTCCTTCCAGTTTGTTTCCGGTAGCTACTAATTTGTCAGTGTTTATTACTACAACAATATCTCCCCCGTCAATATTGGGAGTAAAATCAACCTTATCTTTTCCACGAAGAACCTTGACTATTTCCGTAGCCAATCTTCCAATCACCCTGCCCTCTGCATCAAAAAGATGATATTTCCGTTGAATGTTTTTTTTCGTCATATCGTTGTTGTTCTTGTTCTAAAATTAGCTTGTCTCTTAGTTAACAAATTCTATAATTGCCATCTCTGCTCCATCACTTTTTCTTCTTTCTAATCGGATAATTCTGGTGTATCCGCTATTTCTGGACTTAAATTTTTCCAAAAATTCTGGAGAAACAATTTTCTTAACCGCCATCTTTGGAATTAAATTATTAAGACTTCGGATGATAGCTACTCCGCCTGGTCCTTTTTCATATTTCTTAGCTTTGTTGATAATCTTGTCAATTAAGCCTTTAATTTCCTTAGCTTTCGCCTCGGTAGTTTCTATTTTTTCTTTCACAACTAAACTGCCCAAAAGGGTTTTCAATAAAGCCTTTCTTTGCTTTCTCACTCTTCCTAATTCTCTTTTTTTCTTTAAATGCTTCATGACAATTAAAATCTAAAATCAATTTATTCTTTCTTTAAATTAAACCCGAAATCTCCAATAGCTTTCTTAATTTCCTTGACTCCTTTTTCTCCCATTCCATCCAAATTTTTGAGTTGATCCTCGGTAAACTTCAAAATATCTTTAATTTTTGAAATCCCCTCTTTTTCAAAAACATTCAAAGTTCTGGTGGAAAGGCTTTTAAGCTCGGAAATCTCTAAATTTTTATAATCCGCCTCTCTATCTTCATTGATTTTTTCGTGATTTTCCGCCGGTTCTCTGACAATTTCAGCAACTTTTTCTTCTTTTTCCGCCGAAAATTCGTCCAATGAGGTTAGCACCGAAAATTGATCAACCATGATTTGAACTGCTTTAGAAAAAGCCTCTTCAGGAGTCATACTGCCATCGGTAACAACCTCCAAATTTATCTTTTCAAAATCAGTTCTTTTTCCAACTCGCATATTATCAATAGTATAGTTTACCCTTCTGATAGGAGTATAAATAGCATCTACAGCAATTACACCGACTTCCTTTTTTTCTCTTTCCTGTTGTTCAACCGGAACATAACCAATTCCACTAGATACTTCCATTTCCATTTCAAACTCACCTTTAGGATTGGTGATGGTCGCAATAGGAGCATCTCCATTAACTACTGAAATCTGACTTGGACATTCAATCATTGAAGCTGTGATAATCTTTTCTCCTTTAACTTTCAAGGCCACCTTAACCGGCTCGTCAGAATGCATCTCAAATCTGACTTTTTTTAAGTTAAGAATAATTTGAATAACATCTTCCAAAACATTGGGGATAGTTGAAAATTCATGAGATACTCCCTTAATTTTAACTGAAGTTATGGCTGCTCCGGGAAGAGATGACAAAAGAACTCTTCTGAGAGCGTTTCCCAAAGTCGTTCCATAGCCAGGATAACAACCTTCAATTACAAAATTGCTGGCGTTGTTGTCAATCTTCACAAATTTAGGCTTTTGAGGAAGTGTTATGGATTGCATTTTTTTGTTGCCGCCTCACCAAAAACAAGGCGGGCGAATTTATTAATTAAATAAATTTATCGGGAATAATATTCAACTACTACTTGGGGATCAATACTTAATCCCAATTCTTCACGAGTTGGCAAATTAGTTATCTTAGCTTCTTTCTTAGAAGCATCAAAAGAAATCCAGGCCGGAACATCTTTTTTGTTTTTGAGAATTTGCTCTAAATTTTTGAAATAATTTTTCTCTTTCTTGTTTTCTTTTATAGAAATTACCTGGCCAATTTTCACTTCAAAAGAAGGCACATCCACCCTTTTTCCGTCAACCGTAATAAGTCCATGATTGACAATCTGTCTAGCTTGAGGACGAGAATTTCCAAACCCTATTCTATAAACCACATTATCCAAACGAGATTCCAGTCTTTGCAAAAGCAAATCGCCGGCAATACCTTCTTTGTTTTTCACTTCATCAAAATGTTTTCTGAATTGTTTTTCCAAAACCCCGTACATTCGCTTAATTTTTTGCTTAATTAAAAGCTGATTTCCGTATTCACTGAGATTTTTAGTTCTTTTCTTTCCATGAACACCCGGTGCATAAGCTCTTTTGGCAAAAGCACATTTAGGCGAAACACAACGGTCACCCTTAAGAAAAAGCTTTTCCATAGCTCTTCTGCATTGTCTGCATTTTGCATCAGTATTTCTTGCCATAATATTGTATAAACTTCTAAATTACTTCAAAAAAAATTAATTAAACTCTCCTTGGTTTTCTGGGTCGGCATCCGTTGTGAGGAATTGGAGTTCTGTCTTTGATAAGCACCAAATTAAAACCTTTCCCCGCCAAAGCTCTAACCGAAGCTTCTCTTCCACTGCCAACACCCTTAACATAAACTTCCAATTCTTCCAATCCGTACTTTTTAACTTTTTCCGCCACATTTCCAACTACCTGAGTTGCTGCGTAAGGAGTAGCTTTTTTTGCACCTTTGAAACCAAGCATCCCGGAAGAAGCCCAGCCCAAAACATTGCCAGTGAGATCGCTAATACTAATCACAGTATTGTTATAAGTACACTTAACATTGGCCTTTCCTTTGAGAATCTGCTTCTTAATCTTTTTTGTTTTCTTGGATTTTTTGGCTTCCTCTTGATTTTCAACCTTTTCAGAATTAGCCATTTCTTCGGAAACCACCAAGTCAGACGACTTTTCATTAGTCGCATCAAGCAATTCATTTTCTTTTTTTTGAATATCCTTTTCCTCGCTCATTATATTAAAACCTTAAATTACGAAATTAAATAAAAAATTCCTAAGTCTTTTCGGTCTTCACTCTTCCACTACCCATTGTTCTTCTGACATTACCTCTTACTGTTCTGGTGTTAGTTTTGGTTCTTTGTCCCCTAACCGGCAAACCTTTTTGGTGCCTTAAGCCTCTGTAGCAACCGACTTCTTTGAGTCTTTTGATATTGCCTCTAACTTCGTGCTTAAGTTCCCCTTCAACTTTAATTTTTTTCTCAACAAAATCCCTGACTTTGTTTTGCTCGTCTTCAGACAAATCTTTGACTCTTTTTAAGGGAGAAACTTCCAGCTCTTTTAAAATTTTCAAAGCCGTAGAAGGTCCTATGCCATAGACATAAGTCAATGATACTTCTATTCTTTTTTCGTCAGGAATATTAACTCCGGAAATTCTTAACATAGTTTTTTTTGACTCAGATTAACCTTGTCTTTGTTTATGCTTTGGATTAGAACAAACCACAAAAAGCTTTCCTTTTCGTTTTACTAACTTGCACTTATCACAAATTTTTTTCACTGATGCTCTTACTTTCATAACCTTTGAGTGATTCTTCCCTTGGTTAAATCATAGGGACTCATTTCCACCAAGACCCTGTCGCCGGGAATCAATCTTATGTAATTAACTCTCATTCTACCGGAAATATGAGCCAATAGAGTGTGGCCATTGTCCAGCTTGACTCGGAAAGTAGTACTGGGAAGCACCTCGTCAATAATTCCCTCTAATTTTACCAGTTCCTTATCTTGAGACATTTTAAATTTTAGTTTTAAAAAAAATTAACAAACAAAAAAATAGACGGATTTCGCCAAGGAAAAACCTTGGGAAAATCATTTAGTCCTAATTCTTGAAAATCAGAGATTCCCTCTATTTGAAAGCCCGTATTCTTTTGTAAATACTCTACCTAGCAATATTAGCGAACTTAATTCAGATTGTCAAGAGAGATAGATACCCGACTTTCATATATTGGTATTTTTCCAGTAATAAAGGGTGGCCAATACTCAACCGAAGCTTTTTCTATTTCAGAATAGGATTTCAAATAAACTTTAAGCTGTTCTTCATCTTTCCCCAATATTCCTCTTTTTAAGTTATCCAGATCAATGCTTTCTGCTGTGTTGTAAGTGGCGTGAATTCTGATTATCATTGTTCCGTTATTAAAATCAACATCTGTTTTTCCAAATTCCAGTTCTACTGAATTTTCACTCAAATTTCCCTTATCTTCACCTTGAGAAATATTGCGACCTATCAAAGAAATTACATTCTTTTTTTCAACAACCAAAGCTTTGACAGATAGTTTCACTTTCAAAGAAAACCTATCGGCAAGCTCGTCAACTGTGACAGAAGATTCATACTGAGCTTCATCAAAAAAGATTGCTTCATCCGGCAATATGGCGCCATCGCCAATTAATTTCTCCAGTTCTTTTTTTGCTTCCGTCTTGGCTTTTTCCAAAAGTTGACTTTTAGCCGTATCAATATCTTTTTGAGCGACTACTTTCATTTCTTCATTACCTGCGCCACCACTTTTCATAGCTTCCGTTGATTTAGCATAAAACTTAGCATATTTTTCCGCTCCACTACTTTTGAATCCGGGAATAGTAAATGTAGTCGGTTCAATATTGAAATCTTCTCCCGCTTCATCAGCCACCACTTCCGCTTCTATCGTCCCTGGTTCGTTGCCTTTCATTCCCGGAACAGTCACCCCGCTCAACAAACGAAAAATTTTTCCATTTTCACTTAAAAATCTGGTTGTAGCCACCAATGGTTGATCCGAGGAAGTATATTCGTTATATATTATTATTTTTCCTTTGGCTTTTTGATTGGAAACCGATTTTGAACCACTTGATGGAAATGTTTCTGAAATTTCCGCTTCAGCAGAAACTTGACGAGCAGGAATTATTTTGCCGACATAATCAATTTCAGATATATTGGTTTTGGCATTAATTTCAACATCCGTTTCCCCTGATTGAATCTTGGCATATATTTTGACTGATGCTTTGGGTAAGAATATATAAGCTCCCATAAAAAGCGCTACTAGAATAACCAGACCTCCAAAAAACAAAAAACCTCGCTTAAACTTTCCGGAAACAGATACCTTCCCATAATCTTCAAATTCATTTCTCTTTTTTTTGGTTTTTTTTATTTGGTTTCCCCATTCTTTGGCAACAGATTCTTGCGCCAACTTATTTTTGGAAAAAAATTCCTCCAAACGATCTACGCCTTTTTCTTTGGGAATCATTCTTCCCGAAATAATTTCCGGAGATTTTTTTGGACTTACTGTTTCAATTTCATCATCATTCAACGCAGATCCGTCAAAAGAATATTCTTCGCTCGCGGCATCTACATTCCTAATCATATCCAAAGAGCTTCGGTTTTTTTTCTTAAACATTTTTACTCCACTTCTAATCTCTTTACTAATATTGGTAACTAACTCTTTATTAGTAATACTTTCAAAATCTTTTTCCGATTGTTTCTCCGCTTCAACTATCAAATCGTCTTTCTCTCTTGAATTTTCCGAAAAATACTCTGCTGATCCGATTTCAATAATCTTGGATTGATTATTTTTTTTCGCTCTGGTTTTTTGACTTTTTTTCTCTTCTTCGGCTTCCTTTTTTTCATCTTCAAAAGCCATTACTTCTTCCAGCCCTTCATCCAACTTCTGCTGAACCAAAATTCCTGCTTTTTCTATGAGCATTTTTCCCAGTTTATCTTGAGTAACGATCATTATCTGCTTTTTCAAACTATCTGCTTCTTTTTTGAGCAATTTCAAATTAACAATGCTTTGAATCAAAAGCGCTCGCTTGGGAACCACAATAATCACTTCTTCCGCCTTGGCTTTTCTGATTCTATCCACAATTGAAGTTATTTCTTCATCTATATCAATATAAAATGTCTGATGCACAGTATTAATTTTAGAATTAAAATTTGAAAATATTTCTCTAATAAACAAATTTTTATTATTTTTGCATCATCTTGACCGCCCGACGCAAAATTCCGGCCATCATTTTTTCTTCCCCGACTAAATCCAAAACCAAATTGGCCAACCCCATCGGAGTAATGTCTTGAGGATCCTTAAGCTCTCTAGTTTCATCAATTATATTGGCTACATCCTTGGGTTGCAAGAAGCTCACCTGAGGAGATTTGGCAAAAGGTAAATTTTTAATCCACCGTGGAGAATTGAGAGCTTTTTTAATTCCAGGCAAACCGGAGCCTCCACCACAAAGAAATAATTTATGTGGCAAAAGATCGGAATCAGAAAATTCACCAAGAGCCAATTCCACACCCGAAAGCCAAACACTGCAATCATCTTCCAAAATTTTTTCAATTTTCATTGTTACTTCTTTTCCGAGACGCCCTTCCGCGTACTTTATTTTTAACCTTTCAGCTTCGTCAAAGTTGATTCCCAATTCTTGCGCCAGTCTTTTAGTAAAAGCTCTGCCACCCAACGCAAACATCTTAGTTCCTTCCAATCCGCCATTTCGCACTACGGCAATATCAGTCGTTCCGCCTCCAATGTCAATAAAAACAGCACTGAAATCTAAGGCATCGTCAATTCCCATTGATCGCGCTACTGCATACGGTTCAGCCGCAATATTCAAAAGATCCAATTTCAATTCATCAGCAATACTTTGAAGAGCTCCCAGATGAATCATCGGTGCATAAGCGTTAAAAACTGAAATAGAAACATCTTTTCCTTGAAACCCGATTGGATTAGTCACTCTATAACCGTCAATCCGAACATCAACAATTGCTGCATTAATAAGCTTAACTTCAATTTCACTGTGTCCCGTCTCCCACGCCAATTGCTGGCGGATTCTATCAAAAGCTTTCCATTGAACTTTTTGAATGATATTTTTGAGTTCCGGCAAATCAATTCTTTGTTCCGTCCGAATTCTTTCATAATGAACTGTGGTCGTCGTACCCTTCACCAATTCCCCGGCAATTCCAATTATGGCTTTTTCCACTTTTTTAATTCCAGCCATTTGTTTGGCAATCTCAATCGCCCGTCTGGAATTTTCAATCACACCAGCAATGTTGGCCACTGCTCCGCTTTGCATATCAGCAAGTCCTTGTTTGGCGCGCCCAACTCCCTTGACAATTCCATTGCCTGTTTCTTTGTTAATCTTAAAAACAAGAGCTTTCACTACTTCTGTTCCGATATCCAGCGACAAAAGATAATCTGATGAAGTATGATTAAAACCTAAAATTTTGGAAAAAATTCCCATTCCTTAATCGTTTTTATTTTTAGTTTTCTTGTTTGATTATATAACAAAAAGCTTTTTATGACAAAACAAACGCACTTATTTTAGACATTTTTTAATACTAAACAAACTATTCCAAAACCGCCTTTATTCTTCGCACTCCAGCACTTGAAGATTCTTCTTTTTTAATTCTAAAGTGACCCAACTCTCCGGTATTTTCCGTATGCGGACCGCCACAAATTTCCCGACTGAAAGCCAGACCTCCTTGGGCGGATTCCAAGCCAATTGTGTACACTTTCACTTTTTCGCCATATTTTGATTCAAAAACTCCCATCGCTCCTTGAGCCTTAGCTTCATCCAAAGTCATTTCTTCACAAATTACCGGCAAATTTTTTTCAATTTGTTCATTAACCAGTCTTTCCACTTCTCGCTTTTCCTCATCTGTCATTTTTTCGTTATGTGAAAAATCAAATCTGAGTCTTTCTGATGTAATATTGGATCCTTTCTGCACTACATGATCACCTAAAACTTTTCGGAGAGCCGCCAAAAGCAAATGAGCCGTTGTGTGAAGTTTGGTTGTTTCTTTCCCGGCATCAGCAAGTCCACCCTTAAACATTCCGGCTGAAGCCGTTCTTGAAAGCTCTTGATGTTTTTTAAGCCTATCATTAAAATCATCCAGTATCTTACTATTAATATATACTATTTCCCTCTTGTCTAATTCCTCGAAAAACATTTCTATAGGGAATCCGTATGTTTGATATAAATCAAAAGCCATATCACCATTTACAACATACATTATTTCACTATCATTCTTATTTTTTTCTCTTACAAATAATTCTAATTTATCAAATTCCCTCAATCCTTTTTCCAAAGTCTTTCTGAATTTTTCTTCTTCTTTTTGAATTTCATCTAAAATCAATTGTTGATTGTCTTTCAGTTCTTTATAAAAATCACCGTAATTTTTAATCACTGTTTCGGCAATCTGAGAAGTAAAGTTATTTTCAATTCCCAAAATTTTTCCGTGTCGCACCGCTCTGCGAATAAGCCGACGCAGAATGTATCCGCGATCGGTGTTTCCCGGCAAAACTCCGTCTGCCAACATAAAAACGGTCGCTCGCAAATGATCGGCAATAATTCTGAAAGATTTTGTCAGATCGTTTTCTTCATATTTTTTCCCGGAAAGCTCGGAAATATTTTCAAGGATTGGCTGAAAAAGTTCGGTTTCAAACACATTTCCCTTGCCAGAAAGAACCGTCAGCGTCCTTTCCAGTCCCATTCCTGTATCCACATTTTGTTTGGCCAGTTTTTCATAATTTCCCTCCGAAGTTTTGTTAAACTCCATAAAAACATCATTCCAAATTTCAATCAAACGAAAATTGTCAACCAAGTCAGAAAATTTTCCTGTTATTTCTCCTTCTTCCGGTCGCGTATCGTAAAACATTTCAGTATCTCCTCCACAAGGTCCGGTTACACCAGCAATCCAAAAATTATCGTCCACCCCGAGCGGAATAATTCTGACATTGTCTTCAATAATTTCATCTTCTCCCGCCACCGCCACATCCATTCCAGCCATTTCCTTGAAAACTTTTTTCCAAATTTGAATAGCTTCTTCGTCTCGCGGAATTCCATCTTCACCCTTGAAAGTCGTTACGAAAAGCTTTTTTGGATCAAGACCCAAACCATTTTCTTTGTCAATCAAAAATTCAAAGCTCCACTCAATCGCCTCTTTTTTGAAATAATCTCCAAAACTCCAATTCCCCAGCATTTCAAAAAAAGTCAGATGGCGATTATCGCCTACATCTTCAATATCGCCTGTTCGTACACATTTCTGTACATTAGCCACTCTACTCCCTCCAGGATGCTTTTCTCCCATTAAATAAGGCACTAAGGGATGCATTCCAGCCGTCGTAAAAAGCGTAGAAGCGTCATTCTCCGGCACCAAAGAAGCACTAGGCAAAATTGTATGCCCCTTTGATTCCATAAAACGCAAAAATTTTTCTCGCAACTCTTTAGCTGTCATAGAATAATTAACTAAGAAATTTTTACACTGTCAATAACCGTTCTTAAAATTTTTTTTATTTCAAAATCCTCCATGTCAATCTCTAATTTTCCATTCATACTATCCATTTCACTGGCAATATTGGAAACTATTTGATGCAATCTTCGTTCCAATTCACCAACTTTTCTTTTTTGAATAGCTATTTCCCTTTCAATTGATTGTTTATCTTGTCCTTCTTTCCCCTGCAAAGCTTCTTGGAAAAATTTGTCCTCAATAACCTTGGACAGATCCGACTTAATTGATACTTGCATATTTTTTAGATTAAAAAATTAATAAAATTAGAATCCGCTCATTGTGTTTATTTCTTTCTTGAGTTTTTTTGTTTGATTCTCCGCTTCAATTATTTCACTTTCCAATTTCTTAAATTTTTCTTTTGCTTCCTGAAATTCCATTGTTGCCCTCTCAAGGTCCTTTCTTTTTCTTCTAATTTCAACTTCCAAATCCTGCTTTTGTCTTTCCATTTTCCGAAGGTCGGATTCAAGCATAGCCAGCTCATTTTGAAGAGCGTGTTTTTTGACACTGGAATTTTGATTGCCTGAATTGGGATCGCTATATTGATACATTTTATATTTCTTAATCTTTAATAATTCCCCCTCCCAAAACTTCTCCTTGAGAAGAAAAAAATACTGCCGATTGACCCGAAGCTATTCCTGATTGCAATTTTTCAAAGACAATATTTGTTCCTCCGGCACTATCTTCGCTTATTATAGCAGAAATTGGTTTTTGTTGATACCTAATTCTAATCAAAGCCTGATAAGGAAATTTTGGCTTTTCCAAAATCCAATGAACTTTTTCAATTTCAATTTTCCTTTTTAAAAAATTGGTTGCCACTTTTTCATTGGAAACAAGCAAAAAATTATTATTGAAATCTTTAGCTACCACAAAATATGGTCCGACACCTCCGATATTAATTCCTTTTCTTTGTCCAATAGTATAAAATGACAATCCTTGGTGCTCCCCGATTTCTTCGCCTTTTTCATTGATTATTTTTCCCTTTTTAGAAAAAATATTAGCTTCCAGAAACTTTCTAGTATTATTTTTTTTCAAAAAACAAATATCTTGAGACTCTTTCTTTTCCAGAAAATCCAATCCGAACTTTTGAGCTATTTTTTTTACTTCAATTTTTTTTAATTCTCCCAAAGGAAAGATTAATTTTGACAGCTCTTTTTGATTCAAGGTGTAAAGAAAATACGATTGATCCTTGATCTCGTCAAAACCTTGCCACAAATTAAATCTCGGTTTTTTACCGCGGATTCTGGCATAATGACCGGTTGCCACCCAGTCAGCTTTTTGCTTTTTCATTTCCTCAAAAAGCACTTTTAATTTAAATTTTTTATTGCAAAAAACGCAAGGATTGGGAGTGCGACCGGATGAATATTCATTTAAAAAATAACCAACCACTTCTTTTTTAAACTCCTTTTGAACATCAATGATTTTCAAATCAATTCTGAGCTTATTAGCCACTCGTTTAACATCCCGCAAAGAATCTTTGTCGGAAAGACCCTTTTCTTTCCAAAGACGCAAAAAAACACCCCTAACCTCAAATCCTTGCTCCCTAAGAAGAATTGCCGCCACCGAAGAATCTATGCCACCAGACATACCTAATATAATTTTCTTTCTTTTTTCTTGATTTTGCATATTCTCCTATTCTTTAGCAATAAAAAAACAAAAAAGCAACCCCCTGATCGCTTTTTTATCTATCAAGACTTTTACCCTTGAATTTCTTCGGACCAATGTACTGAATCTGGGAAAGACTGATTGGCTTTTCCTTGGAAACAAAAGTTTGAGAAATTATTTGTTGATTTTCTTTATTTTCAATTTTTGTTGCTTTGTTTGAGTTCTGTTTTTCTTGCTTTTTTTCTTCTTGAATTTGTTTCTTTTTTTCTTGAAGCCGTTGATAATCCTTAAGACACTCCCTACAAAAGGCCGGTTTTTTTGGATCAGGCTTAAAAGGAACCCAGATTTCTTCTTCGCAAGTATCGCAAACAGCAAAATAAAGAGTTCTGCCATTATCATCAATTTTGGTTTTTGATTCTTGTTGACCCGAAGCAACAACTTCATTTTCAGAAATGTTTGGCGTGTTTTCTGCCAACTTTTTTTTCTCTTGAATTGATTCTGGTTGTTTATTTTTAGAAACAAAAATTTTCTTTGCCGGTTTTGAAAGATCCTTGTTTGGCAATTGGACTGATTCTGAAAAAGATTCGCTTTTTCCTTCTCTGAAGACTTCTATCCCGCTCCAGCGAGAAATTTTTTCTTCTACGCTTTCTCTGGATTTTCCATATCTCTCCCGAGAGCTGTTTATTACTTTTTCTTCATTCTCCATCGTATCCGTTAAATCAGCCGGCGGAAGTGTAGTGGCTGAAAAAGCATCGCCGGCTATTCCATCTATCATTAGCTTCAAGTAAATGTGATATTTTTCCAGATTGACAATGTCGTTCATTAGAAACACCGGGTCAAATTCCTTTTCCAAATGTTCCGCATCTTCCGCTCCCACCCGAAAAGAAACCATTGTTCCAACATTACCAAAAACCGCATCTCTAACCGTAGTATTGCCGTCAAAAACCAATTGATTAATGTACTGATGAGCTAAGATCAAATTGAGACGATATTTTCTGGCTTCTGATAAAATATTAGCAAAAGATTCCGTGGCAAAATTTTGAAATTCATCCACATATAAATAAAAATCGCTTCTGTCTTTTTCTTCCATTTCCACTCTTCCCATAGCCGCCAACTGAATTTTAGTAATTATCATTCCACCCAAAAGCCTCATTGAATCTTCTCCGATTTTTCCTTTGGACAAATTGACAATCAATATTTTTTGATTATCCATAATGTCTCGCATATCAATAGTTGACTTGGGTTGCCCGACAATATGGCGAATAACGGAAGAAGATAGGAATTGACCCACTTTGTTTTGAATAGCCGCTACTGCTTCTTTTCTAAAGCGGTCTTCCCATTGATCAAATTCATTAATCCAAAAAGATTTAACCACTGGATCTTTAATTTTTCCATAGACTCTTTTTCTGAAATCCTTGTCAAACATCATCCGATTCACTCCCAGCATAGTTGATCCGGGATAATCCAAAAGAGCCAAAATCGTATTGTTAAGAATATACTCCATTCTAGCGCTCCAAACATCCGGCCAAATCTTTTTAAACACTCCCATCATCCCTGATGCCACTAAGTTCTTTTTATCCTCCGCCACCGATTCTAAAATATTAAAAGCTATCGGAAATTCACTGTCAGCCGGATTAAAATAAATTACATCATTAATACGATTGCTCGGAACCGCTCTCAACATTTTTTCCGCAAATTCTCCATGAGGATCAACCACACAAACCCCTTCGCCATTTCTGATGTCCTGTATGGCCATATTTTCCAACATATTGGATTTTCCCATTCCGGTCTTTCCGATCATATACATATGTCTCCGACGATCATCCCGTTTGATTCCGAAAATCCGCTCCTGATTTCTGAAATTGGTTTTAGCAAAAAAATTTATATCGTTCATTTTTTATTTAAAAATGTTTCTTATTGAATTGGCAAATTAAACGGAGCTGTTCCTCGCTTGGAATCCACCCTGGAAACCGACGGACTTTTAACATCCATATCCGGAAAATGAAAAAGGGTCGCTAATTCCCGAACTGATAAAGTAATATTAACCCCATCCATACTTCTATCTTTGTATCTTTGATAAATCAACCGTTTTCTAAAAGATGACCGTGAATCTTTGAAAACATAATTAGCATAAGTCTTGCTCTTGTCGTTTGGCTTAAAATTATTAAGATTTAAATCATTAAATTGTTTGAAAGCTCCCATAAAAGAAGAAACGAAAGATTTTTGAAAATTCTCTTTTCTTCCCAAATAAAGCACCCTCACTTTGGTTTTAAAATGATTGAAGCCCAAATTTTCCTCCACCGCTTTCAGAACTTCTTTTTCCACCGGCGTCAAACGAAATTCCAAAGGGGCCTGTTCGGCCTTAGCTGACCCAGCGAATTCCACCGGTCCCAAAAATCCTTTTGGGACACTTTTTAAAACATCAGCAATATGGGAAAAAGCGCTTTTGCTTTCCGCCACCCCTCTACCTGCCAATTCCTGAATTACTTTAATTTCATCTTTTTTCCAACCTTCACCCAATGGTTCAATCACATATTGAAGCCAGATATGTTGATTTGGTGGCAAAGATCCAAAAACTTCTGTTATCCCTCCAACCGGATCAATCATCCTGCCAGTAATGTCTTCTTCAAATTTTTCATAAGTTTTGATTGGATAGGCGTCTGGCATTAAAAACTCCATATCCGCTCCCCACAAATCCCAGTTTTTGTTAGGTATGGTTTTTGGAAATTTTTTAGTATAATCCTCAACTTCTATTATTTCCGATTCCGGATATTGAGCATAAATTTGAGCTTCAATTAAATTTCTGAATTGTTTTTGAGTTCTGATATAAAAATGCACTCTTCCCTCTTCACCTACCATCTCTAACGAAAAACGATGAGTAAACGCCCCTTTAAGGTACACATCGAAAGTATTGTAAGTTGTTAAAATTCCTGCCATTGACCAAAATAGTGGCTCCATTAATTTGGGACTTTTTTCAATTTCCCGAGGAGGAATAACCTCCAAAACCGTCCATTCCAATCCAGATAACCAAGAAAATTTAGACTTGGCTATCACAAAATCCATCCAAAGAAATTTGAAAACATAAAAAAAAGCTATTGGAAAAATTATCCACCCCAGATAGTGAATCACTGTTCCAATAGCTTCAAAATACGCAAACATTCCCAAGACACTTTCCATTTTTGTTTTAGCTAATTTTTTTAACCCTTCAAAAACTACTTCTTGACCTCAAACAAATCTTTCTTTTTGACAAAAAATCGGTCGTTATTCAAATTAATCATCACGGTTGCCTTTTTGACTTTTCTCGTTTTGAATATTTTTTCAAAAATATCTTCCTTGCTAAGTGGACCGTTTTCCTTGAGAATATCCCGTAAAACCTCTCGCACTGTTCCTTTATTATATCCCCATTCAGAAAGAGCATAAATACCCCGTCCGATTAAAACAAATCTGTCATCCTTAATTAACTCATTATGAACCGTTTGGGGATGAGACTTTCTAGAAGAAAGTCCATATTCGTCAATCAAATTGGCTATTCTGGAAAAATGAAGCGGTTTTTTGGTTTCTTTGAGCACTAAATAAATCTTGTCTTTAGTGTTTTTAGGTTTTATTTCAGGCCAAGAACATAATCCCCATTTCCCAAACTTATTAGAACAAACCTCGGATAAAGTTTCAAGGAAAAATTCAATTGTCTTTTTGTCTAATTCCGGCAATTTGGCAGAAATTTCTTTAATCAAAAAAGCAACAGAAGTAGGACTTTTTTTCTCTTTCAAAAGTTTTTTGGCAACTTCATCAACCTTCTCAACTTTATCCAAAATACTTCTGGAAATCAACCAAGATTTTTCAATAATTCCCTTGATTTCAACAATTTGAATATCATTACTGCAATCAGCAAAAAATAAAGCGGAATTTTTTTCTTTCGGCGTATTGTCTTTGAGATTATCAAGAAACCAATTCTGATTAATTATACCATTTCTTGATTCAATCTCCAAAACAATTTTATTTTTTGCAGTAATAACTTCCAATGGCAAACCACTTTTTCCAAAGACTTTTTTTAAAGAATCAGCGATGATTTGTCTGACCCGTTCCCGAGTTATGCCATACTCCTTCCCAATACTATCCAAAGTACTAGGCTTTCCATTCAAAAGACCGAATCTTTTTTTGACAATTTCCCGAGATCTGGGAACCAATTCTTCCAATGATTTATTAGCCAAATAAAAAAAAGACTTTTTCATCAATTCTTCTCTTGTTTCCATCTAAATTAACTTAAAAAATATTAACTATACCCCTTTTAAATTTCAACCAACCATATCACACAAATCCATATTTTGTCAAGGGAAAACAAAAACCCCCTAAAACTGGGGGGCCAAACTATTGAAAATTACGGCTTACAATCCGTATTTCGCTTTATTGGCGTTATGTTCGTCCAGCGTAACAGAAAAAATTGTTTTTTCCGTCGCCGGATCGCTTAAGAAAAAATTATAATTGGAATCTTTTGGATAGATAGATGCCATAATAGCCGAAATTCCCGGATTGGAAATCGCTCCCGGAGGAAGTCCACGATTAATGTAGGTATTGTAAGGAGAATCCACCCGAGTATCTTCAAAACTAAACTGTTCTTTGGTTTTTGAAAGAGCGAAAGAAACTGTGGCGCAACTTTGAAGAGCTTGACCAATTTTTATTCGATTCCAAAAAAGACCGCTCACCAACTCTCTATCCTCATAACTATTCACTTCCCTTTCCACTATACTGGCCATAATTATGACCTGATCCAAAGTACGCTTGTCTTTCAAAATAGCATCTAACATCTTTTGATTTACCTTGAAAGAAAAATTGTCCAGCATCTTTTTGATAATTTCTTCGGCAGAACTATTTTCTTCAAAAAAATAGGTGTCCGGAAAAAGATACCCCTCTAGACTCTCCATTTGACTCTCCCGCAAAAAAGAATAATCATTTTTAAAATAATTGGGATTATTCACCAGTTTCAAGAAGCCATCTCCGTCCAAACCTTTTTCTGTCAATCTTTCCGCCATTTTCTTGCTAGTCCAACCTTCCGGAAAAGTTATTTTAATATCCGTGCTTTGAGCGGTGGTGATAATGGAAGCGATTTCCGGAATGGTCAATGATCCAGAAATCAAATATTCACCCGGCAAAACTTTTTCTTCTAGATCTTTTTTCTTGAGATAATAAAAGAAAAAATATTTATTTCCAATCAGCTGTTCGCTTTTGAGCTTGGTAGCTATTTCATCTACGCTTTCCCCTTTTAATATTTCTAATTTAATTGAATTGGAATTTTCTCCTTGGGCATAAAAAACTTGATAGTGAAAATAAAAAAAGACAGTCACCAAAACAATCATTCCCAGTAAAATAAAAATTCCTAATTTTTTCTTCATTAAAAAATAATTATTCCATTATTAAGGGCACGAAAGCAAAACCGGGAAATTGTTCTTCATAAAATTCTGCTTCTCCTTTTTTCTCTAAAAAAAATAAACTATTTCTAGTTGGAACAACCATCCTGCCATCAACCTTAAGTTGCTTCTTAAGTTCTTCAGAAATTTTATCTGCCATAGCTGAAACCAAAATTCCATCGTATGGAGCTTCTTTTGAAAAACCGCTACTTCCGTTGCCTTGATAAAATTGAGCGATGCCTTTTTTCACATAACCCAACTTGTTTGCATTTTCTTCTCCCATTTTTCTGAGTTCGTCAACCAATTCAACCGCAATAACTTTTCCTTTTTCACCCACAATATGCGAAAGAAGAGCCGTTGTCCAGCCAGATCCGCTTCCCACATCCAAAATTTTCTGTCCTCGCTTAGGATTCAAAAGTTCCAACATAATCGCCACCGTAGTCGGCTGAGAAACAGTTTGTCCATAGCCAATCGGCAAAGCCACATCCGATTCCGCCACCAATTCAAATTCCTTAGGAACAAATTCAACCCGGCTAACTTCGGAAAAGGCCTCAATGACCAAATCGCTTTTGAGATAACCATCTTTAATCAACTGGTTAACCAATTCGCTCATATATATTGGTAAAAAAATTATAATCCAATAATTTGAATCAAAACATCCCTGGTTCTGGACCCATCGGTTTCCACTAGAAAAATACTTTGTTTTTCCGTAATTAAAATTTTTCCTTTTTCAATCGGCAAAGTCTGGCTCACTCCCAAAAACATCGCCTTGCAATGAGAATGTCCATTGCTCCGACCGTCGGAAACCTTGGAACGACTAATTTCAAAAAGATCATGAGAATAACTATCGCCAACTGGAATCAAACGATACAATACCCGCATAAAATCCCTGACGAGCATCGGCTCATTGTGATTTACTACAACACCAGCTGTTGTGTGAGGAGAATAAATTAAAACCTGACCTTCTCTAATTCCGGAATTGGAAACTATTTCTTCCACCTTTTCAGTAATATCCAAAAATTCCATTTGCCCTTTGCTTCGCACTTCTATTTTTTGTTTAAATATTTTCATTTTTTTATTTTATCACTTTGGCTACCGCTTGAAAAACTTTTTTGTCTAAAGCGTCTGGTATTATTTTAACAGCAGTCGGTTTTTTTATCAACGCAGCAATCGCTTGAGCGGCTTTTATTTTATGATCCTCGGTGATTTTTTCCACTTGATTATCAAGAGCTCCTCTAAAAATTCCCGGAAAAGCCAAGACATTATTTAGCTGATTGGGAAAATCACTTCTGCCTGTTGCCACCACCCTAGCACCACCATTTTTAGCAACATCCGGCATAATTTCCGGAGTTGGGTTGGAAAGAGCAAAAACAATTGAATCCTTGTTCATCGTTTTTATATCTTGACTTTTTAAAAGTTTGGGAGCTGAAACTCCAATAAAAATATCTGCTCCAACCAACGCCTCCCTAAGACTCCCTTGATTTTTTTCTAAATTAGTTAAATTGGCAATTTCCATTTTGGCCGGATTCATTCCGATTTTTCTTTCTTTAAAAATTATTCCCGTGCTATCAACCGCCAAAATATTCTTGGCTCCTGAGAGAATCAGTAATTTTATGATAGCTGTTCCAGCCGCTCCGGTTCCGGAAACTACAATTTTTACTTGACCGATTTTCTTCTTCACCACCCGAAGAGCATTAATAATCCCTGCCAAAACCACGATAGCTGTTCCATGCTGGTCATCATGCATCACCGGAATATCCAGCTCTTTTTTAAGTCGCTCCTCAATTTCAAAACAACGAGGCGCCGAAATATCTTCAAGATTGATACCCCCAAATCCCGGGGCCAACATTTTTACAGTTTTTATAATTTCTTCCGTATCTTGAGTAGCCAGAACTATTGGAAAAGCATCTACTCCGGCAATTTCCTTAAAAAGTAAAGCTTTGCCTTCCATAACCGGAAGCGCCGCTTCTGGTCCAATGTTCCCCAATCCCAAAACCGCGCTTCCATCAGAAATAACCGCCACTGTATTTTTTTTGATAGTATATTCTCTAACTAATTTTTTATTTTTGGAAATAGCCAAACAAACATCCGCCACACCGGGAGTATAAAGAACTTTTAGATTTTTCTTACTTAATTTTTGCTTGCTTCTTATTTCAATTTTTCCTCCCAACTTCTTGCTAAGTTTGATTGGATCCATATTTTTAGGATAAAAAATTATTTTGATTTCAAATACCTGAAAACTCCTTCGGATGCAATAGCTCCTTCGGAACAAGCTGTTAATATTTGACGAAATTTATTTGATCCGGTTGTAATATCGCCTGCGGCAAAAACCCCCGCCACATTAGTACTTTGATCTGGATTAGTTTGAATAAATCTTTTTTCATCAACCGCTACTCCGATTTTTTCCGCCAACTCCACTCCCGGTTCCGATCCAATTTCCACAAAAACTCCGTCAATCTGAATATTTTTTTTACCAGAAAATTCTTTATCCAAAACAACCTCTTGCACCTTTCCTTCTCCTTTTATTTCCAAAATATTAGTTTCGGTGATAATTTCTATTTTCTCCTCTTTAGCAACCTTGTCTAGCCAAAAAGGCTCGGCTTTTAATTCGCTTCCCCTGTAAACCAAAAAAATCTTCTTAGCAAACTGCGCCAGCTGAAGAGCTGAAACCACAGCCGAATTTCCTCCGCCAACCACCAAAACAACTTTATCCCGAAAAAACATTCCATCACAAGTGGCACAATAAGATACCCCCTTACCGGTAAATTCTTTTTCTCCAGGTATGTTCATTTTTCGGTAAACTGTTCCCATTGCCATAATTACAGCTTCAGAGTAATAAATATTAGCTCCTGTTTCTGTTTTCCAGCCATCCTCCGCCTGAGAAATAGCTACGGCTGATTCCGTTCTAATTTCCGCTCCCAAATCTTTGGCTTGTTCGGAAAATTTCTGAATCAATTCGGCGCCAGAAACCGAAGAAAATCCAGGATAATTTTCAATTTTCCAAATCTCATTCATCTGTCCCCCAACTTCAAATCCCAAAACCAGATGATTTATTTTATAACGCGAAGCATAAATTGAAGCCGCTAATCCAGCCGGACCGGCGCCAACAATAATCAAATCATAATGTTTTTTTTCTTCTAACATAAATAAAATCCCCCTGCAAAAAAAAATTATTAAATCCAATTTTGTATCAAATAAACTCCCACAAAAAACATAATAGCGCTCATTGTAATTCTAATCAATTTTTCATTGGCAAATCTCAATTTTGATCCTTGTTTAAATAACATTTTTTCGTTTTTTATTCCAAATATCAACAAGAAGATTGCCACCATTGGTAAAAGAAAAATAAAATTATACAAGATAAATCCCATTATGGTCTTGAATAAATTCTGATCCAAAGAGAATATTTTTGCCGTAGACAAATAAGGACGACTAGCGCAAGGCAATAAGAAAAAAACTGAAAAAAAGCCTAAGACGAAACTTCCCCAAGGATTAAAAATTTTTCTAAAAAAAGAACCACTTTTTTCAAAAAATAATTCCCAGTCGCAACCGAAAAATTTTTTTTTCGGAAAAACATTTTTCAATCCGAATATTCCAATAATTATTGAAATAATTCCCATACTGATAGAAATAATTTTTGAAAAATGAGACAAATTCAAAAAAGCTCTGGAAAATCCGATACCCACCAGAAGATAAGCCCCATAAACACCGACAATAAAAGCTAATCCGGAAAAAAAACCTTTTCTCTTACTGCCAACAAAAAAAATTAAATTTAAAAGAACAACAATAACCGCAAAAGAACAAGGACTCACCGAATCAATCAATGAAGCGCCAAGAAGCATAGAAAAAGAAACTGGATTTTCAATTGAAAACTGAGAGCTTCCTGTTTCCTGATATTTTTCAATTTTCTTTTTCACTTCAAGCGGAATAGGATAATTCATATCTTCAACCGCTTCCATTTTTTCAGAAAATCTTTCCTTAATTGACTGGCTTCCAATTAACATTTCACTACCGAAAACTATCGCCGGCCAGCCTCGCTTTTCCTCATTAACTCCAAAAACATCAAAAAATTCATTCAGGTAATTGAGATTATATGGCCCACTAACTTCAATTTTTTTTATTTCATATTTTTCATAAAATCCTTGGGAGGAAAAATATTCATTCACTTCCTCGCACAAAGAACAACTCTCAGAATAGAAATAAAGCGCTTTCTTTTTTTCATCTTGAGCCAAAGCCAAAGAAGGAAATAAAAGCAACAACCACAAAAAAATAAAGTAAATTTTTTTCATTTTTATTAACAAAAGTAAACTAGCTATTTTCCAAACCTCCGACTTCGCTGAGAATAGTCATTCAAGGCTTCATCTAATTTCTCCGGAGTAAAATCAGGAAACTTTTCTTCACTAAAATAAAGTTGAGAATTGGCCGTATCCCACATCATAAAACCAGCCGAAAGATGAGGTTCCCCGCCAGTCCGAATCAAATAATCCACTGCCGGCAATTGACTGGTCATTAAATTTTTTTTCACAATCTCCGCCGTTATCTTGGCGCCCTTGTCCAATGTTTCGTGTATTTTTTCAATAGCTTCCAACATCTCATCGTCCCCGCTATACGCCAACAAAAAATTTAAAACTTTTTTCTCAAAGTGCCTGGTTTTTTCCATAATCTCCCGCAAAGTTTTTTTGAGTGATTCCGGAAATTGGCTTTCCCATCTTCCAATTATGTTTACCCGTATCTCGTTATCATACAAATCGTCCCCTTCCAACAGTCTTTTGAAATAACGCTTATAAATATCCAAAAGCGCCATCTTTTCCTGAACCGGTCGCTTGGTGAGATTGTCCACCGAAGATCCCCAAAAAGAAAGACAATAAACACCCTTTTCAAAAGCAAATCTGGTAAGCTTTTCAATATTTTTTGCGCCCTCTTCGTGCCCCATCCACGGTTTCAATCCCCGCTCTTTTGCCCAACGCCGATTGGCATCGGGAATGATTACTAAATGTTCCGGCAACTCTTTTCTTTTCTTTTCCATAATTAAATTTTAACTTGAAAAATAAAACTATCTTCAAACAAACTAAGTTTCTCGAGTACTTATATATTCAGCCAGTCCGAGAAAAAATTCCTTGGATTCATTTTTTATTTTCAATTTATTAATTTCTTTTTGGCTTTTTTGAATCAATTCCTGCATTAAATTTTTAGCAAAATCCAAAGAACCAGTTCTAATAACAATCTCTTGAAAATTTTTAATGTCCCTTGAAGTCAAATTTTTATTTGCAATCAAAGCTTGTATTTTTTTTCTGTCTGATAAACTGCCTTTTTCAATCGCTTTCAACAAAAGAACTGTTTGTTTTCCTTCTCTAATATCAGATCCGACCAACTTTCCTATTTTTTTCTCCGTACCAAAAATTCCTAAAATATCATCTTGAATCTGAAAAGCCATGCCCAAAGGAATAGAAAAATTACTAAAACCGTCAAGAATATCCTTAGAAGCGCCACCCAAAATTCCCCCCAGATGCAGTGGTCCTTCAAAAGTGTATCGGGCTGTTTTATATTCATATATTTCTAGCACTTCTTTCATTGTCGCTTTTTTTCTGTAGCCCATATAAAAATCCTTAGCCTGACCAACAATAGTAAAAGCCACTATGTCTTGCAACTTTGAAAGCGCCTTAATCACAAGATCGGGCTCAAAATTGGAGTTAAAAAGAACTTGATTACCAAAAGCCGCTATCATATCTCCGATAATAAGCGCCATTGAATTTCCAAAATGCAAAGAATCTTCCTTGGGGAAAAACCTTTTTCCCATTTTTTCATAAGAATAATTGATAGTATCTTCACCATGACGCATAATATCTCTATCCATAATATCATCATGGACAAGCAAAAAAGCATGAATAATTTCAACACTGATACAGGTTTTTAGCATTTTACGCTTATCATCCCCGCCTGAACCAATATAGCCATAATACATTACTGCCGGACGCAATCTTTTCCCTCCGGACATAATATTTTTTTTCACTTTTTCCAAGGCCTCTCCGATCAATTTGTCTTTCGGAGAATATTCTTTAATTTTAGCGTCTAAAAAAAGCTTTATTTCTTTATCAACTTCTTTTTTGAATTCAGCCAGATTATTTTTTATATCCATAGGAAATATTAGTTTTCTTTAGTTAATAATAACTCATTTTTAAATCGTTTACAAGCAAAAAACAGGACTCCTCCTGTTTTTTGCTTGCCTTAATTTTCCAGAAAAATCAGTACCGCCAAGGGGATTCGAACCCCTGATTTCCAGGATGAGAACCTGGCGTCCTAGACCGGGCTAGACGATGGCGGCATAAGAAAACTTGAAAAACAAAGATATTCTTGCACAAAAAAAATGAAAAGGCAACTGAAAATCAAACATCCCTGACTGGAACCTTTTTCCAATCTTTGTTTTGTCGCGGAATCAATTTTTCCGCTTCCTCCGGATGAAGCATTACTTCTTCCAATATTTTTTCCATCCTTGTGCCCTGAGAACCCTTGACTAAAACCAAATCATCCGGACGCAAAAATCGTTGAAGACATTTTCCAGCTTCTAATGAATTTCTAAAATGAATCATCTTATCTTCAGGAAAGCCTTTTTTTCGCAATTCATCAATTGCTAATTTCATCCGACTACCCACTCCGATAAAAATATCTCCTTTAATTTCCAAAAATTTTCTAGCCACTTTTCTGTGTCCTTCTTCCATTTCCGCTCCCAGCTCCAACATATCACCCAAAACCACAATTTTTCTTTTTGATTCTATTTCTCCAAATACTGTTAAAGCGGCCAGTGCCGAAACTGGAGAAGAATTGTAAGTGTCGTCAATCAATAGTGAATTTTTTATTCCAAAAATCAAATTCATCCTTCCGACCGGAGAAGAAAAATTTTCCAAAGCGAAAGCAATTTCCAAAAGATTCATTCCCAATTCAATTCCAACCGCCACCGCTGAAAGAGCGGCGTATATTTGATGCTTGGCTAAAATATTATTAAGCCGAACAGGCAAGTTGGTACCTTTGTAATTCAATTTAAAACTAATTCCTTTGATCAGTTTATTTTCATAATTATAAAAAATCTCTTCTGCTCGTAAATCAGAATCTTCTGAAAAACCAAAGGATAACGATCTGATTTTTAATTGCTTTTTGGTTTTCAGCAATTGTTCATCATCGCCATTTAAAACCGCCAGTCCATTCGCGGGAAGACTTTTTACTAAAAAGCTTTTTTCTTTCAGCACGCCTTCAATGTTTCCGAAAAATTCCAAATGGCTTTCGGAAATATTGGTTATTATGCTTATTTTTGGTTTTATAAATTCAGTTAAATATTGAATATCTCCCGGTCTGTCCGCCCCCATTTCCAAAATCAAAATCTTTGGATATTTGATTGGAAAAATCATCATCCCAAGCCATTTCAAAAAAATAATAACCCACTTGAAAATAGATTTTCCGCCTGTTTCAACTCCCAAAACCGTTAACGGAATTCCGATTTCATTATTATAATTTTTTTCATTTTTTCTAACTCTAAATTTTTTTGAAAGCACTGCAAAAACCGCTTCCTTGGAAGATGTTTTCCCTACCGACCCAGTAATACCAACAATCAAAGGTTTATATTTGACCAGCAAAGTTTTTGCCATCAATCTAAGAACTTTCTCCAAAATTATTATTTTTTTTGCTTTTTCCATATATTTTTAGTTTTCAGTTTCTTTATTTTTATCTTCTTCTTTAACTTTTTTTTCCTCCTCTTTAATTTCTTCTTTCTCTTCTTTTTCTTTTTGCAACAAAAATTCTTTCAAAACATGTGTTGAGCGAAAATCGTCCAAATCTTTTTGTGTGTATTCTTTAGTTGGTTCAATATTATAATATTCTAACAAAAATTTCATCAATTCTCCAAAAGCTGGCGCCGCACTGGATTCAGCCCATTCCACTGCCTTGGGATTGTCCATTCTTACTACAATAACAAATTTAGGATCATCCGCCGGACCAAAACCAGCAAAAGATCCAATAGAAATTCCTTCTTCATAGCCCTGCTTTTCTTGACTAGCCACTTGAGCTGTACCGGTTTTTCCGCCTATCACATAACCCGGAACGCCAGCCCTTTTGCCATGACCTTTTTCCACCACACTCACAAGCATATTAATCATGTCCGAAGACGCTTTGGGAGAAATTACTCTTCGTATTTCTTCCGGTTCAATATTTTTTTCCTGACCGGTTGAATCAATTTTCTTTTCAATTATTTGAGGCTTCATAAGTCTCCCACCATTAGCAATAGCACTATAAGCCGCTGCCAGCTGAATCGGAGTAGTTGTTATGCCTTGTCCAAAAGAAACAGTAAAAAATTGAATATCGCTTTTCAGATTTTTTAGATTATTAATGTTTCCTGAAGCTTCCCCGAAAAGATCCACTCCCGTAGCTTTTCCAAACCCGAATCTTTTTATATATTCAGCAAAGTCTTTATTACCAACCAGTTTTTCCGCAAAAATCACTCCTGTATTCAGGGATTTTTCCAAAACTTCAGTCATTGTTTGAACACCATAAGCTTTATAGTCGGAATTCATAATGGAAAATCCAGCTTCTTTCACCACTCCAGTATCAGTATAAGTAGTTTCGGGCGTTATTTTTCCGTTATCCAAAGCCGCCGCCAAAGTAAAAGTCTTAAAAACACTTCCTGGTTCATAAGCATCATTAACCGCCAAATTGCGAAAAGCAGCCATATCTGAAACTTTGGAATATTCATTAGGATTAAAAAATGGATAATTAGCCATCGCTAATATTTTTCCAGTATAAGGCTCCATAACAATAATCGTTCCACTATCAGCTTCAAACTTTTTCATTGCTCCCTCAAGTATTTTTTCTGTTTCAAATTGAACGATGTGATCAATCGTTAAAACCAAATCCTCACCATTCTCAGCTGAATCTAAAACTCTATCTCCAATAGTTATCCAACCCCCGGAAGCGTCTTTGTTTTGAAAAATGTTTCCTTCTTTTCCTCGGAGATCATCTTCAAATTCTCTTTCAATTCCATATTTTCCACCAAACTTATCCCCGCTCCAACCGACAAAACCCAACACATTGGAAGCCAATTCTCCGGCTGGATAATAACGATAGGATTCATCCATCAGTCTAATGCCATCCAGCTTTCTTTCTTGAATATTTTTTATTTCTTCTTCACTCAATCTATGCTTCAAAACTTCATACATATCATCAGGCCGATCAAGCTTTTTTCTAACTTCATCCCTTTCTAATCCTAAAACCGAAGAAACAAAATCAACTGCTTCGTCTAAATTTTTTATTTCTTTGGGAACTGCATAAGCCATTTTGGTTTCTCTATTTACCGCTACTGAATATAATTTATCTTTTTCTTTTAAAAAAATCTCGCCTCTTTCCGGAATAAGCTCCCTAAAAATTGAATGTTGATTTTCAGACAAATCCCGATATGAAGAAAAAGAAATTATTTGCAATGAATAAAGCCGAAAAACTATAGCCAGACCAATTAAAAAAAACAGAAAAAACAAGATTAATATCCTTAAATCAAAAAGGGGTGCGCCTTCTTCTTTCCCCAGAGAACAAGAATCACCCCAAACATATTGTCCTTTTCCTAGTTTACCTTTCATTTTTTTGTCCTCTTTTGAAAAACAGCAGAAAAAATTATTTCAGAGCGATAGGACCGTTAATCTCAACATAAGAAACATCTTTTGAACTAACCAGATTCAATCCTTCCACATCTCTTTCTATTGTATGCATAGATTTAAGCTCTGTCTCTTTTATCTTAAGTTTTTTTCCATTTTCTTCTAAAGACTGTATCTTATTTTCAATTTCTTTTATCTCAAATCCTTTGGTAGCCAAATCATTTACTTGATAAAGATAAATAAAACCACTTAAAAAAAAGATTATCAAAACCAAAGAAGCCACTGAAACCACTCCCACTCTAGCGTTTCCCGCATAATTATCCAATCCGCCTTTCTGACCGGACAAATAAAAACCACTTGAGCCGTTTCTAACTCTTCTTGATTTTAAATAAGAATTTTTCTCGCCGAAAACTCTTGCCATGAATTTTAGCTCCCCCTAAAATTCTGCTTTCAACAGAAATTGTATTTTTATTTTTATTTTTTTTCACAAACCCGAAGCTTAGCACTTCTGGATCTGGGATTTTCTCTTATTTCTTTTTCCGCAGGTAAAACAGGTCTCTTGGTTACAAGACTCACCAACGGCGACCTCCCGCAAACACATTGAGGAAAATTTTCCGGGCAAATACATCCCCCTGCATTTTCCCGAAATTTATGTTTAACTATCCTGTCTTCTAATGAATGAAATGAAATTATGGCTAATCGTCCAAATGGATGCAAAACACTTATTGCTTCATCAATCATTTTTTTCAGATTGGAAAGCTCTCCATTAACCTCAATCCGAATGGCTTGGAATATTCTGGTAGCCGGATCAATCTTTTTGTGAAATCTTTTCGGAATTGCCTCTTGCGCAATCTCCGCCAACTCAACAGTTGTGTCAATCATCTTTTCCGCTCTTCTTTCAATAATTTTTCTAGCAACGAGAGAAGCAAATCTTTCTTCTCCGAATTCCCTGAATATTCTTTCCAGATCGCATTTTTCATATTCATTAACCACCTTCCAGGCTGTTAATTCATTTTCCCTTGAAAGTCTCATGTCTAAATCGGATTCTTTCTGAAAACTCATTCCATATTCCGGATCTTCCAGTTGATCGGATGAATATCCCAAATCTGCCAAAACACCGTCAACCTTGTTTATTCCCAACTTGTTTAATATGCTTTCTAAATTGGAAAAATTGTCATTTATCAAAAAAACATTATCCTTTCTCTCCGATGATTCAATTTTTTTCTCAAATCTTTCAATGTTTTTTTTGTCCCAATCAATAGCAATTAATCTTCCGGTCTTTCCTATTTTTTTTAAAATTTCTTCCGAATGTCCTCCTGAACCGAGAGTTGCGTCAACAACGACTAATCCTTCCTTAAGATTTAACCCCACTATTGATTCTTCCAATAATACTGGCGTATGCTTGATTTTCATCCAAATTTCCGAACGAATCTCAAAATATTCAAAAATACGGAATAATTCAAGATTTGCTCAAAATAAATCTAATAAACTCCCAATTTTCCCAGTTGTTCAGCAATCTCATCGGTATTTTTCTCCGCCGATTTTTTATATTCATTCCATTTGTTTTCGTCCCAAATTTCTAATCTGTTGAAGAGTCCGGCAATCACAACATTTTTGGAGAGTCCGGCATATTCTTTCAAATAATCCGGAACCAAAATTCTTCCCTGTTTGTCAATTTCCACATCAATAGCGCCAGTCAACATCAAGCGGACAAAACTTCTGGTTCCCGACTCCCCCATCGGTAAATTACCCAATTTCTCCGCTAACTCGTTCCAAACTTTCACTGGATAAATAAACAAACATTTATCCAATCCGCGCGTAACTACAACTTTATTTTTTAAGTCGCCCCGAAACTTGGCCGGAACCGCCAATCTTTTCTTCGGATCAATTGAATGAGAGTATTCTCCAATAAACATATATTCCCCACTTTATGACACTTAGTAGCAACTTAAATCTATTTTAACCCACCAACTATTACTCGTCAAACACTTTTCCCTATATTTAAAAAACAAAAAAATAGCCCAAATAAGCTATCATCATAAAAGTTATCAACACTCTATCCACAAAAAGCATTAATTTTTATTTTTTTATTTGACGCAAGGAAATTTTTCCAAATTTCCGCGCCTTAGAATTATATTTTAAAAGCATAGACTTGATTTTTTTCTCTGTCCATTCTTTTTTTTCTTCTAAATAGTTGCGAACTAAAATAATCGGACCGGGAACCTCACAAGCTTCAAACAAAAAATCATCATTTTGAGATATTTTTTTCAATCTTTCATTTTCATCTTTATTTCTTCCCACTACAAAACAATGGTTCTTCTCCCAAATTTTCCTGCCGACTTTTAGAAGTTCTATGTCATTGATTTCCAAATTTTTCTTTTTTTCCAACAACTCTTTTAGGTTGTCAGAAAAAATTTTTTCCGTTAAAAGACAACCGCCTGAAGGAGTGGAAAATTTTTTCAGTTTGTATTTTTTTGCCAAAGCCAATTGAATTTTCCGATTTCTTCCTGAAATTGAAAGTAGTTTTTCCCTGTCAATTAATTTATCTTTTTCCATTTCAGTTTCCAAAAGTAATCCGGCTGAAAGCGGACGAAGGATTTTTCCCTGCAAACCAGTTTCTTTTTCAATGATTTGAAGCGCTTGTTTGTTTTGGCTCATTGGTCGCTCACCCAAAACCTCGCCCGTTGCCAAAAAATCAAATTTTCCTTTTTTCAATTCTTCCTTAGCTATTTGAAGCATCAGCGCGTGGCAATCAATGCAAGGATTCATATGTTTGCCAAAACCATACTTAGGATTTTTTAGCATTTTCAAATAAACAGAGGAAAAATTTCTAATTATTAGTTTGATTCCTATTTCCCGAGCCGATTCTTCTGCTTCTTTGGAACCGAAAAACGGACTCACAAAAACCAGCCCGCAAACTTGAACTCCTTGTTCTTCTAAAATTTTAACTGCCAAAATAGAATCCAGTCCGCCGGAAAATAACACTAGCGCTTTTATTTTTTTAGATTTTTTTTCCATAAATTAAATTCCAATTATCCTATCATTTTCAGATACTTATGGCAAACAATAAAGAAAAAAGACCAAGCCCGATTGTCTGGAGCTTGATCTCCAAAAAAATAATCAAAAAAATTATTCAACTACCTTAAATTTTTCTTTTGGCGCTCCGCAAATCGGACAAGTGTTCGGCGCTTCATTTCCGATTGTGTGTCCGCAAACTTGGCAAACAAAATATTTGTTTATTTCAATATCATTTCCAGAAACAACTTTTTCAAAAGCCTCTTTATACATTTCGCCATGTCTTTCTTCTACCTTGCCCGCCCACTCAAAAACTCTTTTAGCCTTCATTTCACCTTCATTTTCCGCTTCTGCCACAAAAACCGGATACATTTCTTTCGCCTCATGATTCTCTCCGGCAATTGCCGTTGACAAATTGTCTTTGGTTGATTTTATTTCCCCCAAATTATACAAATGATTCGTGGCATGAACTGTTTCACTTTCTGCTGTTGCTCTGAAAAGTTTGGCGACACCCGGCATATTTTCATCTTCCGCTTGCTTGGCAAAAGCTAAATATTTCCGATTAGCCTGCGACTCTCCCGCAAAAGCTGTTTTTAAATTATCGTTTGTTTTTGACATTTTTTTATTTTTAATTGATTAGCACTTGATTCATTTTACCACAGTTCCTTTTTTAATTCTTGTTTCAAATTATCGTCTATATTGTCCGGCAATAAATCTCCTTTAGGATTATACTTAGTAGCTTCAAAATAAATAAAATTTTCCGCTTTGGAAACAATTTTTTTAACAATTGGTCGCATTGAGTCTCTTATTTTCAGTCTTCCCGAATCAACCTTAAACAAAAACAAAGACAATATTATTGAAAATATTCCCAAAAATATCACAAATCCAATCATTATTCTTTTTATCATACATTTGTTTCTGTAGAAATATTATCCCTCTAAACTGCAATCCTCGCAAATATCAGGAATTTCTTTCATCCCCTTTTTTCCATCCTTTTTCCAGGCTCTGAAAGAATTGTATTTCATCGTGTCCAATACTAAAATTTTTTCGTCTCGGTTCGGTCTTCTGGAAGACTTGGAATAATAGACCAAATAACGAGGTTTTTTTATGAAAGAAAGCGCTTCCGCCAAATCAAAAAGGTCGCCAACCACCAGATCCATATTTTTTTCAAAATCGTCAAAAGGACTAACTTCAAAAATCATATTTACATTACCATCCCGATTATTGATCAACATATCCGCTTCAACATAGCGTTTGCTTTCTTGTCCGCCAATCTTCACATATCGCCCCAGTTCAATGCAGTGCAAGGGATATTTTAAATTTTCAATTAATTTAATGTAGAGTTGGGCTTTGATTAGTTCTTCTTCTTTGTGCTTAAGTTCTTCCTGATTTTTCCCGTCAGAAAGATAAACTACTTTTGATTCATCCCGAATAACAAAAATTTTAGGGAAAACCTGAGGATTTTCAGCAATATAATTTCTTCGCAAATTATCCTTAACCCAAGAAGCTCTTTCTTTTTGATTCAAGGTTCCAAAAACATTTTTAGACAATTCTTTGGAAACCTGATAAGTTAAATATTCAAATTTTTCCGCTGAAACAATCACCGCCTTGGGTTTTCCTCTTTCAGTGAGCGTGTAATAGATGTTAGGTTTTTGAACTTCGTCCACAATGGAAAATATATTTTTTCTTCCTTCTGAAACAGAAAGAGTGTTTTTGGTTTTCATATTGTTTTATTATTTTAATTTAAATTTTATTCAAAAAAATAAACAAAAAAAACTGCCATCTTTTCAGCATAATCATTCCTCCTTTATAAAACAAATAACTTAAGTACATTGTAGCGTACTTGTTTTATTTCATCCAGCCTTCACATTTGAGACTCAAATAACTGTGAGATGAAACAATTACATGATCCACTATTTCAATTCCCATTATTTTTCCCGCCTCTTGCAGTCTGTTGGTAATTTCAATGTCCTCATCTGATGGTTCAGTCGCACCGGACGGATGATTGTGAGCTAAAAGAATTTGCGCGGCGCAATTGCGCACTGCCGATTCAAAAACTTCTCTTGGATGAACCAAGCTGGCATTTAGCGTTCCAATGGAAATTATTTCTTTCTGAATTTCCTGATTTCTAGCATCTAAATAAAAAACTATAAAATGTTCTCGCTTGCTTGCACGAATTTCTTTGAGATTTTCCCAAACATCCTTGGGAGACAAGATAATATCAGTTTTTTTATCTTTCAAAAATCTTTTTCCGAGTTCAAAACAAGCAATTATTTCTGAAGCTTTGGCTTTTCCAAGACCATCAATTTTTTCCAAATCGGAAAAAGAAGCTTCCAAAATTTTATTACCGGGAAATGTGCGAAGAATTTTTCTGGATAATTCCAAAACTCCCAATCCTCTAATTCCGTTTTGAAGAATAACCGCCAAAAGTTCGGTATCGGTTAGTTTTTCCGGACCGTATTTTTCTAATTTTTCCCGAGGACGATCTGATTTGAAAAGAGTTTTTATTTTATTCATTTTTTTAGAACAATTATTATTTTGTACCTAAAAATGTTTTTCTGGTGTTATTCTAACATTAATCTTATTTTTCGTCAAAAAAATAGTCCCGAGAGACTATTTTTTAAAAATGCTAGAATATTTTATTTTTTAGGGAGTATATTTAGCACATCCGGATTTGCCAGTAAAATTAAATTCAGAATAACCCAAATTCCACCAAGTGGAAGCATCTATATTCTGACCACAAATTATATAAGTTTCTAATTGTGAACTATAGATAGAAAAAAACCACCTATCTAAATCTATATTACTGCCTATTCCACCTGGCATATAAATAAAACTAGTATCAACAATGTCTGGATAATTTTCACTGCCCAAACAAACTTCCGTCCCACCCGCACCAGAAGCGGCTGGATCAATCAGATCTTTTCCATCCATAACACAACTACTTGCCACCTTACTAAGCGACTGCATAGTTGAAAAAGCTTGAGCTATTTTAGCCTTTTTTCTGGCATTGGAAAGCGACACTAAAACTGTCGCCGCCAAAATTCCAATAATAGCGATTACAATTAAAAGTTCAATTAAGGTAAATGCTTTGAGTTTATTTTTTTTCATTGATATTTTTTATTTTTCAAGCACCCTTAGTTTTATAGATTATATCACATTATTTTCTTTTTTACAAAAATTTGTATAAAATTCGCTCTAATTTTCATTTTTTTAAATACTTTTTTCTTTTATTTTCAGGAAATCTTTCAATTGCATAGCGAAGCATTGTCCGAGGCATTTGCTGATAATATTTATCCAAAAAATTTTCCTCAGTTTTTTCGTTGCATTTTTTTCCCACCTCCCGAAGCATCCAACCGCAAGCTTTGTGAATCAAATCTTCTTTGTCTTCCAACAACAATGCGATCAATTCAAAAGTATCTTTATATTCTCCGTTTTTTATGAATTCAAAAGTTGAAATAATGGCGATTCTCCTCTCCCAAATATTTTTCGATCGGGCTAATTTATATAAAATTTTTCTGTCTTTTTTTAATAAAAAACTTCCTAAAATATTGGGAGCCGATAAATCAACCAAGTCCCAATTGTTAATTTGCTTGATATTTTTAAGATAAAGTTGGCAAATTTTTTTCTTTTCTTTTTCACTCCCATTTTCAAATTTTTTAACTAAAATTAAAAGCGCAATCAAACGCTCTTCGTGATAACTGCTTTCCAAAAGACTAGCAATCTCCGTCAAGGACAGCTTTTCAAAATATTTCCCAACCAGTTGCCTCTGAAGTGGAACCGTTATTCCTAAAAATTTATCCCCCTCACCATATTCCCCTTTTCCCGTCTTGAAAAATCTGGAAAGAATCTTGGCCTTTTCAGGATTCTTGAGATTTTTAATTTCTCTGACTATTTCTTTAAAATTCTCTTCCATACTAACAATTTCATTAAAAAACCTGCCTGATAGAAAAGTGTCGCATTTACTGAACGAAGCTCGAACCTTTTTTGAGCAACAAATTCTGCCGTGAACGGCAGAAACCCGCCCAGCGTCTCCGCCCGCCGATACTCGGCGAGCAAAGCAAAACAATTTTCTTTCAATTTTTTATCGCCCGCCCGCCAAATTTTTCTTAAAAGGAATTGAAAATTGTTTTGCTTTGACGTCTTGATACCAAGACGGCGGAAACGCTTCGCTACGCCAATTTTATTTTTCGGGCGGGGCGGAAAAAAAGGGGGGGTCTGGGGGGAATTCCGCCCCGCCCTCTCTTTTCCGCTTTCACTTTTTTCGCTGGCGCTGGAGGCCGTGCCAACTTCATTGGCGCGCCACCTTATAATTTTTTTATTGTTTCCGATCCGTTGGTAGAAATTATTACTGGAGCGACGCCTTTTGTTCCAATAACATATGTTGCCACATTTACTATTTCTCCCTTTTTAGCAAATTGAGCCATTGCTCCGGTCGTCATCACTACTTTCGGAGGCATGGGGACTGCATAAGTATCAGCGACACCACCCTTTGAAGAATTGTAAACCGAAACCGATTGATATTTCTCAACGCTAGCTTTGGTCATTATATTGCCTGGCAATTCAGCACTTCCCTGCAGACAATCAGGATGTGTTTTGTTAATTTTTAATCCTAAAATCAGTGACGAAATAAAAAGGCGTTTTATCTCTTTACGATCTCTTGCTAAAGTTTCGGAATCTTTAACATCCCTTATTTTTTTATTTCCGTATTCGATATCCAACCTGCTCTCAATTAAATTATCCTTATTCTTGTCAGGGTCAAACCCTAAATCAAAAATCGGAAATTTGTTTTGTTTGTATAATGCAACTTCCTTTTCATTAAGTAACGTTCTTGTTATTAAACACGTTAAATCTCCTTTTTCCAAAAATTTGGATAAACTTCCTCTTGCTTCAACCTTTCTATTATCTTCCCCTTCAATTACAAATGTCTTTATCCTGTTTATCCAATTATTACCGTTAATTTTTGTTACTATTACTTGTTCCCATGGCAAAATATCGCTTTTTCTTAAAATGCCTTTTGGAATTACCAAGCCCTCGGCAATTTCGTCCTGTTTAAAAGTATTCCTGCAATTGGTGATAACAAGGTTGTGGATAGCGCTTCTTTTGAAAATTATTTCTTTCATAAAATTCAGCATTACCTTATCACATTGCGCAATATAAGTAATTTTTAAAAATTAAATCCTATGCAATTATAATACGTCTTTTTCTATAAAAAATCAATGAAAACCACTAGCTTATACGCTAGTGGTTTCTATCCTGCCGTCTAACGACGGCTAGAACAACTTGAGGTTTTCCATATCTACCTGTCGGTTGCTTTGGTTTTGAATATACTTACGGATGGCAAATTCATTGATGCCAATGGTAGAAACAAAGTAGCCCCGTGCCCAGAGACTGCCTTTGGGGAATTTTTTAGGCGGTATGACAAGATACAAGTGTATATGCTCGTCGCCAATGTGCCATTCGAGAATTTTAATCCCCTTCCATTTGGCAATGAACTTGAATATTCTCTTAAGTTCTAGTTTAATGTAAGTATCTGCCATTACCTTGCCTCGGTATCTGGGAGTCCAAACTACATGATACTGACAACAGTAAGTGCAGTGCTCTAGTTTATAGAGTTTGGTCAACATAAAATCACCTCCTTGCTAGTGGGTGATTTTATTATATTCCAAGAGCTAACGCTCTAAACGCACACACCGGCTGACGCCGGTGGTTTATCTGGTTAAAAAAAAGGAGCGGCTCTCTTTTAAGATTACCGCTCCTGAATTTAGAGTCTGCGCGTTACAGACCTTCCCAAGCGCTCATTGATGGATTTCACCTTGCGGTGCATTTCATCAAGTAACGCATTCGGGTATGGCCATACCCCCGTCTTCCGAGAGAATAAACAATGCTCGAACGGCGCAGTCGGGTAGAGCTGCCGCCACGAACGCCGATATTCTCGCGTGACAGGAGAGAGGGTCAGAAAGATCGCTTGGTGCAAGAATTGCTGCTCAAGACACTCTGTGATGAATCGGAAAGTTTCTTCCAATTCGCACGGCCTTTCGGCAGGCTGTCCATTTGTTTCGGGAAAACCGCCTATGAAAAAGCCCTCACGATTGGTCGTTTGCAGATTCTCCTTGGCAAACTCGAGAACTTTCCGCACCACAGACAAGGTATGCGGCTTTCTTATCATGCGAAGTACTCTGTCGTTTCCGTTCTCGCATGGAAACGCGATGTGCCGTACATTGCCGTTCTGACTGAATTGCCGGAGCAACCGGAAGTTTTCCCTAGTCATTGACTCGAAAGTAAGGCCGTTGGAAAATCCGATCTGGTACCCCGCGCTGGCTACTTGAGAAAGAATCTCAAAAGCCAAGTCGCGAGAGGAGTTGTTTCCGCCGCCGAAATTGTTGTCCATAAAGTCAATGTAGTTGATGCCGAAAAGGCAATCAAACTCATTGATGATTTCCATGGTGTTCTCGACAGCGTACCTTACGAGCCGCTTATCTGTGTCGCAAAAACTGCAGTCAAAACCGCAACCGTACGACGTCAGAAGTGGCAGGTAGGCAACAGGCCCCTGAATGCCAAGGATGGTACCGATTCGTCCGGCGTGAGGATTACCGACAAAGGAGTAAAGATCCAATGCTTTTTCCCTCCCAACAACTTCCACTCGCGGAAGCAAGTTGTAGTCGGGAATTGCGAAATGATCGGGTTGAAACTCGGACAGACCGGAAAATTCAACACGACCATTGAATCTGCGAGCCACTCCTTGCGGCAAGTTACCCATAGCTGGTTCGTCAAAACAGCGTAGTAGAGAAGTTATCACCGGCTGACCCGGGCCAACAACGACATAGTCAATTGCCGGAATTTCTCCGATAGGAAACGGAGTATTGCCGAGGATTTCTTCGTACCACTGCGAAGCTTCATGTCCGCCCAGAATAATGGGCGTTGCAGGAAATGCTTCCTTCAGGGCCTTAGTTGTTTTTGCCACTTCGCCTCGATCAACTACCGTGCAACAGCTCATGCCGATCACATCCGGCTCACGCTTGACCACTTCGTCTACGATCTCCTCGATCCGCAGTCCAGTTTTCCAGTAAGGAATCCCGTCAAGTTCCTCAATCGCTACCGGATTATAGGAAGAATCAAGGATACCTTTTTTTAAACCCTCGGCCGCCGCGTCAAAGAGAAATGCTTCGTAGCCATTTCTTTTGGCTTCCGCCAAAACAGAAATGGCTCCCAATGGCGGGTGAATGCGGGGCGGAGTTCCAGCTGGAGAGACTGCGCGAGGTGTTACAATGACAAACCTCTCTATCTTTCGTTTCATGATTTTACCTCCTTTTCAGAAAAAGAGGCGGCAAGAAATGAATCCCGCCGCCTCAGGTGGTTGAACTACCGCTTTTCCGCATTGTCTCATAGAGGCAGTTGGGATCCTGCTGATCGTAGTTGCCCCAGAAGTAGAAGCGATTAGCTGGACATTCGTTTTTACAGAGACGATTGCAGCTATCGCATTCGCGGGGTTGACGAATCGCCCGAACGGTTTGGAATTTATTCCCGACTTTTCCTTGCCAAAAATCTCTGATGGTTCCATCTTGGTAGATTTTCCCAAAAGAGAAGGTTGGCCCGAAGAAAACGCAGGGACTTATCTTGCCGTTGGCGTCAATGTGCATGGAACGGTTAGCCGCTCCGCACATTCGTCCGCGCAAGAGTTTCTGCAACACCCCAGCTGGCTGGCTGAACATCATGCCTTCGTCCATCAGCACATACGGTAGCACTTTTGGGCTATTAAGGTATTCCAGTACCTTGAGATAACGCGGGGAGTCTTGAGGGCTTAGCATTGTTTGATTATGCACAGCCCTGCCGGCCGGCCTGCAGTAGGAGAATTTGATTTTTACTCCTCTGCTTCTAGCCAGTTCTACTAACTCCGGCACATTATCCAAGTTTTGTGGTAACAGCGTAGTCCGCAAAAGTACATTGACGCCGCCTTCCTTGAGTGTTTCAAGAGCGGCGAGTGCTTTCCGGAAATGACCAGAACCACGCAAGCTGTCATTGACCGCTTCCATGCCCTCAATACTTACCGAGGTGCGAATTTTGGCATTAGCAAGCAAGTCAACTGTTTGCGGGGTTACTACTGCACTGTTCGTGCTGATTGTGAGAAAACATCCGGCTGAACGGAGCAGGTTAATGATGATTTCAAAATCAGGATGAAGAAAAGGATCGCCACCGCCGATTTTGACGTACATAACACCCAGCTTCTGAATTTCCGCCGCAAGTTTCTTAATTGTCGCCACGGGCAAAGATGTTTTTAGGCCTCGTCCCGCTTCCGACAAACAGAAAGGACATTGGAGCGAACACGCCAGCGTGATGTCGAGGTAAATCTTGAACGGAGCCGAATAGGCGTTTAGGACTGGCGAATTGTGAACAATCCGAACTGCCTTGTCACTTAATTTCTGCCCGACAAACTGTCCGATAAGATCGGGCTGTGCCGAATCGAAGGGAATCCACTGCGGAGATTGCAAAGTATGAACTTTCAACACTCCGCTATTGGAATCAAACTCCACCAGTTTATCGACTTCCTCCTCTCGTAAAGAGGAAAAGCCGAAGCTGGTGTTTTCCAGCCTTATGATCTTCATGGCTTTTCCTCCTTTTCAGTCGAGAATTCGGGAAGTCAGTATGTCTGCTTTCAGGCAACGGGCGGCGGCGATGGCCGTACCAATCGGCTTGAGAATTCCGTCATCGGGCAGATCAATCCTTGATGTGATTTTTCCGCCTGCTTTTTGGAATTCTTTGACTGACATTGGCTTTTCCGCTATCTGCAAAAGCAATTCTGCTTCCAGCTCAATGAGAGCAGGGTCGTCGATCGGCCTAATCTCGCCAGAGGTAAATCTTCCAGCATAGATCAGGACATTAGTGAACGGTTTGCGGCCGGCTTCGGCGCGCGGACTGCGAAAGATAATGATAGGCAGAGGCTCATTCGTCAGATCGGTAGCAAGATATATTTTTTCAATGGACTCCGAGTCCATCAAAATTGTCTCATCGCCGTGATGATCCGCGATGTCCACGTCTGACCCAACTTCCTCAATCGCTTCCCGATGCAACGAAGCACCTGGCAATTCGTTCGGTTCCAGTTTTCCACCAATCCCGCCAAAAGGCAGGATTGAAATACCCTCTTCGGTCTTACCCCAACGGTGGGGTTGCTTTAAAGTAAAGCAGAAACCGAAGCCGCGGGTTGCTAGCAAACCAGTCCCCAGATCCGCTTCGGGATCCTGAAGAAACTGTTCCAGTTTATGCTCATTCATTTCTGTATCCTCTTTAGGTTTTTGGTTGTCAATGTGCTCACCAGAACGCTCTAGCTTGACGTTGTATTTTATAGCAAAAAGGCGTATTTTGTCAAGGATATTGTGTATTTTAGAGATAAATGGATTCATAAGCTTATTTGAGCAAAATATCAACAGAAACACCTAATGCTTTGGCAATTCTTTGAACAGTATCAATAGTCGGGCTTTGTATTCCGCCCGATTCAATTTTAATAATTGTGGCATGAGCCACATCTGCCAATCTTGCAAGTTTGTCTTGCGATAAACCTTTTTCCTTGCGGTATTTCTTTATGTTTTTTGCAATAGTTGGAATTATTTTTGACATTGTGATATGTTAATATCTATACTATAATATAGATAGTAATTTATCTTTCAGTAAATATCTATATTATTATGATACACAATTTTTATTTATTAGTAAATGGGAGTTCTTTGTCGTTGCCCGCGCACGGGTGGGTTGGAGCAAGGGCAACATCCTTTTCGGCGGCGCATTTCGCTTTGCGAAATGCGGCCTCCAGCGCCAGCGAAAAAAGTGAAAGCGGAAAAGAGAGGGCGGGGCGGAATTCCCCCCAGACCCCCCCTTTTTTTCCGCCCCGCCCGAAAAATAAAATTGGCGTAGCGAAGCGTTTCCGCCGTCTTGGTATCAAGACGTCAAAGCAAAACAATTTTCAATTCCTTTTAAGAAAAATTTGGCGGGCGGGCGATAAAAAATTGAAAGAAAATTGTTTTGCTTTGATGTTTGGCTTAACGCCAAACGGCGGAAACGCTTCGCTTCGGCTCGGGCGTGGCGGAATTCCTCCCCCCAACCCCCTCCTTCCGCCACGCCCTCGCTCGGACTGCTCTTTTTTTCGGCGGAATTGGAGGCCGTGCCAATTTCATTGGCGCGCCGCCTCATTTCTGAATTAAATACTCCTCAAGTTTCTCAAGAATATTATCAACAGTCAATTGGTCTTTTGGCGAACAACCGACAATATGATCAATGTATTTATCTTTTTTCAATTCAGTCAAAATGTTCGCACTCTGATTTCCTTTGCCGGAATGGTGATAAATTTGACCTGTGATAATTACATTGTATTTTGTTTGCCCTTTTTTCAATCCACCCAAGACATCGCTATTCCTGATTTTGGAATTGCCAAAAAACGCAACATCCCAATCAGTCGCTTTCAATCCGTATTTTGCGAAAAAACCTCTCAATTTTTCTCTGATTAAATCCTCGCCAACAACTTCGCCCAAAATACAAATATTGAACGGAGACGGAATTTTGATATTTTCGGCTTCTTCTTTCGCGCCAGCTTTCGGTTGAAATGCCAGAGCTTCTTTCAAACCGCCGATTGTCGCTTGCGCGTTTTGCAAATCAAGTTTCAAAATTTCATTTTCAAGTTTTTTGTCGTCGAGATTTTTAATAGCCTTTGTCAGCTCGCCCTCGTATAATTCAAGCAATTCCTGATCTTCTTTTGACTTTTCCGCCTGTTTTTCGGAAACAATTTTACGACTTTGGGTATATCTAACTAAATTTTCTTCAAATTGAGGTTTGAAACTTGCTAAATCTTGATTTTTTAGAGCGACAAAAAACTTGTAGTAATCAGACGGCGAAATAATGTAAAAATAAAAATTTTCTTTGCCTTTGTATTCTTTTTGATATTTTTTCCCTGCGTTTAATTTGAGCAAGTTTTCATTTTTGAAGTCTCGGTCATCTTTAATTTCAACAACAAGGGTGTCTTTTTTCGTTTTTATTACAAAATCAGGATAAAAAGCGTAATAACTGCCGTGGCTATTGCCGTTTTTCTTGTAGGCAATTCCAAAATACTTGCTTTCTGAAACGCCATTTTTAAACCACCACAAAACATCGTTGTCGGTCTTTTCCAGTTCATCAATAAATACTTTTTCGGGCTTGGACCATTGCTGTTTTCCGTTTTTATCTCGTTTTACAAAGTAAGGTTTCAAAACCGATTTTTTGATAGTTTTGATTTCATCAAAATTTTCAAAAACGCTTATTATATCCGGCACTTGCCAATTTTCATTGGGGATAACTTCGTCTGCTTTTTCAGGCAACGATTTATATTTACCTTTTGCTGTTTCAATAAGTTCTATAAATTCACCTTTATTGACTGGATTCAAAACAATCGTTGCGATTTCGTCCTCGTTATCAATTCCAAACGCTTTTTTGAAAAACGAACGCAAGCTTGATTTGATAATTTCAGTCGGGCGACCACCGCCAGTAAACGGAAAAGTTAGAGATTTTATAAATGCCGTGTATTCGGCGCAAACTTCCTCGCGGTCTCTTACAATTGCGCCTTTCTTTTGAAAATCAACGGCTTGCTTTTTATCAATTTCGGAAATTTGCCCCTCAAAACCAATATCTTTTTTGAAAACTATTTTGCCGATGTTGATTTTCTTTTCTTTGAATTTCAATTCATCGCCAGCTTGAAACAAACAATCCTTAAATTCACCCGACAATCTAAATAATTCTCTTTTTCTTCTGATATGTTCGCTTGGCAGATAAATATCTTTATAAATCGTATTGTCGCGCACCATTTGATCTTTGCTGACATAATCCTTTGCTAAATCTTCAACAATTTCAAAATTATCAGAAGCCGTATAAACATAGCCGATATTCAAAGCGGGATAATTTTCGTAATGCTTTTGCTCTGGCATACGCATAATACGGCCAAGCGTTTGGATATTGAAAACATAATTTTCGGCGTTCCATTCCCGTTGAAGCAGTAAAATGCTGGCGCGTGGGCAATCCCAACCTTGTGCAATAGCTTCTTTGAATACTAAAACATCAACTCCGCTATCGTGATTTTCAAGGTAATCAAGATTTTTCTTTTTATCTTTTTCGGCAAGCCAAAGAGCAAGTTTTCCATTTTCAATCGTTATGCCGTCTTTGTTCAAAATTTCAATGATTTTGTCTTCCGGCTCTCTAATATCCGATTTCTTTTTCTTTGGTATTTGGATTAAAAGCAAAGGATTTATATCGGTCTTGGCTTCTTCGTAAAGCCGTTTTAATTCCTTTCGTTTTTTCAACGCTTCACGAACAATGTCCTCGTTTGTCTGCACTCGGCCAAGTCCAGGATTTATCTGTATCCCTTCCTTAATCATTCCCTCGGCCACAACTTCGCTTAATTTGACGGTTATTTTGTGGTCATTGGTTACGCCCTCTTTTGGCGTGGCCGAAACTTCAATCGTCGATTTTGGGCTAATCATGTTGACGATTTCTTGCGACTTGCTTGTTTTTGCCGTTCTGTGGCTTTCGTCAATTATCAAAACAATGTTTCTGCCCTCGTCTCTCGTATTTTCGGCAACTTTGCTTAAATTCCAATCCTTTTCATTGTCGGACATAAAAAGCGAAATACCCTCTTTATTCAAAGAATCCCAGTTCACAAAAACAATCTGGTTTTGCTCAATTATATTGTTTTGAATTTCGTTAATTCCAATGCAATCAAGCAGTCGCTCATTTTCAAAATGCTTTTCCAGTTTTTCTTTTCTTTGTTCGTTTAGTGCGTTTACTGAAATCCAAACAAAAGCTAATTCCTTTTGACCGCCAAGCTCTTTTACTATTCGCGACATTGCTTCGGCAAGCATAATTGTTTTACCTGCGCCAGTTGGAGCTTGAAAAACAATCAATTTTGGGTCTTCATCTTCAATATACCCAACGGAAGTTGAGACAAGTTCTTTGATGTATTTTTTTTGATATGCTAAATCTTTCATAAATTTCTTGGCTTATAAAGTTCTTTGTATATTTTGCGATAAACATTCAAAATTACTTCTGGTATTGGTTTTACTACTTTCAAATTTTCCAAATCCTCAAAATCTTCTTCGTTGTATGTGTGGTCATAGCTGAAAACATAAACGACTATCGGTTTTTTGTGTTTTTTGGCTTCTTTTTTGAAATCGAAAATTGCGTCTTCATCAAAAATTATACCAGTCATTTGATCTTGATTTTCAAAAATCGCAAACAATCCTTTTTTGTTTGCCACTTCATCAAAAGTCGCTTCGGCGAGACAAAGCATTTCCGTGCTTCGGGATGTTAAAACTCTTTTATCGTTGTCAGTTTTTACATTTCCAACCAAATCATTTGTATAGTATCTCAAGTTCCCACCAAGCCCAGCAATAGAATCACCAGACGAATCTTTATAACCCTGAATAACATTTTTTATTCTTGGATAACAAACGCCCTGCGCGACTCCTCCATGACCATTGCCATTATTATTTTCATTGTTGGTGCAGAGAATAAACTGCCTATTTCCGCCATCCTCGTTATTTAATTCCAAAACAGCGTGTCCAGTTGTTCCAGAGCCAGCAAAAAAGTCTAAAATAACAGAATCTTCCTTTGATGTAATCTTTAAAATATCCATGACTAAATACAAAGATTTTGGATAATCAAAACGCTTATCACCAAAAATCTTTTTCAAAAGATTTGTTCCGTGAAATTCGGATTGATATTTTTTATTTGTCCAAACATTTTTAAATACTTGTTGTTCCCTAAATTTTCTGAATATCTGCAACCTTCCTTCAACTTCTTTCGCTATGAAGTGGCCATTTCTATTTTTATCTTCAAAAGTTTTTGGTAAATTTATCCATGTCATTTCTTTCCCGTCTTTTGTAATTGGCCACACTTCCGTAAATCCTTTTTTCTTTTTTATGGTTATCTCTTTGAAATTAGGGCTTACATACAAGGGATACCAAAAATTTGGTTTATTTTCTCGCCTTGTTTCCGTTCTAGCACGCATTAACGGCTCAAGCCTATATTTACCTTCTTCATCGCTTAAATCAAAAGAGCTAGCTATTTCTTCGTCGATTGCAACATTGTTAAATTTAGCCTTTGAAACATCTTTAGCATAAACCAACATAAACTCGCTATTTGCAGAAAAAAAGTTATCAAAATTTCTTCCTTTTGGATTATGAACAACCGTAACAACGCCAACTTTATTTCTTTCACCAAAAATTTCGTCCATTAAAAGACCGAGTGTAAATAATTCGTTGTTATCAATCGTTACAATAAAAAAACCGTCATCTTTTAAGAGATTTCGAGCAAGACGCAAGCGTTTAGACATGAAGGAAAGCCATTTGCTATGTTTAAATCTATCTTCTCTATCAACATAACTATTGTTATAAATCCATGCTTGACTGCCAGTATTATAAGGCGGGTCAATGAAAATTACATCAACTTTTTTCTTGTGAGTATAATTCAAAACTGATAAAGCGTGATAATTATCGCTTTCAATAAAAACATGATTAATTCCGTTTTTATCTTTTGAAAAAGATTTTGTTTTTTCATCTTTCAAAACAGGTAAAGATGTTTTGCATTGTTCGGCGACTTCTTCCACTTTGTCTTCCCAAACAATACCAAACTTTTTGCGCTTCAAAAGCTCCTTGTATTCGTGGAGCAGTTTTTCTTTTGACCAGCTTTGAAAATCTTTTTTTGGCATAATTATTTTTTGATCAAATCGTCAACGCCAACGCCTAATGCTTTGGCGATCTTTGCTAAAGTTTCAATTGTCGGGTTGGTGTTTGTTCCCGCCTCTATTTTTATGATCGTGTTATAAGTAACATCCGCCAGTTTTGAGAGGCGGTCTTGAGAAATACTCATTTTGCTTCGGTATTTCTTTATGTTGTCGGCAATTGTTGATTTATTATTTGACGCCATTGTAATATATTACTATAATTAAAGTAATAGGTTTATGTATTGGTCAATCTATTACTATGATAGCAAAAAATAATAAATTCGTAAACAGAAATCAAGGGAGTTCCTTTGCGTTGCCCGCGCACGGGTGGGTTGGGGCAAGGGCAACATCTCTTTTGGCGGCGCATTTCGCTTTGCGAAATACGGCCTCCAATTCCGCCGAAAAAAAGAGCAGTCCGAGCGAGGGCGTGGCGGAAGGAGGGGGTTGGGGGGAGGAATTCCGCCACGCCCGAGCCGAAGCGAAGCGTTTCCGCCGTTTGGCGTTAAGCCAAACATCAAAGCAAAACAATTTTCAATTCCTTTTAAGAAAAATTTGGCGGGCGGGTGTTAAAAAAATGAAAGAAAATTGTTTTGCTTTGCTCGCCGAGTTTCGGCGGGCGGAAACGCGGAGCGGAGCTATTCGAGCATTTTTCGTTCAAAAAAAGTTCGAGCTTCGTTCAGCAATTGCGACCAGATTAAACTTTTTTCAAAATCAGGGGCGATTGGTTGCTCGCTCGCCCCGCCTGCGGCGGGTCTCGCTTCGCAAAAAGCCCTGTATTTCGGAATTAAATCGTAGGGTCGGACAAATTCAAATTCGGCTTTTCGGGAAAGCAAACGGCGGTTCGGAATTGCGAAGCAATTCACAAATGAAATTTGTATCCAATTTTTTCCGTTTTTGCCGGAGGCAAAAATACAGAGCAAGTTTTTTAATCCCGCGCTTTTGCGCCGTAGGCGCAATGGCCAAAGGCGACAATTATTAACTTAATGGAGCAAACAATATGAAAACAAAATTTTTTCTCTACGCAAGAAAATCTACCGAAGACGAAGAAAGACAAGTTATGTCTATTGAAGCGCAACTGGCGGAGTTGGCGGAATTTGCCAAGCGGGAAAATATAGAAATTGCCGAAACATTTATTGAAAGTAAAAGCGCAAAGAAACCCGGCCGAGAAATTTTTAATGAAATGATGAGTAAAGTCCACGAAAGCAAAGAGCCGATTGGTTTGATTGCGTGGCACCCGGATCGCCTTGCCAGAAACAGCATAGATGGCGGACAGATTATTTACAGCATAGACATCGGCAAAATTGTTTCTTTGCGCTTTCCCACTTTTTGGTTTGAGCCAACTCCGCAAGGTTTGTTTATGCTTCAAGTCGCCTTTGGCCAATCAAAATATTATTCCGACAATTTGTCGGAAAATGTAAAGCGCGGGATTAGGCAAAAACTCAGGCGTGGCGAATGGCCGACTCTTGCGCCTTTCGGCTATGTGAATAATCCGAAAACGAGAACTATTGAACCCGAACCGACAAAATCAAGGTGCGTTGCCAAAGCGTTTGAGGAATTTTCGCAAGGTCGGCACACTTTGGAAAGTTTGGGCCAACGCCTGAGTTTTTGGGGCGTGGTGAGCGGAACCGGAAAACCGCTTTGCAAGGCAACTTTACAAAGAATGCTCACAAACAAAGTTTATCTCGGCTTGATTGTTCATAACGGCGAAACTTACGAGGGCGGTTTTCCGGCAATTGTTTCCAGAGCGACTTTTGAAGCCGTCCAAAAAGTATTAAAACAGCGAGCAAGGCCTCGCAAATCCAAAAAGAGGCACAACTTCCCATTTGTCGGGCTTTTAACTTGTGGCGAGTGCGGTGGGGCGATTACCGCGCAATTTGCCCATGGACACGGCGGAACATATCGCTATTATCGTTGCACCAAAAAGCTCGGCAAATGTAGCCAGCGATATTTGCGCGAGGACTTGCTCGCCGATCAATTAAAATCACGGCTTCAAAATGTCGCTCTTGGCGACGACTGGGCGGAAAAGATGAACGCTCAAGTTGATGTTTGGGAAAAAGACAACACTCAGTCGGCGCAATCTTTCGCCCAAAATCTTGAGGAAAAAATCAAAGAGACGGAAACCAAACTTGATAAGCTGGTCAACGCTTTTTTGGACGGCTCGATTGAAAAAGAAACTTACCTTATCAAAAAAGACGACATCATCAAAACAAAAACAGACATCAACAAAAGAAAGTCTGATTTTGGGCGAAAGGGAAACAATTGGATTGAACCTTTGCGAAACTGGATAAATACCGCTCACCACGCCGAAAAACTTGCTTTGTCCAATGATTTTTATGAAATAAAATCATTGGCGGAAAAAATTGGAACGAACCGCCGTTTGCTTTCCCGAAAAGCCGAATTTGAATTTGTCCGACCCTACGATTTAATTCCGAAATACAGGGCTTTTTGCGAAGCGAGACCCGCCGCAGGCGGGGCGAGCGAGCAACCAATCGCCCCTGATTTTGAAAAAAGTTTAATCTGGTCGGGCTGCCCGGAATTGAACCGGGATTACACGAACCCGAATCGTGCGTAAT
>CAZIFD010000005.1:0-59089 GCA_964538685.1 uncultured Bdellovibrionales bacterium
TTACCGAACTCCCATGGAATTTAGTAAAGTGTCACCTATGTACTCATCTTGTACAGATGGTTGACAAATTTGACATTTGGGAGTATAATGTAAAATCAGCGAAATAAATAGAAGGTTTTTGAACCTTTACAACTAAAACCCTAAGGAGGTGTACCATGATAGACTTTGGACTGTTAAGAAGAGATCCGGCATTAATTGCCGAGATCTGTAGGTGGCGCAAGATGGAGATTGATGTCTATAAGCTACTCGAAATAGACACTGAGCTTCAGAAAAACAGGGTAAAACTGGAGGAATTGCAGCATCAAAGGAAAGTTTTGGGCAAGAATGCTGATAACTCCCTGAAAGGAGAAATCAGGATTCTGAAAGAGATCACGGGAAAACTCGAAGCGGAACGACTCGAGATGTGGAGGCAACTACCCAATATTCTTGCTGATGATGTCCCAGATGGGGAAAGCGACGCTGATAACGTCGAAATCAGAAAGTGGGGACAGGTTCCAAATTTCGACTTTAAGCCCCAAACTCACGAGACTATCGGAGTCAATCTCGGCATACTTGATTTAGCCAGAGGGAGCAAGGTTGCAGGCGCAGGTTTTTATTACTGGGTCGGCGACGGAGCTATTCTGGCTATGGCAATCTTTCAGCTTGCCCAGCAAATGTTGCTGAATCAAGGCTTCACCCTGATGCTAACCCCAATCGTTGCAAAAAGGGAAACCCTATTTGGTACGGGCTACCTGCCGTTCTCAAAGGATCAATTTTACGGAATCTCTGACACAGATACGAGCCTGATCGGAACATCCGAGCAAACACTTGTATCTTTCCATATGGACGAGATTCTTGACAAGGCGATCCTGCCACTGATGTATTGTGCGCTTACGCCGTGCTTTCGAACCGAAGCTGGTTCCTATGGCAAGGCAACCAAGGGCGCATTCAGAGTACACCAGTTTCACAAAACGGAGCAGATTATACTCTGCCACCCCGATGACTCTCCCAAGTTTCATGAAATTTGCCTAGCAAATGAGGAGCGTATCATGCAACTCCTGGAAGTTTCTTATCGCGTGGTAAATGTTTGTGTGGGAGATATGGGCGCTCCGGGATACAAAAAGTACGACATAGAGGCCTGGTTCGCTGGCTATGGTGGGTATCGGGAAACACACTCCAATACCAATCTTCTCGATTTTCAAACAAGGAGGCTGAAAATCAGGGTCAAGGGCGAGAAAAACTTCTTCCCACACACCATTTCCGCAACCATGATAACTGACCGCGTACTACTGGCCATCCTCGAAAACAACCAAACCGCTGATGGAAATGTAATCATTCCTGAAGCACTCAGGCCATTCATAAATGGCAAGGAGGTAATAACAAAGAAATAGCTGAAAGGCCATTGCGAGATCTCTCGTAATGGCCTTTTTCAATAATTGATCGTTTGCCCCAAATTAAAGTCTCAAATTCTCATATTTCCAATATTCAATATCAAACTGAATAACTAATGGATTTTTAACCTGAAATTCAGTTAGTATGTTATTTTCCAAAATATATTTCGTCAGATTATTATAGCACTCCCAATAAATTTTAATTTTCTCGTCCTGAGATAATTCAAGAGTTCTTAGCAGCAAATCTGCAACCTTTTTAAATTTTCTGTCTGACCTCAAAAAATCCAGCTGCTTATTTTCATGCACAAAAGCTCTTTTTTCTAGCCTAGCTATAAATTCAATGAAATGCTCAAGAACCTGTAAATTATACCACTGCTGATTAAAAAAATTCTTTCGCAGGGGCGCTTTCGTAGCAACTCTTATTTTTCTCCATATTATAAACACTAAATACAAAATCACTTTTTTAAATATATCATCACCGACCAAGAGATAGTCGTCATTATGATGCAATAGATATTTATCTTGCCTACGCAATAATTTATCATAATTCATCCTCCCTTTATAATTCAATCCGATTTCTTCAATCAAATAATATTGTTTATCCAGTCTTTCTTTATCAAGATACGCAAATATTAGATCTATTTTTTTTATTGGCTCTAAATAATTTTTAAAATAAAAATTCCTATCGGTTGGATATTTTTTCCTTACATCATACCTATATTCGTTAGCAATATATTTTATCAATCTTTCATCCATACAAAGCTTTTTACCACATCTACTAACTATGATATTTATCCATTTTTCAATAAACAAAACCTTGTTTTTTTCATTATTATCCAGCACCACGGACGCACTTTTATAAAATTGCCTACCAAGACTGCTTACATATCTAGACAAATAGAAAGACCACTTTGGATGAGGGACAAACATTTCCTCACTCCAAAATATTAAATCCATGATTTTCTTCAATGACTTAAAGTAATAAACATCGAATACGTATTTATCTTTAGTTAATGACAGGATTTGCCTATATTTTAATAAAGAAATTAAACTATTATTTGCTTTAATTTCAATTATTTTTTTAGGAAAAAATAGTAATTTCTTTTTAGTGTTTGCGAAGACTTCTATAGGATCATAAATAGCCACTGAGTTAATGAACCAGCATAGCAACCACTCTGTTTGGTTCAGCCAATTATTGTCTGACTGATTTTTTACAATATTGAGTATGTCTGACTTAAGAAAACTTTCAAATTCAAATCTAATCCCCTTATCACAAATATCATAATAATTGGCCGGATATTCTATTGAGTCAATCAGGCTCTGCATTTTTCTATGATATTTTAAATAATCCTTATGCTCTGGAAAAATAATAAAAATATCTAAATCGGAATACTTATCCGCAATACCATAAGCGACAGATGAAGTTAAGATAACAAAAAATTTTCCAATAGTGGCTGGGTATTTTTCTTCTATTCTTGGCAAAACATACTCAAAAAATGCCCCTTCGGTAAACCTTATCAATTTTTGACTAATTGCACTCCTTTTAGACTGCTTCATATTGTTTTATTTTTACAAATCTTTTAAAAAATTTTTGTCTGCAAAATTATTTCTTGTTTATAATATAATTTCCAATCACCAGCACATCAATATTCGTTCCCATAAAACATTTTATAGCATCTTCCGGAGATTCAACAATGGGCTCGCCATTTACATTAAAAGAGGTATTAAGAATAATTGGAATTCCAGTGATTTTTTCGAATTCACTAATGAGGCTGTACAACCTAGGATTCTGCATCTTATTTACAGTTTGTACCCTTGCCGATCCATCTACATGGGTAACTGCTGGAATAAGGCTTGCTTTATTAGAATAAACTCTAGGAGCAAGCAACATGAACGGACTGGGGAAATTCAACTCGAAATATTGACTAATATATTCCTCCAAGACAACTGGCGCATACGGCCTAAAGGATTCTCTAAATTTTACTTTTCCATTTATATAACTTTTGGTCCTAGGATTTCTCGGATTAGCAAAAATACTTCTATTTCCAAGTGCCCTCGGGCCAAATTCACTCCCACCCTGAAACCAACCAATGATCTTATCGCTTGCAATCAGTTTTGCAACTGTTTTATATAAATTTTTTGATTCAATATATTCTATTTTGTCGGAATAAGAATTGACAGCCCGCTTAATGTCTCCTTTTGAATATTTTTTACCAAGATAGAAGGAGCCTACTGACTTTCTCTTGCCAAGCTTATTTTTACTGAAATGCCCTAGATATGCATTTCCCAGACACTGTCCATCATCTCCTGATGCGGGCTGAATAAAAATCTTTTCAATTCCTGTTTTTTCAAATATTTTATAATTTGCAACACAATTAAGCGCTACCCCACCAGATATGCAAAGATTTTTAATTTTATATTTTTTTACAGCCTTTTTCACTATTTCAATTAGGATTCTTTCAGTTTCCTTTTGTATGAAAAACGCCACATCCTTTTGAATTTTATCTGGATTTTTTGTTGATTTTCCACGCTCACCTATATCAACACCAGCCTTTTCACTAAAAAATCTCCTTACTGACCCCAATTTATCCTTATTTGTATTTTCAAGGCAACATTTCCCGCCTGAGAAAAGTTTTAACCCTTGAAAAAAATCTTCTCCGTACGAAGCTAATCCCATTGTTTTTCCCGCATCCTTATACGAATTAAATCCCAGCCAATGAGTAAAGAAGTTATATGCACCTCCTATGCCCAAATCTCCCGGCGTATCATTATATCTCTCCAAGAGCTCAATATTTGTCCCCTCTCCAATATACATTGATGTTCTCTCAAGACTATTTTCCCAATAATTATCGCTCGTTTTCTGCAAAATATTCCCTTCATTATCAACGACAAGTATGAGAGCTTTATCAAATTGTGAGGGATAAAAAACACCAGCAGCATGTGCAAGATGGTGGGACTTGTTAATGATAATTTTCTTTTCTGGTATAGATAAATTATTTTTTTGTAAAATATCCTTAACAAAATCAATATTCAACGGTTCATCACAACAATTGCTGAAAACGAAATAGTCGATATCCTTAGCCAAACAATGTGCATTTTTCAAACAATATTTAAAAGAATTAACGAACCCGCCATCATATTTTTTTCTTGTTATCCGCTCTTCTGCAATAGCTATTATAGGAAATCCGTTATCAATCAAGGCGCATCCTCCATCATTTGCCCCCATGCCATTACTGCTGATGCCCATATTTATCCCTATGATCTTCATATTTTTATACATTATTATAACGATAATACGGCAAAATAACCGATTATGCAAGGTATTGGCAATAAAAAACGGAAACTAACAAATTTCCGCCGAGTAACTAATACCTTGTCTTAAATCCAACTACTCAACCACCGGCACATAGACGCACCGACAATAGCCCATTTCATGATTGCATTCTTTGCAGGGCAATGGCCGAGTTTTGATGGCTTCTTCCACGGTGTAAATTTTTCCGTTCTGGCTTTGGCAACTTTCGCAGGAGTTATCACTGGATAAAATTTCAACCTTGGAAGCCGCGCCTGTTTGCTTATATTGCAAGAGATTGTTGATATTGGAAGTATTTAAACTGTCCGTTAACCTCTTGATTTCTTCTTCAGTCATATTTTAATCCTTATTTTCATTGTTATTTTTAAGAAGCTCGGAAACTTTCTGCACCAATTCTCCTGGCGTCACATGCGTTTTCACATAAAAAGCGCTGATGCCCATAGCTTCAACTCGCCTTTGAGTTGCATGATCCACTGAAGCGGACAGCACGAGATTCTCGGCAAGCAATTCGGCTTTCGCCCTGATGCGGTCACGCATCACTTTTCCAAGCACTTCGCCACGCAGGCTTTTTTTGACTTTGATTAAATTTTTCATACTTGTTGTTTGTCAACTTTTGTAAACTTATGGCGGACTCAGGCGCCGCGTACCTCGACCTATCAACGAGCAACTTTTATTTTCGGGCGACGGATTTTTGGCATAGAAAAAACCCAGTCTTTCGACTGGGTTTTGCTTTACTCTTGGCACAAAGCAACTTATTTTTCAGCTCCTACTTCCCACAACACTTCTTATACTTTTTCCCGCTTCCACACGGACAAGGATCATTGCGTCCGATTTTGTTTTTGTTCACAATCGGTTCTTGATGATTGGTGTTATTTGAATTTGTTTCGTCATTAACTGCCCCAAACTGTCCGGATTCATCCGCTCCCTTGAAATTTAAACTTCTAATTTGATTTTCTGTTTGAGCAGTTGACACCAAAGAAACTTTGAAAATCGTGTTCACAATCGTAGAACGGATATTTTCCATAAGAAAAGAAAACATTGAAAATGATTCTTTTTTGTATTCAATAAGGGGATCTCTTTGTCCATAACCACGAAGTCCAATTCCCTCTCGCAAATAATCAATCTCATCCAAATGATTCATCCACATTGTATCAATTGTCCGAAGACTCACCGCTTTCTCAATTAATATCATATTTTCTTTTCCGATTTCTTGTTCTTTTTTAGCATACAATTCCTTGGCAACACCAATAACATATTCCGAAAGACTGCTGATTTTTTCTTGCTGATTTTTTTGCTTGTCTTTCATTAACTCAATTATTCTTGTTGAGTGATCGCTTTCCAATGGAAGAAATGTCTTGATTCCCTTAATTAATTCTTCTTCCTGCCAGCTGTCTTCATCTCCAGCCAAACTAGATGAAATTATTTTTTCTGTTTCTTCTTTGATATTTTCCAAGATCCAATTTTTGAGGTTTTGACTTTTCAAAATTTCTTTTCTTTTTTCGTAAATAACCTCTCTTTGTTTGTTCATCACATCGTCATATTCCAAAATGTGCTTGCGAATATCAAAATTAAAACCTTCAATTTTTGATTGAGCGTTTTCAATGGTTCTAGAAATCAAACCATTTTGAATCGGCTGATCTTCAGGAAGTCCCAAAGTGTCCATCATATTTTTAAGCTTGTCTCCGCCAAATCTTCGCATTAATTCATCCTCCAAAGAAACAAAAAATTGAGACATCCCCGGATCACCTTGCCTTCCGGCCCGACCACGCAACTGATTGTCAATTCTCCTGGCTTCATGCCTTTCGGTTCCGATAATAAACAACCCGCCCAATTCCCTGACACCCGCACCCAATTTAATGTCAGTACCACGCCCTGCCATATTGGTAGCAATCGTTACTGATCCGGCTTGCCCCGCTCCGGCAATAATAGACGCCTCTTTTTCGTGATTTTTAGCATTCAGAACCTCATGTCTAACTCCGTTTCGTTCCAAATAAGCGCTCAGATACTCCGACTTTTCAATAGCAATGGTACCTACTAGAATCGGTTGCCCTGTTTTGTTGACCTCTTTGATTTTTTCGCAAATCGCTTTTATTTTTCCCTCTTCAGTTTTATAAATCACATCCGGCAAATCTTTTCTGGTTAACGGTTTATTAGTTGGTATTTCCACCACCTCAATTTCATAAACCTTAAAAAACTCTTCCGCCGATGTGAGAGCAGTTCCAGTCATTCCGGATAATTTTTTATACATCCTAAAATAGTTCTGAAAAGTGATTGTCGCCAAAGTCCTGGATTCTTTCTGAACTCGCACACCCTCCTTAGCTTCAATCGCTTGATGCAAACCTTCACTATAACGCCTTCCTTTCATTAGGCGTCCGGTAAAATCATCTACAATAATCACTTCTCCGTCATTAACCACATAATCCCGATCTTTTTGGAATATTGCATGAGCTTTGAGCGCCTGTTCCAAATGATGAACATAGCTTATTTTTCCTGATTCATAAATATTTCCCATTCCTAAAGCCTCTTCTACTTTGGAAATTCCACTGTCGTTTATCGTTACGGCTTTCAGTTTTTCATCCACTTCATAATCTTCGTCTTTTTTGAGTTTGGGAACAATTCTTGCAAACTGTTGATACAATTTTCCCGATTCACTGTCAGGAGCAGAAATAATAAGCGGGGTTCTCGCTTCGTCAATCAAAATTGAATCCACCTCATCCACTATGACAAAATTCAACTCGCGCTGAACCATCTGAGACAAATTCTGAACCATATTGTCCCTCAAATAATCAAATCCGAACTCATTGTTAGTTCCGTAAGTGATGTCAGCTGCGTAAGCTTCTCTTCGACTAACCGGTTTCAAATTTTCCATCTCCACGCTCACTTCATTGTCGTCAAGCTTGTTGGGTTCGTACAAAAAAGAAGCATCATGAATAATACAGGCTGTTTTGAGACCCAAAAAATAAAAGATTGCTCCCATCCAATTACAATCTCTTTTAGCCAGATAGTCATTCACCGTTACCACATGAACACCTTTACCAGAAAGAGCATTCAAATAAATCGGCAAAGTGGAAGTTAGTGTCTTACCCTCTCCGGTTTTCATTTCTGCTATTTTTCCTTGATGAAGAACAATACCTCCCAAAAGTTGAACACTATAATGTCTTTCATTCATAACACGGTCAGCTGCTTCGCGAACTACCGCAAAAGCCTCAGGCAAGATATCATCTAAAGATTCTCCTTTGCTGATTCTGTCTTTAAATTCTTGAGTTTTAGTCGCCAAATCAGAATCAGAAAGTTTTTTCATCCTTTCTTCCCAAGAATTTATCTTTTCCAAAAGTGGTTCTAATTTCTTTATTTCTTTTTGATTGGATCCGAATATTTTTGAAAAAATTCCCATTGTCAAAGCTTTTCCGAAGATTTTATTGAAAATAAAAAATCGGTTTAGATTATTTAAATTAAACGCCAGTGTCCCAATTATTGTATCAAGAAAAGCCTTTTTGGTCAAAATAAATCGCCAACTTGGGAGCCCCAAGTAGCGATTTACTCAAAATACGCTTTCTCCTCCTTCTATCCATTCCTTCTCAACCATTTTCACGCAGTGAGGACAAATCCCGTGAGAAACAGGAAGTCCCTCCCAGGTTCCTTGTCCCCTGAGATTTAATCCCTCAGGAAAAACCACCTTTTTCCCGCTATAATTTCCAATTATCCCAAGTGGTTGCCCGCACCAGGCACAAGCAACCACGAGCACATGATTTTTTTCTGCGCTCATTATACCCTCCTTTTCAAAGCTTCAGAATCGCGCCATTTTATCAATGGCAATTTTTTTCTTAATTGATCTTCCTCCTCTCTCTTTGATTACTTTTGTTTTTTCTTTATCTTTTCTGATTTGAGATTGAATTTCATCTACCACCTCATCAATTGAGCCTTCTACGCTTTCAGTAGTTTCTTCTGATCGATATATTTTTCCGGGAACCTGAACCATCACCTCAACCCGAAAAAGATTATTTTTTTCCAACCCAATTTCAACTTCACACAAAGTTATTTTGTCCAAAATCTTTTCTAATTTTTCCAGTCTTTTTTCCACATATTCTCTGGTCCGATCATCTATCTTTATGTCTTTGTACAAATAGCGAATATTCATATTTTTAAGCTTAAAAAATTAAATTTTTCTCTCTTCAATAAATAATACGCAAACGAAATAATTTTTTTTAAAATCCGACATATTGCACTTCTTCCATCAATTCTATTCCAAATTCATTGCGGACTTTTTGTTTAATAAGACTTGCTAATATTATAACATCTTCTGCTGTAGCTTTTCCGGTATTGATGATAAAATTAGCATTTTTTTCACTCACTCTGGCTCCGCCCACTTCTTTCCCGGAAAACCCAGCTTCGGAAATCAGCCATCCCGCCGGCAACTTTCCATCCTTGATTTTTACGCCTTTTTCTTTTTCAAAAATAGCAATAAGTTCCTTTTTGTCAACAGCTGGATTCTTAAAAAAACTCCCGGCTGTTCCTTTCCAGTCTTTGGGCTGTTTTTCACTGCGAGTTTTCAGTATTTCTTTTATTTTTTCCTCAATTTCTTTCTTCTCGCCTTTTTTAAGATAAAAACTTACGGAAACTATTTTTAAGTTATTTTTTTCTTTAAAAATACTTTTTCTGTATCCAAATTGACATTCTTTTTGAGAAAAACTTTTTATTTTTTGGCTTGCAATATTAAAAACTCTCACAGCTTGAACCAAATCCCCAAAACACACCCCAAAAGCCCCGGCATTCCCCCAAATTGCTCCGCCAATCGTTCCTGGAATCCCCGCTAAATTTTCCATACCAGACAAATCATTTTCTTTAGCAATAGACACAACATCATTCAAAGAACAACCAGCCGGAACATCCAAAACAAATTTTGAGTTTTTATTTATAACTCGTATCTCTGATTTTTTATTTTTGATTTTAATCACCATTCCATCAAATCCGTTATCTGAAAAAAGTATATTGCTTCCTCCGCCTAAAATAAAAAAATTAAGCTGTTTTTTTTCGGCATAATTCAAAACTTCCAACAATTCTTTTTCATCAGAAACTTCAACAAAAAATTTTGCCTCTCCTCCGATGCGAAAAGTTGAATATTCCGAAAGTTTGATATTTTTCTTTATTTTAAACATTTTCTTCTTTTAATTTTTCTACCACTTCAAAAACATTCCCCGCTCCGATAGCGATAACAACATCATTGGATCCAAGTTTGTCTTTCAGATATTCCGTAGTTTCGGAAATAGTTGGGATATATTCCGCTTTATCCCTGGAATACTTGTTGATCAATTTCACCAAATCATTAGAACTGACATTGCCAGAATTTTCTCTGGCACTGCCATAAATATCCAAAACCAAAACCTTATCCGCTGAATCAAAACTCTGAGAAAATTCTTGAAGAAGCGCTTCCGTGCGAGAAAAAGAATGGGGATGAAAAACCGCAATAATATTTTTGTCCGGATAAATTTCTCTGGCGCCTTCCAAGGTGGCTTTTATTTCTTCCGGATGATGACCATAATCATCAATTAAAATAGCACCATTTCTTTCTCCAATATATTCAAATCTCCTGGAGGTTCCGGAAAAATTTTTAAGCGCTTCTCTGACTTTTTCTAAATCCAATCCCAATTTACAGCATACCGCAATCACAGCAGTAGCATTTAACGCATTGTGCTTTCCAATTAATTGGATCTCAAATTCTCCTAAATTATTTTCCTTATTGGAAACAGAAAATCTATTAGAAATTGAAAATCCATCAGTCGTCAAAATAGATTGAAAATTAAAAATTTTAAAATCATTTTCTTCTCCGAATCCATAAGTTAAAATTTCACCATTGGTATTTTTAGAAACCTCCAAAGTATCAGTACTATCTCCCCAAACAACTAAAAAACCGATTTTTGGGATTTTTCCCACAAAATCAGAAAAAACTTTTTTATATTCAAAAAAAGTCGGAAAGCAATCTGGATGATCCCAATCAAGACTGGTTAAAACAATACCTGTTGGATTATACATAGCCAATTTGTTTTGAAATTCATCCGCCTCAATCACAAAGTACTCTCCTTTTCCGGAAAGAGCATTTCCTCCCCAATCCTTTACCCTACTGCCAATCACCGCACTCGGAGAAACTCCGCATTTTTCCAAAACAAAAGCCAACATGGCCGAGGTTGTGGTTTTTCCATGAGTCCCACAAACTGCTAAGCCATATTTTTCATTAAAAAGCCTAGCCAGAACTTCCGGATAGCTCAACATCGGCAAGTTTCTTTTTTTAGCCTCTTGAAATTCCACATTATTATTTTCATTGTAAGCAGTGGAATAAACCACCAAATCAACTCCGTCCGGAATATTTTCCGACGAAAATCCTTCTCTATAAGGAATTTGATATTTTTTCAGAACTTCATCAGTAAAAAATTTTTCCTTTCCGTCTGAACCGGAGACTTCCACTCCAAAATCTTTTAACAATTGAGCTATGGCCACTATGCCAGAACCCTTTATTCCAATAATATATATCTTTTTTAATTCTGACAGATTCATAATTTTTTCTTTAATTTATTTTCCGGCAAAAAATCATTTTTTTATTAAATCCAAAATTCCCTGGGCAATTCTTTCCGCCGCATCAGAATGATAAAAAATTTGGATATTTTTTGCCAATTCGGTTCGCATTTCTTCATCATTCATAATTTCCTCAATTCTGCTGAAAAGCAAACTCTCTCCGAGATTATTTTCTTCCAAAACTACGCAAGCTCCTACTTTTTCCAAAGAATAAGCATTCATTTTTTGATGATCTCCGGCTGAATTTTTGAGCGGAATCAAAATAGCCGGCTTTTGATTGGCTGCAATTTCAGAAATAGTATTGGCACTGGCTCGGGAAATTACCAAATCTGAAACTGCATAAAAATCTTTCATCTCTTCTCCAATAAAAGCAATCGGGAAGTATCCGCCATATCCGATTTTAATTCCCAAGCTGGCCGCTCTCTCCCTAACTTCATTGAAATTATTCTCCCCTGTTTGATGAATTATCTGATAATCACGAAGTAACTTAGGCAACAAGGCCACAATCCTATCATTGATAATTTTTGACCCTTGTGAGCCACCAAGCACAAAAATAACTTTTTTAGAATCAATCAGTCCCAAGGTTTTTCTGGCAACCTCAGCACTCCCTTTTGCAATATCAGCTCGCAAAGGATTGCCGGTTAAAACTACTTGAGAAGCTGAAAATTCTTTCTCCGCATCCGGATAAGAAACCGCCACCCGATCGGCAAATTTTCCCAAAATTGAGTTGGCCAAACCAGGACGACTATCTGACTCATGAATTAAAATCGGAATGCGATAAACCCAAGCCGCCAAAACTACCGGCACTGAAGCAAATCCTCCTTTGGAAAAAACAGCATCAGGCATATACACCAAAAGCCAAAAAAGAGCTTGGAAAAAACCAAGAGGAATTTTAAAAAAATCAAAAAAATTCCGAAAAGAAAAATATCTCCTCATTTTTCCCGCCATTATTTCTTTTCGCGATATTCCCGCTTGAGACATTATCCTTTTTTCCATTTCATCTCCAGGACCAAAAAACAAAAATTCGGTTTCCGGATAAACTGCTTTTATTTTGTTGGCTACTGAAACTAACGGAACCAAATGTCCACCCGTTCCTCCACCGGTTAAAATTATTCTCATAAATACATTAATCCTTAAAAAATTAAATTAATCTTTAGCTAATTATACACTTTTCTCCGAATGTTTTGAAATATTAAGCAATATCCCAACCGCTCCAAAAAGAAAAACCAAAGATGTTCCGCCATAACTAATAAACGGAAGAGGTATGCCCGTCAGAGGAATCAGACCTGAAATAGCCGAAATATTAATAAAAGCCTGAAAAACTATCCAGGAGACGATTCCTACCGCTAAAAGTTTTCCGAATTTATCAGGGGCTCTTTTGGCAATTTGCAATCCGCGAACAGCCACAAAAATAAACAAAGCAACCACAAAAAATGTTCCCAAAAAACCTAATTCTTCCCCTATGATAGCAAAGACCGAATCGCCAACCGGTTCTGGCAAATAATTGAATTTTTGCAAACTTTTTCCCAGACCTCTGCCTAAAAATCCACCTGAACCAATCGCTAAAAGAGCTTGATTAATCTGATAACCGATTCCTCGGGGATCCAGTTCCGGATCAAGAAAGACCAGAAGGCGACTCATCCGATAAGACTCTAATTTTATTAAGACAATGAGCGCCAAAAATCCTCCCGCTCCCATCCAAAATAAATGAGACACTTTTGCTCCGGATACAAAAAACACCGGCATAGCGATAAAAATAATCGCTCCAAGCGTTCCCATATCCGGTTGCTTAATCAAAAGAAAACTAATCAAGAAAATAACAATAAGAAATGGGATCAGGCCTTCAAAAAAATCTCTTATTTTCTCTCTTTTTCCGGAAAGCCATGCGGCTAAATAAATTATTATTGAAAGCTTAAGCATCTCTGACGGTTGAAAAGAAAATGGACCCAACTTAATCCATCGAGAAGCTCCATAAATATTGCTTCCGATTCCCGGAATAAAAACTAACACCAAAAACACTAGGCTTATAAAAAAAATGGGAGCGGAAACTTTTTTCCAAAAAGAATAATCAATTTTTTGAGTTATATACAAAACAACCAGTCCTGGTAGAAAACCATAAAAAAATTGATGTTTAAGGAAATAATAAGAATCTCCAAAACGACTTTTAGAATAAGCGATTCCGGCTGAGGCAATAATCGTCAATCCCAAAGTCAGAAGCGTTAAGATAACAAAAAAGAAAGGACGATCCATTTTTCCAGAATCAGTCTTTTTAGAATTTATTTTTCTTTTGATTTTTCTTTTCTCCATTTTTCTATTTCTTTGTGATTACCACTAAGAAGAATTTGCGGAACTTTCCAATCCAAAAAAATTTCCGGTTTAGTGTATTGGGGATATTCGCAAATTTTCTCAAAATCTTTTATTTCTTTGGAAAATTTATTGTCCGCCATACTAAAACTTTCTTCTTTTAATGATTCGGGATTGCCTAAAACTCCGGGAATAAGCCGTGATATACTATCCACCAAAAGCATCGCCGGAATTTCTCCGCCAGTCAAAACAAAATCCCCAATGGAAATTTCTTCGTCTGCCACAAATTCAGCCACTCGCTCATCTACTCCCTCGTACCTGCCACAAATAAAAATCAAACGATCAAAATTGGCCAATCGCTTGGCATCCGCTTGAGTATATCTTTTTCCCTTAGCTGAAAATAAAATGGTTCTATTTTTTTCATTCTTCGTTTGTTTCAGAGATTTTAAATATTTCACCGCTTCATATATTGGCCCCACTTGCATTACCATCCCCGCTCCACCGCCATAGGGAGTGTCATCCACTTTTTTATGTTTATCAAAAGTGTAATCTCGCAAGTTATGAATTCTGATTTCTAAGATATTTTTTTCCTTCGCTTTTTTTAGAATGGATTCGGAAAAATAAGAATCAAATATTTTAGGAAAAATTGTAACAATATCAAATTTCATCCTTTTAAAAATTTTATAATTGAATTAGAAATTATCAAAATCACCAAGAATTTATATCTTTATAATAACACAGCCTGAAAAAGCAAAAAAGAGCCAAATTCAAAGACTCTTTTTGCTTATTTTGCAAGTATGCAAATAAAATAAAAGCGAACTAAATGTTGATATCTCCAACAACCTCGTCAATGCTTTTCTTTTCGGAGCTAACTTTTCTCTCAGAACCTTCCGGCTCATTGATTTTCAAATTAACTCTAGCATTGTTTTTAGCTCCAATCACTCTAAGAAGAGTTCTAAGAGCTTTCGCAGTTGCTCCTTCTCGACCAATGATCATTCCCATATCCTGAGGATTGACATCCAAAGTTATAAGAACTCCCATTTCATCGATCTTTCTTTCAACCTTCACATCATCAGGATAATTGACAACTTGTTTTACAACAAATTCAACAAAATCCCTATCTTTAGCGTTTTCTGTCATTTTCTTGATTTTAGATGCTTATTATTCTCTATTTCTATAAAACAAGAATATCGCAGAAGACCGACCAATCACTCCCACCTTTCTTGTTTTTATGGCTATATTATAATTTATAATCTTTTGTCTGTCAATAATAAAAATACCCGGATAATCTTTGAAAGTAAGCCATTTTTTCAAAAATTATTCGCCACTATTTTCAATATTTTAATATTTGTCATTTCTTTTTTTGCGGGAATAATACAAAAAAATTAATTGAATAAATCGTATTTAATAATATTATGACATTTTTGAGATTAAATTTTTCTAAAAAATAAATAAATTTTAATTAAAGTTTCTTTATAAAAATCTTATTTGTTTTTTATCTTCATATTAAACATTTTGTGTTAGTATTAAATCAACTGATTGCACCTAGAAAAAATAATTTAAAAAATACTAACAAATAAAAAAATGAAACTTCTTGTTATTGAAGACGATAGAAAAATATCCGCCTTTCTCAAAGCCGGATTGGAAGCAGAATGTTTCGCTGTTGATACGGCTTATGATGGAGAGAAAGGCCTTTTTCTTGCCAAAACCAATGATTATGATTTAATTATTCTTGATTTAATACTTCCCAAACTTAACGGACAAGAAGTTTGCCAAGAAATTAGAAAAAAAAGCGATACTCCAATAATTATACTTTCCGGAAAAAATGAAGTGCAATCAAAAATCAATCTCCTCAATAGTGGTGCCGACGATTACATCAACAAACCATTTTCTTTTTCCGAACTTTTTTCCCGTATCAAATCAATATTGAGAAGACCCAAAAAAATAAAAAAGGATGTTATAAAAATACGCAATCTTGTTTTAGATTCAGGAAAACACACCTTGGAAAAAAACGGAAAAGAAATTCACCTTACTAAAAAGGAATTTATGCTTCTGGAATTTCTTATGAAAAATCAGGGTCAAGTTTTGACTAGAGGAATTATCATGGAACATGTTTGGGATATAAACGCAGATCCATTTTCCAATACCATTGAAACTCATATTAGAAGCCTCAGAAAAAAAATTGATTCCGGAAAACAAAAAATTATCAAAACCATACCAGGAATCGGATACAAAATAGAATGCTGATTTTATATTTTTCTTAACTATTTTTTAAGATTTATTTATCTAACTTGTGCTAAAAATAAACTGAAAGGAGGGGTTTGCTTGAAAAAATTTCGAGCAATCAAACAAAAACGCCAGCTCTGAAAAGTTGGCGTTTTTTGTTTTCTTAAATCAAGCTTTTTTTAGTTGCCAAAATTCATATTTTGGTAATCACCAGAAGATTGCGATTCAAAATTTTTCAAAACATCGGAAAAATCCTGGAAATTTACATCAGCTGGCGGTGTAAAATCGGCATCAGATAAATTTGACGCTTGACATTCATATTTGGCTCCTACTTTGTCTTTTTCTTCAACCCAATCGCTCCAGTCATTTTCATTATCCACCGAAACCTCCTCAACCTTTTCACTTTGATTAGAATTTTTATTTTCGTTTTTAATAATCATTTTAGTTCCCTCTTTCCCGCTCCAGATATAAACATATATTCCGTCATTAATCATAGTTCCTTTTTTATTTCCCTCTCCTTCTTTCATTCCAGCATATTCAATTCCGTCAATTTTCATTTTTCCGTTTTGAGCCCAAAGTTCATATTTGCCCATTTCATCTTCCACAGAACATTTGACTCCTTCGCCATTTTCAATCATTTTAGCTAATTTTTTCTGATCATTTTGTTGTTCAACTTCTTCGTTATTCTTTTCATCGGAGCTTGTTGGATTGTTTGTATTTTGACCGCATCCAGAAAGAAAGACTGTTGCTAAAAGAACAAATGTTAAAAAGGATATTTTCTTCATAGTTTTTAATTTTTATTAATCTTATATTTATCTTATATTTATCTTACTCCATTTTTCACTAACGCAAAAGCTAGTTTATTCCAATTTCAGAAAGAAAAGCTTTTTTTTCTTGAAATTTCATTTTTCTATATTGTCCAGGACGAAGTTCTCCCAAGTGAATGTTTATTAGTCTTACCCTTTCCAATTCCATTACCCGCCTATCCAATCTTTCACACATTCTTCTGATTTGTCTTTTTTTTCCCTCTGTTAAAATTATTGAAAACTTAAAATTATTCATCTTTTTTATTTGGCATTTTCTAGTCAGATAACCATCATCTAACTGAACTCCTTCCGCCATATGTTTTAAAAAAGACGGGCTCATTTCTCTGTTCACAACAACAACATATTCTTTTTCGTGATAAAAATCCGGATTAAGCAACCGATCAATTATTCTTCCATCATCGGTTAGGATTATAAGCCCGGAAGAATCTTTGTCCAATCTTCCAACCGGAAAAACTTTTTTGGAAAAATCAATAATATCCAAGATTCCCTTTTCTCCTTTTTGCGGACTGTGTGTAACAATTCCCTTGGGTTTATTGAATACTAAATAAGAAAATTCTCTTTTTTCCAAAAAACTTTCATCAACATTCACATTGTCATTTTCATCCACCATATCCCCCAAAGAAGCTTGTTTATTGTTAATTTTAACCAAGCCTTTTTTAATAAAATCATCCGCTTCTCTTCTGGTGGTAATATTTTTATAGGCTAGATATTTGTTTATTCTAATCGGATAAATTATTTCTTTCATTAAAAAAGCTTAAGCTATTTAAAAAACAATTTTAGCTCTTCGGAAACTAAAAATCAAGCTGGTTCAAAATTTTCTTCAAATCAGAAACGGCATCAATAAAATAATCAGGATCGGCTTTTTGCAAAGCTTTCTTGGAATTAAAGCCCCAATTAACCGCTACTGAAAAAACTCCGGCGACTTTGGCCGCTTCAATATCCCGCACTTCATCACCAACATAAAAAGCTTGTCCGGGACTCAAATTATACATTTTTAATATTTTTTTAATTTCAGGTGCTTTCCCAAAAAGATTTCTTTTTGACCGAATAAAATCAAAAACATCCAGATTGTTTTTTCTGATAAACTTTTTAATTATTTTTGAATCACTGGAACTAAGAATTCCTATTGTTAAGCCCCGCTCTTTTAAATATTTTATGACTTCTTCTATGCCAGCAATCGGCTTTACGGCCAATATTTTTTTCCCAAATTTTTTCTGAGCTTTTCTAAGAAAAAATAATAATTTCCACTTGCTGATTTTAAAATTGGCAATTATTTCTTTGACAGATAAATCTCTGGATTTTTCAATCGCTTCTTCAGAAAATTTTTCCCTGCCTTCTTTTTCAAGCAAATCATTTATGATTGAAATTAAAATTTCAAAAGAATCCGCTATGGTTCCATCAAAATCAAAAATGATTAATTTTTTCTCATAATTCTTTTTCATTCTTTCAATATACCTTATTTCTTCAACAAAAAACAGCCCCCTAATGAAAGACTGTTTTTTTATTTGAATTTTATTCGTAGCGCAAAGCCTGAATCGGATTAAGCTTGGAAGCCCGCCTAGCCGGATAATAACCAAAAACAATTCCAATAGCAGCTGAAACTCCAAAAGACAATAAAACAGAAAACTCAGAAACCACTGTAGTTGTCCCGAAAAATTTTTCTACCGCCCAAGAAATTACCACACCCAAAATCACTCCTAAAATTCCGCCAATAAAAGTCAAGGCTACCGATTCAAAAAGAAATTGAGTGCTAATATCTTTTCCTTTCGCTCCAATTGCCTTTCTGAGCCCAATTTCCCGAGTTCTTTCAGTAACTGTGGTAAGCATCATATTCATAATACCAATTCCTCCAACCACCAAGGAAATTCCAGCCACCGCCCCCAAAAGAATTGTGAGTGTATCAGTTACGGAAGAAGCAGTTTCTACAATATCGCTCTGATTCATAATACTGAAATCGGCATCATCCGGATCAATAATTCCATGTTGTTTCAAAAGCAAACTTTTAATTTCCGCCTCGGCCGTTTCCATATCCTCTTGGTTGGCAATTTTAATATTTATCATTGATAAATATTTATCTCCCTGAAAATATTGTTGATAGGTGGAAAGTGGCACATAAACCACATCATCACTGCTATTAAATCCGGTTCCGCCTTTTGATTCAGTAATCCCTATAATCGTAAAATCTATGCTATTAATTTTTATTTTTTTTCCGATTATATCTTGAGCCTCAACATTTTCAAAAAGAGCCGTTGAAACATCCGGACCAATAACTGCCACCTTGGAAAGCTTGGTTTGATTTTCCGAACTGATAAAACTGCCTGTTTCAACTTCAACATTTCTAACTGTTGCATAATCGCTTGTCACGCCGTTTATGGATGTTCTGGTATTGTTTCCATTGGCAATTACCTGTTGATTTCCGGAAGACAGTGGCGCCACCGAATCAATCCTGTTGATATTTTCAGCTATTGCTTCAGCATCGTTCATAGTTAGTGTTTCAGCTGAACCCATTCCACCACTTATTCTTGATCCGGCTGACATCTGAGCACCCGGACGAACCATCAGAAGGTTGGAACCAATGGATTGAATATTTTCTTCAATTTGAGCTTGCGATCCGTTTCCCAGTGCCACCATAACAATTACTGAAGAAATTCCAATGACAATACCCAAAACGGTCAGACCCGTTCTAATCTTGTTGGAAACAATTGCGACATAAGTTTCAAAAAATGTGTCTCTTAAAAGCATAATTTATAAATTTTGATTATTTTTCTTGTCGCTTATCATTTTCCCGTCTCTAATTAGAATCACCCTGTCAGCCCAAGCAGCCACTTCCTCTTCATGAGTTATGAGAATAATGGTATGTTTTTTTTCTTGGTTAAGCCGGCGAAAAGTTTCCAAAACAAAATCTCCAGTCTTGGTGTCCAAATTTCCAGTCGGCTCATCCGCTAAAATAAGCGACGGATCATTAACCAGCGCTCTGGCAATAGCCACTCTTTGCATTTGGCCACCGGAAATTTCATTGGAAAGATGTCCCCATCTTTCTTTGGCTAATCTTACTGATTCCAAAGCATCAGCAGCTATTTTTTTTCTTTTTGCCACTGGAACATTTTCATAAATTAGTGGCAACATAACATTGCGAAGAACACTGGTTCTGGGAAGCAAATTAAAAGATTGAAAAACAAATCCGATTTTTTTCATTCTGATAACTGCCAACTCGTCATCACTCAAAGTGGAAACATCTTTTCCGTCCAAATAATATTCTCCGGAGGTCGGAGTGTCCAATGCTCCCAAAATATGCATCAGTGTTGATTTTCCACTGCCAGACGGTCCCATAATCGCCACAAATTCTCCGTCATCAATCCGAAAGGAAACATTGTCAAGCGCCCTAACTTCATTGTCTCCACTTCTATAAATTTTAGTTAAATTTTTGCATTCAATCATTTTTTCTGAAAAATATATTATCTATTTTCTCGGACCGCCACCAGAACCCGGACCGCCACCACTCATTGTCGGCAAAATACTACCACTGGAAGAAGTTGTCGCTCCACTAGAAGATTTTGAAGTTGTCGTTGATGCAGATGAAGAAATCACCACAACATCTCCCTCACTTAAGCCACTTACAATTTCAGTTTGAGTATCATTAGATATTCCGGTAACTATTTCTTTTCTCTGAAATTGACTGAGCATCGGCTGTGCGCTGGTTATTCCTTGAGTTTCAGATGCTGTTTGGGAAGAATTGACAGAAACTACTAGAACATATTTTTTGTCTCCATTGGTTTTTATAGCACTACTGGAGATTGTTAAAATATCACTCTTGCTTTCTATTTCTATTTCTGCATTAGCACTCATTCCGGGTTTCAAATACTCACTACTTGATTCAAATTCAATTTCAATTCCATAACTCACTACACCAGATTCAACGGTTCCAATAGTGTCAACTTTGGAAACAGTGCCAGAAACAGTCAAATCAGAAAGAGCGTCAAAGGTTAGCGTTGCTTTGTTCCCTACTTTGACCTTGGCAGCATCTACTTCGTTTAAAGTAATATTGGCTACCATTTCTTTGGTTATGACTGAGGCTAAAATATCTGATTGAGAAATAGAATCACCTGCCTCAACAGCCAAATCGGTTACCACACCATCAAATGGAGCTGTGATATAATAATCTTCCAAATTTTCTTTGGCATCTTGCAAAGAGTTTTCTGCTTGTTCTACGGCTAATTTCTGAGTTTCTTTGTCATATTTGCTAACTTGATCCCGATCATAGCTTCTTTTGACTGAAGCATATTTAACTTTAGCGCTCTCCAAGTTAAGCTCGGCATTTCTGATTGATTTTTGAGCATCCCCAGAATCCAAAAGAGCAATCTTTTGATTTTTGACAACCTCCTGGTCGTTTTTAACATAAACTGCCACTACCTCAATTGCATCTCCAGCTACAACACCCTTCAAATCCACCTGACTTTTCGGTTCAATTTGACCGCTTCCACTTACTAAAACAGAAAGATCTCCTTTTTCAACAGTTTCGGTTTTATAAGTTGTTGCTTCTTGATTAGTACTTTTTTTTGTTATGTACCAATAATAACTACCGCCCAAAATAGCCAATAAAATCAAACTATAAATGATTTTATGCTTTTTTAGCGATTCCCAAGTTTTTCCAATTAAGCCTTTTTTCTCTTCCATTTTTCTTAAATTAATGTAAATAAAATTAGCCTGACCAAAACGAACCCTCAACAGAAGTATATACGCAAAAACCTGTATTATCTTGCAAAAAATGGTTACTCGCCAAGCATCATTGGCCTGTTTGGCCCAGATGGCAAATCATCACCATCACGACAAATACCTTGACATTCAGATTCCCCTTTGTGAAAAGGAAATAATTTCACAACAAAAGCTCGCAACTCCTTGTTTCCGGTTTTTTCTCCGACAACACCGACAGTTAGTCCTTTTTCTAAAATCAAACCCCTCCCCATTTTAGTATCTTTGGAAAAATAGACTTTCCAAAGCTCGCCGTCAAAACTAACCAACATAAAATTATCTCCATAAACTTCATCAATTTCTCCTGCCAAAAGACCGTCTTCCGGACGAACCCACCTATTTTCCCTAGGTCCATTCATTTCTTCAAAATGAGGGAATCGCTTGCCTATTTCTTTTTCAAACCGTTCGTTTATTTTGGAAAAATGAACTAGAACTCCGGCAATGGATATTATTAAAACTACCAAACTAGTGGCAAAAAGCATACTGTAGCGATAACCTTTGGCTGTTTTTTTGAAAGCCAGCACTCCAAAAATAAATGCCAACAAAACTAAAATTAACCAAAAATAAGGTGCTGTCAGCATAATTAAACGAACAAAATTAAAAATTCCCAAACTTCCAAAAACATCTCGGTCCATATCAGAAAAATTCAAAAACAAAAGCGAGAAGAAAAGAGCTCCGAAAACCAACATCAAAGCCATAACCGCCCAAAAGATATAACTTCTGAACCGAAGTTTCCACCTTGATTCGGGAACTATGTGTTCCCTTTTGATTTCCTCCACTATTTTTTTTGAAATCTCTTCCATTTTTTTCCTTTAATAAAACTCTTATTTAAAAATATTCTTGGCTTCTTCTGACATAATTTTCTTTCCCCGATTGATAAGCGCCGCTACTGTTCCTTTGGGTTTTTGAATAATATCTACAATCTCCTCGTAAGTTTTTTCTTCTAAAAATCTCAAAATCATTACTTCCTTATATTTATACGGCAAAGAATCTATAATTTTTCTAATATTTTCTCCGTCTTCCTTTTTTTCCAACTGTCGCTTTAGATCAACATTGGATTTGAAAATTTTTACCATATCCGCCTCTTCCATCCAAACTGTTTGCGGACGAGAATGTTTTTTGCGAATAGCATCAATTGTAGCATTCCTGGCAATCTGATAAATCCAAGTGGAAAATTTTAAATCACCATCAAAGAGATTGAGACTTCTATAAACTTTAATAAAAACCTCTTGCAATATATCTTCAACATCTTCCTTGGAAAAATAGGAAATTTTTCTAATATAACCAAAAAGTTTTCCTTGATAACGAGAAACCAAAACCCCAAAAAAATCCGGATTTTTCTTGGAAAGCTCTACCAATTTATTATCGCTTGTTTCTTGAAAATTCTTTAAATCATCCATAAAAACTAAATGCTTCAATCCTTACTCTTACGAAAAAATTATTATTAATTTGCAAAAGTCATTTCAATCAACTATTCTTCATCACTTTCTTTTTTTTCATTTTTATCTCTATTGGCAATGCCATCTTCCCAAAGAAACAGCATTGGGTCATTCATATCTGCGGAAACATTTTCGTCCAACGGCCAATCCTTGTCAACATAATACAATATAGAATGAGAGGCTGGAACTATTCTTTCTCTCACCTTGCTCTTCTTGGTTTTTTCTAAGTCCTTTTCACTCAATAATTTTCCGGTTTTTTCGTTAAAATATTGAACAGTTTCTTCTATTTTTCCAGTCACCATCAAGTTATTAGATTCTACTTTTTGATACTCAGAAAAAAATTCATTTGATTTTCCTTCCAAAACCAGATTCATCAGTTCGTTCCAAAGCGGAGCGGCCACATAAATTCCGGCCGAACCAGGTTTCATCGGAGAGTAATCATTGTTTCCCACCCAAACACCCACAGCAACTGAAGGTGTATAACCAACCGTCCAGGCATCTCTATAATCCTGTGTTGTTCCGGTTTTCACCGCCACCGTTTTATTTTTTATGGACAAATCTTGAGAAAAACCAAAAACCGGAGCTCTGGCTGAAGTATCTGATAAAATTGAATTTATTTTTCGCGCCACAGAAGATTCTATTAATTTTTCTTGATCATTAAAATAGTCCGATTTCTCGCCTATTTTTATGACTGGATTGGGATAATTTCCCATTCCATCATTTCCCAATATCCTAAAAGCATTGGTTAATTCCAAAAGAGAAACTTCTCCTCCACCTAAAGCCAAGGCCAAACCAGGGTTCTTAATTTTACTAAGCGACTTTATTTTCAAATCGGAAACCGTCTGGAGAAAGTTATCAATTCCGGAAAGATATAATGATTTAACCGCCGGAACATTAAGAGACATCGCCAAGGCGCTCCGCATAGTGACTAATCCGGCATAACTCAAATTATAATTTTCCGGAATATAATCATTACCGCTTCCATCCGGACCAAAATCAGTTTTGACATCCCAAAGCACTGATTCTGGCTGGTATCCTTTTCTAAAAGCGCTGGCATAAACAATCGGCTTAATGGTTGATCCGGGCTGACGAAGACTAGTTGCCACATTCACTTCTCCGTCAATATTCTGATCAAAAAAATTCTTGCTTCCCGCCATTGCCAGTATCTCTCCGGTTTTAGTATCCAAAATAACCGCAGCCGCATTAGTAGCTCCAAATTTTTCCGCTTTTTCATCTACATATTTTTTAATTATAACTTCAACTTTTTCTTGAAGTTCATAATCAATAGATGAAATTATTTCCAATCCACCTTCTTTAATTTTTTCTTGTCCATATTTTTCTCCTAAATTTTCCAATAAATAAAAAACAAAATGTGGCGCTTTCACAAAATTGCTGGGTGGAACTATCTTGCTTAAAGTATTAATTTGCAAAGCTTGATCAATTACGGATTCATCTAATAATTTTTCTTTTCTTATTTTTTCCAAAATATCTTTTTGCCTGAAAACTAACTCTTCGTTATTTTTATTATAAGGAGAATAATAAGTAGTTGCCTTGGGAAGAGCCGCCAAAAGAGCAACTTCGTCCAATGTTAAATTTCTGGCATCCTTGCCAAAAAACATTTTGGATGCGGATTGAATGCCATAGGTATTGGAACCAAAGGAAACTCCGTTCAAATATAAATCCAGTATTTCATCTTTGGTAAAAATTCTTTCCATTTTGAGAGCCAAATAAATTTCTCTGATTTTTCTTTTCCAAGTCCTCTCATTGGTTAGGAAAGTATTTTTTACGAACTGCTGAGTGATGGTTGAAGCTCCTTGAGAAATTCTGTTTTGAAAAATATTTTCTTTAAGCGCCCTGAAAATAGACCAAACATCAATTCCGTGATGAGAATAAAAATCATTATCTTCCGCCACCACAATAGCCAAACGCATATAATCGGGAATTTCTTCGTGAGAAAGAATAGTCCTATTTTCATCTCCGTGGACTTGATACAAAAGCTTATTGCCACTTTTGTCATAAATATTGGAAGTTTGTTTCAAGGAAATATTTTCTATTTCCTTTTTGCTTGGAATTTCCTCAAAAAAACTGTTGAATTTGAAAAAAGCATAAACACTAACCAAGAAAAAAACCACCGCCAGAATCATAATAGTTCTGGAAATATAAAAAAGTTTTTTAATATTTTTTTCCTCCTGATTTTCCATATTTATTTCAAGTAAAAAACCGGCTTGGTAAAATAACAAGATACATATTTTTCAACGCGTAGTAAAAATTAGAAATTTTCTTTTTTTCCTTCGTTATTTTTTTTGAAACGACTTCTAAAAAATTGGAAAATCATAGGGAAAACAGAAATAAAAATTATTGCCATAATCACCAAAGAAAAATTATTTCTAATCAAAGGAATGTTTCCGAAAAAATACCCAACCCAAACAAAAGTTCCCACCCAAAAAAAACTTCCCAGGAAACTAAACGAAGCGAAATGTCTGTATTTCATTTTTCCAACGCCCGCCACAAAAGGAGCAAATGTCCGAACAATCGGAATAAATCTGGCAAGAATGATGGTTTTTTTTCCATGTTTCTGAAAAAAAGCTTGTGTTTTGTCAATATGTTTCTGGTCAAGCGGAATTCTTTTGTTGGCAATAATTTTTTCTCCAAAATATCGCCCAACCCAATAATTGACATTGTCTCCTAAAAAAGAAGAGGCTAAGAGAAGTAAAAAAAGAAAAGTTATATTGAGAGATCCCAAAGCGGCAAACATACCGGAAGCAAATAACAACGAATCACCGGGAAGAAAAGGCGCAAAAACCAAGCCGGTTTCGGCAAAAATTATTCCCGAAAGAATAAAATGAGTAAGTCCTCCATAATTGGAAATTATTTCTCCCAAATGAACATCCACATGCAACAAGAAATCAACTATATCCATAACTATTGGTAAAAAAATTATTAATAAAAAAAGCTCCTTTAGGATAGCAAACTGCTGACATTTATTCAAATGCTTATTTTAAAAAAATAACGCTTTTTATATTTTTTCCGGTTAAGAATTACGCTTAGTAATTATATCCGTTTAATTCCTCTAAATCTCTATCAGTAATTCCAAGTTGCTCCAATATCCAGATGTGTCTGGGATTAGTTGGATCATATTTTCCAATCTTAAATCTTCTAATTTCTTTCGTGCCATTTTTAACTATAAACCATATGCCTATATTTCCTTCCCTGTAAACAATATCCCTAGTGAAACACACACCCGGCGTCTCACAAGTTGTTCCGCGAAATGTTCTAACACACCTTTTCCAAGCAGAATCTTCAGCCTGCTTCATAGTTTCAGACTCTTCCTTTTTAGAATTAATAAAATTATAATCTTTCAATATTTCATAAACCTTTCTGAAATCTCGTTTTTTTCCGTCCATTCCCATAGCCAAAGCAATAGCCAAATGTCCTTCAAATCCGAAAAATTCATTTGCTCCTAAAATTTTTTGTTCCTCAAAAGTTGCAACACCTTCCTCTCCTTTTATGTATCTGTCCAATCCCAATCCTAAAAGTTTTAGCTTTGATTTTTCTCCTCTTTCTCTTCGCAAGACATGAGTTCCAATTTCGTGTTCAATCAGTGCACGCAATTTTTTTTCCTTTATTTTTCTGTCTGATGGAATATTGACCTTTTTATTTTCCTGACTAACATTAATAGCTGTACCATTTTCCACAATTGCCACAGTCCACCCGGATAATTCATATTTTTTCAATTCTTGTTCAAAGGCAGATTTTATTTCCTCGGCAGTGTATTCAGTATCTGCAAATTCTTTGGAATCTGAACTTCTCATAAAACCTTTTAATTCCTCTATTTCGGATTGTTCCGATTGAGAAAAATCAATAATTTCATCTCTCAGTCTTTGTGCTGCCATACGAACATTCTCATTCGGATCATTTATCTTTTCATCAATACTTCTCCTTATTTGATTAATGGTATAATCATAGATTTGTTTTTCGGGCTTTCCATAAATAAATTCAGAATAGCGAAGAAATCTTTTGTCATTTCCATTTTTTGCTTCCCGAAGCATTCTCAACTCCGCAATTTTCTCGTTAATTTTCCAGCGATAAACTTGCTTTATTGTTTCGTTTGTTTCTTGCTCTAAAATATCCCTCTTCAGCTGAAGCAATTCTTCTTCTTTCCGTGTTATATCTAATTTTTCCAATTCCGGATAATCCAATGTTGGATTTTCACATTCTCCTCGCACAAAAGCACTTTTTTGTTTTTCCCTAGTAGATTTATCTCCACCCAGATACTCATAATCCGCAAAAGAGCCACAGGCAGAAAATCTTTCATACCACTTATCATCAAGCGCTTCTTCTTTTTCAATTGTTGTTGATTGACTGAATTCAAAAGACATAAATTTTTCTAATTTTTAATTTATTATAATTGCCATGCTTTATTTTAATTAACCCTCCAAATATAGATTAGAAGTATTTACGCCCTGAATTTTTCAATTCCTTTTTCGCCTTTTTCATAAATTTTCCGAAATTTCGGTTCTTTTCTCTTTTTTCCGATTGGCTCATATCAAAATACTCTATCTCTTTTTTGAGGTTTATATAATTAGCGTATCTATCTTTATCCAATCTTCCATCATTTAATGCTTTTAGCACTTCACAATCTGGTTCGTGCATATGCGTGCAATCGGCATATTTGCAATTTTTGGAAAAGATTGATATTTCGTCAAATACATTATTAACTCCCACGCTGACATCCGCCATTCCGACCTCCCTAATGCCCGGATTGTCTATGACAATTCCGCCATTTTCCAAAAAATACATTTCTCTAGCTGTCGTCATATGCTTTCCTCTGTCTGAATATGAACTAATATCCCCTGTTTTTATATCATCTTTTCCCAATAAACTATTAATAAGCGATGATTTTCCAACGCCAGAAGATCCAAGAAAACAATAAGTCTTTCCTTTCTCAATATGGTTTCGCAACTTATCTAAACCATCACTATTAACTGTGCTGGTTGAAATGACCGGAACATCGCCCAGTCGGTCCTGAATTTCCGCTACTTTGGAAGATAATTCTTCGCTAGAAATCAGATCAGTCTTATTGATGATGACTGCCGGCCTTATGGCTGAATCTTCAATGATGGCTAAATATCTTTCTAAACGGTTGACGCTGTAGTCTCTGCCAACGGACTCCACAATAAAAGCTACATCAATATTGGTGGCAATAACTTGAAGGTCATTTTTCTCACCCGTCTTGTTCTTGTCTCCAAACCTTCTTTTAATTATTGATTTTCTTGGAAGGACCGCCTGAATAACTGCCTGCTCATTATCCAGCTCGGTTAGAGCCACCCAATCGCCGACTGCCGGGAAATCTTCTCGTGATTCCGACTGAAACATTTGCTTGCCAGTAATCTTGGCCAGAAATTCCCCTTTTTCATTTTTGACTTTATACGCGCCTCTGTGTTCAGCCACCACTCTGGCCACCGAAAAATCATCCAAGCCCAGTTCGGTTATTCTGGACTGAAAAAATTCGTCCCAACCCAAATATTCCAATTTTTCCATCATCATATTCATATTTACCATTGTACCACAAAAACACTTTCCTATTGGATTAGAATTTTTTTACAGAAGTTTTCTTTTTTTATTTTTTTGTAAATAATTGCCATATTTCTTGAGTTAAATTTCAAAATTACTTTTCCAAAAACATTTTTTATCTTTCCGCCATTTTACAACAGCCCTTTTTAGTTCGGTTGGAAAAACATCTGCCCTCTCAAAATCTTTCAAGTCCACCCATTCAAATTTAATGTGGTTTTCAACATCCCGGATTTTTTTGTTTTCCAAATCCACGCTGAAAATTATACTCAACTCGTGATATTTTTTTGCTTTTTTTTGATAACAATTTTCAATTGCTCCGATAAAATAAAACCTATCAACCAATACATCTAGTTCCTCTTTTAACTCTCGCCGAAGAGCATCTTCTGCCTTTTCCCCAAATTCAACATGGCCTCCTGGAAAAAAATACCAATTTTCATCTTTTGGCTTTGGAAGTAAAATTTTCCTATTTTTTATTATTATCGCCCGAGAGCAAATTTCAAAATTTTCAGATTTATTATTCATAATAATTTTAATTTACAAAAAATATAATTGTTTTCTGCGATCAACTTTGTGGCAAAGAATATATTTTACCCAAAAAGCCAGCATACTTATTTTTCAAACCTTCTAATTCATAAACAGTACTAGAGTTAACAGCAAGGCTAAATATAAAGCGATTTTTTCCAACGCATATACTCCATAATATTTCAGCATCTCAACTTAATTCTTTTTTCCATCATTTCTTCACATCAAACTGAATTATTTGAAATCCATATTTATCAATCTCTTCTTGCGACCAAAATGATACATCCTTGGTTTTAATAATGTATGTTGCAATCGTTTCAATTTTTCTGCCAGTATATTCTTGCTTATCTTTATCCCATTCTTCCAAAACTAAAGTATCCCCGTCTTTGATTTCAAAATCAGCCAGACGCAATTCTAACTTTTTCTTGCCAATCAGTATTAATTCAAAGTATTCTTTCTGGACTTTTTTGTGAATGGTTGCCATAAATTATGTTTTTTTCTCAAGAAAATTTTTAATTCTTCAAATGGTTTTATCATTAAATATGTTTTTCTGTCATCTTCTTCGTTCAGAGAAGCTCTGGTAATTTCATATCCCTCAGGAATAAATATTTTATCCCAGCCATAACCATTTTCACCAGATGGAGTCTTGGCAATTTTTCCTCCAAGCTTTCCTTCAAATAGTTTTAGAGTTTCTCCGTCATAATAGCCAAACACGCATTTAGCCAGAGCTTTTCTTGACTTATCATCAATCATAGAGCAAATAGTTTCAAAAGGAACATTGTCCACAAAAAATCTAATGAACGGCCCAGGAAGACCATTAAGTGCTTCAAATTCCAAAGAAACATCTTCCACAATGACAGGGCATTTAATAATATCAAAAGCTTGTCTGACTTTATGTTCTACAATTTCTTTCAAATTCATTGACTGAATTTCATCTAAATCAATTTTTTTGTGAGCAACAGGATGACCCAAATACTTCGCTAAATAATCAGCCTTGCCTTGATTTCCTGTTATAAAGGTGATGTTTTTCATAATATTTTATTCCCTAGAAGTATATTTGAATTATATCTTAACTTGATACAAAAAAACAGCCTTTATTTAGGCCTTATTCTTATTGACTTAGCCGGAGTCTGGAGGTGTTTGAGAACGGATAAAAGCACGTAAAAATGGGCTCTTTTTCTGAAGCTATTCCCTAGAAATAATTGTTAAATTTCACAGTTGCATTCTAGGATAGTATTCGGTTATTAGCAAATTAGTTATCCCCTATTTTTATCACATAAAATATAAATTAAAGAAGGCTCCATCGCTATCGAACGATGAAGTCTTCTGCTTACCCTTTGGGATGAGCTTTCCTTAGGGCTTGGGTGCCTTGATTTTCCGCACCTTGATGTCGTCCTTTTTGAGGTCAGCTACCAGGAATCCTCCGCCGATGCCCATCATGCCACCGGGTGCCGGAATGATGGAGAGGTTAAGCTGCTTCCAGATGTGAGCGTTGTTTTTGTTGTTCTGGAAATACACCCAGACCGCATCCGCCTTGCCTGGAAAGAGCTTGTTGAACAATGGCTTGAGCAGAATTTCTAGGATACGGGACGAAGCCACGCTGCAGATCTTGGGATAGATCCAATTGACCCACCGCGCGTGCTGATGGCCAGAGAAAACCCTGGCGATCCTGTCTTGGTGCTTTTCCAGGAAAGGCCACATTGAGGCCAGTGCGTCCGGATCGTGGATCATAATGATGACCGGGCGTTCCGAACAGGCAATCTCGTTCTGATAAAACTCGGTTTGCAGGTGCTTCTTCTTAATCAGGTCTTCCGGACCGGACTGGAGAAGCTCGAGATCCGAGCTCAGCACCACGAACTTGTATAGACCATAGTTGAAGACGTAGAAAAGCTGGTTGAAGTTTTGCTCGAAAACCGCAACGCTTCTCTCGCTCGGTCCGCCTTCTGGATCATTGGAAAGAGGCAGAATGTAACCAAGTTCGTGACCACCGGCCATGAACTTCCTGGGAACGCCCGGAAAGCGTCCTTCCAAGAGTACCTTGAACTTGTTGATGTGGTCCTGAGAATCGGGACCAGTGAGGCCTCTCTCCCCATAGCCAGTCACCATGTCCCCGCCAAAGAAGACGAGGCTTACGACTTCAATCTTTTCGGCTTCGTTCAGGGTGAGTGCAAAACGCTGCTCACCATCCTTGATTGTCTTGGCGATCATTTTCTCGCCAGCCGTGTTCTTCCCGGCCAACTCCCGCTTGAGCGGGTCTTGGGATTCATACATATGGGCGTCCGAAATGAAAACTACTCGGCTTTCGCCCTCCTTCAACTGGCTGAACCATGACTGCTTCATGGCAGGCACCTCCTTCTATTCTGAGTTTGGATTAGTATTCTTGATTGTCAAAAAGCTGACTTTCTTTTATATCATAAAATACACTTTTAGTCAACATTATTTTGCAAACGGCGAAGCCTAGAATGCGAATAAAAATACCCATCGATTGGGTATCCAATTTTTTCCTTTATTTCCTGTGTTTTTTTCTTCAGCTATTCTCTAGAAACAAATTGGCAACTAGTATGCAAACCTAAGCTGTTTTCCCTGTTGCTTTATGGCTTTTTTTGACTTTTTCAAAGACTTGAAACTTGGCTTTATTCATTGTTTTGAAGCTTAGTTTTAGGGCAACAACACATTAGCTTCGTGGGACAGGAAGTCAAGTGGGTAAATTATGCCTATTTCACTGAATCCAACAATATCTTGTATTCCGTGCTTTTTTCATAATTGTCTTTTCTGAGAATTATTAGGGGTTTACCATTCTTTAATACAAGTTTCGAGAACATATCTGGAGTGTCTCTTTTATCTACTTTTATATATACCTTATAGCCTTTGGGCAAATAAAAAACAGAGTAGTTTAAGTGTTCGAGTTTCTGTTTTGCGGGTAATAATATATTATTTTCAGCAACCCCTTTTATTATTTCATCATTAGAATCAAATTTACTTAGAAAAATAGAAAATTCATCCTCCAAACCAATAGAATTTAATAATATAAGCTCTCTGAGTCTTTCCTTGAAAGGACCACAGTCTATCAAAGCAAACTCCTCGAGTTGTGATATTGAAGCACGCCAAAGCAATGAAATAAAAAACATCTTCAATTTAAAATGGTCATAAGAATTTATCAAATAAGCCATCTCTTTGACATTTGGATAAAACTTTAACGAAGTTTTCAGTAAAAGTTTTTGTGCATAATCATCATAAGTTCCCAACATTTGGTCACAATCTTTGCATAATAATTTTTCATAAGAGCCAATTGGTCTCCTCTTGTCGTATCTGTCTTTCGAAATCATTACCAAAGATTTCCTTTTTTCCTCGTCTTTAGGATATAAAAACTCAAAGAAAGCCCTAGGTATTATGTGAGAGTCAATAAGTCGTTTTTCTTTTTGGCATAATTTGCAAATCATAAATGAAGATACCAAAAAAGCGGAGTACACACCCCACTTTTGGTTTTATAAAAAGTTCACAACCTTTTGCGATTAGTCCAAGAATCTATCGTGTGATGTACAAAACACACTAGGGATTCATATAGCTCCCATTGGCATTGCTGTTCTCTAATAAATTAGAGTCGACCAGCGGATGAAATCCACACTACACAATATTAAGTTTTGACACAAAATACCTTTTGCGTGCAATGCTCTAAGATTTCATCAATTCTCCCTAGAAAGGAGGTGATTCGTGGGAGATATTGGAGTTATTTCTCTTTTATACGAATTGTGCGATAACTTCCATCTTTTTTCAAATAATTCATTTCTATCACCATCTTGTCCTTTTTTATGGTTATTTCAGAAAAAGTTCCTTGATACTTTTCATTCTTTACAATTCCAGGGGAAACGAAATACTTAACTCCCCCTATCTCCTGTAAAAACAAATCTTCAATATGTCCCGAAAAAACAGCAAGCACTTTATTTTGTGAAAATATTTCATGTAATTCTTTAGCATTATCTAAAAAACCATTATTAGATTTTCCATCAATATCCCAAAGTGATGGATGATGCAAAAACACTATCGTCTTTTTATCTGTATTTTTCAGTTCTTTTTCAAGAAATTTAATTTGTTTTTCCGATACATGTCCTCTGGTATAATATTTACCAGGAATGATATCACTATTATCCGGTTTAAAATTACTATCTAGAGTTATTACCTTATAATTACCTATTTCAAAAGCCTTACTTACATAATCAATATCCAGCGATTGCATAAATTGTTTTTTATTTACCGAACGCAAATCGTGATTTCCTACCACCCAGTATTTTTTCAATGTAGTTCTATTGAAAAGTTTTTTTATTAATGAAAGTTCCGCCATTCCTTTTTCCACACTAGCATTAGTGCCTTCTATAATATCACCATTAATAATAATAAAATTAGGAACAAAGCTATTATTCATCTTTTCAATAAAGTAATTTATTTTGCTGACATAATTGGGCTTTAAAATCCTATTACCAATTCCATCAGAATTGCTTCTGACATGCAAGTCTGTAATAAATCCTATCCTTAACTCATCGGGATTATCCCTTTTTATTATTGGGAATGGAAGAATTGTTGAAATTACGGCTGAGCCTTCAACAGTTTCTTCAGGATATTCTACAATAATGTCATCTTTCTGTTGGTTTATTTCAATCTGCTCCGCATCGCTTTCTATGACTTCCTCCTCTATTTCTTTATCTATGCTTTCCTCGGCAGAACCGCTTTCTCCATTGATGATTTCAACTTCAATGTCCTCACTGATAATCTCGCTCTTTTTTTCATTGCCGATATACTTATACACGCCAAAAACAGAAACCGCCAGAAATAGCGTCGCTAAAATAGTTGAGATTACTAAACCAAGTTTTGTTTTAATCATTTCCTATTTATATTTTCCAAATAAGCGAGGCTCCCCGCAAAAAAACAAGAGGCTCCAAAAATTTCAAATGATTCCTCCAAGGTCATTATAACATAGCCAACAGTTCCTTCCATAAATCCTCCCAGAAATTCCGAAAGTATGACTAATGCGAAAAATGACGCTCCAACAATGAAAAAATTCCTTGCAAGATGAAGGCGGGTTAGAATTGTCTTTATGAAGTAAAAAAACAGAATTAACGCCAAAATTATAAGAGGTAGGAACAATGGCACCCAATAAAAGACTTGATTGGAAAACCAATCTAGATTCATAAGTAATGACGGTTTCAGATAATCTATGGTCTTTTCGTGAATTGTAAAAAACTCATCAAAACCCAGATATACAAAAAGCAGTCCGAATGAAAGCCAACTATAAATTTCCTGCCATTTTTTTCGGACTAAATTATTTTTAGTAGAAATAAAAATTGCAAGAGATACAATCCCGATTGAAATGAGCTTAAGAGCTGAATAGAACGACGGCAAATTATATTCTTTATCTAAATTGTAAAAATCACTCATTTTTCCAAAAAGTATGTGCAACAAAACAATTACGACATCAAGAATAAGAATGGATATTATGATTTTTCTATTTTTTTGTAACATTAAATTTTATCATTAATTCTTATCTCCCAGTTTTTCAAAAATAGCCTCGTATTCATTGACCATTCTCTCTACTGAAAATCTGCCTTCCACGCTCTCTCGACATTTTTCGGCTGAAATAGCTTTAGTCTTTCCGACCGCTTCTATCATCTCATCGACATTATCCACGATAAATCCATTTACTCCATCTTGGATAATTTCAGGCACTGAACCTCTCCTGAACGCAACCACGGGAGTTCCGCAGACTAACGCTTCAGCCATTACCAATCCGAACGGCTCTTCCCAGAGAATCGGAAACAAAAGACATTTAGCCTTTTTGAGGTATTCTGTTTTTCCAGCGAAGTCAGCCTCACCGACATAGTGAATCAGTTCTCCATCAATCTTGTCTTTCACCTCTTTTTCGTAAAATTCTTTGTCCACCGAGTCAACTTTGGCGACAATCACTAATGGAATGTTGGTTTTTTGGGCGACAGTGATGGCTTCCAAAATTCCTTTGAACGGCGTAATCCGTCCCAGAAATAACATATAGTTTTCTTTCTTGGATTCAAACGGAAAATCTTCAATCGGAATAGCATTGTAAACAACCTTTGTTTTTGGAAAAAACTCTACAGGACGACGCTGGTTCTCGCTCACAAATATCATTTCGTGGCGATGCAATGACAACTTATTGCGATAATAATCAATATTATCCTGAATGCTGGTTGTATTATGAAAGGTCAAAGTCACAGGAACAGTGAAAAAGTCCAAAAGATTGACCACGATACCATCAATATTAAAACGAAACACCGCAGGTTCATAATTAAAATGAATGACATCAAACTCGTGCTGACGACCAAGAATGGTCAACATCTGATTCAGTTCCCATTTGCGATTTTCCTCAATATGCTCACTGGTGGGATATGGAGAAGTTTCAAACCGAGTTATTCCCTCTTGCTCAATGGTTGAACCTCCGCAACAAAACACTGTTACTTTATGTCCTTTTGTAGCCAGTCCCCGAGCCAACTCATCAATGATAAGTTCAATGCCTCCGTATTTTTTCGGCGGAACAGGAACCATCACTGGAGAAACGATTGCTATTTTCATTTTGTTTTTGCGATTAACGAATTATATACTCCCTCATAATTTTTCGCCATTACCGAAATATCAAAATGTTTCTCCGCTTCCGCCCGACATTCTTCCCGTGATATTTCGTTCACCTTTTTCATTGCTTCGCCGAATGACAATTCATCTTTCACGATAAATCCCGTTTTTCCGTCTTTCAAAACTTCAGACACAGCTCCATTATCAAGAGCGATAACTGGAGTTCCGCACGCCAACGCTTCAATCATAACCAAACCGAAAGCCTCATTCCAACGAGACGGAAAGAGCAAGGCCGTGGCATCGGCAAGCAATTTTACTTTTTCTTCGTGTCCGATTTCTCCGATGAATTTGATACTTTCGCCATCTATGTGTTTCATGACTTCCTTTTCCAAGAACGGCTTGTCTTCCTCCCTAATCTCCCCTGCAATCGTAAGTTTTACTCCTAGCTGTTTAGCAAACCATACCGCAATGTCAATTCCCTTGTTTTCCGAAAGCGTGCCCAAAAAAACGAAGTGGTTATTTTTTTTCTCAAAGTTCGGTTGAAAAGATTTCACATCAATACCGTGATACACAGTCGCCACATAATTGAGTTCTGGAGAAAGTTTACGCTGGGCAGCACTGATTGAAACGAACGGATATTCTTTGAACGCTTCCGCCAAATACGGAAAATCGGGCTTAAGACTGCTGTGTAACGTCGTCACCATCGGAATGGATAGATATGGAGCGAGAGCAATCGGGTGAAATCCCATATGATTATGGATAATATCAAAATCCTTGAGCCGTTTTCCCAATTCAAAATATGACAAGAATTCATACGGCTGAATTCCGCTCCAGTTGAATCCGCCAACTAACTCATGCATCGGCTGGGAAACAACCGAAACAAGTTCGCCTTGAACCTCTGAACCGCCACAGGCAAATGTCGTGACTTCGTGTCCGAGTTCAACAAGTCCTTTGGCTAAATTGGCAACTACTAATTCAGACCCACCATATTTTTCAGGCGGAACTTTTTTCCACAGTGGTGCTAATAATGCTATCTTCATACTTTTATTTATTTTAAGTTTTATTTCCCAAAAGATACGGTTTGTATTTTTTCTCCATAACTGAAAGCAATTTTTTGGAATAATCTTTGGTTGGAGAAATTTTCTTGTGGACATAGAAAATACAGAGCAAAACCAAAGAAGAAATAAAAAAAGTCAGCTTGGTCGTAAATCTCCCGCCCACATAGAACGCCTCCGCAATCCCGACCAGAAACCAGACTCCTAAAATGATTTCCTTATATGTGTTTTTAATCAAGTTTGGCATTTTCGCCAGAATGAATTTATTGGTGCGTTCAAAAACCGATTTGGTCTGAAAAAGGAAAGATATCCAAGCCTCGGAATAAACCAATGTCATTCCCATATGCACCAGAAATGCCCGCCAGGAACGACGGAACGGCTGTTTCTGATTTTTAAGAGATGCCCAGAAAAGAATCCTCTTTGACACTAATGTTACTAATAGAGAGACGGAAGCCGTATCCAGAAGATAGCGGTGCTGTTCATTAAGCGGAGTAAAGGGAAGAAGCACGATGACATAGGCAGCAATTACCGCAAATGGTAGGAAATTCAAGTGGTCCCAAGCGGTTAGATGCAACAAAAAACCGAACCAGGACTTGAACGGAATTTTACCGAACATTGAAAATAATGTTTTGAGTGATTGAGCATTACCGAAAGCCCATCGCCATTTCTGGTGTTTATATGCCTCAAGGTCATACGGCATCAAGCCATAACCGACTGGTCGGTCAACATAGATGCCTTTGTAGCCTGCCCCGTAGATTCGCAATCCCAAATCGGCGTCTTCGGTCAACGCCTCTCCTCTGAACCCCAATTCCTTAAGCACATTGGATTTATATACACTGACTGTGCCCGTTGAAGGAACGCAATCCAAATGATTAGCCATATTCATATAGATGCCGAAAAAATGGCGGTATTCGTCGGCAATCGGCTGATTGTCTTTAGTGCAGTTGCGATAATGTTGGGGAAACTGAACAAGAGCTATTTTCTCCTCGGAAAAATATGACAAAGCAGTAGTGAGAAAATCAGGCCTGACCAAATAGTCCGCGTCAAGAACCACAGTGAATTCCGACCTTGAATCCAGCCGTCCTAAAAGATAATTAAGTGCCCCTGCCTTAAATCCCGCAAGAGGGTCAACATGAAAAAAGCGGAATTTTTCTCCGAGCGTTTTAGTAAAAGTTTCCACTGGCTTCCAAACCGAAGCATCTTTAGTGTTGTTGTCTATAACCAGCACTTCAAAATTCTGATACTTGAGATGCGACAATGTGTCCAATGTCTGCATCAAAATTGTCGGCGGTTCGTTATAAGCAGGAACCAAAATAGAAACGAACGGCTGTGATTGCATTTGTTTTTGTTTCGGCTTAAAATTCGGTAGCAAAGCGATAACAATCTGAAAAAAAGACAAAAAAAGCCCTGCGAAAAGGTTCAGGACTACTAAAATAAGGACATATTGGGGGATAAAAGCCGAGGCTAATGCTATTAAGATGAAGAATAATATGATACCCATATATACCAAATAATGCTTAATTGTGGGCAAAAGTGCATACTGAATATAAAATAACACCCACTGAAACAGTTGGCGTTAAAACCGCCCAACTTCATTTTTTCCTAACTTTTTACAGCTTATCACAAAAAGCCAAAAATTTCCAGTCCCTGGAGCAATTATGCCCGAACTAGGCAAACAGCTTATTTTTCACCAGTTTTCTGAATTCTTCCATTAAAACTACCGAGAATGCGATGGCAATAATGATAATCCAATCCCTTCCGCTCAAAGGAACAGTCCGCAAGACTTTTTGGAAAAATGGATTATATACCGCCAAAAGTTGGAGAGCTATGACGATTACAGCCGCTCCGAAAAGAAACTTATTAGAAAACGGATTGGTCGTAAAAACTGACTTCACTTGGCTTCGGCAATTCCAGGCATTAAACCACTGGAAGACCGCCAAGGTTGTGAGGGAAATTGTCCAGGCCTTTGGCAAATCCGCTTCATAATTTTGACTGAAAAGATAAAGCGTTCCGATTGCCATTGGCAATGCCATCGTGAACATTCTCAACACCATTAACTTATCCACAAAACCTCCTTTGTTTTTAATATAATTCTTACCCAAAAGATTGTTACCCTTGGGTTCCATCGCGAGAGCCACATCAAGAAATCCGTCCGTCACCAAATTGAGCCACAGGATTTGGGCAGCCAAAATCGGCAAAGGAAATCCCAGGAGAATCGCTCCGACAATAACCATCACCTCTCCAAGACTGGTGGAAAACAAATACAAAATGACTCGCTTTATCGTTTTGAAAATGTTTCTGCCTTCGTCCACGCCGTTTACGATGCTTCCGAAGTTGTCGTCCAAAAGAATTATGTCTGATGCTTCCTTAGCGACTTCCGTGCCTATTTTGCCCATCGCCACGCCCACATCAGCCGAAGTCAAAGACAAAGCGTCGTTCACCCCATCGCCCGTCATCGCCACAGTTTTACCAGCCAGTTTATATGCATTGATTATTTTCAACTTGTGGAAAGGCGTCACTCTGGCAAAGACGCTCACATTATCCAGATGACTTGCTAATTCATCTTCAGTCAATTCGTCAATTTCTTTGCCTTCAATAATTTCATCTCTCCATCGGAAAATTCCCGCTTCTTTGGCAATGGCTCTGGCGGTAACCTTGTGGTCACCCGTTATCATTACCAGCCTTATGCCAGCCGATTCCACTTTTTTCACCGCTTCTTTGACTTCGCTTCTGGGCGAATCTTCAACGCCCAAAAATCCGACAAAATCAACTCCTGACAATCTCTTCGGGATTTTTTCTTCTTTTTCCAAGGTTTTCATTCCCACTGCCACTACCCGCAAACCTTTTTCAGACATTTTTGAAAAAATATCTTTTAACTTTTCTTTTTCTTCACTGGAAAGATTATCTGTTTTTGAAGGACTCCATAATCCTTCGGATATATCCAAAATCTCTTCGGGTGCTCCGATTACCGATAATAAATACTTCCTATTCTCTTTGTGAAGCGTAGCGTGATACTTGAGACTGTAATCAAAAGGGTTCTCATCAATTTTCACAAACTCTCTTTCCAAATCAGATTTTTGAAAACCCATTTTTTCCGACATCACCAAAGTTGCCGCCTCTGTCGGGTCACCCGATATTTTCCAAACTTTTGAAATTTCGTCAAACGCCAAATGAGCACTGCTACACAAGGCTCCAATTTTTCCGACCATCAAAAGTTCTGGGTGGTTTAGCGGTTCAATGATTTTGCCGTCCAGTTCAATTTCCCCTTTCGGTTCATATCCGATTCCTTTCACTGAAAAATGCTTTCCGCTGACATAAACTTCTTTCACAACCAGCTCGTTTTTGGTTATGGTGCCTGTCTTGTCCACCGCAATAATATCCGTTTGACCCAATGCTTCCACCGCTTGAAGTCTTTTTACCAAAACATTCCGTTTTCCCATTCGCCACACTCCCGTTGCCAAAACCAGAGTAACAACAATCGGCAATCCTTCAGGAATAACGGAAACGGAAATAGCCACGATAGTGGAAAAAATTTCTTTTGTTCCGTGTCCATAAAAAGTTCCGATGGCAAACAACACAAATCCGATTGCAAAAACTGTGGCGATGATAAAGCGGGAAAGATGGCGAATGTCTTTTTTGAGAGGAAGCTCTTCGTCAATGACCGCTATCTTTTTGGCGATACTGCCAATCACAGTATCAAGTCCTGTCGCCACCACAATCGCTTTCCCGTTTCCTGCGACAATGCTCGTCCCCTTGAAAACCATATTTTGCTGGTCAGAAATAGGAATATCGGATTTTTTTATTACATCTTCAACTTTGAATTTCGGATTTGATTCGCCCGTGAGAGCAGATTCGTCAACTTGCAGAGATTCGCAATGAAAAATTCTGGCGTCAGCGGGAACTTTTTCGCCTTCCCGAAGGACAATGATGTCTCCAGGCACGACTTCCTCGTCGGGAACAATGTATTCTTCTCCGCCTCGGATAACCGAAGCATTAGTTTTTATGAAGTTTTTAAGCGTCGCAAAGATATTTTGGGCTTTCCCCTCTTGAATTGTTCCGACTATGGCGTTAAAAAGGAGGACGAATAGAATGACGAACCCATCGGTGTTTTCTCCCGTCAGGAAAACCACGACTGTGGCAAGAAGCAGAATGAAAATGAGGGAATTCTGGAATTGGCGAAGAAATATGATTGCCAGATTGTCCGCCTTGGCTTCGAGCAGTTTGTTGTATCCATATTTCAAAAGGCGATTTTTCACTTCGCCTTTTTCCAGCCCATGTTCGCTCGCATCAAAATACTCTATAATTTCTGAAGATTTTTTTGCGTAATAATTTTCCATTCCAAAAATGTTCATCTTGCCTTTTTGTTCATATTATTTTAAGTATTTCTCTGTATCTATTTCAAGCCGTTCAATAAATTATTTTTTGTGGGAATTTATTGCTTCGTCCGAACTCTCCACATCAAAATGACTAATGAGCGTTTCATTTGATGCTTGATATGGCAAATATGTTTTTCATAAGGATATTTTAGCACATTTTTATCCATTCTGAAACAACGCAAAAAACACCATTTAAGGTGTTATTGTTTGCAAAAAGTATAGTTCACAACCTTTTGCGATTAGTCCAAGAATCTATCGTGTGATGTACAAAACACACTAGGGATTCATATAGCTCCCATTGGCATTGCTGTTCTCTAATAAATTAGAGTCGACCAGCGGATGAAATCCACACTACACAATATTAAGTTTTGACACAAAATACCTTTTGCGTGCAATGCTCTAAGATTTCATCAATTCTCCCTAGAAAGGAGGTGATCCATCGACAGCTTCCGCTACCGATGCCTTGTTACGACTTCACCCTTGTTACCGGCCCTACCGTGGCTCCTGCTTTGATACAGGATCTTCGGGTATTGCCGACTCCCTTGGTGTGACGGGCGGTGAGTACAAGATCCGAGAACGTATTCACCGTGATATGGCTGATTCACGATTACTAGTGATTCCGGCTTCATGGAGTCGAGTTGCAGACTCCAATCCGAACTGGGACCGAGTTTTTGGGATTAGCTCCGTCTCGCGACTTGGCAACCCTTTGTCTCGGCCATTGTAGCACGTGTGTCGCCCAGGGTGTCAAAGGGCCACGCTGATTTGACGTCATCCTCGCCTTCCTCCCAGAACTCAATCCACAAAAAATTTATGAACTAAGTTCTGGGCAGTCTCGTGTGACATAAGTAACACACGATGAGGGTTGCGCTCGTTTCCCGACTTAACGGAACACCTTACGGCACGAGCTGACGACAACCGTGCAACGCCTGCTATGCACCCTCGAAGGCTAGTGTATTTCTACACTATGCAGCATAGTTTCAAACCCTGGTGAGGTTCCTCGCTTGTTGTCGAATTAAACCACATGCTCCACCACTTGTGCGGATCCCCGTCTATTCCTTTGAGTTTTAAGCTTGCGCTCGTACTTCCCAGGCGGCATACTTAACGCGTTAGCTACGGCACAGAGAGGGTCGATTCTCCCCACACCTAGTATGCATCGTTTAGGGCGTGGACTACTGGGGTATCTAATCCCATTCGCTACCCACGCTTTCGTAACTGAGCGTCAGAAATGTGCCAATCGATTGCCTACGCCTTGGGTGTTCCTCATGATATCAACGCATTTCACTACTACACCATGAATTCCATCGATCTCTCACACTCTCTAGACATGCCGTTTCGGACGCCTTTTCGGGGTTGAGCCCCGAGCTTTGACGCCCGACTAACATGCCCGCCTACTTACGCTTTACGCCCAATAAATCCGGATAACGCTTGAGGTCTCTGTATTACCGCTACTGCTGGCACAGAGTTAGTAACCTCTTATTCCTACGGTACCGTCATCGTAATTCTTCCCGTAGAAAAGCGGTTTACAACCCGAAGGCCTTCATCCCGCACGCGGCGTCGCTCCATCAGACTTTCGTCCATTGTGGAATATTCTCGACTGCAGCCACCCGTAGGTGTTTGGACAGTGTCTCAGTTCCAATGTTGGGGGCCATGCTCTCACACCCCCTACCCGTCATAGCCTTGGTAGTCCTTTACACTACCAACAAGCTGATAGGAAACAGGCCGCTCCGAAAGCGATAAATCTTTACTCCGTAGAGCACATCGTGTATTGTTCCCGATTTCTCGGGATTATTCACGACTTCCGGGTACGTTCCTATCTATTACTAACCAGTTTGCCGTGGGCCTAAACCCACTCGACTTGCATGCCTTAGACACGCCGCCAGCGTTCATCCTGAGCCAGGATCAAACTCTCAAAAAATGTCAGAAGTAAATCTGACTATATAAAGAAAATAAATTCTTTTAGTTGAAATAGACTCTATTTTGTCCCGATTGCTCGGGACGAGGACTAATCGCAAAAAATTGCGATTATGAACATATTAAATTTTTAAAGTTCTTGCTTTTTGATTCACAAAACCCTAAGGCTTATCCGCCAAGTAGGCGGGAACAAAAAACACAGCAACAAAAATATTTGGGAAAATACTTTCATTGCTGTATTTTCTAGCACTACTGATTTTTAATCAACTTGTAGCTTTTAGCTCCTTTTTTGGTCTTAATAATTATGAGTTATTATTACCACTTAGCATTGTAGCAGACTCTAAAACCTTGTCAAGAGTATGAAAAAACTAGCCATTATATCCCGGCCGATTAGGATCATCTGGATCCCAAAGCGTACCATTTGCAATATCATTAATTCTCTTAATTCTTTTTAGTTCTTCTAAAGCCTTTTTCGCATTAGCATCTTCAATTCTTTTTTTTCTGATTTCCTCAGTAGTACCAAATCGACGACTCTTAATTATATCAACTGCGCCATCAAAATTAATAACATTCTTAGGATGATTTATTGTTTCCACAGGGACTTCTTTGTATGAACCAGTATTTTCAACCTTAACTTCAGCTCCAGCTTTAGTTTCAGCTTCAGCTTCAGCTTTTTTTGGCTCTCTATTTCCAGGAAATTCCAATATTTTTCCCATAATTTTATTTACAACTCTTTTGCAAGTCGCTTTTTTTAAATTTATTATTTTTTAGATTCAATTTTTTTCATCTCTCCCGGCATCCACTTTCGGAGCACCTCCGGAATCAACACGCTCCCTTCTTCTTGCTGGTAATTTTCCAAAATCGCAATCAAGGGCCGGACCGACGGCAAAGCTGTGTTGTTGAGAAGATAAACAAATTTCCTATTACCCTCTTTATCCTTATATTTTATATTAAGTCTTCGTGATTGCCAATCCAAAAAATTGGAAGCGCTACCAGTTTCTCCATATTTGTTAAGTCCCGCCATCCAAGCTTCAATATCAAACATCTTGTATTTTCCGGCCGACAAATCTCCCGTACAAATTCTAAGCTGACGATATGGAAGACCCAATTCTTCATGCATCTCTTTGGAAATTCCAACCATTTCTTGTTGCAATTTGTCCGCTTCAACCATATCCGCTTTAGAAATTATTACTTGTTCAACTTTCATAAATTCATGCACTCTGTAAAGTCCTTTATTATCTTTGCCATAATCTCCAATTTCACTTCTGTAGCAGGGAGAATATCCGCAAAGTCTCATCGGCAATTGAGATTCATCTAAAACCTCTCCGGAATGATAGGCCAAAAGAGACGGTTCAGCCGTTCCAATCAGAAATTTTTTTTCCTTACTCACACTTCCGTCCATTTCTTTGTCGCGCGTAGCAATTTGATAAATATTATCTGCATCACTGTCATATTCCTTGCCTTTAAAATATCCGCTACCGAAAAGAGCAAACTCTCTCACCAAGGTCGGCGGAATCATCAAAGAATAACCTCTCTCAATCATTTTATTGATCGCATATTGCATAAGCGCCATTACGAGAAGCGCCCCTTCATTCTTGAGATAATACCCGCGATATCCCGAAACTTTAGCACCTCGCTCTAAATCAAAAATATCTAAAGATTCGCCAAGTTCTATGTGAGTCTTGGGAACGAAATTAAACTTTGGTTTTTCTCCCCAAACACAAATTTCCACATTTTCACTATCATCTTTTCCAACTGGAGTGTCCTCTGCTGGGATGACCGGAACCAAAACCATTAAATCTTCAAATTTGCTTCTTATTTCTTTGAGTTGCGGTTCAAGTTCGGTTATTTTTTCTTTTACTTCCTTGCCTTCTTTAATAATATTTTTTCTTTCAGCTTCTTGAGCTGTTTTCATTTGGTCATTCAACTCATTTTTTCTGGCACTCAAAATTTCAATCGCTTGCATCAATTTCACTCGCTCAAAATCCAATCGCAAAAGTTCCTCCAAGTTCAAATCAATTCGCTTGTCTTGAATGGCTTTTTTAATCCCCGCCTGATTTTCTCTGATGTATTTAATGTCTAACATATTTTTCGCTTATTTTTTTATTTCTCCTTAACTAATGGAAAAATTACCGTTTCTCGCACTGATTTATTCATTAAAAAAGCAAATAATCTTTCGCCCATTCCAAAGCCGAAAGCCGGAGGCATTCCATATTCCAACGCTTCCACAAAATCTTCGTCCATCATTTGCGCTTCCTTGTCTCCGCTTTCTCTAAGCTTAGCCTGTTCTTCAAATCTTTTTCTTTGATCAATCGGGTCATTAAGTTCAGCAAATCCATTGCCCAGTTCTTGACCTCCCGCAATTGGTTGAATTCTGAGAACCTTTTTTGGATTCTTCGGATCAAGCTTGGCTAATGGCGATACTGCCAAAGGATGTCCCACCAAAAAACAAGGCTGGATTAATTTAATTCGCATTGTTTTTTTGTAAATTGTATCAATCATTCGCCCCAGACTATATTCTTTCTCATATTTTATTCCCAATTCATCCGCCTTAGCTTTCAAATTTTGAACAGTTATTTCAGAAGACAAATCAATTCCTGTTTCTTTTTGGAAAGCTTCAAAATAGTCTACCCGAGGCCAATTGCCGTTCCATTTTATTTTTTCTCCTTCGTATTCTGTTTCCATTTTTCCAACCACATTGCCGACAATCAGTTTGTACATTTCTTCCACCATTAAAATTCCTTTTTCCAAATCACTGTATGCTTCATAAAATTCCACATTGTCAAATTCCTGAAGATGCGAGCGATCCATTCCTTCATTCCGAAAAACTCTTCCGATTTCAAAAACTTTCTCGTATCCACCAACCAAAAGTCTTTTTAAAGATAATTCTAAAGAAATCCGAAGATAAAAATCTTGGTCCAGAGCATTGTGATGAGTTATGAAAGGTTCAGCCTCAGCTCCACCAGGAATCATTTCCATAATTGGAGTTTGCACTTCCAAATATCCTCGCTCGGTCAAAAAATTTCTCACCGTTTGCCAAAAAATATTTTTTTTGCGAAAAAGTTCCCGCGCCTCAGGATTCATCATTAAATCCAAATATCTTTTCCGAAGCAGCGCCTCCTCGTCTTTCAGACCAAAATATTCCGTTGGAATTGGTCGTATATTTTTTGACAAAATTTTCCAATCAACAACTTCCAAAGTTTTTTCTCCCGCTTTAGTCAAAAAAAATTTTCCCCGTACTTCCACAAAATCACCAGCTTCAATATTTTTGGCAAACAACTTATATTTTTCTTCCGGAATATTTTTCTTGTTTAAAAATAATTGAACGCGCCCCGACTCGTCTTCAATATGTGAAAAACAAGATCCCCCCATCGGTCGCATTGACCGCACTCTTCCCGCCAAAACAATTTCTTCTCCTTTCAATTCTTGAAATTTCTCTAAAGCCTGAGCCACTGAAAAACTCCTTTCTGTTGTTTCCGGATAAGGATCCATTCCAAAATTTCTAATGTTTGTAAGCTTTTCCAGCTTAGTTCTCAGAATATCTTCACGCATATTTTTTTATTTCCAACTTCAGTCAGAAATCTACTTCATTAATCAATATTTTTTATTATATCTTTTTCTTTAAAAATAATCAACAAAAAAAGCCTCGTCCAAAGACAAGGCTTTTCATCACAGCCAAAAGTTATTTTACATCCAAAATCACATAATTCATTTTTCCACCCGGAGTTTCCACTTCAACTTCGTCTCCCTTTTTTTTACCAATAAAAGCCTTACCCATCGGCGACTCATTGGAAATTTTCATTTCTTTGGGATCCGCTTCGTTTGATCCGACAATTTGAAATTCTAACTCGCTACCACTAAACTTAACTTTAACCTTTGAACCCATTTGAACCAAACCTGAAGATTTGTCATAGGAAACCACTTCCGATTCTTTGAGTGTAAATTCCAACTCAGCAATTTTGGCTTCATTCTCACCCTGCTGTCTTTTAGCTTCGCTATATTCAGCATTCTCACTTAAATCGCCTTGCTCTTTGGCTTCCTTAATAGCATTGGCAATTTGCTGACGCAACCCAATCCTTCTATATTCCAATTCTTCTTGAATTTTTTTAAGTCCTTCTTCAGTTAAAAACTTTTTCATTTATTTGTTTTTTACGATTTAAAACAGATAAAAAGAATTATACCAGAAATCAATAGCCTGTCAACATCACTTATTGTCATCATTATCAGATATACTCCTTTTTCACCGTCTGTCGTCACATCAACAACTAAAGATTGGACTTGAGAAAATCGGAAATTTTGGATCATCGTCTACAGTCAAGATTCACATAGTTTGTTTTTTGTGTTACTTTTTGTTCAAAATTTTCATCAAACTTTCAAAAACATAAACTTTGTTTCTTTTCTGTTTCGGATCCGCTTCTTTCAGTATGCCGGCATCTACGAATTTTGCGATCAGATTAAAGAATGTCTGGGTATTTTTGATTTTGGCGTGATGACGGATGCTGGCGGTGGTAAATATCGGATGCACAAAAATCGCATCCAGAAGATACGGAGCATAAATGGAATTCATTTCCATTATTTCTTCTTTGTAATCCTCATGCAGTTTCAGAATAGTTTTGGCTGCTTCTTCCGCTTTTTGCGCCTGGATTGACAGAGCATTAAGAAAAAACTTAATCCAATTTTCCCAATCATTCTTTTCGCTTACTCCGCGGAGCAACTGATAGTAATTTTGACGATGTTCCTCGAAAAATTCACTTAGATACAAAAAGGGATAAGAAAGCAATTTCTTTTCATACAAGAATAGCGATATGATTAATCGTCCAACGCGACCGTTTCCATCGAGAAACGGATGAATGGCTTCGAACTGATAATGAGCAATTGCGATCTGAACCAGCTTATCTTTTTCTTCCTCGGAATTGAGATACTTTTCCAAATTGGCGAACAGTAGAATTATCTCATTGGCTGCCGGCGGAATGTAAGAAGCTTCGGAAATATCCGCTCCGGGAGCACCGATATAAACCTGGACTTTTCTGAATTCGCCCGGTGCTTTGTTGGCGCCCCGTCCGGATTTTAGAAGCGTGGCATGAATTTTTTTAATAAGATTTTCCGATATCGGCAAAGACTGAAGACTTTTTATCCCCACGTCCAAGGCTTTCCGATAATTGATTATTTCTGCAATGTCCTGTTTCTTTCTTTCACTTTCATCTTTTTCTCCGGAGGCTTCAAAAGCCAGCACCTCGGCAATAGTCGCCTGGGTGCCTTCTATCTGCGAGCTCAAAACTGCCTCTTTGGTGACCAGAATTCGGCCAAGCAGACTCGGATTGGGCAACGTACTGAGCAGGGAATCAAGGCTCCCAATGGCTCGATGAGCTTTGGTTATATGGCCAATCAAGGACTCGTAATCAATTTTTACCGGTAATTTTGACGGAATAAAGGGTTGTTTTGTGTTCATATTGGGCGACTGGAATAAGGGCTGTTCTTATTCCAGTGGATTAGAATAAGGAGTTATCTTATTCTAATTATATCAATAATATTAGAATAAGGCAAATTCCCTGTTTTACACTGTTTACTGCTTAATTTTACCATTCAAATCTTGCTTTGCCTATGTTGCAGTCGGATTTTCTCCCATAGAAACGACTACAAAGAAAGGCGCGCACTCGTTTGAGTATTTTCTTTGTAGAACGTTTATATCGGAAACCATACGCTTGAACTCATAAATATGTTTGCCGCGATTAAAAATTATCTTTTCCTTGGACACCCAGTCCCTGTCGACCCCCCTGACATTTCTCCCCTCAAATGTTCCGAGCAAGGACTGCTTTTTTCGTCTCCAGGAATCTCATAAAGCCAAATTAATTATATCTGGCAGTAAGATAAATTTCGGTAAAAATCCGGTAAAGATTCCGTCAATTTTCTTTATTTCTGAATAATTGTTTATCCTTTGATGATTTTGCTAATTTTGTCCTTAATATATCTTCCGTTGCAATGCTCCAACATTCCTGAATACGATTGAATCATCTGATTGAATGATTCGAGCGTTAGTGTCTCATTTCTGATCCCTTCAAATTTTTTCTTCACTTTCTTGAGCATTCGTTTTTTGGTTTTGGTTCGTAAAATCCTGTAACTCGCAAAGTTAACCATGCCAAGGAAATCCACACCAGAAGGAACAGTACTAACGGATATTTTATCGGGATGAAGTTCCAGTTTCAGCCCAGCAGAAAGAAATTGTTTAATAGGCATGATTTGATTTTCAAGCCATTTTTTATTTTCGGAAAGAAGAACAAAATCATCAGAATAACGAATATATCCCTTGGCCTTTAGCCGATGTTTAACAAATTGGTCAAACTTATTCATGTAAACATTCACGAACAATTGCGATGTAAGATTGCCCAAGGGCAGCCCAACTTTTCGTTCCTTAGTTGACGAAAAACTGTCGATTACATTTTTAAGAAGAGCAATAATATTTTCATCCGGAATATATTCTCTGAGCAGGCTGATCAAAATTTCATGGTCAATATTGGCAAAAAACTTTTTGATATCGCATTTCAAAACCCAGCAAGTTTTTGTATTATTTTTACTCGCCTTATAAAAATAGCGGCGAAACTTATTAATGGCTTTATGCGTTCCTTTTTCCAACCGACAGGAATAAGAATCAACGATAAATATTTTATCGAAAAAATGATAAAGAATCCGATAAATCGCATGATGCAAAAGTCTGTCACGAACAGTAGCCTTATGGATATCTCTCGGCTTTGGATCATTAATTTTAAATGCTTGATAACTGCCGTGCGTATAGGTATGATTAATAAGGTCGCTATGGAGAGAAAAAATATTGTCCATAAGATGCAACGAGAAGATCTGGACATCTTTTTTATTTTTCTTTCCCTTCTCGAACTCTTTCCAGGCTTCCAATAAATTTTCTAAACAAATAATATCCTTATAACTATGGCTGAGTTGATTCTTCATAACAGTAAAATAACCGCCAGTTCCCCTAAGCTGCCGGTAGTAATTTCCAAAGAAAAAGAAGCTTATCAATATTGGTTGGCACTATACCAGAATTTTCCTAAAATCGAACGCTTCAATCTGGGACAGAAGATTTCGCAAATCTTCATCCAGATTCTTGAATACACTTTCACTGCCGCTTACTTACCCGTCGATCAAAAAATAATTCTTTTGGGAAAAATTATACCCCGTCATGACGTCTTGAAATTTTTCGTCCAACTTGCTTGGGAAAGCAAGTTCATCCCAAATGAAAAATACCTCAAATTGTCTGAAAAATTGGAAGGAATCGGTCGTCAGTTGGGCGGATGGAGAAATGGCCTTGTGGAGAAAAATAAAAAGAAAACTCCTGCAAAACAGACAGGAGAAATACAATAGTTACGGGAGAAAACCAGGTTGTTATCATTCCACTTATTCGGATTCTCGATGGAATTCGCATTGACATTCCATCCATTGTCATTCCAATTGACGACCACCGCGCGAAGAACACCGGCATTCTCATACAAAAAACCATCTGTGCCACCACCCCTTAAATACTCTTGGGATTGAATTTTATGCGGGACATTGAAGTCCGCCAGTTTTTTGTACCAATTCTTATATTTTTTGCAAAGTTTATTTTTCATCCCCTTGCGCAAGGCATTCCCGGCACAACTCTCATGAAAAATATCTTAAAGCCATGACGCAGAAGCCTTGACCGCTACGTAATGCATGATTTCATAGGAAGTATAACAAAATTTTTTAGTATAAAAAAGACCCTCTTGAAAAAGTGAAGTTGCCCACCAATCCAAAAGGGTCAGAGAGGGCCAAAGAATCAAAGGGTCAAAATTCTAAGTAACAGAATTGCGATTGCGATTGCGGGAGAAAACCAGGTAGTCATCATACCACTCATCCGGACCCTCGATGGAAGACGCAAAGACACTCCACCCAAAGCCATGCCAACCGACGGCCACCGCGCGAAGAACACCGGCACTGTCGCGAACATAAAAGATGTTCGCATAACCGTTGGTGAGCAATTCACCGCTCTCTCCGTTCGGCTGTTTCATTATGAGAGAGAAGATTTCAGTCAGTGTTATTTCAGCGTCTTCGCCACCCAGTTCAGCAATGATAGACTTGTCGACCGATGCTTTCCTTAACCGTGCAGATCGCAGAGTACTTTCAGCTATCGGCTCCTCGATTTTATCAAGGAACCACGATTGGAAATTGTCAGTGAGATAACTGATCTTCACGGTAGCACTGCGGCCCGTGTTGACCACGAAGCGATCCTTGGCAACAAACCTTTCGATCGTCGCCGGAACTGTCATGGTGGCAACAGGATCAAGCAGTGTCTCAGGATTGATAGTCAGGGATTTGAGTCCCAGCAACTGCCTAAACTCGTCCCGCTTCACCTGAGCGATGTTTTTTCCGTCGCGAAGGTCGGTGAGGAGCCCGGACTCCAGAATGGACTGAATCTGGTATGCCGGAGTGTTTGAAAAAATAGACAGGATCTTTACGGATTGTCCAATGGTTGCATCTTTCATAGCAAGTCCTCCTGTGGTCGCCCCAAGGCGGCACATTCTGTGGCTCGACCTTTACATCCAGCACCACGCCAGATATTTTAGTCTTACCGATTCTCATTGTAGCTTTCAGAAAATTTGCTCTAAACTTCCTAAAAGCTACAATGAACCGCAATTATTAATGTGCTAATTTATACCATTATTGGAAATTCCTTCCGCACTAGAAAAGAACATCTAAATTGTATACTTAAAATAGCCGTTTGTCAAACAGAATATCATATCATCTTTATTTAAAAAATACCCAAGCAAAAACAAAAATTTCTATTCCCTTTCTCCAAAATACCAATCATAAACATCCCTGGTTACGGGAACTGCTGACGAATGACCTTCTCCGCCACCCTCCACCAAAACCACCATCGCAATCTCCGGATTATCATACGGAGCAAAGGATATGAACCATGCATGTGTTTTGTCCTCAGTTCCAAATTGAGCCGTTCCCGTCTTTCCGGCCACCTTTATTGGCAAATTTTTCAGAGTCTGAGCCGTTCCACTTTCAATTGTTTGACGCATTCCTTCTCTAACAACTTTCACAATAGAATCGGAGATAAAATTTTCTCGGATTATCTTGGAAGAAAGATTGGTTTCCGTGCCATCATTTGCTTTTATTTTTCCAACAATTCTGGGAGCGTACAAAGTCCCTCCATTTGCTACCGCTGCCGTAAAAGAAGCCAATTGAATCGGAGTCGCCAAGACATATCCCTGACCAATAGCAGCGTGATAACTGTTCCCCATATACCAACGCTCGCCAATTACTTCTTCTTTCCATTTTTCACTTGGAATAAGACCATCTTCTTCTCCCAATATATCAATTCCTGTTTTTTCTCCCAGTCCGAAAAGATTGTAGTAATGCTTCATCCTATCCATTCCCAGCCCTTGAATATTGCCATAGCCCCCTCCAATTGTATAGAAAAATATGTCATTACTTTCCGCTATTGCCGTTCTAACATCACTCTGACCATGAACTTTCCAATCTCTAAAACTGAAACCTCCCACATTAAGAATCCCTCCCAGTCCATCAATTTTAGTATTTTCTTCAATAGTTTTTTCTGCAAGAGCTCCCACTGATATAATCGGTTTTATGGTTGATCCAGGAGGATATTCCCCTTTGATTACCCTATTGAAAAGAGGCAGATTTTTATCACTAGCCAAAGATTGATAGTCATCATTACTGATTCCTTTAGCAAAAAGATTATTATCAAAACTCGGCAAACTCACCATTGCCAAAACCCCTCCGTTTCTCGGATCAATAGCCACTGCAGCTGCTGTTTTGTCTCCACTTGCTTCCATCACTGTCGTCAAACTGTCATAAATCTTTTTCTGCAAGCCCTCATCAATGTTTAGAATCAAATCGCTTCCCGGAATCGGGTTTATGTTACCCAGTTCTTTTTTCACATTACCCAAAGAATCCACTTCTACCTGCCTAGCCCCATGAATTCCCCGCAAATATTTTTCGTAACTTTTTTCCAAGCCTGTCTTACCAATATAGTCCGTCATCAAATAACCCTCATTATTTTTTAATTCTTCTTGGGTGATTTTTCCGTCATAACCGATAATGTGAGAAAAAATAAAACTGTTTTCATAACTCCGAATGGCTGTTTTTTCTAAAGAAACTCCTCTGAGTTTTTTTGAATCTTCCGTCAAAACCAAAGCTTCTTCGCTGGAAATATTTTCTTTAATCAAGATAGGTTCTTGCAATTTCCTATTCTGGCTTTCCACCGCAATTTCAACATTGCCTTCCTCCAAAGATAAGGTGGTAGCCAAATCCTGATAAATTTTTTTTCGTTCTTCATAACTTTCCGGCAAATCTCGTGGCACCACCACCACATCAATACTTGGTACATTTTTTACCAAAGTTTTTCCAAACTTATCCATAATTTTTCCCCGAGGCGCCTTGATACTTATTTGCCGAATCCGATTGCCCTTGGAAACATCGGAAAAATATTCTCCCTTAATATAATCCAAAAAAAATACTCGCCCCAACATAACTGCCAACACTAAAAAAGTTATTGCCAAAAGAAAATTAAGATTACTTCGCTCAAAAGGAGTTTCAATCACGGCTTCTTCTTTTTCCGTCACTGTCATAATAGAGTCTTCAATTTCTACTCCCCGACTTATTCTTTTTTTGTTTAAATATCTTCCGATTCCCATAAATTTTTATTTCTATTTTATGTATGCTATTTCCTTGGAATTTATCTTGTCGGCCAAAAATTTAATGCTTTTATAGAGAAGTAAAAACAAAACCACATTCCAAAAAGCTTGGCAAAAAATATCTTTGTCAAAAATCCGAAAATCAAAAATAAATTTATTTTTTTCAATTAAAGAAATCAACCTGAAAATAAAATTATCCATTAGTTGACCAGCCATACTTCCCAAAAAAATAAAGCCTGCCAAAAATAATATCCGAAATCGGTTTTGAATATTAAAAATTTTTCCGGAAATCAAATTAGCAAAAAAAGCCAACACCAAAAAAATTAAAGACTCTGATCCCAAAATTCCGAAAGAAAAAAAATCCCACATCAATCCGGCCACAAAAGCCCATTTACAAAAAATCCAAAAATCAATCTCCAAAGCCAAAATAATCACCAAAACCAAAGTCAAACTCGGACAACATCCCGCCGGAAAAATCTTGGCCAAAAAAGAAAAATCCAAAATAACGCTCAAAAATAAAATAAAAAAAAGTAATAAATTTTTTCTCATCAGTTGTTTTTGTTGTTTTTAATTACAAAAACTGATTCAATCTGGGAATATTTTACCCTTGGAACAATCAAAGCCTGCTGAAAAAGTTTATCTTCAGAAACTCGCACTTCTTGAATATTGCCCACCAAAAGTCCTTTTGGAACATTGCCTCCCAAACCGGATGTTGCGACTGCATCTCCTTGTTTCAAGGCTTCGCCCTGATCCACCAGATCCATCACCAGCCCCAATCCGAATTCTCCCCTAACCACTCCTTTGGCTCCGGTTTCCAAATCTGCCACATTCACAAAGCTCTCCGGATCAAAAAGCAAATTAACTTTCGCCTTGCCACCAAAAACCTCGCTTATTTTTCCAATCAAAATTCCATCTGAAACAATTACAGGCATCCCGATTTCAAGACCATCCGCCATCCCTTTGTCAATCTCAATCCAACTACCGGTTTTCTGATAATTCTGACTTATTACCAACGCAGTTTCCAAATCAAACTTATCCTTGGGCATCAAATCCAATTCTTGACGAAGCAATTCATTCTCTTTTCTTTCCGCTGTCAAGGAAGTTATTTGAGACGCCAAAGAATTATTTTCTTTGATCAGTTTTTCATTTTCCTTTTTTAAATCAGAAATTGAACCCAAAAAATAAAATATCTCCGCAAACCCGCTACCGATTGAATAAGCTGAGCGCTGAAAAGGATAAGCTATCCAAAAAAAGGTTTTTTTTATTGGAGAAAAAATATTTCCCGGATTAAAAAAAATCAAAATCAAACAAAAACCCACCATCAAAAAAAGTTTGACCGACTTTGAAGACAGATATTTTTTAGGCATTTTGTTCCTTACTTAAATGATTTCTCATATTGATTTTCCACCAAAACCTCTCGCAAAGATTCAATATCCTCCAAAACAATACCTGTTCCCCTCACTACCGCCGTCAAGGGATCTTCCATCATTCTAACCGGCATTTCTGTCTGATCAGCAATTACCCTGTCAAGACCTCTAATCAAACTTCCTCCTCCGGCCAGAATAACCCCTCTTTGCATAATATCCGCCAAAAGCTCCGGCGGAGTTTCTTCAATGGAAGTTTTTATATTATTGACAATAATTCTAATTGAACGGGAAATTGCTTCTCGTGTTTGTTCGTCATTGATTATGACTTCTTTGGGAAGTCCGGTTACTAAATCACGACCCCGAACCGGCATTTTCATTTTTTCTTTTTGCGGATAAGCGCTCCCAATTGCAATTTTTACTTCCTCAGCCGTTTTTTCTCCAATCAGCAAATTAAATTCATCCCGACAATAACGAATAATATCTTCGTTCATCTCGTCTCCTGCTACCCGCAAATTTCTTGAAACTACAATTCCGCCCAAAGAAATAATCGCAATATCAGTTGTTCCTCCGCCAATATCAACCACCATATTTCCAGCCGCTTCCTGAACCGGAAGCCTTGCTCCAATTGCCGCCGCCATTGGCTCATCAATCAAATAAGCTTCTCTCGCTCCTGCATTAATAGTCGCATCAATCACCGCTCGCTTTTCCACTTCTGTCACTTCTGAAGGAATTCCCACTAAAACCCGAGGGCGGGAAAAAATTCTAAGCCCATCTTGATGAACTTTTTCAATGAAATATTTAAGCATTTGCTCTGTTACCTCAAAATCAGAAACTACTCCGTCTACCAAGGGACGAGTTGCCACAATATTCCCGGGAGTTTTTCCCACCATTCGTTTGGCCTCTTTGCCAATCGCCAAAACTTGTCCGGTTTTTTTATTAATCGCCACAACTGAAGGCTCATTAATAACAATACCCCTTCCTTTTACATACACCAAAGTATTGGCGGTCCCCAAATCAATCCCAATATCTTTGGAAATATTACTAAAAAAGTAATCGGTCAATTTTCTCAGTTTTATTTTTAAATCTTTAAACATATTTCAATAAAACAAGTTAATTCATAATAACCCGAACTCAAGATACCTGTCAAAACCAAGGTCAACGAAAAAAACAGGCTATTTAAGCACTTTTACTTTTTATTTTTATTTTAAGATTTCACCGCCTGAGATAGACAACAGAAAGAATATCAGAAGTAAAATCATTTTAAAATTTTGAGAACATCCCGAAAAGTTACCAAAACCATCAACGCTATCAACAAAACAAAGCCGACTGTATGAAAAATTTGTTCCACCCTTTGACTCACCGGACTTCCCTTGATTTTTTCAATCAAAATAAACAATATTCTCCCTCCGTCCAACGCCGGAATCGGAAGAGCGTTAATAATTCCCAAATTAATACTAAGCAAAGCCGCAAATTGCAAAATATAAACTAATCCTAAAGCAGCTACTTCCTTGGTTAAAACCGCAATTCCAATTGGTCCGGATATATCAGAACCAACTTCTTGTCCAAGAAAAAGTTTCTCCAAAAGACCCCAAAAAGCAGAAAGCATCGCCCAAATTAATTCAAAGACGCTCACAAAACCTTTCCCAATAGCTTCGTACCATGGATAAGAAATTATTTCTGTTTCCACCATCGCTATGCCTAGCGCTCCTTGGTCAGCTGGATAATTAACTCTTGGAACCACCCTGAGAACAAGCTCTTCTCCGCCTCGTAAAATTCTAAAATCCAGTTCTTGGCCTTTTTTAGAATTAATATATCGCTGAATGTCTTCCAAGCTCTTTAGTTGAACATTTTTTCCATTTGAAACCTGAGTTTTGCTTATTTCATCTCCAACCTTAATGCCAATTTCCTCGGCTGGAGTTCCGGAAACCACTTCGGCAATTTGTATTTTTGATTTTCCCGTCCCTGCCTTATCGCTTCCCACCGTTTCCGGAGCGCCAATCATCAATACACAAGAAATTAAAATCCAAGCTAAAACAAAATTCATCAGCACTCCCGCCGCCAAAACCTTGATTCTTACCCACGCTCCCTTGGAAGCAAAACTTTTTTTGTCACTTTTTTTACCCCCGTCTTCGCCCATAATTTTTACAAATCCTCCCAATGGCAACCAATTCAAAGAATAAATCGTTTGCTTAGTTTCTATTTCTTTGTTTCCCCAAACCAAGTTCCATTTTTTTTCTCCCTTTTCTCTATAAAATCCAATGATTCTCGGCGGAAAACCAAAACCGAATTCCTCTGCTCTAATTCCGTTTCTTCTAGCCACCACAAAATGACCCAGTTCGTGAACAAAAATTAATATCCCTAGGATTATTATAAAAATTATTATAAAAGACATTCTTTAAAAACTAACTAATTAAAATAGTATCCAATCAATTCAACTTACACCGTCATCATTTCTTCCTCCTTTTTCTTTCTTATTTCCTCAATTTTTTCATTATATTCATCCACCACCTCTTGAAGCGCATCCTTGCCAGCAAATTTATCGTCTTCTCCCATTTTTCCTTCCTTTTCAGCTTTTTGAATATCATCCCAAATTTCTTCCCGAACTTTTCTTACGGAAACTCTTGCTTCTTCCGCTTTTTGATTAAGAATTTTAACCAATTCCTTACGCCTTTCTTCATTAAGTGAAGGAATGTTTATTCTAACCATTTGTCCATCATTCATAGGATTCAAGTTAAGTTGAGCGTCTCTGATAGCTTTTTCAATATTCACCAAACTATCCTTGTCCCAAGGAGAAATGGCAATAGTTCGCGGTTCGGGAATTGTTATGCTCGCCACTTGTTTCATTGGTGATTTGGCGCCATAATAATCCACCAGCAAATCCTCTACCAAAGAAGTTGACGCTCTGCCTGTTCGCAATTTTCCCAATTCTTCTTGAAAGAATTCCAAAGTTTTTTCAAAACGATCTTTTTTTTGATTGATTAAATCTTTATACATTTTTTTAAATTAACAATTTATTTTAATTCGGAAACACTCAAATAAATTATTTTTGAATCAGACAAAGAATATTTTAAATTAGTGATAATCTTGGAGGTATCAAACTGAGAAGTCGCCCAACTTTCTCCTCCATTAACCGACTTATAAGCCGCCCGAGCCGCTCCGTAAAATATTTCATTTCCATTCGCTGGATTAATGCCAATAGCTCTAATTGGAAATTTTGCAGAATCACTTACTGTTTCAATTAATTCCCAATCATCGCCCTGATTTGAGCTTTTTATTAATCCGCTTTCTCCCCCCAAATAAATAATTCCCTTTTTGTCAACTGCCAAAGAATACAAAGCCTTTTTCCCAGCCCAAAGACTGGAAAATTTCTCGGAAATATCCTCCACACTTCCCCCTCCATCAGCAGTTTTATAAAAACTGCCGTTATTGCTTAAAAAATAAATAGTCAAAGAATTTGTGGGAGAAATAACCATCTTGGTTATTGGTGCCGGAGCAGAAAATATTTTCTGCCAAGTTGCCCCTCCATCCCAACTCTTGATAATTTCTCCTTCACTGGTGGAAAAATAAATAATATCCGAATTGCTGTCATCCAACGCCAAACTGATAGCCATCGGTCCTTCGGCCGGAAAAGTATAAATTTCTTCCCAATTTTCTCCCCGATCATAGGTTTTCCAAATCTTTCCCCGGCCCTGCCAAACTCCACTAGCTACCAAAGCATTAGGATTATTCGGATCAATTGCTAAACCATAAACCTTTTCTGCTTGAAATTTCAAATATTGCCAACTTTTTCCTCCGTCATCGGTTTTTAAAATTCCAGCTTCCTTAAGACCAGCATAAACATTATCAGGATTGTTAGGATTTATTTCCAAACTTAAAATATTAAATTTAGCCAAGTTTATTTTTTCATCTTTGAGAACTTCCCAAGTTTCTCCGCCATCCACTGAACGCCAAAGACTAGTAACAGCCGAAGAACTACTTGAAGTTCCCCCGGTCAAATCAGACACCGAACAACCGGAAAATATCAAAACAAACAAAATTAGAGCTGGAATTGAAATGATTTTTTTTATTTTCATACAAAAATATTTTAACATCAAAAAAGAAAAAAATCCAGCTTTTTTAAAAAAAGTAAAAATCCCTTGAGAGGGATTTTTCTGGTGTATCTATACAACCAAGCTCGAACTTACTTTACCAAAGATTTCTGAAAAAT
>CAZIFD010000006.1:0-56781 GCA_964538685.1 uncultured Bdellovibrionales bacterium
ATGCCTATTTTCATATAGTTCAAAATTTATTAAATCAAGATGAGTTAATTGTGCCGATTAAAAATGGAATTGTCAAAAGCAGGAACTGAGAAGGTTTTCTTTTGGAGATTTGTTGGCTTAAATAAGGTAAATATACCAAAAAAACTTGACAAGATTTGAATTATATGCTAAGATTGTTAATCAGGCTGAGAATCTGGAATGCTCAGATATCCAGTCTGAGGATCTTTAAAAACAAAAACCCTGCTCAGCAGGGGGGGTGGACGGTTCTAGTAAAGAACCGTCTAAAAGAAATAAGCACGCAAGAAAAGCGTGCAAAACAAGGGGCAGGAAAATGAAAAAAGGAAATATCATTGCCGTTGTTTTTGTTGGTTTTGTTGTGATTACGGTGGGGGCGTTTGTTGGTGGAGTTATAATGAAGGAAAAACAAAATTCTTGCATCCTGGTCGGGTACATCCATGATAAGGATGTATCCAGGGAGGCCACAATTTTCGCGGCCCGCCAAATAATGGCCGTGTTCCCCGAGGCAAGGGGATTATATTTCTCGGTTTATTCCGAAGGAGGACAGAAATACAATAGAATTCGCATTCAAAACGAGAGAGGGGTTGTTAAAGACTTCTCCCTCGACGATTTAGACAGCAGAAATGAAATGATGATATTTGTCCACGATATCGTGGACAAGTGAAGTCTCAGGGCGCTGGTTGTGTAGTATCACACCCGGCGCCTTTTAAATTTTCTCGGGAAATTGTATGATTGAGAAGTAATAAATTATTGCTAAAAAATATGAATTCAGGAATTTTTAAAGCTTATGATATTCGGGGAATCTATCCAACAGAAATTGATGAAAAAACGGCCTATTTGATCGGAAGAGCTTTAGTGAGTCACACCAAGGCTAAGAAAGTAGTGGTTGGTTGGGATATGCGAGTTTCCTCACTGGCTGTTTCGGCGGAGCTAATCAGAGGCATAACTGATCAAGGAGGAAGCGTAGTCAAAATCGGATTGGCGACGACTCCAATGATCTATTTCGCTTCTTGGAAAATGAATGTGGATGCAGGAGTGGTTGTGACAGCTTCACATAATCCGGCTGAGTATAACGGAATGAAATTTTGTCTTCAGGGAGCGGTGCCAATCGGAGAAGGAAGCGGAATGGAAGAGATTCGGGATTTGGCGATAAGGGGAGAATTTGAAGTGTCGGAAGAAAAAGGAGAAGTGATTGAAGACGAGAGTATTAAGAATGAATATTATGAATATATTGTCGGTTTTTATAAATCAGGAAAAAACAGAAAAGTAGTGGTTGATTTTGCCAATGGTATGGGAATACTCGACAAGCCGATTTTTGAAAAAATTGCGGGTGAGGTGGAAGCGGTGTATATGTATGACGAATTGGATGGCAATTTTCCCAATCACGAAGCTAATCCGCTTAAGACAGAAACCTTGGAAGCTTTGCAAAAAAAAGTGATTTTGGAAAAAGCGGACTTGGGTATCGCTTATGACGGTGATGCCGATCGGGTGGGTTTTGTGGCGGAAAACGGAGAAATTGTGCCGATGGATTTTATGATTGCCATTTTGGCCTTGGAAACGCTCAAAGAAAATCCGGGCGAACTGATTCTTATGGATCTTCGCAGTTCCAATGCAGTCAAAGAAGTGATTGAAGAAGCGGGTGGAAAGGTGAACCGATGTCGGGTGGGGCATTCATTGATTAAAAAACAAATGCGACAAGAAGGAGCGGTTTTTGCCGGAGAGCTTTCCGGGCATTATTTTTTCAGTGAAAATTCCAAGGCGGAGATGACGACTTTGGCGGTTGTGATGATTTTAAATCTTTTGAATGAAACCGGAAAGAAAATGTCGGAACTGGTTTTGAATTTGAAAAGATATTTTCAAAGTGGAGAAATCAATTCGGAGGTGGCGGACAAAGAGGCAGTGTTTCGGTCTCTCAAAGAGAAATATGCCGATGGACAGCTTGATGAAAGGGATGGGGTTCGGATTGACTTTCCTGATTGGTGGTTGAGTGTTAGGGCTTCAAATACTGAGCCGAAGATTCGCTTGAATTTGGAGGCTAAGACGAAAGAGTTGATGGAAGAAAAGAGAGATGAAGTTTTGGGGGTTATTAGGGGATAGAGTTTTGTTCTTTACTTTTTTGCTAAATTGGTATACAATACCGTTTCAGATAAAGATGTATATTTAAAAAAAAACAACTAAAAAAGGAGTAGTAACATGATCCGGCTACTAAGAAAGTTTGGCTATCGGAAGGGAGATGGGCTTCTACTCTCCGCCATCTTCTTTCTATTCGCTTTCATATTTTCCTCTATTTTTTCCTCGGTGCTATTAGGAATCCTGATTGGATTTCTAGTGGCAATACATGTCCTCATGTTTGCGGATTTGTCGGGGAGAAGATAAGCCGAAAAAGGCAGGTATCTCTAACGAGATACCTGCCTGAAATTTTTATTGGAGATAAATTAAGCGACAAATCCGATTTTTTGTTTGACTTCTTGAAGTTTAGCTTGAGCTATGGGTTTCACTTTTTGAGCACCTTTTTCAAGGATTCCTAAAACCCTTTCGTCGGTCAATTCTGTCATCTTGGATTGGAAAGGGGTGAGAAAGTTTGAAATTGTTTCGGCTAAGTCATTTTTAAAATCCGAATATTTTTTGCCGGCATACATCTTTTCAATTTCTTGAGGGTTTTTGTCTGAGAGAGCGGAATAGATATTAATTAAATTTCTAAGAGCTGGTTTTTCATCAGTATATTTTATTTCCGATCCGCTGTCAGTGGTGGCTTTTTTAATTTTGCGTCGTACGGTTTCGGCGTCATCGGTGAGAGCAATATAGTTGTATTCGCTCTGGGCGGATTTGCTCATTTTTTTGGTCGGGTCGTCAAGCGCCATAATCCGCATTGTTTCTTTTCTGACATTGGCTTCGGGAAGAGTGAAAGTTTCTCCAAATTTTTGATTGAATCTTTTGGCAAGTGTGCGAGTAAGTTCAATGTGTTGAATCTGGTCTTCTCCAACCGGAACCACCTCGGTGTCATAGAGTAAAATGTCGGCTGCCATAAGGACCGGATAGTCAAAGAGACCCATAGCAATTTCAGATTTTCCGTATTTTTGCGATTTGTCTTTAAATTGGGTCATTCTTTCCAATTCGGGATTTTTGGTGATCGTGTTCAGAATCCAAGCCAACTCGGCGTGTTCCGAGACATGAGACTGGATGAAGATAGAAGATTTTTTTGGATCAATTCCAGCCGCCAAATAAATCTTGGCTACTTCCAGAGTTCTTCTTTTTAGTTCTTCCGGATTCTGGGGAATAGTAATGGCATGCATATCCACCACGCAAAAAATAGATTCATATTCATTTTGCAGTTTGACCCAGTTTTGGATGGCGCCCAAATAATTTCCCAAATGAAGATTGCCGGATGGCTGAATGCCGGAAAATATGCGTTTCATAATAAAATATTTCTAAAATTAACTAAGTTTATGTTAACTCAGATTTTTCTTTCGGGCAAATAAAAAATTACCGCATTAGCGCGGTAATTTTTTATTTGATTTTTGTTTAGACTTCAATCACCACCGGAAGCACCATTGGTCTTCTTTGAGTTTTTTGAAAGAGAAATTGTCCGACGACTTCCCGAATATTGTCTTCAATGAACTTCTTTTCAACGGAAGTGTTTTTGGAAGTAGTTTCTTTGATAGCTTTTTGAATGCGTCTTTTGGTTTCATTGACTAAATCAAAATTTTCTTTGACATAAATGAAACCACGAGAAGTGATTTGAATGTTGCCGACCGTTTCTTTGGTTTTACTGTCAAGAATGACGGTTATCATAAACATTCCGTCGGCGGAGAGAACTTGGCGATCACGAAGAACCACTTGTCCGACATCTCCAATTCCCAGTCCGTCCACCATTACATAACTGGTATCAATTTTTTTGGCTTGAACGGATGCTTTTTTATTTTTAATTTCCAGAATATTGCCGTTGTCCAAGACAAAAATGTTTTTGTCTGGAATGCCAATTTCGCGTCCCAGACGAGCTGATTCCTTGAGCATATAGTGATTGGCATAAACAGGGAGAAAAATATTGGGCTGGATTTGTTTTAGAATATCTTTGATGTCAAAAGCATTGCAATGACCGCTGGTGTGGACATCCATAATGTCATTGTGAATAACATTGTCGCTTTTTCGGTAAAGATTATCCTTAAGTCTTTGGATAGTGCGTTCATTGCCCGGAATAACCGAGGAGGAAAAAACAATGGTGTCATTTTTTTGAATTTTAACGAAGCGGTGATTGTCGGTGATGATTCGGGAGAGAACGGCATTGCCTTCTCCTTGAGCTCCGGTACAAATAACAATAATACGATTGTCAGGAAATTTGTGAATGTCGGAAATTGGAATCAGGGTTTCTTTGTGAGCTTTGATGTAGCCTAATTCTTTGGCGATTTCAATATTCATTTTCATACTATAACCGTCAAGAGCAACTTTTTTGCCGATTTTTTCTGCGTATTCAATGATTTTTCCGATTCGTTTGATTTGAGAGGAAAAAGTTCCAATGATGATTCTTCCTTGAGTGGTGGCAATTATTTTTTCCAAGTTTTTATACATTTCTTTTTCACTGGTAGCTGTTGGTCTAACATCAATGGCACCCAAACTTTCCAGCATCAAAATTCTTGGTTCTGGAAGTTTGGAAAGGTGGGTGTAGGTTAGAATGGTGCCACTTTCCGGATCTTTATCCATTGTCCAGTCGCCGGGGTGAATGATGGTTCCTTCAGGAGTTTTAATAATAACTCCGACAGCATCCATAATGGAATGTTCCACATCAAAAAATTCTATTTCAAATTTGCCCAGTCTGATTTTATCATTGACTGATTTGATGCGGATAGTTTTGAGATTTTGAGCAGAACCTTTGTCGTAATCTTCCAATTTTTTCTTAACGAGAGCCAATGTTAAATCGCGTCCGATGATGGGGGGATAACTTAGATTTTTGAGTAATATTGGAGCTGCTCCAATATGATCAAGATGGCCATGACTCAAAATCACTCCTCTAATGTTTCTTTCTTTGCCTCGGAGGTAGGAAATATTGGGAATGATATAATCAATGCCCGGCATATCTTCCTCGGGGAACATCATTCCCATATCCAAAATAACAATATCACCATCATATTCAAAAATAGTCATATTGCGTCCGACTTCTTCTTGACCGCCAAGAGGAATAATTTTTAGATTTTGATTTCCTTTGTAGGAACTTTTTTCCGGTAAGGCCTTTTTTTTCTCGGTTGTCAAAAAAGATGAAGAAGAATAGGAATATTCTTTTTCCGAAGTTTCTTTTTTAGGCAATGGGTTTCTCTTGGCTGGATAAAATTTTCTTTTTCTTCCTTTGGAAGAAAGGCTTTTTGGGGAATGAGAAACTATTCCGTCAAACGCCTGGGGGGTATTTTTCATAATTTTCTTTTCTAGTTTTTAATAATTAAAGAAAAAGTGATTAAAACCTTCAAAAATTCCTCAAGACCGGTTTTGGGACCGAATTTTGAGAAAAATTGGCAAGTTTCAAATGGGTAGAATATTTTTTAGGTGATAGATTTTTTCAAATCCTCCACCATTTTGACCGGAGTGGGATCTTGTCCGTAAGAAAGGGCAAGATAATAGGAAATCCAATCTCCGAGAAGCAGGGAGGAAAATATTTTTTCAAACGCATTTTCTCCGTCCATTTCCAAGAAAGTGGTAGCAATTCCTTTTTTTTCAAGCAACTCGGAAGTTATTTTCATTCGTTTAATGTTTTGCGGATGTTCGGCTTGATCAAGAAAAGACAAAATATGAAAACTGGTCTGTGGAAGAGTGAAGCCGACCATTTCGTTGTGATTGAGTTCCGGATAATAGTTCCAAAAAGCCGGAGTTTTGGCGTTTTCATTGATTTTTATTTTTATTATCATTGCCAGAGCTTTGTATTGGTCGGTGGTATAGATGATAGGGGTTTTCCCTTTGAGTATGGTGGCTATTTCTTGTCCTCTTTCTTCCAAGAAAGAATTTTTTCGGGAAATTTTTTCCGACAAGGCGATTAATTTTTCCGGATTCTCCTCAATGAGTCCGGAGTTTTTGAGAACTTGGATCATAGCTCCGAAAAAATATCCGGTAGCATAACGAGGCTGGATGCCTGCTGGCAGAATTATGCAAGGAATATTATTTTCCTGACATAGTTTGGCCATTTCTCCTCCGGTCGCGAAACCAATAGCGGAAAGTTTTTTTTCTATAGCTTCTTTTAGTGAGGCGATTGTTTCTTCGGTGTTTCCGGAATAGGAAAGGAAAAAATTAAGAGAATTTTTGTGAGCTTTTTTTGGCAAACAATAAGTTCTATTTTGAATAATTTCCAGATCGTTTCCTTGGGATTCCAAATAGGTGCGCAGAATGTCTCCTGGCAGATTGGATCCGCCCATTCCGGAAATAGTCAGTGAATTAAAATTTCCTTCAGCGCTTATTTTTCCGGCAATTTCAATTCCTTTCTGAAATTGCCAAGGAGAATCCAAAATTACTTGGCGCATATTCTCTTTATCAAGAGCGTTTATGTTTTCCATATTTTTATTTTAATGAAATGAAAGACCTTTGTTTTGGTATGAATTGAAACCTTATTTCCAGATCCGGTCGGTTTTAATGAACCAAAGATTTATTTGGGAGAATCTTTTGGAAGGTGAAATTAGGTTGCTAATATTGTTTCCTCCCACTTTCTTGTTGATTGGATAAACAAAATCAGGGCTATAAAGAAAGATGGCGGGAATTTCTTGATTGATTTTGTCTTGAAATTTTTTGTAGAGCTCAGCTCTTTTCTCGGTATTAAATTCCATCCGACCTTCTTCTATTAATTTGTCAGTTTCTTCATCTCCAAATAGAGCTAAATTGAGACCGGGATCTTTCTTTTGATTGGAGTGCCAAAAAGAATATGGATCAGGATCTCCGCCCAATACTTGACCGAAAAGAAGAGCGTCATATTCTCGGGGTCGGATGTAATTTTGTTGAATGTCAGAAATCGGTAAAATATTAACATTGACTCTGGCTCCAATAGCTTCCCATTGTTTTTTCACAATTTCAGTTGTCTTAACTAATTCTTCCCATTGGGTGGTTATTAGAGTGAATTCCAAACGAACATCGTCTTTTTTTCTGATTCCATCATCACCTTTTTTCCAACCTTTATCTTCCAATATTTGATTGGCCTTTTCTAAATTGAAAGTTCTTTTTTCCAAGTCATCTTTGTGTCCAATCATCCCGGGGAGAATAGGTGAAAAAATCGGTCGTCCGTTTCCGGACAGAACCTCGTTAATAATGGAATCCCGATCAGTGGCATATGAAAGTGCTTCCCTTACTTCATCGTTGGCTAGGGGAATACTTTTGGTTTGGTTCCAAAAAATGGCAAAGTAGCGAGGAATATTGATCTTATGAACGAGAGTGCTTTGAGGGAGTTTTAAAAGAGAAAGTTTTTGCGGAGTAATCCCTCCTATGCCAATAATTTCTTTGCGGTTGTAGGCTTCAATGGCGCTTTCTTCATCAGAAAAGAAAATAAAAGTGATTTTGGAAAGAAAAGGACGACCTTCAAAATAGTCAAGATTGGCGCTTAATTTATAAGAAAAAATATTGTCATTGGAATCTTTTTGCAAAGAACTGTATTTGAATGGTCCGGATCCAATTGGTTCCAAATTAAATTTTGAAAGGGCGAATTTTTCCGATCCAACGGTTTCCCAGATATGTTCCGGCAAAATCCCAAAAGTCAGGTTATGCAGGAAGCCGACATAAGGATTTTGAATTTTGAATGAAATAGTGTGATCGTCCATTAATCTTGTTTCTATCCCTTGCCAATTGGAACGAAGAGGACTTTTGTAGACCGGATTGGTAATCAAATTAACAGTAAAGACAACATCCTTGGCAGTGAGATTTTCTCCGTCGTGCCAACGAACATTCTTTTTCAGGTGAAAAATGTATTCGGTCTTATTTTCGGAAATTTCATAGCTTTCAGTCAGATCGTTAATCAAATTTCCTTCTTGATCATATTTGAGCAAGCTGGAATAAATAATTTGAGAAAGATCACTGTCAATATCATTGGACTGGGAAAGAATCGGGTTGATGTGCATTGGTTGGCCAATAACGCCTTCAATATATTCTCCTCCAAAATCGGGAACTGCTTGAGTTTTTGAATAATAAAAAGAAACACCCCAAGCGATAAGTGAGCCGACAAAAAGAAAAACCAAAGAATAAAAGGAAATTTTTTCTTTCAGATTGAGAATAGAATTAATCTTGAACCATTGCCTAAAAGAAGGCCATTTGTTTTTTTCAAAATTACTAATATTTTTTTAGCTAATTATTAGATTGATTATGGCTAAAGCCAAAAAGGCGAAAGAAAGTCCGATTGAAATATAGACCAAAAATTTTTCAAATCCTCTTTTTGTGTAATATCCACCGAAATCACCGCCAAAAGTGCCGGAAAGACCAGCTCCTTTGTTTTGAAGAAGAATGGAAACAATAAGAAGTATGGCTACGATTATCTCAACGAAATTAACTATTCTTAGCATTTTTTTGCCTTATTCTAGGGATTTTTCCTAAAAAGAATCAACTTAACTTATAGAAGTCTAACACACTAATATTTTTTAGTCAATATGAACGATGTTTTTTTGAATTATTTTCTTTAAGCTAAAAACGCTTTTTCCGGACACCTGAATTTTTTTACGATTTTTTTGCTCTCTTTTTTGCGCTTTTGTTTTTCTTTTCATTGTGATTTAATTATATCATAGAATGTTAATCAGAAAATATGGAAAACAAAAAAAATTTTTATGCGGTGATTATGGCGGGAGGGACCGGGTCACGGTTGTGGCCACTTTCCCGAAAGGACAAACCGAAACAGTTTCACAAATTTACTTCCAGTGACAAGACAATGATCCAAGAAACTTATGATCGGGTGTCTCGGTTGGTTCAGAAAGAGAATATTTTAGTTTCAACCACAGAAAGCTACAAGAGTCTGGTTAAAGAACAGCTGCCGGAGATTAAGGACGAGCAACTTATTATTGAGCCGACTGCCAGAGGAACGGCGCCGGCAATTGCTCTTGTGGCTAAATTTGTTTTTGATTTGAATCCGAAAGCGGTGGTAGCGACGATTGCATCCGACCATGCCATCAAAAATGTGGAAGAATTTGTGGCGTCGGTGGCGACCGCCTTTTCCACAATTGAAAATCATCCGGACAAACTGATGACGGTGGGAATCAAACCGAGTTTTGCCGACACGGGATTGGGATACATTAAAATAGGCAAGGAGTTTTTGAATTCCAATAGCAGAAGAGTGTTTTTTGCCGAATCATTCAAGGAAAAGCCGGACCAAAAAACTGCTGAGGAATATGTTTCCGGTTGGGAATATTTGTGGAATGCCGGTTATTTTATTTTTTCTGCTAGGACTTTTATGGAATGGACAGAAAAACTAACTTCCAAAATTTTTGAAGCTTTGGAAATTATCGGAAAAGAATGGAAGAAGACCGGGGGAAAAATAAATCAGGCAATAGACGAAGCTTATAAAAATTTGGAAAATGATGCGGTGGAGTTTGCCATTGTGGAAAAATTAGATCCGGAAACTCGATTGGTGATTCCGACGGAACTCAAATGGAGCGATGTTGGCAATTGGGGATCACTCTTTGATTTTTATGAGGATTCTTTGGAGTCACCGATGATTGTTAAGGGAAATCATATTGATAGCGGAAGCCGAAATTGTTTTGTTCACGGTAGCGACAAATTGATTGCGACAATCGGACTGGAAAATATGATTGTAGTGGAGACAGAAGACGCAATTTTGATTGCTGACAGAAAAAAAGTAACGGATGTCAAAAAAATTATTGAGAAACTCAAAGAAGACGGAAAGCATTTGTATTTGTAGAGAAATTAGTGTATATTTCAGGTTAATAAAAAGGGAGGGAGGTGATTAAGATGACTCGCAAGGAGGCGAAAAGTTTGGCAAATAAGGTCATAAAAGCGTATAAATTGGTTTCCGGAGAAAAACTAGCTAAAAAAGAAAGGAGAAGAGTGCGAGTATACATTGTTAATTCTTTGCTCTATCTCAAATAGATAGAGGTAGGTTCAGATAATCTACATCATGTTTAATCTTCGGGGGGCGTTGGTTCTGTCCGGCGCCCCTTTTTGTTTGGCTTGAAAAGGAATAAAAGATAGTATAATATGAATTGAATTGGATATTGTCATTCTCGTGAAAACGGGAATCCAGAGAAAGAGTTAATTCAATGACTAGGTTCCTGCATAAGCGGAATGACATTAGTATGAAATTCAGCATAAATTCAAAATACAAACCGGCAGGGGATCAACCGGAAGCCATCAAGCAATTGGTAGTGGGACTCAGAGCGGGAAAAAGATTCCAGACGCTTTTGGGTGTGACCGGATCAGGCAAAACTTTCACAGTAGCCAATGTGATTCAAAAGGTGCAGAGGCCGACCTTGGTCATTGCGCCCAACAAAACTTTGGCAGCTCAATTGGCGCAGGAGCTCCGAACTTTTTTTCCCAAAAACGCAGTAGAATATTTTGTTTCTTATTATGACTACTATCAGCCGGAGGCTTACATTGCTTCCACTGACACTTACATTGAAAAAGAAGCTCAAATCAATGAAGAGATTGACCGTTTGCGCCACGCTTCAACAACCGCTTTGCTCTCCAGACAAGACACTATTATTGTGGCTTCGGTTTCTTGTATTTATGGTTTGGGTTCGCCGGAATATTATGAATCAATTAGTTTGAGTTTTGAAGCAGGGAAAAAAATTGGACGAGAAAAAATTATTTCCAAACTAATTGAAATGCAATTTTTGCGAAGCGATCTTTTGAGTCGGGGAAAATTTCGTTTGACGGGGGAAACTTTGGAAATTATGCCACCCAGCCGAGAAGTAGTGACAAGAATTGAAATGCGTTCCGGAAAAGTCAAAGAAATTTTTGAGTATGATTTTTTGACCGGAGAAAAACTGGGAGAACTTAAAAAAACTTTGATTTATCCGGCCAAACATTTTGTCGTTCCGGAACCGGTGATGGAGAGTGCACTCAAAGAAATTGAGAAAGACATGAAAGAACAAGTAAAAAAATTCAGAAAAAGCGGAAAAATTTTGGAGGCGGAAAGATTGGAAAGACGGACCAAGCAAGATATTGAAATGATGGGAGAGATTGGATATTGTAACGGTATTGAAAACTATTCCCGCTATTTAACCGGCAGAGTTGCCGGAGAATCGCCGGACACTTTGATTGATTATTTTCCTAAAGATTTTTTGCTGGTGGTGGATGAATCTCATGTGACTATTCCGCAACTGGGCGGAATGTACAATGGCGACCATTCCCGAAAAAAGAATTTGGTGGAAAACGGATTTCGGCTTCCGAGTGCTATGGACAACCGACCGCTTAAGTTTTCGGAATTTGAAAGAAAAATCAGCCAAGGAATTTTTGTATCAGCTACTCCGGCTGATTATGAAAAAAATAATTCCGACCAAACAGTGGAGCAAATTATTCGCCCTACGGGCTTGATTGATCCGAATCTTCAAATTAAAAGTGCCAAGGGACAAGTGAAAGATGTGCTTTTGGAAATTGAAAAAGTAATTGCCAAAAAAGAAAGAGTGCTAATCACAACTCTTACCAAAAGACAAGCGGAGGATTTGTCGGATTATCTTCGGGAAAATAAAATTAAAGCCGAATATTTGCATTCCAGCGTGGAGACTTTGGACAGAGTGCGGATTTTGGAAAATTTGCGACGAGGAAAATTTGATGTTTTGGTGGGGGTGAATTTGCTTCGGGAGGGGCTGGATTTGCCGGAAGTTTCTTTGGTGGCGATTTTGGACGCGGACAAAGAAGGATTTCTTCGGAGTGAAACTTCACTGGTGCAGACAATCGGTCGGGCGGCCAGAAATGTCAGTGGTCGGGTGATACTTTATGCCGACAAAATTACCGGATCAATGAAGCGGGCGATTTCGGAAACTAACCGACGACGAAAAATTCAAGAAGCCTATAATCGGAAGCACAAGATTACTCCGCGTACTATCCGAAAAAATATTGAATCAATTGTAGATCATGAACTAAAGCCGGAAGTGACGCGAGATTTTTCGGAGCTGGAAAGTCTGGAAGATATGCAGGGCTATATCAAGCAAAAAGAGAAAGAGATGAAAGAAGCCGCCAGGAATCTGGAATTTGAAAAGGCGACCCTTATTCGCGACGAAATCGGAGAACTTCGGAAATTGCAGAGGGGGAAATAGGGACTGTGGATAGTCGCTTTGCTTTCCTCGTGATTTTTGATAGAATTTCAATAAGCTTCAAGGAGGACTGTAAGGATTAACTTCCATCTCATGATTGTCCATTATAGTCAAAATAATCAAAGAAAAACAAATCAGTTAATATTTTAAATTGCACGCTTTGGCGTGTTTTTTTGTTCTTTATTGGATCATATAAGGAGGGGTGATATGGTAGACTGGAAGATGATTAGGGAAATTTATGGGATACTGAAGGAATCGCCTTTATACCCATTTATTTCTCACAAGGACAAATGGAGGCAAGTGATGAGAAATCTTTTGGTTTTATGTAGGTAAATCTATAAAACAACAAAAGAGAGGGGCATGTCATCAACGAGTGTCGCCCCTTTTTAAATTGCTCGGAAAAGGTTGACCAAATAAAAATATGATGATAAAATATCACTGTTTTATCATATTTTTATTATGCAAGAAAAAATCATCATCAAGGGCGCCAGAGAACATAATTTGAAAAATATTGATCTGGAGCTTCCCAGAAACAAATTTATAGTTTTTACAGGACTTTCCGGATCGGGCAAGTCAACTTTGGCTTATGACACTATTTTTGCCGAGGGACAAAGGCGTTATTTGGAAAGTCTTTCCAGTTACGCTCGGCAATTTTTGGGACAAATGGGCAAGCCGGACATTGATTATATTGAGGGTTTGTCGCCAGCGATTTCTATTGATCAAAAATCAGCTTCGCATAATCCTCGGTCAACGGTTGGAACAGTGACGGAAATCCACGACTATTTGCGATTGCTTTATTCTAAAATTGGACGAGTGCATTGTCCCAAATGCGGACAAGAAATCGTGAAACTTTCGGTTGACGAAATTGTGGATCAAATTTTGGAATTTTCCGCCAAGAAAGGAAAGGCGAATAAAAGCAATGCGAAAATAAAAATTTTGTCTCCGGTTGTTAGAGGAAGAAAAGGAGAATATTCTTCCTTGCTTTTGGATATGTTCCGACGGGGATTTTCCCGGGCGATAGTTGATGGAAAAGAATATGAACTTAATCCGAAATTAAAGTTGGACTTGAAAAGATACGAAAAGCACAGCATTGATATTTTGGTGGATGAAGTGGAGATCACGGATAAAAATATTTCCAGAATTTTTGAAAGCGTTGAAAAAGCGCTTAAATTTTCTGAGGGTCTGGTGAAGATAAATTTTTCGCAAAAAGAAATAATTTTTAATCAAAACTTTTCCTGTGCTGATCATCCGGAGATAGAATTTCCTGAACTGGAACCGAGACTGTTTTCTTTCAATAGTCCCTATGGCGCGTGTGAAGCTTGCGAGGGCTTGGGAACGAAGCGGGAAATTGATGTTGATTTAGTAGCGCCTGACAGAAACAAAACAATTACCGAGGGTGGAATTTTGCCTTGGAGCTACAAGAAAAATAATTGGCAGGGAACAATTTTGCGAGCGGTTTCCAATCATTTTCATATTGCGGATAATGTGCGTCTTCGTGATTTGCCGGAGGAAAAATTAAATCTTTTGTTTTTCGGTTTGCCCTTTAGTGTGAGGTCTCGGCAGGGAGGCGCTTTAGAACAGGAAACAGGTGATATTGAATATGATTATGATGAAATTCCGGTAACACTCAGATCAAAAACCGGATCGGTTTGGAAATATAATTTAGTTTGGCGGGGAGTTTTGGGATACTTGGAAGATCGTTACAAAAAGACCGATTCGGAGGCGGTCAGAACGGATATTGAAAAATATATGTCGCAAAATCCTTGTTCGGTTTGTGGCGGTTCAAGGTATCGGGAAAGCGCTCTTTTGGTGACGGTGGGTGGAAAAAATATTGATGAAATTTCCAGATTGAGCATCACTGAATCCTTGGATTTTTTTCAAAAAATTAAATTTAACGAAAAAGAAAAAATTATTTCCGGCAGAATTGTCAAAGAAATAATCAATCGGTTGGGTTTCTTGGAAAGTGTGGGATTGAATTATTTGACTCTTTCCAGAAGCGCCAATACTTTAGCGGGAGGCGAAACCCAAAGAATTCGTTTGGCTTCGCAAGTCGGTTCGGGTCTGACTGGCGTCCTTTATATTTTGGATGAACCGTCAATCGGACTTCACGCCAGAGACAATACAAAACTTTTGGAAACCCTAAATCATCTCAGGGATTTGGGAAACAGTTTGATTGTGATTGAGCACGATGAGGAAACAATGAAAAAGGCGGACTATTTGGTGGACATCGGACCAGGAGCTGGAGCGCAGGGAGGAAAAATTGTGGCTAAAGGGACACCGGAAGAAGTGATGAAAAATCCCAAGTCGTTGACGGGAAAATATTTGAGCGGAGAAAGAAAAATTGAAATTCCAAAATTCAGAAGACCGATTAAAAATAAAAAATGGTTGACGGTACGGGGAGCCAGAGAGAATAATTTAAAAAATATTACCGTTGAGTTTCCTTTGAAAATGATGACTTGTGTGACGGGAGTGAGCGGATCGGGGAAATCAACTTTGGTGGAAGATATTTTGTACAAAGCTTTGGCCGGAAAAATTATGCGGACGCTTGACAAACCGGGAAAACATAAAGAAATTTTGGGAAGCGAAAATATTAACAAAGTGATTATGATTGACCAATCGCCGATTGGTCGCACTCCCCGATCTAATCCCGCCACTTATACCGGACTTTTCACTCCCATTCGGTCCCTTTTTGCCACAACCAAAGATGCAAAAGCGAGAGGTTATGCTTTGGGCAGGTTTTCTTTTAATGTGAAAGGCGGGCGTTGCGAGAATTGTCAAGGAGACGGACAATTGAAAATAGAAATGCAATTTATGCCGGATGTCTATTTGTCCTGTGATGTGTGTCGTGGAAAAAGATATAACCGAGAAACTTTGGAGGTCAAATATAAGGGCAAAAATATTGCCGAGGTTTTGGAAATGACAGTAAGTGAAGCTAAAGATTTTTTTGCTAATTTTTCAGAAATTTATTCTAAACTTAAAACGCTTGAAGAAGTAGGATTGGGTTATATCAAACTTGGGCAAAGCGCTACCACTCTTTCTGGAGGAGAAGCGCAAAGAATAAAATTGGCAACCGAACTTTCCCGAAAAGCGACCGGAGATACGCTTTATATTTTAGACGAGCCGACAACCGGACTTCATTTTGAAGATATTCGGAAACTTTTAGAAGTTCTGAATCGTTTGGTGGAAGCGGGAAATACGGTAGTTGTGATTGAACATAATTTGGATGTCGTGAAGACGGCTGATTGGTTGATTGATTTGGGTCCGGAAGGCGGAGATGGCGGTGGTAAGATTGTTGTTACCGGAAAACCGGAAGAAGTGGCAAAATATCACCAAGAAAGTCATACGGCCAAATATTTGAAGGAGGTTTTGGCAACTTAATCTATGAAAATTGAAAGTCAAATTAAAAAAATTTCTCAAAATCCCGGAGTTTATATTTTTAAAGACAAGTCCGGACAAATCTTATATATCGGAAAAGCAACCAATCTCAAGAGCCGAGTCTCTTCGTATTTCAATAATTCCAAAAAAGAAAATCGGCCGGTAATGTCGGCATTGGAAAGAATAGTCAAAATTGAAACGAGAGAAAGTGATTCAGTTTTGGAGGCTTTGATTTTGGAGGCTAATCTGATTAAAAAATATCAACCAAAATTCAATGTTGAGCTCAAAGATGATAAATCTTTTTCTTACATTGTTTTTACAAAAGAAGATTTTCCGAGAGTTTTAATTGTCCGTGAAACAGAATTGGAAAAAACGGTTTCAGGCAAGACTTTCGGACCTTATGTTTCCAAAAAGCAATTGGAAACAGCGCTCAAAATTATCCGAAAAATTTTCCCTTTTCATTCCAGAAAAGAAAAAAGCGAAAAAGGATGTTTGGAATTTCAGCTTGGACTTTGTCCGGGACCGTACGCTGGAGCAATTTCAAAAAATGATTATAGAAAGAATATCCAAAACATAGCGCTGATACTTTCCGGAAAAAAGAAGCGTTTGCTTCAAAAACTTAGAAAAGAAATGGTTGAATTTTCTAAAAAACAAGAATTTGAAAAAGCGACTGAGAGGCGCAATAAGATTTTTGCCCTTGAACATATCCGAGATGTGGCTCTAATTTCCGATGAAATTAATCAAGAAAAATTAAAGGCTATTCGGATTGAAGCTTATGATATTTCCAATATTTCCGGAGTTCAAGCAACGGGCTCAATGGTGGTTTTTGATAATTCGGAAAGAAGAATTGATTCAAATAAAAAAGAATATAGAAAATTTAAAATCAAGTCGTTTTTTGAAGCGAATGATGTGGGAATGATGGCAGAAGTGTTACGACGAAGATTTCGGAATAATTGGCCGAAACCGAATTTGATTCTTCTGGATGGAGGTAAGGGACATTTGAATATGGCGGAAAAAATTTTTGAGAAACTGAGAATTAGAATTTCCTTAGTGGCGGTGGCTAAAGGGCCGACTAGAAAAATATCAGATTTTCAGTTTATTTTTTCTGAAAAATTTCCAATTTCCAATGAACAGAAAGCATTATTCAGAAACAAAAATACTGTTGGCAAGATTATGGAAGAAGCGCATAGATTTGCGATTGGGTATCATCGTCAATTGAGAAGTAAAAATTTTTTGGGATAATTGACATTTTCTATGTTGCGGGTTTACAAATCCAAAAAAATGGTGTAAAATCCGAAACTAGCTACTTCTTTTTAAATGTTTACAAATTATGGCCAAAAAAAATCTTGCCAAAGAGGCAAAAGGTAATTCTTTCCGAGACAAGATAATTGTGAGGGGAGCGAGGGTGAATAATTTGAAAAATGTAGATGTGGAAATTCCCCGAGATCAATTGGTGGTGGTGACTGGATTAAGCGGTTCGGGAAAATCTTCTCTAGCTTTTGATGTAATTTATGCCGAAGGCAATCGGCGCTATTTGGAGGGAATGTCAAGTTATGCCAGGCAATTTTTGGATGTTTCGGCCAAGCCGGATGTGGATAAGATAGAAAATTTAAGTCCGACAATTTCCATTGATCAAAAAAGTGTTGGTCGGAGTCCGCGTTCAACGGTGGGTACTTTGACTGAAATTTATGATTATCTTCGGGTTCTTTTTGCCAAAATCGGAGCGCCTCATTGTCCTAATTGCGGTTCGCTGATGAGCCGGAAAAGCAGTCGGGAAATTTTAGAAGAAATTTTAGGGCTTCCGGAAAAATCAAATTTGGTAATTTTGGCCAAAATTAGAAATTCCAAACAATCAAGCAAAGAAATATTAAGAAATATCAGTCAATTGGGTTATGCCCGAGTAAGGCTTAATGATAAAATATTGCCTATTGAACAAGCGTTGTCGGCAGTAATGGAAAATTGCAAGGATAAAGTGGAAATCGTTATTGATCGGCTTGTTTTGAGTAGGAAAAATACTGACAAAGAAAGAATCTTGGATTCAATTGAAACAGCGCTTAAAATTGGAGACGGATTATTTTTAGTTTCAGTTAACAACCAAAAGGATCTTTTTTTCAACATTGATTTCGTTTGTCATAAGTGTTATTTCAAGGTGAGTGAAATCACTCCTAAAAATTTTTCTTTCAACAGTCCAGAAGGAGCTTGTCAGAGATGTTCCGGCTTAGGAACGATTAAGGAAATTGACGAAGATTTGATAATCCCCAATAAAAATTTGTCTATTGCTGAGGGAGCTATTTTGCCACTTAGCAAATCAGTGAGTCGTGCCGGGGGAAAAAATGGAAATTTGCAAGCTATCAGAGCTTTGGGAAAAAAATACGGTTTTTCTGTTGATGAGCCGGTTAAAAAAATTTCTCGGGCAAACCTGAATGTTATTTTGCATGGGGTGGGTGACGGTGAGGTTGTTTTGGATGATGAGAATGGTCGGAGGGAAATTTCCGAAATAAAGTCCAGGTTTGAGGGAGTAGTTTCCATAATTCGCAAAAAATATGAAGAAGCTTCTTCTGATTATCTGAAAAATGAAATTGAAAAATATATGTTGGAAACCACTTGCCCTGATTGTCGGGGTAAAAGGTTGCAAGAAAAATACCTTTCTATTTTAATTGGTGGAAAATCAATTGATGATGTGGTTAATATGGATTTTTCAAAATTCAAGGAATTTCTTCGGGAAACGGAAAAAGAAACCAAAAGCATTTCTCAAAAAAATATTATTCAGCCTCTTATCAAAGAAATGATTTTCAGAGCAGAATCGCTTTGTAATGTAGGTTTGGATTATTTATCTCTTTCAAGAAAGACCGATTCTATTTCCGGTGGAGAAGGTCAACGGATCAGATTGGCGACGCAGATCGGTTCTGAGCTTATGGGAATGATTTATGTTTTGGATGAACCTTCCGTTGGTTTGCACAATCGTGATACGGAGAAGCTTATAAGAACTATGAAAAAACTGCGGGAAGGAGGAAATTCTTTGATTGTAGTTGAACATGACGAGAGGATTATGCGTCAAGCCGATTGGATAATTGATATGGGGCCGGGCGCCGGAGAGGATGGAGGGAAAGTTATATTTGAAGGAAATATCAATAAATTGCTGGAATCTAAAAATCTGACGGCTGATTATTTAACCGGAAAAGAAAAAATTTCTGCCAGAAAAAAAGCGCGAAAAGGCAATGGAAAATATTTGGAAATAATCGGAGCAACGGAACATAATTTAAAAAATATAGATGTGAAAATTCCTTTAGGGAAGTTGGTTTCAATAACCGGAGTTTCTGGTTCCGGAAAATCAACTCTAGTTAAGGGAATTTTGGCAGTAGCGTTAGCTAAATATTTTTTCCGAGCCAAACAAGTTCCCGGAAAACATAAAAAAATTAAAGGCATTGAACATATAGACAAAGTGATCAATATCAATCAAGCTCCGATTGGAAGAACTCCAAGGTCCAATGCAGCCACTTATACCGGAGTGTTTTCTTTGATTCGCGATCTTTTTTCCAATACGGAAGAAGCCAAAAAAAGAGGCTATACGGCGAGCAGGTTCAGTTTTAATATGCGAGGAGGTCGGTGTGAATCTTGCCAGGGAGACGGAACCAAAAAAATTGAGATGTATCTTTTGCCGGATATGTATGTCAAATGTGAATCTTGCGGAGGAAAAAGATATAATCAAGGAACACTTGAAATTGAGTATCAGGGAGTCAATATCGCCGATGTTTTGGATATGAGTGTTTCTTATGCGCTTAGATTTTTCAAAAAATCACCATTGATTGTAGAGAAACTTAAAACGCTGGAAGAAGTAGGATTGGGTTATTTGAAATTAGGACAGAGTGCTACAAGTTTGTCCGGTGGAGAAGCGCAAAGAATAAAATTGGCAACTGAACTTTCCCGAAAACAGACCGGAAGAACTTTGTACATTTTAGATGAACCAACTATCGGACTTCATTTTGAGGATATCAAGAAATTGCTGGGAGTTTTGGAAGCCTTGGTGAACAAGGGCAACTCTGTTTTGGTGGTTGAGCACAATACAGATGTAATAAAAAACAGTGATTGGGTGATTGACTTGGGACCGGACGGAGGGGAAAAAGGTGGTGAGGTGGTTTATTCCGGAACGCCGGATAAATTAAAAAATTGTAAAAGAAGTTGGACGGGAAAATATCTTTAAAACAAATGTTTATTGCCTTATGCTATCCAAGAATATTTTAGCCACCATCGTTTATTATGATTGTATGAACTATCCGCTCACGGCTTTTGAAATATTCAATTTAATGATTGAGCTGGAAAAGAAAGAGAATGAAAAAAATATATCTCTTGGAGAAGTTGTGATGGAGTTGGAAAAAGGTTCTGTTTTAGAATTTGTTGATGAGTATCAAGGATTTTTTTTCCTTAAAGGCAGAAAAAATTTGGTTTCGGAACGGATTGAAAAAAACAAGCTTTCCGATCAAAAACTGAAGAAAATAATCAAACAGGTGTCTGTTTTGCGATGGGTTCCTTTTTTGCGGTCCATAATGATTGCCGGGCGAGTGGCAATGAAAAATTCAGTTCCAGAGAGTGATTTTGATCTTTTGTTGATTATGGAAAAAGGACATATTTTTTCAGGAAGATTTTTTTCTTTTCTTGTTTTGAGTATTTTGGGCAGAAGACGGCACGACAAAAAAATAAAAGACAGAATTTGTTTGAATCATTATTTAGCGGAAAAATCCGTTGTTTCAATTAAAGATATTTTTTCTTCTCACGAATATGTTTTTCTTTTGCCTATTTTTGGCTTTGAGGTCTATGCTGATTTTTTGAAGAAAAATACCCAATGGCTCTCTTCGTACCGACCTTATTTTGAAAATGAAATCAGGAGTGCAAGAGAAATTAATGATACTTATCTTTCTCGGAAAATGCGAAAATTAATGGAAAAAATTTTCGGAAGTTTTTGGTTGGAGAAAAAATTAGAAGAGATTCAAATTAAAAAAATAAAGAGAAATCCTAAAACCAAAAATGAGGGCGGAATAATAATTTGCAGTCGTGAGGAGTTGGCTTTTTGGCCGGAATTCCAAAAACAAGGTCCAAGAATATTTGAAAAATTTCAAAACAAAATTGCTAATCTAAAAAATAATAAATAGGAATTATTAAAATTTCAGAAATAAAGAGACAAATCAAAGAAGATTTGTTTTTTTGTGATATAATAAAATCAAACGAGCTTGTTTAAATTAGTTAATAAATAAAAATAAAAAAGACATTTAGAAAGATGAGATTAATCAACGATTTAAACATAAAAAAACAAGCTGATAATTTAGGAATAAGTATTTGGTATGCTCCAAGCTTTTTGTTTTTGGTGATGGGTGTTTTGGCTATAATCTTAATGACAGCGGTTTATTATATTTCCAAAAACTACAATAGTCCGGAGTTGGTGGTGGTGGCTGAAAGTTTGACGGTGTCAATAATATTTATTATCGGGACATCCATAATAAAAGGAGTGGAACAAATTGCCAAAGTTAACAAACTCAAAAGCGAGTTTATTTCAGTCGCTTCTCATCAACTGAGAACACCCCTTTCAGCTATTAAATGGGAAACGGAATTGCTTTTGTCCAAAAGAAAAGACGGACTTAGTGAAGAACAGATAAAAAATATAGAAAGTATCCGCTCTTTGTCATTTCGGATGAATAAACTGGTGAGTGATCTTTTGGATGTGGCCAAAATTGACCAAGGCAAAATGATCACAAAAAAAGAAAATGTGAATATTGAAGCCATAGTAGAAGGAATAATAAAAGAGTATGGGCCCGTTATTAGGGATAAAAAAATAAAAATTATTTTTGACAAAAAAAGAAAAGCGTCGGTTTTTTGGAGCGATTCGGAAAAAATTAAGCTATTAGTGGATAATTTAATCGGCAATGCTGTCAAATATATTTCTCAGAGGGGAAAGATAGAGATAAAAATCAAGTGTTCAGGCGGTTTTATGTTTTTTTCTGTCAAGGATAACGGAGTGGGTATTCCGAAAGAACAACAAAATCAAATTTTTAATAAATTTTTTCGCAGTGATAATGCTGTTAAATATCAAACAGATGGAACCGGTTTAGGTTTATATATAGCTAAAAATGTCATTGAGCAGTTAGGGGGAAAAATCTGGTTTCAATCAAAAGAAGGCATCGGTTCAGTTTTTAATTTTGTTGTCCCACTTGCGAATAAAAAATAAAAATATGAACAAAAAAAGAATTATTATTATAGAAGATGAAATCGCTTTGCAGAAATCACTCTCAGAATTTCTTTCCTTGGAAGGATTTGAAGTCATTAGCGCTTTGGATGGAGAAGTCGGGTTTCAATTAATCCAAAAAAATTTGCCTGATTTAATTTTGCTTGATATCATTCTTCCCAAAAAAGATGGTTATGAAGTAATAGACGAGATTAAAAATGATCCCAAAACAAAAAATATTCCCATTATTCTTTTGACTAATTTGAGCGGAGATGAAAATGTGGAAAAAGCTTTTTCCAAAGGAATTACAACTTATTTAGTCAAATCGGATCAAAAACTGGAAGATGTTCTGGAAAAAATAAATGAATTGTTGGACAGATAAAAAAACAGCGAAGAAGAAATAAAAAACAAAAATGAAAATAGAAAACAAACAATTAAAAGATTTTATTGAAGATTCGGAAATGATTCCCAAAGAAGCAATTGAATCGGCTTTCAAGGAAGCAGAAAGCAAGGGTCGGGCGTTGGGAGATATTTTACTTGAAAATAAGCTAATTGAAGAAATTCAATTAAGAAAGTTGTATGCTTATATTTTGGGAGTTCCTTTCGTTGATTTGAAAAAAGAAACTATTTCTCAAGATATCTTGCAAATAGTTCCTGAACCGATTGCAAAAAAATATAAGATTGTGGCTTTTGAAAAAAACGGCCAAGAACTTCGGGTAGCAATGATAAATCCGGAGGATATTCAGACAGTTGATTTTATTCGTAAAAAAACTGGACTGAAAATTGTTACATGTTTAACTTCCGAGGAGAGCATTAATTTGGCGCTTCGCCAATATGAAAAAAGTCTTAAAGCGGAATTTGGAGACATAATTAATAAAAATGTTGATGAGATTGGAGACGAAAGCAAAGAAGATTTGGAAAAAATAGCTCAGGGATTGCCGATTATCCGAATTGTTGACACCCTCATTAAGCACGCCATTTTGCAATCAGCCAGTGATATTCACATTGAACCGGATGAAAAAGATGTCCGGGTTCGGTATCGGATTGACGGAATTTTGCACGATGCTATGACACTTCCTCGCCAAGTCAAGGAGGGAATAACTGCCAGAATTAAAGTTCTTTCCAATTTAAAACTAGATGAACATCGTGTTCCTCAAGATGGTCGCTTCAAGATTGAAAAAGATGATCTCAGAATTTCTTTCAGAGTAAGCATTTTGCCGGTTTTTGATGGAGAAAAAATAGTAATGCGTCTTCTGGATGAGTCTTCCAAAGGGTTGACCTTGGAAAAGATGGGTCTTTATGGTGAAGGGTTGGAGATTATTCACAGAAACATAAAAAAGCCAAACGGAATGATTTTGGTAACCGGTCCGACCGGAAGTGGAAAAACTACTACTCTTTACACAATAATGGATATTTTGAACACTCCAAATGTCAACATCAGTACGGTTGAAGATCCGGTTGAATATCGGATGCCTCGGATCAATCAAACTCAGGTTTATCCGAAAGTCGGATTGACTTTTGCGTCCGGACTTCGTTCTCTTCTTCGTCAAGATCCAGATATCATAATGGTAGGAGAAATTCGGGATCAAGAAACCATGGAAATGGCGATTCACGCTGCCATGACAGGACACCTTGTTCTTTCTACTCTTCACACTAACAGCGCTGCCGGAACCATACCGCGACTTTTGGATATGGGTGCGGAACCTTTTCTGGTGGCTTCCACAGTCAATGTGGTTGTCGCACAAAGATTGGTTAGAAGAGTGTGTCCTGAGTGTAGAAAAGAATATTTACTTAGCGAGGAAGAAATTAATAATCTAAAAGCTTCTTTTGATATAGAAAATATTCTGGAAACTATGAAAAAGAATGAGACACTAAGAGAAAAAATAAAAAAGAATGACGATTGGAAAAGTATTAAATTTTATAAAGCTTCCGGATGCGATCAATGTAACAAAGAGGGTTATCACGGAAGAATCGGAATTTATGAAATTATGGAAATTAACGAAGAAATCCAAAAGATGATTTCTCAAAAGAAAACCTCTGAAGAAATAGAAAAAACAGCCAAAGAGAAAGGAATGATAACTATGACGGAAGATGGATTCATTAAAGCTATTCAAGGCATAACAACCCTTGAAGAAGTTTTGCGAATAACCAAAGAATAATTTTAATTTTAGAAAATGTCTAAATTCATTTACACAGCTAAAAATTATGCCGGAGAAACTAAGCAGGGAGAAATAGAAGCGGGAAGCGAAAGGGAGTTGGCTAAACAACTCAGGACGGAGGGATTTGTCTTGACTTCAAGCAAAGAAATAACAGATAGTCAGAAACAGTCTTTTGAAATTAAATTCCTGGATAAGTTTTTTGGTATTCCTCTTAGCGAGAAGATGATGTTTACTCGTAATTTAAGTGTGATGATTTCTTCCGGATTGTCGCTTTCCAGATCTCTGGGAAACATCGCTTTACAGATTAGAAATAAAAAATTTTCCAAAATACTTCGGAATATTCAATTAGATATTCAAGCAGGCACATCTTTTGCTGATGGTTTGAGAAAATATCCGGCGATTTTTAATGATTTGTTTGTAAATATGGTGAAAGTGGGAGAGTCTAGTGGAAACTTGGAAGAAGTTTTAACTATTTTGGCGGTTCAGCTGGAAAAAGAACACGAAATAAAAAACAAAGTAAAGGGAGCTCTAACTTATCCGGCGGTAATTTTAGTGGCGATGGTTATAATCGGAGTGTTGATGCTCACTTATGTTTTGCCAAAAATAACCGGGGTTTTTACGGATATGAATGTAGTTTTGCCAAAGTCAACTTTATTCATAATTGCACTCAGTGATTTTTTTAAAAATCATTCGGTTTTAGTTTTTTGCTTCTTGATTTTTTTCGGGATTTTTTTAAAGTTTTTTCTTAAGATGAAAGCAGGAAAGAAAGCGATTAGTTTTTTCTCAATTAATATTCCCGGTGTGAATAATATAGTCATCAAGGTTAATTGCGCTCGGTTTGCCAGAATATACAGTTCTTTGCTTAGAAGTGGAATTTCAGTGGTTGAAGCCTTAAAAATAATTTCCGATACTCTCACAAATTATTATTATAAAGATGCTATTTTGGATGGGATGAATCAAATTCAAAAAGGAACCAATCTGAGTAAGGTTATTGCGAAAAACGAGAAAATTTTTCCTATTTTGGTAACTCAAATGTTGGAAGTGGGAGAGGAAACGGGAAAAACCGAAGTCGTATTAGCCAGATTGGCCGAATTTTATGAAGAGGAAGTTGATCAACTTACTAAAAATCTATCTTCCATAGTTGAACCGGTTCTAATGATTATTATTGGAGTGGCGGTTGGTTTTTTTGCTATCTCAATGTTGCAACCGATTTATGGAATTATGGGAAATATAGCTTAAACAAAAAAAATGAAAAAAAGTTTTTTAAATAAAAGCGGTTTCACATTGGTTGAGGCGATGATTGTGGTTCTAATAGTTTCTTTGGTGGCAGTCACATTTTATTCGGTTTTTTCCATTGGAATAAAAACTATCCTTGATTCAAAAAATCGTCTTAAGGCCAGCGCTTTAGCTAACGAGAAGATGGAAATAATCAAAAACTTGGACTACGGAGCTATTGGAACCAAGAAGGATGATGGATTAGGGGGATATTATTATGGTGTTCCGGCGGGAGATATTTTGGAATACGAAACATTGGAAAGAGAAGATAAAGAATTTTTTATTCATACGACCGTTCAATATATTGATGATTCCTATGACGGAACTGAAGATGGAAATCCGGATGACGAGGTGCCTAATGATTACAAAACAGTGAGTGTGAAAGTTTCCTGGGAAGCTGATCCGGAAACCAAGAAAGCGGTTTATTTGGTTTCTCGTTTTTCTCCCCAAGGATTGGAGCAAAAAACTGATGGTGGAACTTTATCAATCAATGTTATTAATAACGAGGGGCTGGGTGTTTCAGAGGCTTTGGTTAATATTCACAATTCTGACACGGATGTTGATGTGGACGCCACAACAGATTCTTCAGGAAAGGCTGTTTTTCCAGGAACGCCTTCTGGGAATCAAAATTATGAATTGAAAATTTCCAAAAATGGTTATTATTCCGTTCAAACTTATTCTCCTTATCCAGAGAGCGCTTTTGATCCGGTGGATGTTAATGCTTCGGTGATAGAAGGAAGATTAAATGTTAAATCTATGATAATGGATAGGCATTCTGATTTGAAAATAGTTTCTCGGGATGCTCTGGGAAAAAAAATTCCGAAAATTGATTTCAACATAAAAGGTGGGAAAAAAATAGGCAATGTTCTTGTTGACGGCAAGAATGAGTTGCTTGAGTCAGTATATGATTTTAATTTAACAGGATTAAAAACCAATGAGTCGGGAGAAAAAGATTTTTCCGATTTAAGCTTTGGAATGTATTATTTGGATTTTCCTGATTCCAACGAATATGATTTTGTAAAACTGGATGATGGTCAGGAAAAATTTTCAGAAATCAATTTGGTTCCGGGTGAAAACAAAGAGGTTTCGGCTATTTTTGCAAAAAAAGATTTTAATTCTCTTTTGATTACTGTCAAAACAAAAGTAGGCGAAAGTGAAACGGTTATTGCTGATGCGGAAGTAGAATTGAAAAATTATTCTTTGGGATATAATCTTAAAGTCAGAACGGATCAATACGGGTTAGCCTATTTTCCCGATTCTTCTGAAGAACTTTTAGCCGGGAATTATGAAATTTCTGTTAGCGCTTCAGGCTGTCAAAATAAAACAGAAACTGTAGAAATAAATAAACTTGTCAAGAAAGAAATTATTCTTGAAAAAGAATGAAAAATTTTTTTAGAAAAAATAAAAAAGCAATGTCTTTAATTGAAGCTATTTTGGCTATTGGAATTTTTGCTTTGGGAATTCAAGTATTTTCTTTGGTTTTTATTAAAATTTGGAAAGCGAATTCCTTTATTGTACAAGAGGGAGAAGTTTCTTTGGTAGCCTCCCGAACAATAAGCGAAACAGTTCGCAATTTGAGAAAAATTCGCCAAGCGGATGACGGATCTTTTCCAATTAAATCAGGAGATGCTTATAATCTTACGGTTTTTTTTGATTTTGATAATGACGGAACAACGGAAAGAGTGCATTATTTTCTTGAAAATGAAGAATTTAAACTTGGACTGACTAAGCCGTCAGAAACGCCCATTGTTTATCCTGCAGGTGATCAAGAAATCAGAGTTTTAACCAGTTCGGTAGTCAATAATCTTCTTGGCGAGCCAATTTTTTCTTATTACAATAAAAATTATCCAGGGGATCTTTCCAATAATCCTTTACCGATACCGCTAGATGTTTCAAATGCTAGACTGGTACGAATTCATCTTTTTGTTAATACCAATCCCAACAAAAATTCTGATTATGTGAGTATAGAATCAATGGTAGAATTTAGAAATATTAATGATTATGCGCAATATTAAATCAAAAAAAGGCTCAGTATTGGCTTATATTTTGGTAGTTATGTCTATTGTGATTTTGCTTTTGACTTCAGTGATCCAGTTTATAGTCTCTAGGGTAAAATATAGCAATTACACACATGCCAGAGAAGAGGCTTTTCAAATTGCCGAGTCGGGAATTCAATATTTTCGTTGGTATTTGGCGCATAATACTGATGGAAAAACGGGGCAACAAGTCAATGAGTTTTGGAATACCAGAGAGTTGACTTTGGCAGAAACGGATGGAATTGAATATGGCTATCCTGGTAATGCTGTTACGGGAAAATTTAAATTAGAAGTGATTCCGCCGGAAGCCGGATCAACTATCACTACTGTTAAGTCAAAAGGTTGGACTTATAAATATCCCAATCACGCAAGAACAATCCAAGTTCGTTTTAGAAGACCATCCTGGAGTGAGTTTGCTCTTTTGGTGAATGATGATCTTAGAGTAGGTGAAGGAACAGAAATTTATGGCAAAGTAAAGTCTAACACGGGTGTGCGTTTTGATGGATTGGCTCACAATGTTGTTTCCAGTGCTTCTTATAAATATGACGATCCAGATCATGGAGGAGATAAAGAATATGGAGTTCATACTCATTTAAGTCCGATTGATCCCTTGCCTGATGAAGTTCTCCCGGAAAGAGAAGATGTTTTTGAGGCTGGCAGAGTGATTAACACAGTGGCCACGGATTTTGCCGGTGTTAGAGCTGATATGAATCTTATGGAATCAGTAGCTAAAAATGGAATTGACGGAAGTATTTTTTTGGATAACTCCAACAAAGGTTGGCATATCATTCTTAGTGATGATGGAACTTTCAGCTATAGGAATGTTTTAGATTATGACATTTGCAGTGATTCAATTAAGTCTTATTCTGGATCGTGGAAATCAGCCTTAATTCCTGACGGAGGAATTATTTTTGCGGAGGGTAATATTTGGGTGGAAGGAAAAATAAAGGAAAAAAGGTTGAGTATTGTGGCGGCCAATCTTCATTCAGGAGGAAATAATTTCAGTATTTTTTTAGGTAATGATATCCTTTATACTAATTATGATGGAAGGGATATTTTAGGACTCATTGCTGACGGAAATGTTCTTGTTGTCAGAGAAAGTAAAAATAATCTTAGAGTGGACGCTGCCTTGTTGGCTCAAGAAGGGAAAGTGGGGGCGGGTTACTACAAGGATAATTCAGCGTGTTCCAAAGAATATCACGGAGATATAAAAAACTCCATAACAACCTATGGAGCTATCGCTAGCAATATTAGATATGGTTTTTCTTGGGTATATTCGAAAACCGGAGATTTTGCGAGCGGGTATATAAACAGAAATATTATTTTTGATAACAATCTTATTTATTATCCTCCTCCATATTTTCCAACCGGTTCGGAATATTTGATAGATCTCTGGGAAGAGCTATAATAGAAAGTAGAAGAAAAAAATAAATACAAAAATGTTTTTAAATGAAAGTATAACAAATTTTAGAGAAAGTATTTTTGGTCTGGACTTGAGCGATATATCGGTCAAGGTTTTTCAGTTGGAAAAAAACGGAGAAAAATATGAAATCAGAAGTTTTGGTTCCCAATCAATTCCGGAAAAAAGTTTTGAGGATGGAGTGGTGATTGATAAAGAGAAAATTATTTTGGCTATTCAAGAAGCTGTTAGAAAAGCCGGACCAAAGAAAATTAATACCAAAAAAGTCATTTGTTCTATTTCGGAATCTAAAGCCTTTCTTAGAGTTTTGAACATTCCTCAAATGGATGAGGATTCAGCCAAGGAAGCGGTGAAATGGGAAATTGAGGCTAGTATTCCTCTTTCAATAGATAATGTTTATTATGATTGGCAGTTTATTAATGGAGAAAATAGAAATAACCAAGAGGTGATTGGCGAAAAAAAACAGGATATTTTAACAGTGGCGGTAGCCAAAAAAACCGTTGATGGACTTATGGAGGTGCTAAAAGGAGCCGGGTTAGATGTTTATGGTTTAGAGCCGGAGTCTATTGCAAGTGTCAGAAGTCTTATTGATAAAAATGAATCCCAAGAATCTTGTTTGATTGTTGATCTTGGATCAAAGCGAACTAGTTTCATAATCACCAAGGGCAATATTCCTTTTTTTACTTCCAGTATTCACTTTTCTTCGGAGGGAATTACGGATGCTTTAGCTAAACATTTTGGTATTTCAGTTGAGGCGGCGGAAAAAATGAAAATAAGCAAGGGACTGGAAAATTCCGAGGAAGAAAATTCCATTATTGGAGTGGTTAAACCGATTTTGGAAAATCTAATTTCAGAAATAGAAAAAACGATTGATTTTTTTGAAAACATTTCTGATGGAGAGAATAAAATAAAAAAAATAATTTTATCCGGAGGCGGAGCTAATCTTAAAGGATTGATACCATACCTAAGTACAAAATTAAACAAAGAAATTGAGGGTGGTGATCCTTGGATTAATCTTGGTTTAAATGAAAAATTGCCTCCAATAAGTCGGGAAAATTCCATTAGTTACTCAACAGTAATAGGTTTAGCTATAAGCGCGACGGAATATGAAAATTAAACTTAATCTAATTCCTGAATACAAGAAAGAGGATATTTTACAAAGACGCCGATTTCGTTTGGCTGTTTGGCATGGTTTTTATTTAGTGGCTATTTTTGCGACAGCTTTTGCGGTTCTTTTTAGTTTTAGTTTTTCACTTTCTTTAGAATTGGATTTGGTAACCGATAGAATCGGCTCTGGAAATCAAAAGGAAAATTATGAAAAAATAAGAAAATATGATGAGGAATTTATCAATATGAATAGCTATTTTTCAAGAGTAAAGAAAATCCAAGATGAAGCGCTCTATTGGTCAAATATTTTTTTAAATTTGAATAAACTGGATTCTTCAGGAATTGTCTTTGATGAATTTGTAGCCAAAGATTTGAAACTTATGATTGTTGGAACGGCCAAAAACAGGGAAACGCTTTTGAAATTCAAAGATTCATTAGAAAAAGATGCTTGTTTTTCGTCTATTTCTTTGCCACTTTCAAATTTGGTTGAAAAGGATAATGTCACTTTTCAAATGGATTTGATGATAAATTTGAATTGTTTAAAAAATCAATGAAAAATATTTGGAAAAAATATAAAATAGGAATCATCTACGGGTTTTATGTTATTTTGGCCTTAGCCTTAATTTTTTCAGTTTTTTTCTGGATGGACAAAAAAATAAAAGAAACAGCTCTCTTGATTCAGCAGAAAAAAGCCGACAACGAAATTTTTAATGAGCGGGTATTCAAACTTGAAGAAATAGAAAAGGAATTTGGTGATTATAGCCAAAAAATGAATGAAACAGGCGTTTTTTTGGAAGAGGGGCGAGAAGTTGATTTTATAAAAAGAATTGAAGAAATTGCGGAATCAACCGGCAATAGTATTGAGCTTAAGATTAAAGAAGAACAAAAAGAAGCTAAAAAAAATGTTGCAAATCAATTGCCGGAAATTTCATCAAAAGAAGTTTCTGAAATAATCAAAAATTCCTCAAAAGAGAAGTTTATGGAATTTCAGGTTAATTTAACCGGAGGATACCAGAATCTTTTTTCGTTTTTAAGAAAAATTGAAAATGCTGAATATTATTTGCTCATTACTTCTTTGGATGTCAAGAAAAAACAAAAAGGTGCTAACAATGATTCTTATTCCTCACAAAGAAACGCTTTTTCTTTCAATGACAACATTGAAAGCAAGGATGTTCTTGAGGAAGTTTTGTTTAGTACTATAAACATAACAGTATACAAAAAATGATAAATTCAAAAAAGGCAAACCTAAAAATTTTTAAGGATTGGATGAAAAAAAATTTACCTTTTTTTTGTCAAAAATCCAGTTGGATTTTTATTATGTTGCTTATTTTAGCGGCTGGTTATTTAGTTTATCTTTGGTATTTTTTTGTTTTTAATTTTTCTTGGAATCAGACAGAGCGAGAGTTTTATCTGAGAGAAAAAAGTCAGGATGTGTCTTTGAATGCCGAGAAGCTTGAGGCAACAGTTTCAGAATATTCAAGAAAACAAAACGAACTAAAAAAAGAGCCCTCAAAAATAGAGGACATCTTTCACTTGAAACAGCAGTCTTCGCCGTCTGTTGAAGAATCTATATCTGAAGTTGGCAGAAAAGATTGATTTTTTTCATATCCTTAAAAAGTGCGCCCGACAGGACTCGAACCTATAACCCCTTGTTCCGAAGACAAGTGCTCTATCCATTGAGCTACGGGCGCTTTTGTCGCTTTGATAAATTATTTACTTATAGACCATAGCATGAGTTGCTTAAAAATTCAAGATTGCTATAATTTAGGGAATAAATAAACATTAAAAATAATAAGATGACAGAAGAAGGTCAGATTTATCGCTGTAGTGTTTGCGGTAATACAATAAAAATCATAGAATCGGGTGCCGGACAATTGGTTTGTTGCGGTCAGCCGATGGATTTAGAAGAGGATAGAGAAGAAGAATAGGTGTTTTTTATAAAAACATTTTGAATAGAAAAAAGTTGGAAGAAAAGTTAATAGAGCTGGGCGAACCAAAATTTCGTCTGAAACAGATTCTGAAAGCCGTCTATGAAGACGGTCTTTTAGACTTTTCCGAAATGTCGGTTTTGTCCAAGGATTTGCGGGAAAAATTAAAAAATAAGATTAAAATTCTGCCTTTTGAGATAAAAAAAATTTTGGTTTCCAAGAGCAATAAATCCATCAAGGCTCTGCTTGAAACGGAAGATGGAAACTTGGTGGAAACGGTTTTGATTTCTCCGAAAACAGGTGATTGGTCAGCTTGTATTTCTTCGCAGATTGGTTGTGCTTTGGGTTGTGTTTTTTGCGCTACGGGCCAAGGGGGCTTTAAGCGAAATCTAACTTCAGAAGAAATTGAAGGACAAGTTTTGTTTTGGAAAAATTATTTTAAAAATAACGAATTGGGAGGAAATTTTGGAAATATCGTTTATATGGGAATGGGGGAACCGTTTTTGAATTTTTCCGAAATCTCAAAAAGTCTTGAAAATTTAACCAATCCGGAACTTTTTGGATTTGGAAATCGTTCCATTTCAGTTTCTACTTCTGGAGTAATGGACAAATGGTTGGATTTTGCGGAAAAATTTCCGCAAGTTAATCTAGCTCTTTCACTTCATAGTGCTAACAACAAAAAAAGATCGCGGATTATGCCGATTAACCAAAAGTTTGATTTGGAAAAAATTAAGGAAATAATTAAAAAATATTTTGAAAAACATAAACGAAAAGTTTTTGTGGAATATATTTTACTTTCAGGATTTAATGATTCAGCGGAAGATGCCAGAGAATTGGCTCAATATTTGAAATCCATCGGAAGTGTTTATCTTTTGCATGTTAATTTAATTCGGTATAATGAAACGGGAGAAAACCGGAAAGCAAGTTCATTAGAACAAGCTAATCAATTTTTAGAAATTTTAAAAAACAATCGTATTCAAGGAACAATTAGGCAAAATCTGGGAGGGGATATCCAAGGGGCTTGTGGTCAATTGGCAGGGAGCGAGAGAAATAAAAGTAACAATAAAAAATGAAAAAATCTTCTAAAAAAATTTTAGATCAAGTTAATTTTCCACAGGATCTCAAAAAAATCCCGGTGGAAAAATTGCCTGAGCTTTCTGAAGAAATTCGCGAATTTTTAGTTGAAACAGTGGCGAAGGTTGGAGGACATTTCGGTTCCAATTTGGGCGTGGTAGAACTTACAGTGGCACTTCACAAGGTTTTTGATGCACCTCGGGACCAAATTATTTGGGATGTTGGTCATCAAGCTTATACGCACAAAATTTTGACTGGGAGAAAAAACAAACTATACACCATCAGAAAAAGAAATGGTTTGGCGCCTTTTCCCAAAAGAGAAGAAAGTGAATATGATGCGCTAAGTGTGGGACACACCAGTACTTCAATTAGCGCGGCAGTGGGAATGGCTCTGGCTAACCGGAAAAAGAAAAATAAACCTAAAATTATAGTAATAATTGGAGACGGAGCGCTTTCGGGCGGAATGGCCTTTGAAGCCTTGAATCATGCTGGCGATTCCAAGGCGGATGTTTTGGTAGTTGTAAATGACAACCGAATGTCAATTTCGCCCAATGTTGGTGGAATGAGCAAATATTTGACCAGACTTATTTCTTCCCCGGCTTATATTAGACTTAGAAACAAAGGAAGAGAGGCCTTAAGCGGTCTTCCTAAACTTAAGGACTTTTTGATGAAAACCGAAGAATATACCAAGGGAATGATTGTTCCCGGAACACTTTTTGAGGAATTGGGTTTTGAATATTTTGGTCCGATTGATGGGCATGACACGGTTGGGTTAGTGGAAATTTTAGAAAATTTGAAAAAAATAAAAGGGCCAAGAATTTTGCATGTTATCACTCAAAAAGGAAAAGGATATGCGGCCGCCGAGAAAGATGAATTTTGCCAGCACGCAGTTTCTCCTTTTAATCCGAAAACTGGCAAAAAAAACGGTGATTCAAAAAAGGATAAAAATTTCACAGATGTTTTTTCCGAATGGATTTGCGATAAGGCCAGGGAAGATAATAATTTGGAGGCAGTGACGCCGGCGATGTGTAGTGGATCGGGACTGCTTGAATTCAGTCAGGAATTTCCGGAGCGTTTTTATGATGTGGGAATTGCCGAGCAACATTCATTGACTTTTGCGGTTGGTTTGGCGCTTCAAGGAAAAAAGCCGGTGGTGGCCATTTATTCTTCTTTTTTGCAACGAGCTTATGATCAATTGATTCACGATATTGCGCTCCAAAAAGCAGATGTGCTTTTGGCGATTGACCGAGCGGGGATTGTGGGTCCGGACGGCGCGACTCATGCCGGCAGTTTTGATTTGTCTTTTATGCGAGTAGTACCGAATCTGATTATTTTAACTCCGTCCAGCCTTAATGAATGTTATGCGATGCTTGAATGGGGATATGATCAGGTGGGACCGGTGGCGGTTCGTTATCCGCGAGGGGGAGGGAAAATTGAATATGACAAAAGAAAAGCTAAAAAAATTAAAATAGAATTAGGAAAAAGCAATGTCGTGAGAGAAGGACGAAAAATAGCTATTTTGGCTTTTGGAACATTGCTTTCAAATTGTCAGAAAGTCGCCAAAGAATTGGATGCGACTTTGGTGGATATGCGATTCGTGAAGCCACTGGACAAGGAATTGCTTCAGGAGCTAGCAAAAAATCATAAATATTTTATTACCATTGAAGATAATGTTGTTTCCGGAGGAGCGGGAAGTGTGGTCAATGAGTTGGTTCTTGAAAAAGGCTGGAACATTAAAGTCAAAAATTTGGGATTGCCGGATGAATTTTTGCCACACGGAACCAGAGAAGAAATTTTAGAAGAAGTTGGATTGGGAGAAAAGAACATCTTTCAAACAATCAAAACTTTTGAAAAAGAATCACTGCATTAATACAGTGATTTTTTAAAATTTTATTTTAAAAATCCAAAGTGTTTGAGGGCGGGGATAATGTTGGGTGCTAGGTCTTTTTGCTTGATCGTTTTAAGCGGAAGCCAATCCCATTGGCGAATGTCTTTTCCGGGAGAAATCTTGCCAATTCTTTTGGCGAGAAAATGAGCCAAGATAACATCTAGCACTTCTTCGTGAGTTTCTTTTTGGGTGTAAATAAGAAAAGGTTCAGGATTGATAATTTCAATTTCAATTCCCATTTCTTCCTTGATCTTTCTTTTGGCAGTTTGAATTAGATTAGTTTCGGAATCTTCTACTCGTCCGCCGCAAAATTTCCAAAAATTAGTGTCCCCATGTTGATTAAGGAGTACCTTATCATTTTCAATGATAACCGGACCGGAGGCGATAATTATTTTTTGCATATCTTTGTAATTTTTGTAATTCCCGCGAAGACGGAAATGACAATTAATGATGCTTATTCTTTATAGATACTTTACCATATAAGTGTCTTTTTGTTTGTAACCGAGTTTTCGGTAGTAATTTCTGACACCAATTCCGGAAATGACAGCAATTTTTTTTATTCCAAATTCTTCCTGAGCAATTTCTTCAGCCTTTTGAATTAATTTTTTCCCAAGGCCTTGGTGTTGAGGGGACAAGTCATCTTTTCGGCTTATTTCAGTTAATTTTCCGTAAGTGTGAAGTTCTCTAATTAAAGCAGAATTTTTGAGGGCTGGAATAAAATGATTTATATTTTCTGAAATTCTAAGCCGAAGCAGAGCAAAAAGTTTCTGTTTGTTGGGAGAAACGAATTGTAAAAATATTTCTTTTCCGTTTGAGGCAGAATAATCAATGCGGTTTAGAATAATTTTTTCTTTGGCGTCATAATGATCTTTAATTTCGCGACAACGAATACACTGACAGTTTACTTTTTTAATAATGAGTTGGCGGAGATTGGAAATATTGGGACCGGCTGCAATTTCACTTTCGGGAACATCACGAATGAGGCGTTGGATACGAACATAAGGTGGAATAATTTCGTTTTTGATTTCAATAATTATCTTTTCAAATTGTTGATTGGTGAGCGGTTGATATTTTCCATCTTTCCAAAATTTCCAAAGTTCTGATTTGTCATTCACAATGGTAGGATAAATTTTGAGCATATCAGGCTGAAAGTCGGGATTGTTAAAAAGTTCGCGAAACATCCGAATATCTTTTTGGGGAGTAGAGCCAAGAAGACCAGGCATTATATGATAGTTGATTTTGAAGCCGGCGTCTTTGAGAAGTCGGGTAGCGTGAATAGTTTCTTGGGTTCCATGACCTCGTTTGTTAAGTTTCAAAACCGGATCAAAAATACTTTGCACACCAAGCTCTACTCGGGTGCAACCTAATTTTCGGAAATTAATGATTTCTTTTTCCGAAATATAATCGGGACGAGTTTCAAGTGTCAATCCGACAATGCGGATTTTAGCCGATTCGTTTTTTTTCTGTTCCATTTCTAGTGACTTTTTGGGTTTTCCGATTTTATGGACTTTCCGATCGGCGTAATCATTGCAAGCGCGAAAACATTCGCAAACAAACCAAGTTTGATATTTTTTGGGAAGATAAGAAAAAGTTCCGCCCATAACAATCAGTTCAATTTTATCAATAGAGTGTCCATTAATGAAAAGAGCTTGCAATCGTCTTTTGACTTGTTGATAAGGATTAAATTTAGCAGAAATGGCTCGCATCACGGCTGGTTCGTTGGAAAGATAGCTTTTTGGCATAGCCTTTTCGCTTGGACAGTAAATGCAATTTCCGGGACAAGGATAGGGTTTTGTTAGAACAGCAATAACCGCTACTCCAGAGGCAGTGCGAATTTTTTTGCTTTTCAGTATATTTTCTAATTTTGGATTTCTTTTAATTTCTTTTTTTATGATCATTTTTTCATAATGATCACGAAGATCAGCATTGGTGGGGGGCTGAATTCCGACTTTTCCGGCAGTTTGTTTTTTCCAGCGCAAAAAGTCATCAGAGTTTTTGAAGTCTTCTTTGGTTGCAAGCTTTATCAAATTATCGTAGGCTTTAAACATATCATTTATGTCATCCCCGCGAAAGCGGGGATCCAGTGGAGTAGCTAAGTTTTAAGACTAGATTCCCGCTTTCGCTGGAATGACAATTCTTATGGATCAAAATACTCTTAAAATTCTAGAAGAAATTGAGAGCGGTTACGATAGAGTAGCGGAAAAATTTTCTGCGACGCGAAATTTTTTTTGGAAAGATTTGGAATTTTTGTCCAATCTGGTTAAAAGAGGAGATAAAATTTTGGATTTTGGTTGTGGTAATGGAAGACTACTTGAAATATTACAATCCCAAAAGATTGAATATTTAGGGGTAGATGTTTCAGGAGAGCTAATCAAGCGAGCTCAGAAAAAATATCCCCAATGGCGAGCTAATTTCAGAAAAATTGAAGCTCATAAGAGTTTACCATTTTTGGATGATTTTTTCAATGTTATTTTTTCAGTGGCAGTTTTTCATCATTTTCCTTTTGAATATCAAAAAGAAAAAATCAGAGATTTGTATAGAGTTTTGAGTCCGGATGGAAAATTGGCACTTACAGTTTGGAATTTACAAGAAAAATATGAGGGAAAAGAAACAGAGATTTCTTTTCAAGATAATAAAGGAAATGTTTTCAATAGATATCATTATGTTTTTGACAAAGAAGAACTCAAAAATTTAGTTGAAGAAGCTGGATTTAGGGTCAAAAAGTGTGATATTATAAATAAGAAGAACATCTTAATTATAACAGAAAAGTAATGTGAATAGGGTTGTCTCGAGTTTGACGCATAATTTTTTGATTTATATAAAGTAAATTTTTTACACTAGATTTTCAAGTAAGTTGGAAATGACAATAATATGGATATTTCAATTTGGCAAGCAATTATTTTGGGCTTGGTTCAGGGATTAGGAGAGTTTTTGCCTATTTCCAGTTCGGCCCATTTGGTTTTGGCGCCTTGGTTTTTGCAATTTACTGATCCGGGATTGGCTTTTGACGCCGTTTTGCATCTGGGGACTTTGTTTGCCGTTTTGACTTATTTTTGGAAAGATTGGCTGGAAATTCTTGGTTTGGCTTTCGGAGTTAAAAAAGATGGAAATAATTACAATAAAAAGAGTTTATGGATACTGGTTTTGGCCACTATTCCAGGAGCCTTGGCGGGATATTTTTTTGAATCTCAAGCTGAAACGATTTTTCGCAGTCCATTGGTTATTGCTTTTACCTTGAGCTTTGTCGGTTTGCTTTTATTTTTAGCCGACAAATACGCTAAGCACAAAAAAAAGCTAAAAGAAATCAGTTGGAAAGAATCTTTGGTGATTGGGTTGGCGCAAGCGTTGGCAATTGTTCCGGGAGTGTCAAGATCGGGTGCGACAATCACTGCCGGACTTTTTTCCGGACTTTCTCGGATAAGCGCGGCTAAATTTTCATTTTTACTTTCCACTCCGATAATTTTGGGCGCTTCACTTTTTAAATTGCCGGATCTTTGGAAAAGTGGTTTGGGAGTGTCTTTTTGGGTAGGACTTTTGGTTTCAGCAGTAAGTGGTTATTTGGCAATAAAATATTTGCTTAAATTTGTGAAAAAAGCCAGTTATAAAATATTTTTTTGGTACCGGCTGATTTTGGCAAGTTTGATTATCTTGGTTTATTTTTTAAGGTGAACTTTATGGAAAATCTTAAAACAACAAGAGAGGCGATGGAACATGTTCCCGACTTTCAGTCTCATCTCAATCAGCCCTTAAATCCAGAAGAAAAAAAACAATTGCAGAATTTGATTTTAGAGCTCAAAACTAAATATCAAGAATTTATGGATTCTCAGGACGATCCAAAAAATCGCCAAGGAATAAATTACGAAGTGGAAAAAACTGGCGGAGCAGAAATTTTGGAAGTGGATGTTAATGACTTGTGTGAAAAAGATCTTTGCGCTTTCAAACTTTACAAAGCTATGCGGGATAGTAATACTGCTTCCATAGATGATTGGAAAAAATTTATGATCGGATTGGATTTTTACAGGCGGGAAACGAGAGGGAAAAAAATAAATCCAAGTTCAATTAAAGAAAGTCAGAATGAATTTTTGGCCTGGCTTTGCAATTTGGCATTGGTTGAATATAGCAAATCAAAGCAGAAAAAAAGTTATCAATAAAAGTTTATGCAAATATTGGATGGAAAAAAACTAGCTTCGGAAATTTTAGATAGTTTGAAGCGGGAAATAGAAACGATTGGAGTCGCTCCGAGGTTGGGCGTTATTTTGGTTGGTCGGGACGAGGCATCAAAAATTTATGTTTCACTCAAAGAAAAAGTGGCCTTGGAAATTGGAATTGACTTTTGTTTAATTAGTCTTTCCGAAAACATTTCCGAAGAAAAAATTATTAATGAAATTGAGAAACTTAATCAAAATGATTCAATTGACGGCATAATTGTGCAACTTCCATTGCCAAAAAGTTTGAATAAAAATAGGATAATAAACACAATTAAACCGGAAAAAGATGTGGATGGTTTTCATCCGGAAAACATAAAAAAATTTTTTTCAGGAAAGGAAACTTTTCTGCCGGTTTTTCCGGAGGCGATTTGGGAACTGATTAAATTCAGCGGGGAAAAATTAGAAAACAAAAAAGCAATAATTATTTGCAATTCGGATGATTTCGGAAAAGCGATGCAAGAAACATTGAAAAAAAATAAGGTAATTTCGGAATATTTTTTCGGTGTTGATTTGAAAAAAAATATTGAAAAAATAAATAAGGCTGATATTATTATTACGGCTTGTGGAAAATCCAATCTTATTTCTGGCGAAATGATTAAAAATAAGTCTATTTTAATTGACGGAGGAATTGTTAAAAATGGAAAAAGAGTGGTAGGTGATATTGATTTTGAATCTGTAAAAAATTTGGAGGGTTTTGTTTCTCCGGTTCCGGGCGGAGTGGGTCCTTTGACGATTGCCTGTCTGCTTCGTAATGTTTTTTGGGCAAACAAAAAATTATCAAAATAGTTTTTGATTTGGAAAGGATGCGAAAATCATTGTGGCATTATTGATTTGCAACTTTGATTTCTGCTAAAGATATTAAAAATGTGGGCAAGGAGGGACTTGAACCCTCAAGCCTTGCGGCACACGATTTTGAGTCGTGCGTGTTTGCCAATTTCACCACTCGCCCGAATGATTAGTTTATAGTATAATGTACCTAAACATTATGGCAAAAATTATTTCTCTCGTCAACCAGAAAGGCGGAGTGGGGAAAACCACTTCAGCTATTAATTTGGCCACTTATTTGGCTTCGGCCGGTAAGTTTGTTTTGTTAGTGGATCTTGATCCTCAAGGAAATGCTTCTTCCGGTTTGGGAATTGATATTCGGAAACAAGAGAAAAGCCTCTATAATTCCATGGTACTCGGGGATCATCCTTCCAAGGTGATTTTACGAACTGAAACTTTGGGGCATGATGTTATTCCGGCTTCTCAAGATTTGGCCGGAGCAGGGATTGAATTGGTCCATATGGATAATCGGGAATTTAGACTTTACAATGTGCTTCGGGAAATCAGAACCAATTATGATTACATTATTATTGACTCTCCTCCCAGTTTGGGACTTCTGACTATCAATGGTTTGGTGGCGTCAGACGAGGTGATTATTCCGGTTCAAACGGAATATTTTGCCTTAGAGGGACTCAGTCAGTTATTAAATACCATTGAATTAGTGAGAGACAATTTGCAACCCGATCTAAAAATTATGGGAGCGGTTTTGACTATGTATGACAAAAGAAACAGATTGAGTCGGCAGGTAATCAAAGAAGTTCAAGATCATTTTCCGGGACATGTTTTTGATTCAATTATTCCCAGAAGTGTGCGTTTGGCAGAAGCGCCCGGATTTGGAAAATCTATCCTAAGTTTTGATTCTCTCAGCAAAGGAGCCAGAGCTTACAAAAACTTGGCTAGGGAAATAATTGAAAAAGATAAACAGGAAAAAAAATTTAGCGTTTAAAAATAAAAAACAAAAATAAATTTACACTTATGGCGAATAATTATGGATTGGGAAGAGGACTATCGTCTTTAATTCCTCAAAAAAAATCTTCAGCGAAAATCAGCGAACCGCGAGACGATTTTAATTATTTCGGGAAAAAAGATTCAGCACCGACATCTTCCGGGGGAGGAATTTTGGAGGTGGAATTGTTTAAGATTGTTCCTAATCCTTATCAACCAAGAGTGGAATTTGACCAAGAGAAACTTATTGAACTTGCCGAATCCATCAAACAACACGGAATATTGCAACCCTTAGTGGTGAGCAAAACTAACGGTAATCAATTTGAACTTATTGCCGGGGAAAGAAGGTTTCAGGCTTCCAAGTTAGCGGGGCTTGAGAAAGTCCCTGTTATTATTCGTGAAGTGGATAATCAGGAGAAATTGGAATTAGCCATTGTGGAAAATATTCAAAGGCATAATTTAAATCCGGTTGAAGAAGCTAAATCTTATTTCAAGCTTCAGGAAGAATTTGGGATGAGCCAAGAAGAGGTGGCTAAAAAATTAGGGAAAAGTCGCAGTGTTGTGGCTAATAAATTAAGATTGTTGACTTTGCCGGTTGAAATTCAAAAAGCTTTGCAAGGAGGAAAAATAACTGAAGGACATGCCAAAGCTATTTTAGCGCTTCCAAATCCTGAAAAACAAAAAGCACTTTTTGAGATGATTATCAAAAACAAATTGAATGTGCGTCAGGTTGAAAGTAAAGTTAGGGAAATTTCTGTTAAACCACACAAAAGAATTATTTCTGAGAATCCACAAATTAGGGCCCTAGAAGATTCATTGGCTGGAAAATTAGGAACAAGGGTTAAAGTTTCTCCGTATGGGAAAGGAGGAAAAATAATAATTGAATATTATTCTCAGGAAGAACTGGATAATTTAGTTTCAAAAATTAATTAATTCGAGACTGATCTATTTGTTCATTAAGTATTTTTTTAATATGACTTCTAGCATTAGAAGTCCGGACAAATTTTAGCCAATCGCGTTTGGGTTTTTTGGCTTCTTTGGAAGTCATAATTTCAATTACATCCCCATTTTTTACTTTGTAATCAAAAGGTACCATTTTATTGTTAGCTTTGGCTCCGATCGCTCTATTGCCGACTTCACTGTGAATGCGATAAGCGAAATCAATCGGAGTGGCTTCTTCCGGCAGATTGATAATTTCACCCAGAGGAGTGAAAGCGAAAATTTGATTTTTAAAAAAATCAATTTTGAGGGTTTCGGAAAATTCATGGTCATCTTTGCCTAGTCCGATTTGCCATTCGCGAAGTTGTTTGACCCAGAATAATTCTTTTTCCGGAACGCTGGGTTTTTTCTTGAAAAATATTTCTTTAATTCCATTTCTTTTTTCACTATAAATCCAATGGGCGGCAATTCCAAACTCAGCTTCCAAATCCATTTTTGGGGTGCGAATTTGAATTTCCAAAATTCTTCCTTCTGGTCCAAAAATGGTAGTATGAATGGATTGATAACCATTGGGTTTGGGGAGAGAAATATAATCTTTAATTCTTCCAACCAGCGGATGGTATTTCTTGTGGACTATTCCCAGTGTTTCATAACAATCAGCAACTTCAGGAACAATGAGACGAATGCCGGCCAAGTCATAAATTTTAGCAATATCCATGTCATGTTTTTTGAGTTTCTGGAAAAGACTGTATATCCGCTTGCTTCGGCCGAAAATTTCAATTGCTTTGATCCCTTCTTTTGACAGTTCTTTTCTGAGTTCTTCAACGGCTTTGTCTACATATTTTTTTCTTTCTTCATATTCTTCTTCTTCCAATTTTCTGACATATTCAAAGTTTTCCGGTTCTAAATTTTTAAAGGACAAATCTTCCAGTCGTCCTTTAAATTCTCCGATTCCCAGGCGATTGGCGATAGGGACATAAATTTCCATAGTTTCCATAGAAATTCTTTCTCTTTTTTCTGTTGGTTGAATTTCTAGTGTTTCCATATTGTGCAGACGGTCAGCCAGACGGATAATCACCACTCGGATGTCTGACGCCATGGCCAGAAACATTTTGCGAAGATTTTCCAAATGAGCCTCTTCTTTCATATCTCGCAGTTTCAAGTTTCCTAATTTGGTCACCCCGTCCACCATAAAAGCAATTTCTTCTCCGAATTTTTTCTTTATTTCCTCCAAGGTTTTTTGGGTATCTTCTGGGACATCATGAAGCAAGCCACCAGCGATGGTTTTTGATCCCATTCCTATTTTGGCCAAATTAAGAGCAGTATAAAGCGGATGCTGAATATAATCCTCGCCAGATTTCCTTTTTTGCCCTTGATGAGCTTCTCGGGCAAATTCATAAGCACTTCTAATCAATGATTCTCTGCGATAAGTTTTTTTGACTCTAAGATTATTAAGCACATCTTCAATTGTAATTTCTGGCAAAAGAGACATATTTTTTAAAAAATATTGATGAACAACTGAATACAGTATAGCCAAGCAATGCGTAAAAAACAAGATTAGCAAAAAATAAAACCCCGATTTTATTCGAGATTTTTATTTTTTAGATCAAAGCTATTTTTCAAAGTCGCATTCTTTATTGGAGCATTTCTCTTTGCCTTTGGCAGCAAAGACTAGTAATGATTGGCATTTGGGGCATCTTTCTCCGGTTGGTTTGTTCCAGAGAGCAAAATCGCATTCAGGATAAGTATTGCAACCATAAAACAATCTTCCGCGTTTTGATTTTCTTTCCACGATTTCGCCTTTTCCGCACTTGGGACAAATGAGTCCGGTTTTCTTTTCTATTCTTTTAATATTTTTACATTCCGGATAATTAGAGCAACCAAGAAAGGCTCCGAATCGTCCTCGTTTGACAACCATTTTAGCTCCGCAAATTTCACAAACTTCCCCGGCTACTTCTTCATCCATTTTTTTCTCTTCATCGGTTTTTTCCGTATGTTTACATTCCGGATAGTTGGAGCAGGCAATAAATTTTCCAAACCTTCCAAATTTAACTAGCAAATCTCCTCCGCAAGCCGGGCATTTTTTTTCTAGTTTTTCTTGAAAATCTTCTTTTTTAACTTCCTTGGTTTTGGTTTTGAGGTTTTTTTCAAACGGTTCGTAGAAATCTCTAATAACCGGAACCCATTCTTTTTTCCCTTCGGCAATTTCATCCAAATCCTCTTCCATTTTGGCGGTAAATTTGTAATCTACAATTTCGGCAAAATGTTCCACTAAAACATCACTGACTAAAAAACCGATTTCAAGAGGAAAAAGGCGACGATTATCATCTTTTTCAATATATTTTCTTTCAATAATGGTTGAAATGGTAGGAGCATAAGTAGAAGGGCGACCAATGCCGTTTTCTTCTAAGGCTTTGATTAGGGTGGCTTCGCTATAGCGGGCCGGTGGTTGGGTGAATTTTTGTTCGGAATTTATTTTTTGAAGATTGAGAATTTTTTTCTCTTCCAGTTCAGGAAGAATATTTTCCAATACCGGAATTTTTTCTCCATAAACTTTTAAAAAACCTTCAAATTTAACAGTTGAACCATTGGCACGAAGGATGAATTTTTTTTCTGTTCCTTTTTTTGTAGCTGAAATGTCAACTGTTTCTGAATTCATAATGGCTTCTTTCATTTGGGAAGCAATCATTCTCTGCCAGATTAAGTTGTATAATTTAAATTCTTTAGGATCAAGAAATTCTTGAATCTCTCCAGGAGTCTTTTCTGGGAAAGTCGGTCTGATAGCCTCGTGAGCTTCTTGGACCCCTTTGGATTTATTTTTATAAAAGCGAGGACTTTCCAGGGAAAATTCCGGACCGAATTTTTTTTCAATAGTTTTTTGAGCTGAAAGCAATGATTCCATAGAAAGATTCAAAGAGTCAGTTCTCATGTAGGTAATGAGTCCGACACTGCCTTCTTTTCCCAATTGAATTCCTTCATAAAGCTTTTGAGCTACCATCATAGTTTGTTTGGCGCTCCAACCGAATTTGGAATTGGCGTCTTGCTGAAGAGTGGAAGTTGTGTAGGGAGGAGCGGGGGTTTTTTTGACTTCTTTCTTGGCAATTTGTTCTATTTGATAAGTGGCTTTTTCCAAAAAAGAAACTATTTCTTGCGCTTGTTTTTCGTTTTTAACGCCTAATTTTCCCAAGCTTTTGTTATTTTCCTTAAGAACTTTAGCTTCAAAAGTTTTTTTCTCCGATTCAAGAAGAGCGGAAATTTGCCAATATTCTGTTGGTTTAAATTTCTCAATTTCTCTTTCTTTTTCAACAATCAAACGAAGAGCTACTGATTGAACGCGTCCGGCACTCAAGCCACGACGAATTTTTTTCCAAAGAAAAGGAGAGAGCTTGTAGCCTACCAAGCGATCTAAAATTCTTCTGGCTTGCTGAGCATCCACTAGATTCAAATCAAGTTCTCTGGGATTTTCCATCGCTTTTTCAATTGCTTTTTTTGTGATTTCATGAAAGGCGATTCTTTTGTAAGTTTTGTTTTTATCCAGCCCCAAAGCCTCAATCAAATGCCAAGAAATAGCTTCTCCTTCGCGGTCTTCATCAGTTGCCAGAATAACTTCGTCGGCTTTTTTGGCAATTTTTTTAAGTTCAGACACTCGGTCAGTCGCTTTTCCGGGAATAATGTATTCCGGAGTAAAGTCGTTTTTTATATCCACACCTAATTCTTTGGCGGGAAGATCACGGACATGTCCGTAGGATGATTTAACAGAAAAATTTTTTCCGAGGAATTTGGAAATAGTTTTGGCTTTAGTGGGGGACTCAACAATGACTAGCTTCATAAAAATAGAACAATAGAACACGGAATGAAAAAAAGAAAAGGCTATTAAGTGTTCTCGTGTTGTAAATTAGATTATTATATAGTTACTTCCACCGATGTTTTTGACCCAACCTTTAATTTCCATTAAAGAAAGAGTGGCGGAAACGGTCATAGTTCCCAGTTTAGATACTTTCATAAGCTTGTCAATGTGAAGCGGTTCCCGAGAAAGAATTTCCAAAAGTAATTTTTCTTCCGAAGATGCCTGAGAAAAGTCTTTGGATGAAGCCTTTTCTTCTAAACCGATTTCCTCCAAGATGTCTTTTGCGGAGAGTGTTGCCTTGGCTCCATTTTGAATAAGTCGGTTGGTTCCTAGTGATTCTGGAGAAAAAATTGATCCGGGAACGGCAAAAACTTCCCGATTATATTCCAAAGCTAGTGAGGTGGTGATAAGCGATCCGCTTTTCTCTCCAGCTTCAATTACCAGTGTTCCCAGGCTTATTCCGGCAATCAATCGGTTTCTGGCTGGAAAAGTTCCAATGCCGGCTGAAGTGGGAACAGGATATTCACTAAGAAGTAATCCGTTTTCACAAATTTCCAAAGATAGGTTAAAATTGTTTTTAGGATAAATACTGTTCTTTTCCAAGCTATTTCCCAGAATGGCAATGGTGGGATTCATTTCTGAAAGAGAGGCTCGGTGGGCGATTGAATCAATGCCAAGCGCCATTCCGCTAACAATGGCAATTCCGGCTTTGGATAGGTCGCGAACTAGGCTTTGGGCAACTTGAGACCCATAAGAAGAATATTTTCTTGATCCAACAACGGAAATCAGGGGTTTCAAATTAAAATCAAAGTTTCCTTTGGCATAGAGGACAAAAGGCGGATTAGCAATTTCTTTGAGTAGTCGGGGATAATTTTGGCTGTGCAATGAGAGTAATTGAATATTTTCTTTTTGAAGAATTTCCCATTCTTTTTCCGGTTGAATATTTTTTCTTTCCAAGATTATTTTTTGAGCCAGTTTTTCTCCAAGACCACTAGCTATAAGATCCTTGTAGCTGGCTTTCCAAGCGGTTTCAAAGTTCGGAAAAAAAGTTGCTAGTTTTCCAAGTTTTTGCGATCCGACCCCGGGAATTTTATTAAACGCATTTAAATATTGCATTTCCTCCTTGACACAATTATTACTTCTTGCTATATTATAGTGTCGTTTCTCAAAAATCCCAAATTTAACAAGAAACATTTCTTTTCATAATTCTGCCAATGAGTTTGAAAGCAAAAATACCCTCCTTGTTTTTGCGATTAGAGTCAAGTGAATTTTCTTTTGATATTTCAAACAGAAGATTCCACTTGTTGGCGGAATTATGGACGGAAAAACCCCGAATTTTTTTCGGGGTTTTTGGTTTTTAAAATATTTCTCGTGTGCCTTGGGGGAGATTTGAACTCCCACAGTCTTGCGACTACTAGTACCTGAAACTAGCGTGTATACCAATTTCACCACCAAGGCTTTTTAGTTTTATGATTCTAACTGGTGGGCTATTTTTGGTCAAATGTTTTTTCTATTTCAGGAAATAAATTTTTGATTTTTTCCTCTTCTTCTTTTGTCATTTTTCCCAAAACAAAGTCGTGGGCATTGAGGCGACAAACAATGGCGCCACCCTTTTCTTCGCCGATTCCAATTCTAATCCGGCGAAAGTCTTGAGTACCCAAATTTTCTATAATGTTTTTAATTCCATTATGTCCGGCGCTTCGGGAGCTATCGGTTTTTTTATATTTTCCCAACGGAATATCCAAGTCGTCATGAACGACTAAGATATCCTCATGGGAAAGTTTGTAAAAATCAAGAAGTAGTTGGATGCTTTTTCCGGAAAGATTCATAAAGGTCTGTGGCTTAACCAAAAGATAATCTTCATTGTTGATTTTTCCTTTGGAAATTTGAGCTTTGAATTTTTTATTGTCTAAAAATTCCGGAAAATTGTTTTTTCTGTTGAAGTAATCTAGAAAAAAGAATCCGACATTGTGTCTGGTATTTTTATATTCTTTTCCCGGATTTCCCAGCCCGATGATAATTTTCATATAATTTTATTAAAAATATTCTTGAGCAGCTTGCCATTCTTCAATAGTGGCCTCTTCCATATTATACTTCTCAATCAAATCTTTTCCAATTTTGATTAGAATATCAGCGTCTTTGGTTGAATATTCCTGGAACAAGGAAACATCTTCAATTAATTGAGCGGAAAGAGTTTTTGAAATTTCATCCAAGGTAAATGGTTTGGCGCCCGGATCAATTTCATAAAGAGCGGTTTTTTCTTGAAGAGGAATTTTTTTATTTAGTGTAATTTCTTGAATATTTTTGTAGTTGAGATGTTCGGACAGAGTTTTTTTGATTTTTGAAATCAAAGACGGGTCTCCGCTGGAATTGATTAGAATTATTTTTGCGTTTTCTTTTTGAATTTCCTCTTTTCTTCTTGCAATTTCATTGAGATTGAAAATCTTTTCTGCCACTTCTTGAATCTCGCCGTAATTTCCGGTTTTTGGAACCAAAACAAAGGCATTGACGCCTCCCATCGGTATATGCGCCACTTTGAGAAAGCTTTCTGGTTTCCAGGCGTCAATAACAACATTATTAATATTTTGAGTATCCATTTTTTTGGAAAGTTCCAAGAAACTGCCGATTTCTTCTGGCTGAATATCGGTTTGAATGTTGTTTTCCAGCGCTTCAAATATTTTTCCCAAAGCGGGAGCGTTAAAAAGAGTTTGAATGGAAAAAATTTTATTTTTGGTAGCTTGCATTATTTGTTGTTGTCTTTTGGCTCGACCAAAATCTCCCTCCGGATCACCATGCCTTACGCGAGCGTATCTGAGAGCGGTCTGGCCATCAAGGTGATGAAATCCTTTGGGAAGTTCAAATGTTTCATAACTGTAGTTTGGACCGGGGTAGCGAGAATCAAAAATATCTCGGTCATTCATTATGTTAACTCCGCCAACAGCGTCAATTATTTTTTCAAAACCTTCAAAATTAAGAATAACGAAATAGTTTATTTTTTGATCCAAAATGCCTTCAACTGTTTCTCTGATTAATCCGGCTCCGGACTCTTTATTTTTTTCCGGGCCTAATCCGATTTGGTAAACGGAATTTATTTTGGCTCGGGTGGAGCTTTGAGGAACTTCAACAAAAAGATCCCGTGGCAGAGAGAGCATTGCTACTTGATGGCTCTTCGTGTTGAAGCTGAGAACCATAATCGTATCAGTTAAATTTTGGCCGGGTTTTTTTTCTCCAGCGATTCCCAAGAGCAAAATATTTATTCTTCCGTTATTTTCTTTCAATTGAGGATAATCATTGGTGGCCAATTCTTTGAGAGTGTTTAGGAAAGAAAATTCTTGATAACTTTCCGGATTGATTTTTCGGCCGACAGAATTTATCTTTTCAATCCAAAAAAGGCCGTATCCTAAACTGCCCAAAATAAAAATAACTAAAAAGAAGAAAAATCCTTTAAGCCAAAAAGAGGAGTTCTTTTTTTTGGATGCAAGCGACTTAGTCTCAGATAACGGTTGAACTGAATTTTGATTGTTTGGGAAAATAGTTTTTTGGCTGGCACGAAAAGCTTCTTCAGTCGGATTTTTTTTGGTTTTTCTAATAATGTCCATTTATAGTGAATGATATTATCAAAAGAGGTTATCGTCAATCAAGGCTTTTTAAAGGGAAAAATTAAGCTTGCCAAGACTGATTTTTTCTGGTATCATTAGGGGGCAATTTGAAGTAGCAACATGGATGATTTGAGAAAAAAATCAGTTCAAAATGGCGAGAAAAACAGCGAGGCCTATGTTGGTGTAGGTAGTTTTGTGTTGGAAGTTATTAAGGTTGTTTTTCTGGCTTTCCTGATTTTTGCTCCCATTCGTTTTTTTCTTTTTCAGCCGTTTTTTGTTCAGGGGGCTTCAATGGAGCCTAATTTTGAAAACAAGGAATATTTGATTGTTCGGGAAATCGGGTACAAAAAGATAGCGCTGGGAAGCGGAGAGGATAAATTGGTGGACATTGGTCCGTTCAAAAAATTGGAAAGGCAGTGGCCGATAGTTTTTCGTTATCCCAAAAACCCCAGCCAATATTTCATTAAAAGAGTGGTCGGTCTCCCGGGAGAAAAAGTTGAAATTAAAAACGGACAAGTCAAAATATATAATGACGATCAGCCAGCGGGGTTTGTTTTAGATGAAAGTTCTTATCTTGATAGCAGTGTCAAGACAACGGGTGATTTAGTTCTCAAGCTTGGAAACGACGAATATTTCGTAATGGGCGACAACCGATCCTTTAGTTCCGATTCTCGTTCCTGGGGGCCAATAAACGAGGAAAATATTATTGGCAAGGTAATTCTCAGGGCTTGGCCTTTGAACAAAATTAATATTTTTTAAATTTTATAATTATTTTCTCAAATTATGACTACGGCAAAATCCAAAAAACAAGGGAAAACAAAAAAAAACAATATTAAAAAATCTTTGCCGGTCAATAAACGCAAGGCTGTAATTTCTCAACCCAAAAAAAGCACAAACACTAAAAAGACTTCCAATAAGAACGAAACAAAAAAAACTGTTCAAACCAGCAATTTTCAGTCTCTTCGGGGAATGAAAGATATTTTGCCAGCAGAACAGCCTTATTGGGAGCATGCCAGAAGGGTTTTTGACAAACTTTCTCGGGACTACGGTTTTTCTCGGATTGATGTGCCCTTAGTGGAAATGAACGATCTTTATTTGCGAAGCATTGGGGACGGAACTGATATTGTGGAAAAAGAAATGTATTCTTTTACTACTCGTGGCGGAGACAGAGTGGCTCTTCGCCCAGAAATGACAGCTGGAATTTGTCGATCTTACATTCAAAATGGAATGAGTTCTTTGTCTAAGCCGGTGAAACTTTTTTCTTACGGTCCGATTTATCGTTACGATCGTCCTCAAGAAGGTCGGTATCGCGAGCATTATCAAGTCAATTTTGACGCTTTTGGCGAAATTGATCCGATTATTGATGCGCAGATGATTCAAATCGCATCACGAGCTGTTCAAAATTTAGGAATCAAAGAAGTTCAAATTCAAGTTAACTCTATCGGATGTCCGGTTTGTCGCAAAGAATACAGAGATCTTCTGGTGAGTTATTTGGAATCAAAAAAAGGAAAACTTTGCCAAGATTGCAAAAGGCGATTAGAAAAAAATCCGCTTCGGGTTTTAGATTGCAAAGAAGATAAGTGTTCTCAAGTGGCAACAAGCGCTCCTCAGTCAGTGGATCATCTTTGTGATGAATGCCGAGTGCACTTCAAAACCCTATTGGAATATTTGGACGAATTAGACTTGCCTTATGTTATTAATCCAAAATTAGTGCGAGGACTTGATTATTACACTAAAACAGTTTTTGAAATCTGGTCGGGCAGTGAGGAAGGAAGAAAGAATTCTTTGGGAGGTGGTGGAAGGTACGATGGTTTGATTAAAAATTTGGGCGGTCCTGAAACTTCGGCCATCGGATTTGCTTTGGGAGTGGAGCGAGTTATTATGGAAATGAAAAGAGTTCAAGTCAAGCCCTACAGAGCGCCAAGACCCAGAGTATTTTTAGCTCAGTTGGGAGAATTGGCTAAAAAGAAAAGTCTTAAAATGTTTTTGGAATTGGAAAAGAACGGAATTTTGGTAGCGGAAAGTTTTGGACGGGGCGGACTTAAGTCGCAACTTCGGGTAGCGAATAAACTGGGAGTTGATATCACTTTGATTTTGGGGCAGAAAGAAGCTTTGGATGGAACAGTGATTGTTAAAAATATGGACGGCGGAGAACAAGAGACTGTGGGTGTGGAAAAATTAGTGGATTTGGTTAAAAGAAAAATTAAATCAGATAATATTGTGACTTACAAAAAATAAATGTGCATTTTTTGTCAAATAGCCAAAAAAGAAATTCCGACCGAAATATTTTTTGAAACTGAAAATATTTTAGCTTTCAAAGATGTCAATCCTTTGGCTCCAGTTCATATTTTAATTATTCCCAAAAGACACATTGAAACTATTAATGATTTGGAAGAATCGGACAAGGAATTGATTGGTGGAATGTTTTTGGCAGCCAAGCAAATTGCCAAGGACTTGAATATTTCAGAAAAAGGATATAAACTATTGTTTCGGGTGGGGAAAGATGGCGGGCAGGAAGTTTCTCATATTCATTTGCATTTGATTGGAGGAGCGAGATTATTTGAAGAAATCCGGCCGGAAAGATAAATTTTTAAGTGAATCTAAATTTTTTAATATTTAGATAATATTTTAGAGAAGGGAGGTTTTTTTATGATTGAAGTAAAAAGAAAAGATCGTGAGTCTTCGGAAAATCTTATCAGAAGATTCAGTCGCAAGGTTCAACAGAGCGGTGTTTTGGTTCAGGCCAGAAAATCGCGTTTTCGGTCAGAAGAAAAGAGTAAGCGGGAATTGCGTCAGGGAGCGATGTATAATTCAAAAGTCAGGAAAGTTGTTGACAGACTCAAAAAAATGGGAAAGTTTGATGATGCTAATTTTAAAAATGTTAAAAAGAAATTAGTGAAGTAAGTTAAATTTTTTAAGTTGCAAGAAGCCAAAAATGGATTCTTAACAACTCCGTTTATTTTTATGAGTCTAAAACAAAAAATAGCAAATGATCTCAAAGAGGCGATGAAAGCTGGGGACGCACTTAAGCGAGATACGCTCAGGATGATTGATTCTATGATCAAAAATGTTGAAATAGAAAAGATGAAAAAAGATACCGGTCTTCAAGATAACGAAGTGATGGAAGTGATTTCTCGTGCGGTCAAACAAAGAAAGGACAGTATTTTGCAATATGAAACAGGTGGAAGAGCTGACTTGGCGGAAAAAGAAGAAGAAGAAGTGAAAATCTTAATGGAATACTTGCCAAAGCAGTTAAGCGAGGAAGAAGTGCGTTCAATTGTTAGAAATGTTGTGGCTGAAACCGGAGCGTCCGGAAAAGCGGATATCGGCAAAGTGATGGGAACAGCTATGGGACGGGTCAAGGGACAGGCGGATGGAAATCTGGTTAAAAAAATCGCCGAGGAAGAATTGAAATAAATTTTTTAAAGTCGCCACTTTTTGTGGCGTTCTTTTTTTATGAAAATAAAGTTAGAATTTAATAATGACCAAATTAAGAATGATTTTTCGGATATTGATTTTAGGCAAATAATAGTTGCTACGATTCAAAACAGCGAAGTGGTTTTGAGTGAAGAGAAAATCATTGAAATCAGTCTGGCTAATTTGAGCGAAAAAAAAATGCAAGAGTTAAACAAAAAGTATCGGAAAAAAGACCAACCGACTGATGTTTTATCTTTTGCGGAATTTGAAAGTCAGAAAAAACTGGAAAATTGTTTGGAAACAGAATTGTTTCTGGGAGAGCTGATAATATGTTATGATGATATTGAAAAGTATTGCCGGAAAAATCAGCTGGATATTCGGAGCGAGATTGTGGAGGTAGTTTCTCACGGTACGCTTCATCTTTTGGGTTTTGGTCATGGAGAGAAGATGTTTTCTGTTCAAAAAAAAGTAAGAAATATATTTAGTCAAAAAATATGAACAGGTTTTCACAGTTTAAGAAAAGTTTGCGTTATGCTCTTCGCGGATTGGCCTATGCTCTTCGCAATGAAAAGAATTTTCAAAACGAAATTTTTTGTGCTCTTCTGGTAGTTTTGGGAATGATTTATTTTCAAGTTACCCGTAGCGAAATGGTAGTGCTTATTCTCGTTATTATGGGAGTTCTTTTGGCGGAACTAATGAACACTGTAGTGGAAAGAGTGACGGATATTCTAAAGCCTCGGATTCATCCTTATGCCAAATTAATCAAGGATTTAATGGCGGCTGCAGTTTTGCTGACTTCTGTTTTGGCTCTTATTATTGGAATAATAATATTCTATCCTTATTTTTTTGGAGCTGTTTAGAGAGAGGAAAAATAATTGCCTGGATGATTTTTTTATAATATAATTTTAGGGAGAAGTTTAAAAGATAAAAATAAAAAAAGAATGTCAAGGAAAGACATTATTGTTGGTATTGATATCGGCTCGGCAAATATCCGGACGGTGATTGCTCAGATTTTTCCCGAGGAAGAAAAGCCCAGGATAATAGGTGTTGGCAGTGCTCCTTCTTCCGGTGTTCGGAAAGGAGTGATTGTTGATATTGAAGATACGATTAATTCAGTTAATGATTCAGTGGAAAAAGCGGAAAGAAATGCTGGCATAACTATTGACAGGGCGGTGGTGAGTATTTCTGGAAATCATATTTCTTCCCAATATTCCAAAGGGGTAGTGGCGGTTGGAAGAGCGGATGGAGAAGTGATTGAAGATGATATTGCCCGTGTGATTAATGCGGCGCAAGCTATTTCGGTTCCTCAAAACAAAGAAATTTTACATATTATTCCCAGAAATTATTCTCTGGATGACCAAAAAAATATCAAGGATCCTCTGGGGATGAGTGGAGTGCGTTTGGAAGTGGATTCATTAATCATTGAAGGATCCACCCCTTTTATTAAAAATGCAACCAAGTGTATAGAGCAGGCGGGAATTGAAATTGAAGAATTGGTGTTGGCTTCTTTGGCATCTTCCAAAGCTACTCTTAATAAAAGACAAAAAGAGTTGGGAGTGGTTTTGGTGGATATTGGCGCAGGAACTACTTCGGTGGTGGTTTTTGAGGAAGATGAAGTTTTACATACGGCAGTCATTCCTTTGGGTGGAGGGCATATTACTAATGATATTGCAATAGGACTCAGGACTTCAATTGATGTGGCGGAAAAAGTTAAGTTGGAATATGGCAATGCGCTTTCCAATGAAATCGGAAAAAAAGAAATGATTGATCTTGCTCAGTTGGATGAAAACGAAGAAGACTCGGTTTCTCGCCAACATGTGGCAGAAATTATGGAAGCCCGATTGGAAGAAATTTTTCAAATGGTCAACAAAGAACTTAAATTAATCGGTCGCGAAAAATTACTTCCGGCCGGAGCAGTGCTTACGGGTGGATCAGCTAAAATTCCCGGCGTGGTTGATTTGGCTAAGGATGTTTTGGGTCTTCCGGTTCAAATCGGATTTCCTGAACCCTTGGGCGGTTTGATAGACAAAGTAGATGATCCTTCTTTTGTGGCTTCGGTTGGCTTGGTTCTTTGGGCTTTAGAAAACGGACAAACATCAAAATCAGGCGCAATGTTTCCTGGTAAAAAAATAATGGGGAATATTTCTTCCAATATGAATGGGACGATCAACAATATGCGCAAGTGGTTGGGTAAATTTTTGCCCTAAAAATTAAAATAAAAACAAAAAAAAGCATTTGACACGGCTTTTTCGTTGTGTTAGATTTAACTACTAAGAAGATTGCCGTTTTTGCTTGTTTGGTGCTTTCTTTTAATTATTTTAATTTACAGCCTAAAGCGGGTTGTTGATAATCTAAAAATATGGCCGAAATAAAACCACCAGTAGAAACTTTTGCCAGAATAAAAGTAGTCGGAGTCGGAGGTTCTGGAGGAAATGCGATTAACCGAATGATTGAGGCGAAACTCAAAGGAATTGAATTCGTGGCAATTAACACTGATGCCCAAGATCTTCATCATAACAAAGCTTCAGAGAAAGTTCATATTGGAAAAAATTTAACCAAAGGCTTGGGAGCCGGAATGAATCCGGATGTAGGGCGCCAAGCGGCGGAAGAAAACCGAGATGAAATCCAGGAAGTCTTGAAAGGGGCGGATATGGTTTTTGTAACTTGTGGGCTAGGTGGTGGCACTGGAACCGGAGCAGCTCCAATTGTAGCGGAGACAGCTAAAGAATTGGGAGCTTTGACGGTGGCGGTCGTAACTAAACCGTTTAGTTTTGAAGGAGCGCAGAGAAGGGCTATTGCCGAAGAAGGTCTGGAGAACCTTAAGGAAAGAGTGGATACTCTCATAACCATTCCTAATGACAAATTGCTTCAAATAATTGACAAGAAAACAACCCTCATCAATTCTTTCAAAATTGTGGATGATGTGCTTCGTCAGGGAGTACAAGGAATTTCCGATCTCATCACTAAACCGGGAATAGTTAATGTGGACTTTGCCGATGTTAGAGCGGTTATGTCAAATAGTGGTAGCGCGCTTATGGGAATTGGAGTGGCGAGCGGGGAAGAAAGAGCTTCTGAAGCGGCTAAAGCAGCCATTAACAGTCCGCTTTTGGAATTAGCGGTGGATGGAGCCAAAGGCGTACTTTTCAATGTTTGCGGTTCTGGAGATTTGACGATGCTTGAAATTAATGAGGCGGCTAATATTATTACCGAATCAATTGATCCTAATGCTAAAGTAATCTTTGGAGCAGTGGTGGACGAGGCAGTGAAAAAAGGTGAAATTCAAATTACAGTCGTAGCGACCGGTTTTGATGCTGATAGGGTGAGTGAAAACACGGCGCAAAGAATAACAAGAGTGGCAACTAGCCAGCTCAAAGAAAAAGAAAGCGAACTTGATAAAAATATTGAAGATAATTTAGGCAGAATAACTTTTCCGGATAAAAGTGAGTCGCGAATGATAATTGAAGAAAAAGTTCCTCCTAAGCCGGTTCGTCCGAAAAATTTATATTCAGATGACAAGTTAACAGAGGATGAAGATGACGAATTGGAAATACCAGCTTTTATTAGAAGAAAAATGAAGAAATAATTAGGACTTCAGAAAACTGTCTCAACTAAATTGAGGCAGTTTTTGTTTTTAGAAAAAATTTGATTTTTAGTTCCTTTTGATATACCATAATGGAAGATAGAATACTAAAATTAAGGCTTATTTTATGGAATATTTTGAAATTGAGGGCGGAAAAAAATTGGAAGGAGAAATTGAAGTTCGGGGGTCAAAAAACGCCACTACGCCGATTTTGGCCGCTACGCTTTTAACCAAAGAAGAATGTGTGATTTCTAATATTCCTTTAATTGAGGATGTTTTCAGAATGCTTGAAATTATGGAGAGTATGGGAGTGGAAATAAAGTGGCTTTCAGAAAGGGAGGTGAGTGTGAGAGCAGAAAATATTGATCCAGAAAAAATGGATTGGGAAAAAGTAAAAAAACTTCGTTCTTCTATTTTGTTTTTGGGTTCACTTAGTGCCAGATTTCCAAACTTCAAAATTGCTCATCCTGGCGGATGTGTAATCGGAGCGCGACCAGTCGGAACTCATTTTGATGCGATGGCGAAGATGGGAGTTCAAATAGTTCAGAATGGAAATTTTTATCATATTAATTCCACCGCCAAAAAAGCAGGTAAAATAGTGCTTCAAGAATTTTCCGTAACAGCCACAGAAAACGCTATGATGTTGGCTAGCTCTCTTCCGGGAAAAACAATTATTAAAATTGCTGCGACCGAACCTCATGTGGAAGATTTGGGA
>CAZIFD010000007.1:0-1740 GCA_964538685.1 uncultured Bdellovibrionales bacterium
GACCGCTTCCACCCACTCGGGCCGGGCGTAGACCAGCACCTTGAGGTTCTCGGCCGCCTGGAACTCCTGGCCGATTTCGGTCCAGATGTTCCAGTAGTCGGTCTGAGGCCCGCCGGAGCCGAAGCGGTTCCGAAGGTCCCAGTAGCCAACGCCGAGGTCGGCCTTGAGCTGGATACCAGCGATGGTGAAGTCGCCCGCCCAGCCCAAGTTGAAGTCGGTCTCGTCCAACCCGCCCTCTTTGAGCCCGGTGAGGTTCCACGCATATGCGTAGACCCCGCCACCCAGATCCTGGGTGAGCTCGGTGATGAGCACCGAACCAATATTGGTCCGGTAGCCAAGTGAACCAACAAATCCACTTGGATAAAAATTGGAAGTCAAGGAAAAGCCATACTTCCTCTCTTTTTCCTCGGCCATGGTCGCCATGGCCATGGAGGCCAGGCCGAAGGCCAGCGTCATCACGACGGTAAACATTATTACTAACTTTTTCATGTTCATGACTTTTTCCTTTCCCCCGCAGGGGCACCTTTCGGACATTAAAAAATGTGCTTTCCGACACTGACCCGCCATCATAGCGCATCTTGAACCTTCTGTCAATCCCAGTTTTGACATTTTTGGCTCAAACAAACCTTTTTGGCTCAAAAATATTTCTTCTTCAAGCTACAAAAAATGACTCAAATAGCTCATTTAAAAAAAACATACATACACCCTTTTCATTCCATCATTTTTCCTATCCAAAACTTAACATCCTGGCTATTTTTCCATATCTCACTTCCCTTTTTAATCATCTCCCTGTGATCAGGATACCCACTCTGTTCTATTTTTCCTTGAAGTCTCACAAAATCATTACCGTCTTGAATAACCGCATTAAAAACTTATGCCAAATTTTCTTTCGGATATTTTGTCCCTCTTTTCACAAAATTAATTTCCATATCTCCCAAATCAAAAGCCTCTTTGAGATACCGAATCACCAAATCACGATCTAATCCGTTTTTACAAGTATAAAAATCAGCACTTACAAATTTTCTCTTGGGAAAAGTGTGAATGCTCAAATGCGATTCAGCTATCATCACAAAACCGGAAAATCCTCCCGGATCCTTAATTTTGTTTCCGGGAAATTCCTTGATGACCGGATCCATAATTTTTTGCATTCCGGTTTTTTCCGGAAGATCATTCAAAAAATCATAAACCAGATTTTTGTCGTTAAGTTTTTCCGGATTGCCAAGGTATCCGTCAATCATCAAATGCTCTCCGAAGTTGATTGTTTCATCCTTAATTTCTTTCATTTTTTTAAGAAAATAAAAGGATTAATTTTCTACCACATATCCCCGCCTTCTCTTTTTGATGTTTTTCTTTTTGAAATTAATTTCTTTCAAAATAAAATCAACCGCTTTTTGAGTTCTTTCTTGATCGGAACAAGTAAAAACATCCAGAGCCGCATAGCCTAGTTCTGGCCAAGTGTGAACTGAAATATGCGAAGAAGCTAGGAGTAAAAAACCGGTCAAACCTTGAGGTTCAAATTGATAAAAATAATTTTTGAGAACCGGAATTTGAGCTTCATTGGAAGCCTCAAGAAGAGTTTTTTTCCAAAAAGACATATCATTGAGTTGCACTTTGTCGCAACCGGACAAACCAATTAAATAATGCGTGCCGTTGGGCTTGCTGTTTTTCATAGGCAAACACCCGATGAATTTGCTTGAAGCAAAAATCCACCGCTTAAATTAAATTGTTACTGTCCTATAT
>CAZIFD010000007.1:1840-53737 GCA_964538685.1 uncultured Bdellovibrionales bacterium
TGTTTCTTTTTTCTTCTCCGCACTTTTGACAACGAAAAATTATTATCTTTTCTCCTTTTTCCAATTTTATGCCAACCGGTTCCAACAATCCGCCACACTTATTTTTCCTGTCTCCCGGAAAATTGTCCACATGCTTACTGAAAAGACATTCGGGACAATGGTTGGTATAACCGTTCCCCTGGACAAAAAAACCACAATTTTCACAAACAAAGTCTTCAATTTTTCGCTGAAATTTCTGAGACACTTTGGTTCTTTTCTTCCATTAGTATTAAAAGTTTTTCCAAAAACAGCCGTTGAAATCATAATTGTAAAAACTATGATTTGCGCAAAAAATCTGCCGCTTTTTCCGGTTCAATGGTGGAAATTTCAATTCCAGTTGAAAGTTCAAAACCCGCCCAAACCGAAGTCCGAGGCAGAATTTCAATGTGCCAATGATAATGCGGATAGTCTTTGCCATCGCAAGGTGAAGTGTGAAGATAAAAATTATAAGCCGAGTCACCCAAAGCTCGGGAAAGTTTTCCAATTGCCACTTGAAGTGCTTCACCAGCATTTTTCTTGGCCAAATCATTCATTCTCTCAAAGTATGGCTGGTGCGCTTTGGGCATTACCCAGACTTCAAAAGCCGCCCGACTGGCAAAAGGGCAAAAAACCACAAAATCATCATTTTCAAAAATAATTCTTTTTTTGTTCCTAATTTCCCAATCCACCATAGTGCAAAAAACACATTCTCTGTTTTGGCGATAATATATTTCCGCTCCGTCCAATTCAGATTTTATATAAGGAGAAATTACCGGAATAGCCACCAATTGCGAGTGAGGATGAACCGCCGTCGCTCCCGCTTCCGAACCGTGATTGTGATATATTTCAATATAGTTGACATTCGGTTTGTTCATCAAATCAAGATAGCGATCTTGATAAGCATCCATAATTTCCGCTACTTCAAGAGCGCTCATTTGAGCAATTTGACGATTGTGATCACGAGTAGCAATCACTTCATGATACCCGGTGCCCTCCATCGCAAAATACGGCCCTTCCTCAAAATAATTAACTTCTTCATCGGTTTTAAAGGCCGGAAATTTATTGGGAAAAACCCGAAGACTCCAATCGCCTGACGGAGTGTTGTAAATCAGCTTATCTTTTTCTTGTCCGGTTTCTTCCGGATAACACAAAAAGCATTTCTTGTCCGGATTTTCCGGAAGTTTTTCTTTTTTATTTTGAGAAAAATCTTCCGCTCGTTTAGCTCGTCCTGTTGCAATCACCACCCAATCACCCGTCACCAAATCCTGACGCAACTCCGAAATCCGATTGGTTTTTATTTTTAATTCTTTTTCTTCCACTTTTTTATTTTTTTATTTTTTTGAGAAACAAAAAACTTAAATAAAACTTTTTATTTTTTCAAATTATATTTTCCCGTCATAAGTCGCCATTTGGTTTTGAAAAGATCAATAACCACTTGAACAAATCCATTGGGTCCGGTCAAGTTGACCGTTGAACCATCTTCGTTTAACCAACGAACGGGCATTTGCTTGATCTTATAGCCCAATTTTTTGGCTAAAATTATCAGTTCAAAATCAAAACCAAAACGATCTACCACCATTCGGCTAGCCACTTCTTTGGCTGCTTTTCCGGAAATCATCTTAAAACCGCATTGAGTATCCGGAAAACTCCAAAGACCCAAAACAATTCTAATTAGCCAATTTCCCATATCACCCATAATTTCCCGATATTTTGGTTGGTGCACTTGGATAAATGAACCTTTGATGTCCCGCGAGCCAATTACGACATCATAACCTTCTTTGAATTGAGGCAAGAAACTATCCAAATGGGAAATGGAAGTGGAACCATCAGCGTCCAGAAACAAACAAATTTCTCCTTTAGCTTCCAAGAGTCCTTGACGAACAACAAATCCTTTTCCGTGATTTTCTTTGTTATCAATGACTCGCAAATTTTCAATTTTATCTTGATAGCTGCGAGCAATGTCCGCCGTATTGTCCGGCGAACCATCCACCACCACCAAGATCTCATAAGAATAATTTTTAGAAACCAAATGCTCTTTGATTTCCATTAAATTCTTCACCAGTCGTTCTGCTTCTTTGTAGGACGGAATAATAACTGACAAATAAGGATTTTGTTCCATATGATTAATAAGAAAAAATTATTTTCTAAGTTTGTTTAATTTTACCACAAAAACTGTTAATTGCCCAAATAGTCTTCCAACATTATCCGAGCCGCCTCAGCATCATCTAGCCCAATATTTTTCTTCTCCGCCTCTTTCAAATTATTTTGCGCCATCTTGCTAGTAAACATTTCTTCCACCACTTGCACTTTTATTTCCAAATCTTTATTTATTTTTTCCGCCAAATTTTGAATTTTGTCTTTTTTTTCAGTAATCCACCTCGGTTTGCCAATAATCACAAAATCAACTTCGTTTTCCCGGATTATTTTTTGAAGTTTTTCCCAAAATTCGGCATCATTTTTCAAAATCCCCAAAGCAAAAGCGATTTTTGTTTCTGTTTCCGCCATCGCCAAACCAACTTTGGATTCTCCAAAGTCTATGGCTAAAATTTTCTTTATTTGAGCTAAATCTTGCTTGTTCATTTGACTTTTATGAAAAAATATGATAGAATTAACAACCACAAAGAGAAATGGGGAGGAAGAAACCTTGAAAAAAATTTTTTGTTTGGCAATAGTGGTATTTTCATTATTTTCATTTTTTTTGGCGGAAACGCCGAGAGAAATAGAAAATAATCAATTGCCAATGCGCACTTTCCTACTCCAGTGGGGAGTAGTCATGGGTCCTCATCCCCGCGGGGATGAGATTTTCCAAAAAATTACTTGTGTCAGTGGTCCACCACCGGATGAGTGGCGGAAAGAAAGGAGAAAAAATCCAAATAAGATAGCTATTTGGATTTCTGGGAGCAACCCGGACACAATGACTTCTTTTTTCTTCCAGAAAAAAAAGGAGGAAAGGGAAAAGACGATACTGGCTACCACCAAGTAGCCCAGCTCCGAGTTGAGTCCGGAAACAAATCCCGGGCTCCTCGGAGTTTTTTATTTTTCAAAAAACTATTTAGTGTCATTCCCGCGAAAGCGGGAATCTAGGCTTAAAAGACTTATCTGGTCAAAATTTCACAACCGTCTTCAATAATCACCACTGTATCTTCAAAATGAGCGCTTAGTTTTCCGTCTTTGGTTTGCCAAGCCCAACCGTCCGGAGCCAACTTAGTATAAAAAGTTCCGGCGTTAAGCATCGGTTCCAACGCTAAAGTCATCCCCTCTTCCAAAATCACATCTTCGCCAAAATTCTTCTTGGGAACATAGTTGGGAATAATCGGATCCTCGTGAAGATCCACTCCCACTCCATGCCCCACCAGATCCCGCACTACCGAAAATCCCTCCGCCTTAGCATAAGTCTCCACCGCCCGACCGAAATCTTCCAAATTTCTTTCCGGCGCCAATTTGGAAATTCCAAGATCCAAACACTTTTTGGTCGCCTCCATAATTTTTTTCGCTTCCGGAGAAATATGACCAACCGCAAAAGTCCTCGCCATATCAGTTATCATCCCTTGATATTTCATTCCGATGTCAATCTTGAAAAGCTCTCCTTCTTTGAGTATCTTTTTTTTGCTAGGCAAACCATGAACAATTTCTGAATCAATTGAGGCGCAAATCGTCGTCGGAAAAGGATTGTGAGGATCACCATAACCTTTGAAAGCTGGTTTGCCACCGGAAGCAAGGATTAGTTTTTCCGCCAATTGATCTATTTCCCAAGTGCTTTTTCCCGGAACAGTCATTTTCCCCAATTCAGCCATCACTCCGGCCAAGATCCTGCCACCCGCTCGCATCGCCGCTATTTGATTTTTATTCTTCTTGATAATCATACCAACTATTTGTTGTTTATATTTTCCAATATTTCTTGAAACACCGCTTCCGGATTTTGATCGCCATTAATTTTTCGCAAAATTCCCGCTTTTTCAAATTCCGCCAAAACCGGCAAAGTTTCTTCTTGAAAAACCCGAAATCTTTTTCTCACCCCCGCCTCGGTATCATCCTCTCTTTTTGCCAAAACACTTTCACAAATCGGACACTGAGAATCCAGATTTTCCACTTCTTTTCCTAAAATAAAACCAGCTTTGCATTTCACACAAAAAACTCTTTTAACTATTCTTGCGATGCCATCCTCTTCAGAAAGTTCAATTTGAAAAACTTGATCAATTTTTCTTCCCAAATCTCCAAGCGCTTTTTTAAAATACTCCAACTGATCAAGACTTCGTGGCACTCCGTCAAAGACTATACCTTGCTTTATGGGAATGGAAGAAAGTTCCAAATGCAAAACCTCCTTAGCAATTTCTTTCGGAACAAGTTCTTTTTTGATATTGATAATTTTATGAATTCTTTTTCCCAATTCTGTTTTGGCTTTAGCTGCCTGACGCAAAATTTTTCCCAAATCAATATGAATGAGATTAAACTTTTCTGCCAATTTTTCCGCCTGAGTTCCCTTGCCGGAACCTGCCGGCCCCAAAACCAATATATTCATCAGATTTTGAAATCAAACTGTATTGCTAAAATCCTTCGTAATCTCGCATTACCAATTGAGCTTCAATTTGCTTGATAGTTTCAATCACAACCGAAACTACAATCAAGAGACCGGTTCCGCCAATAGAAATTGATTTCATATTAGTTGCCCATTGGACAATAAAAGGCAAAATTGCAATCAGCCCTAAAAACATCGCTCCCGAAAGAGTGATTCTATTCATCACTCGGTAAAGATATTCTGAAGTGTTTTTTCCCGGACGAATTCCTGGGATGTATCCGCCTTGTTTTTGAAGCGACTCGGAAATTTTCCCCGGATCAAAAACAACTGCAGTATAAACATAGGTGAAAGCCACCACTAAAATAAAATAAAGCGTTCCATAAAAAGCTTGATTCTGAAAAAGATTCCCCACCGACTTGGCAATTCCCGCCACCGTTTCATTGGAAGAAGCGGAAAGAAATCCGGAAATCATTCCTGGAAAAAGCATAATTGACATCGCAAAAATTATTGGGATTACACCTGCCTGATTAACTCTAAGTGGCAAATGAGAAGAAGTACCTCCATACATTCTATTTCCCCTAATTCTCTTGGCATAAGAAACTGAAATGTTTCTTTGCCCCTCAGTCATAAAAACCACTGCTGCAATCGCCGCCACAATCACCGCTAAAATCAAAACATAAAGAAAAAATTGAGACGAATCCCAAGTAGCTAAAACTTGAGAAACAGCCGAAGGCAAACTGGCGACAATTCCGGCAAAAATTATGAGTGATACTCCATTGCCGATTTTTTTCTCAGTAATAATTTCTCCAAGCCACATTAAAAATATCGTTCCAGCCACCGAAATGACAATCAAATTGAAAATTTCAAAAGAACTCAAAGAAGCTGAAAATATTCCTTGGCTTCTGAAAAGTGAAAGCATTCCAAAAGTCTGAAGAGCGGCCAATGGCACAGTCGCCAACCGAGTCCATTGATTGAATTTTTGCCTACCCGCTTCTCCTTCTTCCTTTTGGATTTGTTCCAATCTAGGAATAATCATCGTCAAAAGTTGCATAATGATTGAAGCGGTAATATATGGCCCCACACCTAACATTACGATTGAAATACTACTTAAACCGCCACCCGAGAAAAGATTAAGCAAACCAAAAAGTTGATTGCCTTCAAAAAAACTCTTGAGTTGCGTCTGATCAATTCCGGGAACCGGAATGTTAGCCGCCAAACGAAAAACCACCAAAAGCGCCAAAATAAAAAAAATCTTGTTTCTGATATCCTTGACTCGAAAAATTTGTCCCAATTTTTCCAACATATTTTTTATTTCACAATTAAATGTTTTATTTTCAAAAAATTATCCTACCAGTTTATTTTAGCCTTTTTCCCCAATAAATTCAAAAGTAAAAAAAGGCTAGCCTTAGGAAGCTAGCACTTTTCCACCGATTTCTTCAATCATTTTCTTTGAAGAAGCACTCAGACCGATATTTTTTTCTATAGTAAGTTTTTTGCTTAGCTTATTTTCCTTTTGGCAAAGTATCTTCACTCCGTTTTTGGAAAGTCTTTTGTCCAAAATTCCTTTTTCCACCAAACTTTCTATCCCAACCGTTTCGCCATCCTTGAAATTCTTTTCCAATTGAGAAATATTAATATTGTTTTTGAAAGACTTGTGAGAAGTAAATCCTCGCTTCTTTTTCATATGATCAACCAATGTTGATCTTCCTCCTTCAAACAGCGGATCAATAGAAGCTCCCGATCTGGATTTTTGTCCTTTGATTCCACGAGTGGCATAAGTTCCTCTTTTGCCTCCTCGGCCGACAACCTTTCTTTTCTTTCTCCTAACGCTAAGTTTTAAATTATTGATTTGCATAATTTTTTATTCTAATCCTGCTTCTTATTTTCAATATTCTTTCGTGATTTTCTTGAACGGGAAATATCAAAACTCAAGAGAGCGGCAACAGTAGCTCTAGCCACATTTAATTTATTAGCAGTTCCTAATGATTTGGAAACTATATCCTTAATTCCGGCCAAATCAACAACACTTCTAATCGCTCCTCCGGCCACAATTCCTCTTCCTTCCGGAGCCGGTTTCAAAATTATTCTAGCACTTCCCAATTTGTGTTCAACATTGTGAAGAATAGTATTTTTGGCAGTTTTAACAACAATTAAATTCTTTTTGGCATCATCAAAAGCTTTTCTAATAGCTTCAGAAACATCCGCTCCTTTTCCAACCCCAACGCCTACTTTGCCTTTTCTATTGCCAATCACCAAGGTAGCCCGGAATCGGAAACGACGACCTCCCTTGACTACTCGGGTAACCCTAGCCAAATCCAAAAGTTTTTGGTCATATTCCGGCTTTTCTCTTTTTCCTCTAAATTTTTTATTGTCTTTTGCCATAATAAATTAATAACTTTTTGATAATTAAAACTTGAGTCCGCCTTCTCTGGCTCCATCAGCCAAAGCCTTAACTTTACCATGAAATTTGTAGCCAGATCTATCAAAAACCACTTCTGAAATACCTTTTTCAAGGCATATCTTGGCTATTTCTTTTCCCAAATCCAAGGCTCCCGAAATGTTGTTTTTAGCCTTAATTTTTGAAATATCCGAAGAAACCAAGGTAATTCCTTTTTTGTCATCAATCACCTGCGCCCGAAAAGACAAAATACTTCTGAAAACCGACAATCTTGGACGACTTTCGGTACCAGAAATTTTGGCACGCACTCGTCTTTTCCTATGTAATCTATTTTCATTACGACTATTATTTTTCATACTTTTTCTCTTTTTTGATTCTATTAAAACTATTTAGCAGCCGCTTTCTTTCCTGTTTTTCGCCTAACCTGCTCTCCCTGATACCTGATTCCCTTTCCTTTATAAGGCTCAACTTTTTTGAGGCTTCTAATCTCAGCGGCAAACTGTCCGACTTTTTGCTTATCAACTCCGGAAATAGACAGGATATTGCCTTCTATTTTCGCCTCCAAACCCTCAGGAACTTCCACTTCAACCGGATGGGAAAAGCCTAAAGCAAAATTAATTTTTTTCCCCTGGACTGCCATACGATAACCCACTCCTTGAAGTTCTAATTTTTTTTCAAATCCATCCTTGACTCCAACAATCATATTTTGAATAAGTGAACGATAAAGTCCCCAAAAAGCCTGGGAATTTTTTATTTTATCATTTTTCAAAACCCTCACTTCCTTGTTTTCAATTTCAATTTTAACCTCCCGGGACAAATCCAATTTCAAAGTCCCCTTGGATCCTTTGACTTCCAAATAGGTTTTTTCCATCTTGACCTCAACTCCTTCCGGAATAGTTATAAGTTTTTTTCCAATTTTAGACATAAAATTAAAATCTCTGAATTATCTCAAAAATATTTATTACCAAACCCGACAAACATATTCTCCTCCCAATCCAACTTTCCGTGATTCTTCTCCGGTCATAATTCCTTTGGAAGTTGAAATGATTGCCAATCCATAGCCGTTTTTCACTTTTTCAACTTCTTTGCTTTTGACATATACACGATTTCCTTCTTTGCTCACTCTTTGAATGTCATTGATAGCCGGAACTTTGCTGGTGTTGGAATTCTTATAATATTTTAAATTGATTTTGATAAGCTTCCAGTCTTTCTCGTTTTTACATTCCGAAACCATATCAACAAAACCTTCTTTTTCAAGAATTTTAGCAACAGCAAATTTAATCTTGGAAAAACTAACCAAGACTTCTCCGTGTCCGGCTCGCTGAGCATTTCTTATGCTGGTTAACATGGCTGCTATTGTATCTGACATAAATTTTTTATATAATTTCTTTTTATAATTGACAACTGCAATCTTTCCATATCTGAATAATTACCCAAACAGCAAATCGTCAAAACTAAATTGATTACCAACTTGATCGCTTAACCCCAGGCAATTGACCTGTTGAAGCCAATTCCCGAAAACAAATCCGACAGAGATCAAATTCTCTCATATATCCGTGCTTTCTTCCGCATTTCCAACATCTCCTGACTTCTCTGGTAGAAAATTTCGGTGTTTTTTTTGCCCTAGCGATAACTGATTGTTTTGCCATAATTGTCTTACTTAATTTATCCTATATAAATTTATTCGGTCTCTATTGGAAACCCAAGCTGTCTAAAAAGTTCTATTCCTTCTGCTTGGTTTTTAGCTGTAGTCACCACATTAACTTGCAAGCTAAAAATATTTCTTACTTGTTCCGGAAAAATTTCCGGAAAAATAAGATGCTCTTTGATACCTAAATTCAGATTGCCGTTTTTATCCACTGATGATTGTTTAATTCCTTGAAAATCTCTAATTCTTGGAATAGACGCATTCACTAGTTTGTCTAAAAAATCCCATTTTCTTCTTCCTCTCAGTGTGGCTTTGACTCCAACCTCCATTCCTTCTCTCAATTTGAATCCGGCAATGGATATTTTCGCTTTTGTCATAACCGGATTTTGTCCGACAATTGCTACTATAGCTTCCTTAACTTCTTTTACTTGGTCAGCATTCTTAGTCATCTTTCCCACTCCGACATTAACCACCACCCTCTCAATTCTCGGAACCTGCATCGCATTCTTAAAACCAAACTTTTTTTTAAGTTCCAGAATCGCTTGTTTTTGATATTTTTCTCTAATATTCATAAAATTATACTAAATTTCCGCTGCGCATTTTTTACAAATTCTAAATTTTCCTTTTTCTGTCACCTTAAATCCAACTCTGGTTTCTTTTCCGCATTTAGGACAAATTAGGGCAACATTGGAAACATCAATCTTTCTTGGAATTTCAACTCTTTGACCTTTTTCTCCTTCTTTCTTGGGTCGCAAATGTTTTTTCATCAAATTCAAACCGTCGACAACAACCTTGCCTTCTTCAGAGAAAACTCCGACAATCTTTCCCGATTTACCATTGTCTTTTCCGGTTAACATTTTTACTTGATCTCCTTTTTTTATCTTTGCCATTTTCTTATTCTAAAATTTATCAAAATTTCAAAAATTTATAATACTTCCGGAGCTAAGGAAACAATTTTATTGTATCCTTTTTCCCTGATCTCTCTGGCCACCGGACCAAAAATTCTGGTTCCTTTTGGTTCTTTTCCGTCCAAAATAACTGCCGCATTTTCATCAAATCTAATGTAAGATCCGTCTCTTCTGCGAAGTTCTTTTTTTTGTCTCACAATCACCGCTCGCACCTTATCTCCTTTTTTCACCATTCCTCTTGGCTCCGCTACCTTAACCGAAGCGACAATTACATCTCCAATTCCGGCAAACCTTCTTTTGGAACCGCCCAAAACCTTGAAGCATTTAATCATCTTTGCTCCTGAATTGTCAGCCACCTTCAATTTTGATTCTGGTTGTATCATATAATTACTCTATGTTCAACTTATACTACTTTATATCTCTTATCTTTGCTTATTGGAGCACAGGGAATAATTTCCACTTTGTCTCCTATTTTATATTTATTTTCTCCATCATGAGCTTTGTATCTCTTGGTTGATTTGTATTTCTTGCCATATTTCGGATGAGTCTTAAAGCTTTCAACCGCCACAACAATCGTTTTGTCGGATTTATCCGAAACCACGATTCCTTTTTTTCTGATAATTATTTTATTCTTTGAGTTATCACTTTTCATTATTTTGATTTATTCTCGCTTATTAAGGTCAAAATTCTGGCAATCTCCCGCTTGTCTTTTCTCAGATCCCGATTATTTTTAGCTTGCTTGACAGCAATATCAAATCTTACTTTTCGGACAGATTCTCTTTTTTCCGCCAAAAGCTTCTTGAGTTCTTCTTGGGTTTTTTCTCTGAGTTCTTTAGCTTTCATAAAATTATAAAATCCTCTTAAATTATTCTTCGTCTTTTTCTACAAATCTGGTTTTGACACTTAATTTGTGAGATGCCAGTCGCATCGCCTCTTTGGCAATTTCCTTTTTCACTCCATCCATCTCAAACAATACTGTTCCCGGTTTCACAACTGCCACAAAATGATCAACGGCTCCTTTTCCTTTTCCCATCGGAGTCTCATCACCTTTTTTCGTCATTGGCTTGTCCGGGAATATTCTAATCCAAACTTTTCCACCTCTTTGAATATATCTGGTCATCGCTCTTCTGGAAGCTTCAATCTGTCTGGAAGAAACCAGGCTGGCTCCCATTGACTTCAATCCAAAGCTTCCAAAACTGATATCGCTTCCGCGATTAGCTTTTCCTCTAATCTTTCCGCCTCTTTGAATCTTTCGGTGTTTAACTTTTTTTGGCATTAACATACGATTGGAATCTAACAACTAATAACTAAACTTAATATCACTAAAACTTTTCTCCTTTACATAACCAAACCTTAACTCCGATGGTTCCATAGGTTGTAAAGGCAGTCGCTCGGGAAAAATCTATCTCAGCCCGAAGAGTATGCAACGGCAAAGTTCCCTTAGCCGACCATTCTCTTCTTGACATCTCCGCTCCGCCCAACCGTCCACTCATTTCAATCTTCACTCCTTTAATATTATTATTTTTATAAACCTGTTCCAGCATAGTTTTCATTGCTCTTCTAAACGGCATTCTCTTCTCAATTTGCTCTGCTAAACTCTGAGCAATAACGGAAGAATCTTCCTCTATACTTCTTATTTCTTGAATGTCTATCTTAAGTTCAGTCTTCCTGTTTTTCAAAAAATTAACTTTGATGAAATTTTGAATATCAGATATGCCACTTCCACCTCGTCCAATTAAAACTCCCGGTCTGGCAGTTTTGATAATAAATCTTATCATCGCCGGCGATCTTTCAACCTCAACATCGGAAACCAAAGCGCTTTTCCATTTTTTCATAATGGCCGCTCTAATTTCAATGTCTTCTTTGACATTCTTTTTGTAATCTTTTTTACTGAACCATTTAGACTTCCAAGTATTGGTTATTCCTATGCGAAGTCCGACTGGATTTACTTTATGTCCCATAAATAATATCTAATATTTCGCTAATTACATTGATTTTCTTCTGAAAATTTTGTTGGTCCAGGAACCTTTATTTTCCTTGGAACGCAACTCGTTATTGTCTTTTTCCTGTTTCACTTCTTTTTTCTTAACTGTTTCCTTTTCCTTTGCATCCTGGTCTTTTTCCAATTGCTTCATTTCTTTCTTTCTTTTTTCCTCTCTGCTTTTTCTTTCTTGCTCCAACTGTTCTTTAGTTTTTCTTCCTTTACCTTCAACTCTTTCTTCCAGAATTAATTCTATCTTAGAAGTTCTCTTGAGAATTCTTCCCGCTCTTCCGAAAGCTCTGGGTTTCCATCTTTTGAGAACGGGTCCTTCATTAACCAAAGCATTAAAAACAAACATATTGGCTTTGTCTATTCCAAAATTATTTTCTCCATTAGCAACAGCGCTTTGAAGAAGTTTTAAAAATGGTTCGCAACCGCCCTTGACCGTTGAGTTTAACTGATTGATCGCTTCGTCAACATCCAAGCCCTTAATCAAATTAGCCACCAGCCGAGTTTTTCTGGGAGCGATCCTTATATTGTTTAATTTTGCTGATACTTTCATTGAAATTTAGTTATTTCTTCTTAGTTTCTGTGCTGGCTTTAGCCGCTTTGGCCGCATCCAATTCTTTTTGCTTCGCCGCTATCTCCAGTTCTTTCTGCATCTTTCCACCATGCTTCAAAAATTTTCTAGTCGGAGAAAATTCTCCCAACTTATGACCCACCATATCCTCGGTCACAAAAACCGGAATAAAATCTTTGCCATTATGAACTCCGAAAGTAAAACTGATCATTTCCGGAGAAATGGTTGATGATCTTGACCAAGTTTTGATGACTGACTTGTCGCCAGCTTTCTTGTCAACTATTTTCTTTATTAATCTTTCATCCACAAAGGGACCTTTTTTTAGACTGCGAGTCATATTTTTCTAATATTATCTTCTCTTAGCTCTTCTTTTTACTATAAACTTATCACTATATTTATGCTTCTTTCTGGTTTTCTTTCCGAGCGCTGGTTTTCCCCAAGGGGTTTTCGGATGTTTAAGTCCGATTCCTTGTCTTCCTTCTCCACCTCCATGAGGATGATCAACCGGATTCATTACTGTTCCCCTGACTGTTGGACGCACTCCCATATGTCTTTTTCTTCCAGCCTTTCCGATTCTTATGGCATTATGTTCAAAATTACTTACTTGCCCTATCGTAGCATAACAATCACTGCTTACCAATCTTATTTCTCCGGAAGACATTTTAATTTGAGCATTCTTTCCCTCAACCGCCGCCAAGGAGGCACTTGATCCGGCACTTCTCGCCACCTGCGCACCTTTTCCCGGAAAAAATTCCACACTGGAAATGGTTGTTCCAACCGGAATATTTTTGATTAAGGTTCTATTTCCTTCTTTGATAGGTGCTTCCGGACCAAAGAAAATTTCTTGACCAGCTCTCATTTTTTCCGTTGCCAAAACATAACGCTTTTCTCCATCAAAAAAATTTATCAAAGCAATAAAAGCGCTTCTGTTCGGATCTCTTTCAATTGCTTCAATTTTAGCAGGAATTCCAAACTTATCTTGTTTAAAATCAATAATTCGGTATCTTCTCTTGTGTCCCCCTCCTTGATGTCTGACTGAAATTTTTCCGTGCGATCGGCCAGCTTTGCTTTTTATTGGAGCCAAGAGGGATTTTTCCGGTTTTTTCTTGGTTAAAATATCCGATTTAACAATCGACATATTTCTTCTTCCGGCATTATTCTTTTTGTAAATTTTAATAGCCATATTTTTTTACTCTATTTTCCTTCAAAAAAATCAATTTTAGCTCCTTCCTTAATTGTCACTATTGCTTTCCTGAAACCGCTTCTCCAACCTTGCGTTCTGCCTTGTGTTCTAAATTTTTTAGGAATACTAACCGTATTAACGCCCAAAACTTCCACTCCGTAAAGTTCCTTGATAGCCTTTTTCACTTCACTCTTGTTGGTTCTGGAAGAAATCTTAAAAACATATTTGTTAAGTTCCATAAGTGAAGTTGAACTTTCAGTAATCCACGGCTCAATCAAAACCCGATAAGCTATAGACTCATTTTCTTGAACATTATTATTTTTTTCGGTTTCCTTTTTCATTCCGGCTAAATTTCAAAAATTACTTTCCGTATTTTTCTTCCAAATACTTCACTGATTCTTTGGAAAAAATCAACTTTTTATGATTCAACATATCAAAAACATTAAGCTGGCTGGTCATAATATTGGAATTCTTTTTTAAATTTCTGGAAAAGATTCGCAAATCTTTCTCTTGCTCAGAAAAAGAAAAAAGAGAACTGCCCTTAATCTTCAGACTGCTAAAAACTTTGGCAAACTCGCTGGTCTTTTTTTCTTTAATATTTAAATTTTCCAGAATAACAATATCATCACTGGCCAACTTACCACTAAGAACAATTTTAATAGCTTTTTCTTTCATTTTCTGGTTAATTTTCTTTTCAAAATTTCTTTCATTTGTCGGACCAAAAACTACTCCTCCTTTTCTCCAAACAGGAGTTCTAACCGATCCAACTCTAGCTCTTCCTGTTCCTTTTTGTTTCCAAGGTTTAACTCCGCTTCCCGCTCTTTCTCCCCTCGTTTTAGTATGAGCCAAAACTTGTCGTTTGTTGGCAGAAATGGAAACAAAAACTTGATGAACCAAATCATCGTTCATTGGCAAACCAAAAACCTTTTCTGAAAGCTTCAACTCTCCAACTTCTTTTCCTTCTAAATTGTAAGTCTTGATTGTAGGCATACTTGTTTTATTTGGTATAAATTTCCACTATTCCGCCAGGAATTCCGGGAACAGCGCCCTTAAGTCCGATTATATTCTTTTCTGCATCAATAAGTGCTACCTCCACATTCTTAACGGTTGATCTTTCTCCTCCCATTCTTCCAGCCATTCGTTTTCCTTTGACTACATGTTCAGGAAATCCTGATCCGATAGCTCCTGGAGCTCTAAGATCATGTTTGTGTCCGTGAGTCTTGGGTGATCCAGCAAATCCATGTCGCTTAACCACGCCCTGAAAACCTTTCGCCTTGGAGGTTCCACTAATCTGAACTTCTTCTTGAAGCTCAAAGATTGAAACAACAACGCTATCTCCTACCTTAAATTTTTCTTTGTCAGTTTCTTCAATTCTAAACTCAACTTTCTTGCTTCTTTTCGGAGTTTTCATTATTTCCAATTGAACAGCCGTATAACCGTCTCTATCTTTGCTTCTTAACAGAGAAATTTTTGAATCACACTCAACCAAGGTTACATTATTAGCTCCTTTATCATCAAAAACAGTGGTCATTCCTAATTTTTTCCCTAAAATAAATTTTTTCATATAAATATTCAATTCAGAAAAATAAAAAACCGGCTTCAAGCCAGCTACAGTTTTTTGTCTTTAAAAACAAAAAACCAAAGCTAGTTGAGTATCTCCAAGAAACGAGACTTTAACTAGAATTACATCATTTTTATCTCCACATCCACTCCGGCTGGAAGATTGAGATTGGTCAAATTGTCAATAGTCTTGGGAGCTGGATTCCAAATATCAATAAGTCGCTTATGGATTCTCATTTCATACTGATCTCTGGCATCTTTTTTAACAAATGTTGATTTATTGACAGTGTACTTTCTAATTTCTGTTGGCAATGGAACCGGTCCGGTAAAATCAGCCCCTGTTCTTTCTACTGTTTCAACAATCTGCTTTGATGACTGATCAATTATCTTATGGTCATAAGCCTTGATCTTGATCCTTATTCTTGTTTTTACATCTTCTCCTTTTGTCATCCGTTTATTGGTTTTTTATTATAAATAACAACTCTTATAAAACTTACCTTATAAAGTCGCTTATGTCAAGTCTTTCATCATAAGCGACTTAAAAGAAAAATTTATTTTAAAATTTTAGTTACCACTCCGGCTCCAACAGTTCTTCCTCCTTCTCTAATAGCAAATCTCATTCCGTCTTCCATGGCTACCGGTGCTCCCAAAACTACTCGGAAGCTCACAGTATCTCCAGGCATCACCATTTCAGTTCCTTCCGGTAAAAAGACTTCTCCGGTAACATCAGTTGTTCTAATGTAAAATTGAGGTTTGTATCCCTTGAAGAAAGGAGTGTGTCTACCACCTTCTTCTTTGGTTAAAACATAAACTTCCGTCTCAAATTCAGTGTGAGGAGTAATTGAGCCTGGTTTAGCCAAAACTTGACCTCTTTCCACATCTTCTTTCTTTGTTCCCCGAAGAAGAACTCCTGCATTGTCTCCAGCCTGACCTTTATCCAAAGATTTGTTAAACATTTCAATTCCCGTTACCACAGTTTTCACAGTATCTTTGAGGCCGACAATTTCCACTTCTTCATTGATATTAATTTGACCTCTTTCAATTCTTCCGGTCACCACTGTTCCTCGTCCTTCAATGGAAAAAATATCTTCAATCGGCATCAAGAAATCTTTGTCGGTTTCTCTAACTGGATCAGGAATTTTTTCGTCAAGAGCGGCAATCAAGTCTAAAATTGGTTTAGCTGCTTCCTCCTCGGCACCCTTAGATTCAAGCGCTTTTAGGGCTGAACCTCGGATAACTTTAGCATTGTCTCCATCAAATTCATATTTTGTCAAAAGCTCACGAACTTCAGCTTCCACCAAGTCAATCAATTCAGGATCGTCAACCATATCCACTTTGTTAAGAAAAACAACTATCTCAGGAACACCCACTTGATGAGCAAGTAAAATATGTTCTCTGGTCTGAGGCATAGGACCATCAGTAGCCGCTACTACCAAAACTGCTCCATCCATTTGAGCTGCTCCGGTAATCATGTTTTTAATGTAATCGGCATGACCGGGACAATCAACATGAGCATAATGTCTTTTATCAGACTCATATTCACAGTGAGCGGTAGCGATGGTGATACCACGCTCTCTTTCTTCCGGAGCTTTGTCTATTTCATCTACCGCTTTTTCCTTAGCTTGTCCTTTAAAACTGAGGACATGAAGAATAGCTGCGGTCAAAGTAGTTTTTCCATGATCAACGTGGCCGATAGTACCAACATTGACATGTGGTTTTGATCTGTCAAATTGTTCTGCTGCCATATTTTTTTCTCAATTGTGCGCAATCTAGACGACAAAATGTCTGAAAAACAAACACTTCGCTCGCTAAGAATGCGAACTTTTTAGTTATTTAATTTTTTATAATTATACACAAAAACTAGTCTAACACAAATTTATTTTTTGACAAGCTATAACTCTCCTGTGGATAACTATGTTAAAAATCAATCTGTTTTTTCATAGTGTATGCCATCTTCTCCTTCCTCGCCCTCAATTTTGATTTCGCCTATTTCTTTCAAGTCTAAACTGTCCATGCGACTCTCTTCAAGAGAAAACTTCCAACTAGCAATATCATTATTAATCTTATCAATCAATTCTTGCTTTGTCAAGCCGGAAACTCCTTCTTGTTTAATTTTTCTAAATTCCTTTAGTGAAAGTAAAATAAAACACTCATCACCATCCTTGATGACCGCCTTTCCTCCCAACAAATCCATTGCTTCTTTTAGTTTTTTATCAATCATAAAATTTTCTATTTAAGCAATAGCTTTTTCTAACCTGATAACTCTCTTCTCCAACCTTTGAAAATCCTTCAACTCAACTTTCTGCGTCAATGAATGTTTAATTTCAATAACATCACTCGCCACCGATTCCAAACGATCTTCCAATTTGTCAAATTTTTTTTCTAAACCATCAACCTTTTCCGATAAAATATCTTGACCTTCAGCAAAAGCCCGAAACTGATCCTGTATGTCATCTAGGATAACTACTACTTGATCTTCAGAATAACTTTTTGAATTTTTTTTATTTTTTGTCGCCATAAATTTCATTAAGCAAATTAATTTTACCACGCCCCAGCAAGTTGTCAAAATAAATTATTTTAGAACTATTATTCTTTAAAAATTTCTCCCTTGCCTATATAATAAGTATACCATATAATGACTTAGCTAATTTGGCGGATAAATATTAATTTTATCTATATGAAAGATCAAATAGACAAGATTAAAAAAGAATATCAAAATATTTCTGAGGAGCTCAACTCGCCAGGGACGGTTTCCGATTCCGAAAAACTGGCCAAGCTTGGCAAAAGACAATCTGAATTGTCGGAAATTGTTGAAAAGATAGAAGTGCTGGAAAAAATTGAAAAACAAATGAAAGAAAACGCTGAAATCATTAATGATGAGGCTGATCCAGAAATGAAACAAATGGCGATGGAAGAAAATATTGAACTTTCCCAAAAACAATCCGCTTTTAAAAAAGATTTAGAAACAATGCTTCTTCCCAAAGATCACCGCGATTCCCGAAATGTCATCATTGAAATTCGTGCCGGAGCCGGAGGAGATGAATCGGCCCTGTTCGCCGGAAATCTCTTTCAAATGTATTCAAGATACGCTGAAAAAAATCGCTGGCAAACAGTTCTTCTTAATTCCCACCCAGCCGGTGTTGGTGGCTACAAGGAAATAGTTTTTGAAATTAATGGTCAAAGTGTTTATTCTAAAATGAAATATGAATCAGGAGTCCATCGCGTGCAAAGAGTTCCGGAAACCGAAAAGAATGGTCGCATCCACACTTCCACCGCAACAGTCGCCGTTCTCCCGGAAGCCGAAGAAATTGATCTCAAAATTGAAGACAAAGACATTCGCATTGACACTTTCTGCTCAAGCGGTCCCGGCGGACAATCTGTAAACACTACAAAATCAGCTGTCCGCATCACTCACCTTCCAACCGGTCTTATTGTTTCCTGTCAGGACGAAAAATCTCAAATTAAAAACAAAGACAAGGCAATGAAAGTTTTGCGTTCTCGGCTTCTGGAAATTGAAGAAGAAAAACAAGCTAAAGAACTAGGAGACGCAAGACGAAGCCAAATTGGCACCGGCGACCGAAGCGAAAAAATTAGGACTTACAACTTTCCCCAAGACCGCATCACCGACCATCGCGTCAAAATGAACTGGAGCAACATTCCTATCATTCTAGCCGGAAACCTAGATGAAATTATTGAAGCGCTCCAAGCCGAAGACACTAAACGAAAGATGGAACAAAAATAACTCTTCTAATTATTTTTTAAATTGATAAAAAATTCCGTTTATTTTTATTAAGAAAAAATGATCATCCAACAAATCAAGAAAGATTATTTTGATCGGATTGATTCTCTTGATTTAGATTTAATAATCTCTCATGTGATTCAAAAGCCTCGCGAGTTTGTTTTGACGCATCCAGAATTTGAAATTTCCGAGAAAAAAATTATCCAACTAAAAAAACTGATCAAAAGAAGAATAAAAGCAGAGCCTCTGGCTTACATCATCGGACACAAAGAATTTTTTGGTTTTGATTTTTTGGTCAACCGACACACACTTATTCCCCGTCCGGAAACCGAACTAATGATAGAAAAAGTTTTAAAAGAAAAGTTAAGCACCAACACCAGCTTTCTAGATATTGGAACTGGAAGCGGAAACATAATAATTTCTTTGGCTAAAATAATAAAAAACACCCAAACAAATTTTTTTGCTATTGATATTTCCAAAGAAGCAATTCTAATTGCTAAAAAAAATTCCAAACAACAAAATGTTAACGATAAAATAAATTTTTTCGTTGGAAGTTTGTTGGAACCAATCAACAGAAATATTTCAAAAAAACTTTTTAATAAAATAATTCTAACTGCCAATCTTCCTTATCTTTCAAAGAAAATATATATATCAACAGAACCAACAGTAAAAAACTTTGAACCCGAATCAGCACTTCTCAGTTCTCAGCTCGGACTTTCTCATTATAAAAAATTATTGAAACAAATCAGCAAACTTAAATATAATTTTAATCATTCACCTCATTCCATTATTTGTTTTTTGGAAATAAGCCCCGAACAAAAATCATCCATTGGAAAGATCATTAAAGACTCCTTTCCTGAATCTGAGATTAAATTTTATCAAGATTTGGCCCAAAAATGGCGCTTAGTTAGAATTAAAATCTGACTTTAAGCCAAAACAAAAATCCGCCATTTAGCGGATTTTTGTTTTGACTGATTTGGCGCTATCTTTTTAATAAAAACCGAATCAGCCTTTCAAAAACTATTCAAAAGAAATTTATTTTTTCTTTTTCTTTGCTACTTTTTTAGTAGCTTTTTTTACAACTTTCTTTTTGGCTACTTTTTTAGTAGCTTTTTTTACAACTTTCTTTTTAGTAACTTTTTTCTTAGCTACTTTCTTTTTGGCTGCCATTTGATTCACCTCCCTTTCTAGTTTTTTTGACTTCTAAATTAAAGCCAATTTTATTTTATTTTATTTTTGTTTTTCTGAATATAACTGAAGTTGGAATTTTTTTCGACCTTTGCATTGAATAAAAATATTTTTTATAAAATATTTTCATCTATCTAAATTATAAAACATATTTTTTTATTTGCAATAGAAAAAAGTTATCCACAATGAAAAAATAATTGAAAATATTTTTTATTTTTTTAATTTAAAAAAATTATTTTGAAAAAAATAATTCATTTCAGTTTTTATTTTTTATTTCTGATAATTATTTGTCGATTATTTTGAAAAAAAATAATTTCAATTAGACTATAAATACTATTTTTTGTCTAGTTGACGCCAAAATTTAGCCTTGATAGAATTTAGGAACAGATGAAACACGGTCGAGAAAGTTAAGTGTTTTTTGAAAAAGCTTCAACGCAAGCTCCTTAACAACTTCGCCCTTTTGGCGAATAAATAAAAAACTAGAAAGGATGGTGAAAAAATGCAAGAAGAAAATATTAATCAGGAAAATTCTTCTGAAAATAGTAATGCTGATTCCGGATCGGAAAAAATAAAAAACTGGCTTCAAGATAATCTAAGAATTATCGTGAGTGTTCTTATTGTTATTGCTATCGCTTCCGGAGTTTATTCCTATTCCAAAAGATCAGAAGAAGTTTCCAGCAACAAAACAGACGAGGCTGAAATTATGAAAGAAGAAGAGGTTACTGATTCAGAAGAAGTTTCTGAAGAGCAAGTTGCTAAGAATGAAAATACAGACGCTCAAGCAGAAGAATCAAAAACAGCTCAAGAAGATAGGACTTCTCCAGAAACTGTAAGCCAAGAAACGGAAAATTCTTTCGTGGAAACTGCTTCCACCGGAGAAGGACTTACTCATTTATCCAGAAGAGCCTTGTCCAACTATTTGGAAAAAAATCCAGATTCAGCTCTTACGACTGAACATAAGGTATATATTGAAGATTATCTGAGAAAAATTGTCAATCACAAAAACGGAGTAAAAGTTGGAACCTCGGTGGAATTTTCTAAAAAAACCATTGAGGAAGCCATCGCCAGTTCAAAAAAACTCAATGAAAGTCAGCTTAATAATTTGAAAAAATATTCAGCTAGAATTTCTTCTTTAAAATAATTGCTCTTTCCAGTAAAAAGTACAACGCTACTTTTTAAATAACAAAACCCCCGCTTTTTAAGGCGGGGGTTTTGTTATTTTTCTCAAACAATTTTTTCAATTTTTGATTTCTTGTTAAGAATCAAAAAAAGAGCCGTCATAATAATAAGCGCCAAAAGAAGCGTGATACTCTTTCCAATGAAACGAGTGTTAAGAGCGACTACGGCAATCATAGCCGTTACACTCAAAAATACTCCATTGATTTTAGGCTGAGACCATCCAATCTCCAAAAGCCTATAATGCAAATGATTTTTATCCGGAGAAAAAATTGATTTCTTTTGATAAATTCTTTTAAGTATCACCCAAAATAAATCCACCACCGGAACTACTAAAACTAAAAGAGCTGTAGCAATTTTGGTTCCGGAAAAAATAGAAATGGCCGCCAAGGAAAAACCCATAAACATTGATCCGCTAGTGCCGGCTAAAATTCTTCCGGGATAAAAATTAAAAATCAAAAAACCTAAAATAGATCCGATTAAGGCCGCCGTAATAATAGCCACTGGAGGCTGATTGACTTCCGGCTTGAGACTCAAAAAAAATATAGTCAAAATGGCAATTGAAGAAATGCCTCCGGAAAGACCGTCAATTCCATCAATCCAATTCATTGCATTCATTATCAAGACTATCCAAAAAACCACCAAAATTAAAGAAAGTACCACTCCCCATTGATTATCCAAATTCAACGCTCCTCCGGTTAATGGATTGGTGATACAATAAATTCTTATACCAAAAATAAAAACCAAAATGGAAACTAGAATTTGAAAAAAGAGTTGGAATTTCCAAAAAATTTCTTGAATATCATCCCTAACTCCCACAAAAAGAATTAGAGCTGATGCCGAGATAAAACCAAAAAGTTCCGGAGAAAAAATTAGATGTTTGTCCAAAACTACCCCCAACCAAAAGGCTAAAATTATGGCTACTCCGCCAAAACGAGAAACATTCCCTTTTTTAATGTGCCTTTGTCCGTTTCTATTTTTCCAATTATCGGTTTTTTTGCCAAAAAAAATTAAAATGGAAATCAAAACAACACTGGACAAAAAAGAAATTAAAAATGGAGGAATATATTTTTCCATTATTTTCTCATTTTTTCAGTTACCCAAAATTCACCAAAATATTTTCCAAAAAGAATTCTGGTCTGAGAATCAACCGAAGGTAGCGCTCCTAATATGGGCGCTGTTATGGGAACCAATATCCATTGCAAAAGCATACTGAGATATTTCCATTTGGAATATTTGTCCGGCTTCGGAGGCATCAAAAGAAAACTCAAAGACATTGAAACAACCAAGCCTGCCATTGCTAATGTCATCAGATAACGAGTAAAAAATGGCAAATTGTGAGCTAAAACGCTTTGATTGAAATCATCCCCGCCAAAAATTAGTGGCAACCAACCGAGAATTGCCAAAATAAAAGACGCTGTCGCCCAAGAATGATGACCCTCCAACATTTCAAAAGCTATTTTTATTTTTTCTTGAGTTTTAATTTTTTTGTTAGGCACAATGGCTCGCATAATTATGGGAAAATTTTCCACTCCATAAGCCCAACGCCTTTTTTGTTTATATTGATTGACGATCGTTTTCCAATAACTTTCCGCCAAAACCGCATCCAGAGAAATTGGCAAATAAATAGGCTTCACTTTATAATCTCCATTATAATAAGTAAAACATTTCCAATAAATTATTGAATCTTCACTAATCATATTCACCGGCCAAAAGTTGACTTTATATAAAGTTTCAAACGGCTCACTGTGGGAAGAAAAAGTTACCATCCCCTTGGGTCGGGTGCTTTGGAAAATATGCCAAAAACTGGAACCGGTGACAATAATTCGCACAAAAGCGTTGGTATCCCAAAGATTATTGTGATACATCGGCAAGGGTTGATAACTTCGTTGTAATCTTTTGGGATCGATTATATATTCATAAGTTAAGGCGGCAAAATATTGTTTGTGAGCCACACTGTCACAATCAAAATTGGAAAAAATTACCTGCTTAAAATCTATTTCTTTTTCCTTCAAATAAACTGCCAATTTTTTAGCGGCAAAAGTGGCGTTTGATCCCTTGGCTTTCATCTCGTCATCCTTAACAATATGAGTGGTAACAATAAAATCTCTAAAAACCCCCGCAAACTTAGTTTTAAGATGATTAACTTTTTCAAGGCGCTTTTCTTCCGGCTCCCGTTCTTCAGTTGCCAAAAGAATGATTATTTGTTCATTGGGAAAGTTAGCCTCCTTGATAGCCTGAATTGAAGGCTCAATCACATCCGCCGGTTCTCCGGCAGTTGGCAACATCACCACATGAACAATTTTTCTCCAATCCCAAACTTGTTCTTTTATTTGACTGATTTTTTCCACTTCACTTAGGTATTCCTTTTCAAAAAAAAGTTTTTTTCTTACGATTTTTCTTTCCCTGAAATTCATCCAACTAATTTCTTTTAAACTGTTTTCCATCTTTTTTATTCTTTCTTTCAAAGATTGGGCATATTTTTTCGGATCGGAAATATTTTGACATCGCTCCCACCAATCTATTTTTGTTCCTCGTTTCAATTTTTTATATCCTTCCACTGAAAAATAAGCGATAAAAACGGTTCTAAAAATCCAATAAATATCGAAAAGTATAATGAAAACCGCCACCCAAACCGGAACCAAAAAAGAAAAAACAAACATTCCCAAAAGAGTCGCCCAAGTCAAAATCCCCGGAATCATCTCCAATGTTCTTTGAATAAGTCTGGATTTTTTGTCAGTCGTTTTTGGATTAGGAAAATTAAACATATTTTTTCTGATTGATTTAATGACTTAATAATTGATAATTATCAAACTGATTGAATAAACTAACATTCCCAATTGGATCATCAACCCCCCAATAAGAAGAACATAACTGGCTATTCTTTCTTTGTTTTTATAGAAAAAGAAAGCCAAAGAAAAATTAATCAAAAAAAGCAACAATCCTAAAATTGGCGAAAAAAACGAACCCTTCCAATTTCCCATCACATCCACCCCGAAATAAACATTGTAATGCAAAATTATCGGCAAGTCAACCGGCTTAATAAGTATTTTAAGCGCCCCCCAATTGGCCATATTAAAAAATAAAGACAAGATCACCAACCAAACAACAATTGAATTCCTAAAATATTCCTTTCCGGCCACAATCATTGCCATCCACTGAAATTTAAGAATAGTCAAAATCTTTTTTTCTGCCAATCCACGAGGAAAAAACTTAAACTTGCTTTTCAAGATTATTTTCTGACTGATTTTTTTTTCTTCGTCCTTTTCATTCATAAAAAACTAATCCAATTTCGGTTTCTCCAAAACTAAAGCTTCAATATTTTTTTCCCCACCGGTTATTTTGGCCACATCTTTGTCCACTTTTCCAAATTCTTTGTAAGCTGAATTGAAATGATTGACCGTTGTGCCCAAACTATTATGCAGTTTTTTCATAAAATCATCAAAAGTTAAGAGGTGTCTGCCTAATTTTTCCACATTAACTTTAATTTGTTTGGCGCCCTCTTCAATTTGAAGCGCCCGCAATCCTTGCAAAACAGTTTGCAAATAAGCGTGGAAAGAAGTTGGAGAAACAATAATAACTTTCTTTTCCCTGATAGCATATTGAATAAGGTCTGTAGTATTGACCTTGACCGCCCCAACTTTGTTAACTAAAAGATCGTAATAAATGGCTTCGGATGGAATAAACATAAAAGCGAAATCCATCGTTCCTTCTCCGGGTTTGATATATTTAGCTGTTTCATCAATCCGATTTTTCAAATCTTGTTTAAAACTTTTTTCAAAAACCGCCCGCTCCGAATCCTCCCTGGAATTAAGTATCTTTTCATAATTTTCCAAGGAGAACTTAGAATCAATGGGAATTATTTTTTTTTGAACAAAAACAACCGCATCCACAATCAAATCCCCGCCACTTTCACTCTTTCCTAATTTGTATTGCATCTGATAACTGTCCGGAGGAAGAACATTTTTTAATATCTCTTCCAAGTAAAACTCTCCCAAAATTCCTCTTTGCTTGGGATTTTTCAAAATGTCTTGCAAATTCTGAAGTTGAGCAGAAAAATTAACCACTTGTTTATTGGTTTCTTCCAGCTTGGTCAGTTTTTCAGTTATCTCAGAAATTGATTTAACCGATTGGCTGGCAATTCCCTGAGCTGCCCGCATAGTTTGATTCATTTGATCACGCGTGGTCAGGTGAGCTTCTGACAACTTGCTGTCCATCATCTGACGAAGCTCCCGATTCTCAAAAGAAAGCTTCTCCAAACGATCCAGAATAACTGCCATCTTTTCTCCCTTGTCTTGAAGATCTATTTTTTTTCGGAGTTCAAAAATAAAAGCAAAAAGTCCTAAAATAAAAGCTAACGCCAAAATAATCAAAAAATACAACATAAAAATTGAACGACTAAATATTTATTTTCTCTTGGCAATAAACTGTTTAAGTCCGGGAATTTTATTAACCAATTCCTCATGCGGTCCCTCAAAAAATTCCAGAAGAAATTTATCCAACATATTGAGACGATATTTAAATTCTTCAAGATTCATAAGTACAAAGTTTATTTCTTTGCCAATCTCCGCCTCTAAGTTTTTCATCAAACTCTTGAGTTTGCTACGACTAACATCTTCTACTACCAAAATCATATCCGCCCGACTCTTGTGGTAATTAATAAAAACTCCGGAAATGGCGGCGTATTTCATATTGCCGATCTTTTCAACCTTGTCTAAACTTTTACACTGCGGATAAACATTTGACTTAGCTATCAAATTTTTAAGTTCCGGATAAAAATCAAAATTTTGATTAAGAACATAAAGAATTTTATTTTTTTTCTTTCTTAACAAAACAAATTTTATTTTCAACAAAACATTCAGCTCTTTTCTAGTCGCCAAGCTACGAAGCATTGTTTTGTTAATTATTTCCTGAAATTGAAATTCTTTTTCTGGATTTTGAAGAAAAAAACGAAGCAGTCGGGCTTTTTCCCGAGAACCAAATAAGTTTTCTAAAATTTCTGACATAGGCTTGTAGCTAAAAACCAAGTTATTTCCCCATATAAACAGTATAATGGCGACTAAAAGAAAAGTAAACCCCAAAAAAACTCTGGATTTTAAATTTATTTTTTGTTAGAATTAGAGTATAAAAATTAATCTTAATAAATGTTGGAATTCAGTCATCTATCCAATTCCGATTTTTTGTTGTACATAAAAACCATCGGATACCCCACTATGTTACTACTAATGATTGTGGAGGGCCCCATTGCCACTATTCTAGCGGCTTTTCTTTCTAGTTTAGGTGTTTTTAATGTTGGAATAGTCGGTCTTCTTAGTTTTTCAGGAGATGTCATCGGAGATATCATTCTTTATTACATAGGCTATTTCGGAGGGTCCGGTATGCTCAAAAAGGCAGAAAAGAAATTAAGAGTCAAACCAAAAATAGTCCAACAAATAGAACATCTATTTCAAAAGCATGGCACCAGAACCATTTTTGCAGTCAAATCCACCACCGGACTTTGCTGGATAACCTTTATTGCTGCTGGAGCAGTCAAAATGGATTTTAAAAAATTTATCAGAGGGTCTATTGGAGGCGGAGTAATTTGGAGCAGTTTTCTTGTAGTTTCAGGATATTTCTTCGGCTATGCTTTTGAAAAAATAAATAATTACATAAAATACGCAGGTATTTTTGTTGTTATTTTAGCTATAGTTTTTTATTTAGGTATTACTTATTACAAAAAAATTAAATCCCAAGAAATAGTCAGCAAAAAATAATCTCTTTAAATATTATGAGCCTCCCAAATTCCAAAAGAATTCTCCTCTTGGAACCAGCTTTTGACCAAATCTTGGTTTCTTCAAAAAATGGCTTGGAACCCTATTTGGAAATTTTTATCCAAGAAGGAGAAAATGTCGCTCAAAAAAAGTTTGGCACAATTTTTGGAGTGCTTGAGATTACCGACCATTCTGAAGACTCTTCCTACATTGTCAATTATATAATTTCTATAATTAAAAAAGAATACTTTTCCAAAGAAAAAAGAGGACCAATAGAAAGTATTGAAGCCGCTCTTCATAAAGCTAATCTGGCTCTCGCAAAATTGGCTCAACATGAAAATATTGGCTGGATAGGAAATTTCAACGCACTAATCGCTATTATTGAAAAAAACAATCTTCATTTTTCTCAAGCCGGAAAGGCTTCCGCTCTTCTTATTAGAAACAAAACACTCACCGACATCAGTGAAGGAATGAGCGAAGAAAATGAAACTCCCAATCCCCTCAAAACTTTTACTAACATATCCAGTGGAAAACTGGAGGAAGGAGATAAATTAATTCTCACTACCCCGGAAACATTTGAAATTTTTTCCCAAGAAGAAATTAAAAAAGCTACTCTTCGTTTTTCCAAAGAAAAATTTATTCAGTTTCTGAAAACCGCACTTGGAAACGAATTGGAAAAAACAGCCGTTCTGGTTTCGGATATTTATAAAAAAATTCTGGTTGCCAAACAAGAACCCCCCAAAAAACAAAGCTCTCCGACTAAAAACGCTTTTAGTCAAAAATCATTTTCCAAATTCAAGAAAAAAACATCTTCTGGAGAGATTTCCCCTCAAGACCTGGATGAAGCTTTAGAAAAAGAAAAATACAAAAAAAATGAATCCCACATATACATAAAAGAGGATTCTGATTCCAAAATTGAAAACAACGGAATGGAAAAAAGCTTTGCTTTCGCCAAAGATAAGGCCTCTTCTTTTTGGAAAAATATAAAAAATTTAACCGACAAACCAGCCTCCGTTTATCCAGAAAAACTGCCCGTCAATCGGAAAGAAAAAAATAAACTTTTTTCCCGACCAACCGGCATATTAAAAAAAGAATTTGAAAAAATAGATTTAAATCAAAGCAAAGAAGGGTTGAAAAAAGTTTATAAGAAATCCACAGCTTTTGTCAAAAAATCCATTGGGCTGATTTCTGAAAAAATAAATAATCAAACTGAAAGAGCGAGCAAAAAAAGTTTTCAAAAAATTTCCAATTCTTCAGAAAAAATAAGCTCTCAATTTAAAGCTCTAACCGAAAAACAAAAATTTTATGTGATCGTTATTCTAATTCTAATTTTTATCATTTCTTTTTTTGTAGCCAAATGGATTGGAAAAAAAGAAAATGATCCGACAACAGAAATTAAAAACGCTGAAATTAGTTCTTCCTCCATTGCCGAAAGTCAAAATAATAATCCAAGCGAACTAACGCCTCAAAATATTGCCGAAATTTTTCACTCCGAATCAGCCATAAACAATATCCTGCCCTTAAACGGAGAACTGTTCCTAATTTTAGACCAAAAAATTATCCGCTTAAAAGACAAAAAAGAATCTCTTCTCCCGGAAGATTTTGGAATAATTCAAAACTCAACCGCTATGAACGATTTGGGCTTGATTTTTCTGGCTAATGCAAAAAATGAAATTTTGTCTTTTAGCCCATCTTCCGAAAAATTTCAATCCAATTCCATCTCTTTTCCATCTGAGATTAAAATAAGTTCATTGGGTAGCTATTTGACTTATCTTTATGTTTTAGACGAAAACCAAAAGAAAATTTACCGCTATCCCAGAGCTGAGGGTGGATTTGGTGAAAAATTTGACTGGCTAAGAGACACTACAGATTTGTCCGGATTCAGTCTTATGTCTGTTTCTGATGACATTTTTTTGGCAAAAAATAATGTTCTAATCAAATTCAGAAAAGGCAAACAAGAAATTTCCAAAGAAGGATTATTTCAGTCTGCAAAAAACATCTTTACTGATGGAAAAAATGTTTACATTTTGGATGGAAACCAAGGAAAAATAATTAAAACCGATTTGGACGGAAACATTCAAAAAGAAATCAACTTGCCGGAAATCGTTGGAGCTTCCAATGTGGTTTCCCTGCCTCAAGAAGAAAACAAAATCTTTTTTGTTAAAGATAATCAAGTTTTTCAAATAGAACTTTGACTAAATTTCGCCCTTGCCATTATTTCTCTATTGACTACATTTTTGTCCCGACCAAATTTCAAACGAGACAATTCTTTTATGGCATTAGCTACTTCTTGATCCCCTCCAGTTGGTGGAAAGGTGCTCATATTAAAAGGCTTACTAAGCTCATTGTTAATCAAAATTCTTGAAAAACAATTGTAATTATCAACATTAACCAAATCGTTGGCAGTAAAGATTGGTTCAAACTGTTTTTGCAAAAAATCAGCATCCTCGGCTCCGACTCTGAAAGAGAATAATGATCCAACATTACCAAAAACCGCCTTGGAAATTTCTTCCTTGAGTTGTCCGATAAATTGATGTGCCAGAATCAAACATAAATGATATTTTCTGGCTTCAGAAAGAATTTGAGAAATAGAATTGGTAGTTACATTTTGAAACTCATCCAAATATAGATAAAAATCCTTTCTGTCATTTTCCGCTATATCTGCCCGAGAAAGACCCGCCATTAAAATTTTCCCCACCACCACCATACCCAAAAGCCGAGCATTAATTTCTCCGATTTTACCCTTGGAAAGATTGATGAGCAATATCTTTCCCTCATCCATTATTTTTCTAAAGTTAATGGTGCTGTTTTGCTGAGCAATAATCGGGCGCATCATATCGTTTGATATGAAAGTGGTAAGCTTAGAAGTAATATAAGGAACCATATTAGCCAAAGCTGCTTCACCGCCAGCTTTTTCCGCTTCTTTAGTCCAAAAATCAATCACCACCGGATTAGTTGATTTGGAAATCTTCATTTTTCTGAAATCAGGATCAGACAAAACTTTGGGAATTTCCATCAGTGTTGAGCCGGAATCCGGATCATCCATAACCAAAAGCATCGCATTTCTCATATATTGTTCAAACATCGGGCCACCAGTAGATTTTAAATCGTATAATTGATCAAATATTCCTATCATTTCGTTAATAACGAAAGTTTTTTGTTCAGGACGATTTGCGTCATATTCAAGCATATTGAGTCCAAACGGTCTTTCAATATCAGCAGGATCAAAAACAATCACCTCTTCTGCTCTTTCCTTGGGAATGCAAGTTAAAATATCTTCAATGGCATCTCCATGAGGATCAATAAAACAAAAACCCTTGCCATCTTTGGCGTCCTGTTTAGCCATTTCCTGCAAAAAGCTGGATTTTCCAGTTCCAGTTTGTCCAATCGTATAAATATGTCTTCGCCTATCACTGTCGGTTATTCGGATAGTAGTTTTTTGTCCCCGATATTCGTTGAATCCTAATTTAATTCCCCCCTCTGGAATATTGACTGGTGGTTGAGATTTTCCGGACTTTAACCATTTTATTTTCGGCGCTTCGGTAGCTGAAATCGGCAAGTGAAAAATACTAGCGATTTCTTCCACTCCCAAAATCATCGCTTGTTCAGGAATAAAATTCCTAAATATAAAATTATAAGCAATATCTTTTTTCTTAGCTCTGCCACTTACTTGAAAACAATTAATGTCGGAATTCTCATATTGAGAAAATGAATTTTCCAGTTGAGCCAAAATCTGCTCCGCCCTTTCATCACTTCCCGCTGAAGCTACTAGACGAATATTCACTTCAAAAGCCGCTTTGTTTATTTTCTTCTCTATATTTTTAATAGTTTCCTGATCTTCAGGGGTAAGTTGAACAACTTCCTTGTCGTTTCCCAAAGAATCCTTGTTTTTTGAAGCAAATAATGTATCCAAAAAAAATTTACCCGTGCCTTTCAATAGACTGCTTAAAAAAGAACTACTATAAACATCTTTCAACCTTTTTCCTTGTTGCATATCTTGGGCAATTTTTCGCCCCTCCATTCGCCAATTTGCTTTTGCTGGACGCATTACTAGTTGAATTGCTCCCCCCTCACTTACTTTCTCAAATTTAGAAAGAGCATTAGCCAGAGCATTCAAAGGATCAACTTCCAAATCCTCGTAAGTTCTTATGGGTAAAAAATATTTTTTCTTAAGTTTCAAATTAGCCGCCCTAGTGAAACTGCCGGGATAAAAAATATTATAATCACCGCTTTTTTCCAAAACTGCATTTGGAAAAAAACTGTTAATTTGTTTTTCCACTGTTTCTCGGAATTTTTTGGGAATCCCGACAAAAAAAACAATTTCTTCGTCCCGTGAAGAATTGGCAATCTCAAAAGAAATTACTGGGTCGCCATACAAAAATCCGCTCAAAATTCCGTTGGATCGCCGAACCATTGTCAATGAAGACAAGAGTTGCTCCATAGCTCCAATTTCTTCTTTCCAACTTTCATTGCTTTTTCTGCCCTCCTTGTCTTGATTGGAAAAAATTTTAGTCACTCTAATCAATTCAACTTCCATATTAAGCGAACGATTAATGTGCGCCCGAAAAGAAAAAAAACTTCGTAAAACTAAATATATTCCACTGAAAAAAGCAACCACTCCAGACAGAATGAACGCTACATACAAAATAAAATCCAAATTTAAAAAATTCATTCTCTTTTTTGTTTTTATATTTCTTTAATAAAACCTTTTTGAATAAGAACCGCCCGAAGTTCATCGCTGATCATTCTGTCGTGAAGTTCGTCCAGAATATAATTATCATCAATATGTTTGGCCACTTTTACTGCATGCACTACCCCTTTGTTTTCGGCCAATTCAACCAACTTTTTTACCTTTCCTTCCATATCTTGTTCTCTGCTTACAACTTCAGCATCATCATTCACCACTCCGCCAGTCGTAATTGAAGACTGGGATTTTATTTTGGAAAGCACTTTTGAATATTGACGCTCTTTTTCCTTTTTAACTTCCGGGGCTTCAGAAACTTTTTCAAACGAAAAATCAGGTTTTTCCTCTGTTCTATTTGTTTCTCCGGATTCCTTTTTTCCCGATCCGAATTTTCTCTCTAAATCCAAATCGCTTTCATTAATCGGCTCTAAATTGGAAACTGTTTCTTCTGGCATATTTTTTCAGTTATTTTTTTATTCTGGCAATTGTTTTTTCATTTCCTCCTTAAACTCATCAATGGCTTTTCTGGTCATTTCTTCATAATTTTCTATTTTACTTTTCAAAAACTGATCAATTTCTTCCGGAGAAGAATTTTTTTCAATCATTTCCTGGTAAATTTTATTATCTTCCTCACTAAGTCTGTCTATAGTTTCAACAAAAATCCGCTTAAGCACCGCTTCGGTCATTTTAATTATCAAATCTTGTTGCTTGTCTTTGGGAAGTTCGGACAAACCCAATTCTTCCATCAATTTTTTTTGCATTTCATTTAATTCTGATTCATTTGAGACTATGTTTTGTTGATCCATTTTTTTGTTCTTTAAGTAAATTAATTAAGGTTATTTATTTTAAAAAACTTTTAAATAAAAAATTCTTTCCGCGAATTTTGCATAGAAAGTTTCGCCATTCTGGCCACCCATTCTCGCATTGTCTCTCCATTTTTCGGATTAGCCTTATCACCCAAAAGATCGTGATATTTTTCCATAATTCCGGAAAGATTTTTGTTTATTTTGGGATTTTCAATTTGATCAAACGAAAGATTCTTAACACTTCTCCATTCGGAATTATTTCCAATGCTCTGAATAGTTTTCATCATATAGGAATCATGGCTTTCCAAAATACTTTCTATACTTTTCCCGTCCGGGCTAAGAACAATTTGTTGCCCCGGATAAATCCTATCCAGACTCCCGATTTCTATACCTTTTGATTTAGCATAATCGGAAAGCATTGACTGAATCTGACTGTCTCCGATGCCTTGTTGGCCAAGCACCTTTGAAAGATTATCTCCTTTTTTGATTTCCAAAGGTTCAACTTTGGAAACTGACACTTCAGAAGTTTGATTGACCGCATCGGTTTCCGATGGCACAGTTTCATTATCAACTGTTTCGGGATATCCAACTGCATCATTGACATCTGAAATATTTTTAATGCTTCCGTCTGGATTAAGTTCAATTTCCTGTCCCGGATAAACCAAATCCAAATCTTTGGGATCTATACCACTTTTTTCGGCATAATCTAAGACTTTCCTATAGGCCTCATCTGATTTCACTCCACTGTCCTGCAAAGTTTCGGTTATACTGCCACCTTTTTCAATTATCAGATTGTCTTTCAATTTTTCAGACACATTATTTAGCTCAGGATCATCCGGTCCGCCATATATAACAGATTTTTCATTGTCAAAAACAACTTTATGATGTCTAAGATCAAGACTATTAGTTCCATCATCAGTATTGGGATCCAAATAATCATTCCCAGCTATTTTTTTAGGAACAGATTCAGCTTCTTCCAATTTTATACCTCCAAAACCAAGTTCGTTTATATATTTGAATGCCGCCAAGCCAGCAACAACTGTCCCGACTCCGATTCCAATTGCCAAAGAACGCCTTTTGTTTTTTCTTTCCCGTTTCAAATAATACTCGGATTTTTCGAAAACCTCATCAAGAAGCCATCCAGACAAAACATCTGCCACAACTTCGGGATCATTACTTCCTTTTTCCACATTTTTGGAAAATTTATTTAAATTTTTTTTCATTGTTCTTTCGCCAAGCTTGTCCATCAATCCCCTGGAAGCTTCCTTAGCTCCCATTCCAGAAACAGCTGCTCCCAAAATTCTTCTGATAACATCAGAAGCAAGAAAAGCACCAGCTAATATGGGACTTCCTGCCAAAGCTACCGTGCTACCAGTCGCAAAAAAAGTTAATCCCAAAGCTATTTTATATTTACTTGGCATCTTTCTATATTTTTCAACCAATCCGATTACTCCTTCTGACATTTTTTCCATTTTACCAACTTGTTCTCCTCCACCTTTGGCAATTTTTCTAGCTAATTTCATTTCTGTTCCCAAATCAGCATTCTGAATATTGTACAAATACATTCCAAATTGCTTAATCACTTCCGAAGAAATATTGCCCGACAATTTCAATTCTTCAATTTTTGCATTTCCCAATTCACGCAAAGCTTGCCTATAAACCTCCAACTTTTCTTTAACCGTATCTATTTGATCAGGAGTCAACGACTCCACTCCTTTTCCCAAAACTCTCCGAAACCAACTCACTTTTTGATGTGCTTCAGCTTCAGCCAAAACATAGGATTTTCTGGCATTGCAAACCTCGCTTTCCAATTCTTCAATTTTTTTGCGACTGTCACCAACACCTTCTTCTAATAAGGAGGAAGAAAATATTCCATCTTGCACCACCTCTGGTCTTTGCTGAATATTTTTATTATCTTCGCCAATTTCGTTTCCAATCAAATTGACTTCTGGAGATGTTTCTTTTAAATTTTCCAAGGAAAAAACCGCTTCATTGAGTTCAGCTAAGGTTTTTTTCAACAAATCAACATCTTCTTTTGTATATTTCCGAAATCCATCCATTCCCGCTTTCTGAAAATCAACAATCCATTCATTCAATTCTGCTATTTTTTCAAAAGCATTTTCGGCCTCACTGTTTTCCTGATTTGAAAAATAATCTCTCAACTTATTCAATTTTTCCCAAAAATACGCGTTTTTATACTCAACAAAAAGACTGGCTATTTCTTTGTTTATTCTTTCGGATTCTCTCAAGTTCATTCTTTTTTCATCAAGTGCTTCTCTGATTCTAAAATTGGCTTTTTCAATCAATTCAAGAACGGCTGATTTGATATTGGGATTAAATTTGAAATTCCCTATGTCCAAAACCGGATCGGCGGTTGCTCCGGAAATAAAAGCTTCGCTTTTGGGACCATTTATCTCATCCAAATGAAAACGCATCGCTTTTTCAATTTCTTCCCGAACCTTTTTAAGACTCTCCTCATCTGTTAATTCTTTTTTCTTGGGGAGAATTTTCTTTGCTTCTATTTTTTTCCTCTTTTCTTCCTTCAAATCATTCACTAATTTTTCTGTTATAGGATCAATTGTTTCCCGAATTATCTTTTTCATATCCTCATCTGTTTTTCCTTGAAATTCGTCTTTTTCAATTTTTGTTCGAAGCAAAACCACCAGCTTACTTTCCCAAATCATTTTTTCCAAAGCATCCATCTCTTCCTGAGTAAAAACCAACTTGGTTTCGTCCTTGGTTTCGCGTAATTTTTCCCGTAGATTCAAAAATATTCCATATCTTACAAATCCAAGTTTCTCTTCCAATGTTCGGACTGATTCTTCATCTTTCTCTTTAACTTTATTTTGATCTTCTTGATTTTTATCCGAAACAAAATTAAAAACTAGCTCCAACAACGATCTGGACACATCGCTCCCATCTTGTTTAAGCAGATTAATTGCGATTTCTTTTTTATCTTCTTCAGAAAAGTTCGGATTATTTACTTGCGCTATTTCAATTTCCTCGTTTATTTGATGCTCCAAAGCTTCTACTTTTCCCATTATAATTTCCTGTTGATCGCCAGAATACGAAGACAAAAGAGCAATCAAATCAATTTTGTCAAAAACAAATCCTCTCTTTTTTTCTTGATTCTCTTTTTCCTGTGACATTTTTTTGTCTATAAAAATTACTTAAATTATACCACAAAAACATACTTATTCTAAATGGATTCAAAAAATCCGTGTGGATATTTTTTTGAAAAGGATTTTATATGCTACAATTAAGTTGATTTTTAAGATAAAAAAACAAAAAATGAAAAATAAAAAAATATTTTACTCTTTGACTCTCATTCTTATTTTAGTTTTAGCTTTTTATCTTCGGATTTTAAATATAGAAACTGCTCCCCCGGGAATTTATCCAGATGAAGCTGTCAATGGTCAAGATGCTCTTAAAGCCGAAGAATCGGGAAATTACCAATGGTTTTATCCCGACAACAACGGAAGGGAAGGGCTTTTTATGAATTTGATTGCTTTGTGTTTTAAATTCCTAGGCGTGAGCATCTTTGCCCTGAAACTTCCTTCTATTATTTTTGGCGTTCTGACAGTTGCCGGAATTTATTTTCTAACCAAAGAACTTTTTCAAAAAGAAAATCCGGCTCTTATTGCCTCTTTTTTGACTGCTGTTTCTTTTTGGTCCTTGAATTTCAGTCGGATTTCTTTTCGGGCCATAATGCTTCCGGCCGTCCTGGTTTGGAGCGCCTATTTTTTCTGGAAAGGAATGCGCACCAAAAAAATCACCTCCTTTCTTTGGGGTGGATTGATTTTTGGCCTAGGGCTTCACACCTACATCGCTTTTCGCATCGCTCCGGTTATTTTGATCATCGCCCTTGTTGCTTTTTGGTTAAATGAAAAAAATTTTTGGAGAAAATATTGGAAACAAATTTTGACTTTTGTTTTTGCCTCTTTCCTTGTTGCCCTCCCGATGATTTTGACTTTCCTGATTCATCCTGAATTTTTGGAATCCCGCTCTGCTTCTATTTCCATTCTTTCCCCGGAAGTCAATCAAGGCGATCTCGTCGGAACTTTTTTCAAAAGCTTAGGTTTGAGTTTAGCGAAATATAATTTTTGGGGAGATCAAAACTGGCGCCACAATTATCCTCCCTACCCGATACTTGACCCGCTCACCGGATTGGCTTTTCTAATTGGAATAATTTACGCCGTCTTCAAATTTTTCCAGCTCATTTTCCGACGAATCAGGAAAAAACAATTCCAACCGAAAATGAATGCTTTTACTTTTCTTTTAGCTTGGTTTTTTATTATGCTGGCTCCAGAGTTTATGACTGCTGAAGGACTGCCTCACGCTCTTCGCGCCATCGGCACCATTCCTCCGGTTATGATATTCTCAGGAATGGCGTTTAATTTCTGGCTTGAAAAATCCCAAAAAAGTTCTCCGAAAATTAAAAAACTTCTTCTGGTGCTTCTCTTCTCAACCTTAATTTTCGTAGGTCTGTTTAACTCAATCAAATATCATTTGTTTTGGGCCAACCAAAAAGAAACCGCTGTCTCTTTTGAAAAAGTTTTGCTGAACATTTCTCATTATTTGGAAATTATCCCCGAAGAAAAGCCGATTTTCATTATAACCGGCAATATGCAAAGAGTGCCCATTAAACTTTTGAATCATCAAAGAGGAAATATAACCTACTTAACTCCGGGAGAACTGGTCAAAACCAATATTAAAAATCAAGAACACTACTATCTAATTATGACTCAAAAAAATGAGGCTGATATTGATTATGTCAAAAACCTTGATTCGGAAATTAAAATAAATGAAATTCCGGATTCACAGGGAATTACCTTTTATGTAATTAAAAAATAAACCTATGGGAAAATTTATCAAAAAAAAATACCGCTTAATCATATTTTTCATCCTTATTTTCATTGCTTCGGTTTCTGTTTGGAATGCTTGGGATGAAAGCGCAATCTATGATGAGACAGCCCACATCGGCGCCGGCTACAGCTATCTCACTAAACAAGATATGCGACTCAATCCGGAGCATCCCCCGCTTATTAAAGATTTAGCGGCTGCGCCTTTGCTATTTCTTAATCTCAATTTTGACACACAAAAAGATTTCTGGGAAAAAGACATTAACGGTCAATGGGATGCTGGAAAAGATTTGCTTTATAATTTTGGCAACAACGCTCACCAAATTATTTTTTTCTCTCGCTTGCCAATAATCGTCATTGCCTTGATTTTGGGACTCTTTATTTTTAAATGGACCCGGGAATTTTCCGGAATTTACGGAGGACTTTTGGCGCTTGTTCTTTTCGCCTTTGATCCCAATATTTTGGGACACAATCACTTTGTTACCACCGATATTGGCATCGCCGCTTTCATTACTTTTTCCTTTTATTATTTTCTCAAATTCATCAAAGAACCAACCTGGAAAAATGTTTTCTGGGCCGGAATTTTTTTAGGATTAGTTCAGCTCTCCAAATTTTCCGCCATTATGATTTTGCCTGTTTTTGTCCTTACCGTTTTAGTTTATTGCTCAGTTCTCATTAAAAAAGACAAACGGCTTTCCCTCTGGAAATTTCGCCTGATGAAACTGGGAGAATATCTGGGAAAAGGATTGATAATTTTTGGCGTGGCTACTATTTTAATTTGGGGAATTTACGCCTTGAATACCGCTCAAATGCCATCTTCCAAATTAGCCGAATCTATCAACTACTATTTTTCTTCTCAGCCTAATTTTTTAAACGACAATCAGATAGAGATCCTCACTAACAAAGTTTTAATTCACCTCTCTGAAAATAATCTTACCAAACCGCTTTCCGAATATCTTTTGGGAGTAGCTATGGTTTTCAAACGAGTGGCTGGAGGAAACAGCGTCTATTATATGGGACAAGTTTCTAGCGACGCTTTTCCATCATATTTTCCTGTTGTTTTTCTCATTAAAGAACCTTTACCAACTCTCTTTTTGTACGCTGTTGCTTTTATTTTCTCACTCTCCCTCGCCCTGGCAACTTTTGAAAAATCAATCCGAGTATCCCTCTTGAAACTGGGAGAAACCATTGCCAGATATTTACGAACCAATATTCAATCTTTCTCTATGCTCGTTTTCATTATTCTCTATGCTTATGTGAGCTTAACCGGAAACCTTAATTTGGGAATTCGCCATCTTTTTCCCATTTTCCCTTTCGCTTTTATCCTCACTGCCAAAGCCATCACCACCCTAATCAAAAAAAGTCACGACAAAAAACTGGATACAATTCTCAATGTTTCATTGTTTTCTTTACTCTTTTTGCTCATAGCCGGAACCCTTTCAGCTTTCCCCTACTATCTGTCTTACTTTAACGAAGTTGGAGGAGGACCCAAAAAAGGATTTGCTTTTGTCACTGATTCCAATGCTGACTGGGGACAAGATTTGAAAAGACTTGAAAGGTTTCTGGAAAAACATCCGGAAATTAAAAATCTAAAGCTGGATTATTTTGGCGGAGGCGACCCAAAATATTATTTAGGCGACAATTTTGTTTCCTGGTGGGATAGCAAAAGACCGACTGAAGAAGGTTGGTATGCTATTTCGGTCAATTTTCTTCAAGGAAGCCTATACGACAAAACCAAAACTGAAAATGACAGTTATGCTTGGCTAAAGAATATTTCTCCCAAATATCAAGTTGGGACTTCAATTTTAATTTATGAGATAACCAAAAGTGATTTGAAATAAAAAGAATTAATTCTCTTTTTTCAACTCTTCCTCTTGGGGAAGAGTTTTTTCTTCCGAGTCTTTCTGGGGTTGATTTCGGAAACGATAAAAAACTTTGTTTTGAATTCGCAAATCAATGTATTCCAATTCTTGGCGTTTGTTTTCTTCTATCTTATTGTTCCAAACGATTTTCAACATTCCCATTTCTTTCTCCGCTCCCAAAATCTGATCGGTATAAATCCACCAACCTGCTTGGGTTTTCATTCTAATATCTCCCGAAGAAATTACCGGCGTTCTGATTTCCCGGTCAAAAACAATTCCCAAATCGGCAAAAACTTTTTGACGAAAGTCGGAAATGAAATTCAAATAATCTTTGGAAAAAACTTCTTCTCCCAAAGAAAAATTCTTCCTTCTTTCGTCAAAAAAAATAGGAAAATCGTTTTGATTTAAATAAGAATCTTCCGAATTTATTTTATCAAAAATCTGTCCATTCCCATCCACCATCATTTTCCCTTGATCAGTTTCAATTGCCAATGCAATCGCCCGCTCCTTAATATGAATATTTATCTTGTCCGGAAATATTCTTTCAATTTCAACACTTTGAATAATTTTCTGCTTGAAAATCAATTCCTCCCGAATGCTTCTTGCCGGAAAAAGAAAAAAATTATTTTTGGAAAAAAATCTGAAATAATTTCCTTGGATTTTTTCCACAACTGTCTCTTGAATAATTTCACGAGAAATTTTTTCATTGCCTGAAATATCTATTTTTGCAATCTCCAAAAACCCCGAAAAAAACAAAGAATAAATTATGGCTCCAAAAAAAGAAATCAAAGCCAGCCAAAAAATCAGTCCGGCCCAAAAAGAAGATCTCCGCCCTGTTTCTTCGCTTTTTCTCTTGCTTCCAATTCCAATCACTCTGTCCCTACTAGCAGTATAATTTATGGGATTTCTTTTTTTAATTACATTCTTCTTTTTCTCAAACATAAAGATTTTATTTAGAAATCCAAGAAAATGTTTTCCAAAACCAGACGACAATTGGCATTAGTATTTTTAATAGTTTCAATTCCAGAAGCTATTTTTTCAATCAATCTAAATGATTTTTCTTGAGGCAATTTAATTTTTCCTAAATCCAAAAGAGAACTTCGGAGAAGAACCAAGAAAATTTCCAATTCAAAAATAGCCACGGTTTGATTTTTGCTCAATTCTTCCGCCAAAATAAATTTTTGATTAATATCCTTTCCGAAAAGAATCTTGAAATGATTTAGCGCTTTCTTTCTGAACTCCATTTCGTTTTCATCTTGCATAAGCCGAAAAGCTTCTCCTGGTCGGCCCAACGACCAAAATACAATCGCCTCCTTATTGGAAATATCAGAAGGTATGATTTTTCCTATTTCTTCATTGGAAACCAAGCCAAAATTAATTTTTTGGCAACGAGAAGCTATGGTTGGCAAAATTCTTTTTTCTTCTCCGGAAACCAAAATAAAAATAGAATCTTGAGGCGGTTCCTCTAAAACTTTCAAAAGTGAGTTTTGAGCCGCCACGCTCATTCGTTCCGCTTCATCAATCAGAAAAAACCTTTTTCCTCCTGCCCCCAAAGACAAAGAAGCTTCGTGTCTAAGTTCCCTTATTTTTTCAATGCCTATTTCTTTTTTTTTGACAATACCCTTTTTTTCTTCCATTGCCGGTTCAATCAAAATCACTTTTTTTTCTTTCCTTGAAAAATATTTGTCAAATAACCAAAGGGCTAAAAACTTTTTTCCCACGCCACTGGGACCGCAAAAAAGATAGGCTTGCCCCAATTGATTTTTAGAAGCGGCTTTTTCAAAAAGATTCAGAATTTTCTTGTGCCCGATAATCATACTTCTATGTTTTCCAAAAATTTATGAAGCTCCGTCATAAATTTATCTTTTCCAAATCTATCCGCCTGAGATTTAATATATTCTTTGTCATAAGCTTTTTCTTTTTCGTTTTCGGAAAATCTCCTCACTCCGTCAGCAATCACTTCCGGCGTCGCAGCATCAAAAAATTCACCAGTCTTTCCCTCCTGAACTGTTTCCAAAGCACCACCTTCCCGAAGCGCTATCACCGGCACCCCGAAACTCATAGCCTCAACTGGAGCCATTCCAAAATCATCCAGACTGGCAAAAACAAAAGCTCGGGAACCGGCATATATTTTTTGTAATTCACTCTCATTTTGCCAACCCAAAAAAGTAATATTTTTCTCCGCTATTGATTTGAGACTTTCTTCTTCTCTTCCTTCCCCCACCACTACCAAAGGAAGCCCCAGCTTGTTGAAAGCCTTTACAATCGCATCTATTTTTTTGTTCTCCGTAAGACGAGAAACCGTTAGAAAATATTTTTCCGACAAATCTTTTCTTTTTTCGCCATCTGCCATTTCTAATTCGTTTTTCCAAAAAACCGGCGGATAAATCACTTCGCTTTCCCGACGATAATATTTTTTAATTCTTTTTTGAGTATAAGCCGAATTAGCTAACAAAAAATCCGGTCGCTCAGCCGCCATTTTGTCCCAAATCCGAAGATAACTCAAGACCAACCTCACCCAAAAACCGCTTCTTTTCTTTCTGACTTCTCGCAAATATTTCTCATTGTAATCCCAAACAAAACGCATTGGGGAATGAATATAGGCCACATGAATTGTCCTAAGTTTGGTTACGATTCCCTTGCTCCAAGCCCCACTGGAAGAAATAACCAAATCAAAATCCCGAAGGTCAAAAGTTTCCGGAGCCACTGCGCAAAACGGCAACAGCCAACGATGTCTCTTGCGAAGAAATTTGGGAAACTTTTGAAGAAAAGAAGTTCTGATTTCCTTGTTGGAAAACTTTCCTCTCATTTTTTCTTTGTCATAAAGCAAGGTATAGATTGGCGCTTCCGGAAACATTTCCATAAGCATTTCCAAAACTCTTTCCGCTCCGCCATAGTTCACCAAAAAATCGTGCACCAAAGCAATTTTCTGATCTTTTAAATTTTTCATTCCAATGGACTTTTTATATTTCTTAAACTCGTGATTCTTTGAGATTCATATGATTTATGCTATACTCTAGGCATAATTTAGCAATAGCTATATTATACTAAAGCTTCGTATAACATACAATTTTTCGTCTCAATCCGGCGTTGACTTCGTATATAAACCAGTTAGCTGAAATTGCAAAAAGCTTTCTAAAAAATGATAAAAAAACCAAAAAGGATAATGATTGTTCCTAGCAACGACATTAAGCCTTTGAACCAGCTATTAAATACTCACACACTCTTACGATGTAACGAAGCTTTGAGACTTTGGAAAACAAACGGGTTTGATTTTATCGTAACTTCTGGAGGCCTTTGCTACAACAAGAAAATTGAAACTATCCCCGCCGCTGATATAATGAAAAATTGGCTTGTTTCAAAAGGTGTTTCCGAGGGTCAAATTTTAAGTGAAAATAAATCGCTTGATACTTACACAAATCTTCATTTTTCATTGAAATTATTGAATGATTACAACATTGCTCTCGATAATTTAGCAATTGTTAGTCACTGGACGCACCTGGCTAGAATAAAAATAATTTTGTGGCGAAATTATAAAATCAAACCCGTTTGTTTTCCTGTCGAATATAAGCTGACTTTTACTGAATGGCTACATGAAATTTTTTGGTTTTTTTATCATTTTTTAGACAAAACAGGTAATGGATTTCTGGAAAGAAAGGTTCGCAAAATAATTGAGTTTAGAGCTTCTTCGTAGGAGCTTTTTGCAACATCAGATAACACGGCACATGCGGTTCAGAAATTTTTCACTTTTTATTTTTTAACGCCAAGGTAAGAAAAATTTCCTCTCCCAAATTGCGCTGACGAAATGGCAAGTTTAGTGATATAATCAAGTAAAGCAATAAGCAGTAATTTTATCCAATAAACAACGGCGCAACTTCGCATGTGCCGATATGTTAGGCGAAATAAAACAGGCAAATAATAATTTAACAAGGAAATATATGGTAAAGAAAATAATTACAACAAGTGTATTGCTCTGCGGACTGATTCTATTATCAGGATGTTCGTCAGAAAAAAGTAATAATGAAATTGCATCAACTGAAAATTTGAATAGATGTGAAAATGCTTCTGAATATATAGTGAAAAAAATAGAAGGAGGGTTAAACACAAAAGGTATCACATTGAGAGATGTAAAAGTTGTAAAATCTAATGATTATGAAAGTGTATATTTCATTAGTGGTGATTTAGAAGGTCCAGGATTGGATGGAAAAAATGAAATTGCAACGTTTGCAACTAATAAATTAGACGCTACGGGTCTAACATTTTCAGTTGATGCAATAGCAGACGAATTTTCTGACTGGCCACTTGGGACAAATACTGATTTTAATATGACTATGAACAATGATGGTGCAAAAGAATCTAAGGATTGTCTAGCTAAATAAATTATTATTTGCCTGTTTTATTTCCCCCAAATTTTTGTTCCGCTATCGCTACACAAAAACTTCGCATATTCATAACGTTATCCAAAATGTCGCTTCGCTTCGCTCGCTCCATCTTGGATAATGCGCAGCTCTGCGATTTTGGGCTGTGAGATAAAAAGATATTTGATATAATAAAAGCTCAGCGACACATCGGATAACTCCCGCTATACGACTGACGCCCAAACCCTCGCTTTGCGGGGGCATCGCATAGCTACGCATTATCGGAAATAGCTCAAGGATTCGCTACATCCGATAACAAGTTGTATCTGGTTACGCTAAATAATAATTTATTTTCTCTACTTATATGGGTATCAAAGTTGAATTCAATCCTGACCTCGCTTTAAGGAATATTTCGGAGTTTAAAAACGGTAATCATAAAATCGAGGAATGTATTCCCGAAGACCTTGAGATTGGTAAAACATACCCGTTTTTGAAACGCGACCAGCGCAATTATTGGCTTTTTGGTGCTATCCCCTTAATCGAAACACGAGGTAATGAGGTTTTATCACGCCCCAAGGCGAGCATCATCATTTTGGAAGCCACGCATTTCGCCGTTGATAACATTATGTATACTAAAGGCCTTTACAAAGTAGTCGAGGTCTTTAAGGATAACGATATCCATTTTGAATGCTTTGATCCGGTAGGAACGAGAAAATAAATTATTATTTTTATTTCTCCCAAAATGTCGCTTCGCTTCGCTCGCTCCATCTTGGATAATGCCAATAATTCTTTTATTTATAATTTGGGGAAGTTTTATTCTCGCTTCGTAAAAATATGTCAAAATCACTTAACATAAAATTTGAAAAAGCCGTGCGAATTTTGTCGGAGTATATGCCAGAGTCAGATGAAAATAGCAGAAAGCCTGTGATGTTTCACGACATACGCGTTGGCGTATACTTGTATGAAAATGGTTACTCGGAAGATGTTGTTTTGGCTGGCGTTTTGCACGATGCGATTGAGTGGTCTGGCGCTGACGAACAATTATTGCGAGATGAGTTCAGTGATAATGTTGTCCGCTTGATTTTTGCCAGTACTAAAGATGATACGATAACCGACAAAGAAGAAAAAACAAACGAGCTGATTCAAAGATGTGTGCAAAACGGGCAAGATGCTCTCATTGTAAAAACTGCTGATATTCTTGATAGCTTCAAATGGTATGCCAGCCAAAACAACGAGGACGAATTGAAAAACCATTGTGTAAAGAATGCCAACGCTATTTTCAAATTTAAGCCAGAAGATTTTGACGATAAAATATTCAACGAACTGAAAAGTTGGCAAGAAAGGTTTTCCCGTTTAACCGAATAAAACTTCCCCAAATACAATAAGGAAGTAAGAATTTATTGGCACATCGGACAACACGGCATATCCGGTTCGGAAATTTCACACTTTATAATAAAATTAAGGAAAGTGAAATTTCCTCTCCCAAGTTTTTGTTCGCTATCACCGTACAAGATAAAAAAGTATTTGATATAATAAAAGCTCAGCGACACATCGGATAACTCCCGCTATACGACTGACGCCCAAACCCCCGCTTTGCGGGGGCATCGCATAGCTGCGCATTAGGCGAAATGATTTTTTCTCGCTATTTAGATTGTTTCCTTCTGGTCTTCTTTTTAAAATAAGGAAGGCAAAATAAGATTTTCTTTTTATTTTATGGAGGGGAATAAGGTGTTTTCTTTCGCTACGCTACAGAAAACGAATTAATTTTTTAAATGAAAATTATGAAACAACCAATGGAAAAAGTAAATAATTTTTACCTTGAGCAAATTAGTAACAAAGGAACTGAAAAATATGGAAATTTAAAAGAGCTCATCACCGATGATAAATTGCCAAAAATAAAAGGGCGGGTTAATGTACTCGAGCTTGGAGTCGGCGGCGGTGAGACTATGAAAGCGCTAAAGGACCAGCTTCATGATAGAGATAATCTGAATATTATCGGGCTTGATAGCGCTTTATTATTTGCCGAACATTTTAGGAGGAAAAGTGATTCAAATGCAATCGTGGCAGATGCAGGTGTCTTACCTTTTGAAGAGCGTTCATTGAGCGCAATAAACGCTTCGGCAATTTTACACGAAGTTTCCTCTTATGGGACTAGTGATAAAAATGACAAGAGAATTTATGGCCGGGATGCCATAAGACAGACGTTAAACGAAATTAAGCGTTGCCTGGCTGAAAACGGAGTTTTTGTTTATAGAGATATTGCCTGTCCAAAAGATAGGCTGGCAATAAAGACAGTGTTATATCGGAAAAAGTCGTGGCAAATATTTTTAGATTTGTATTTACCTATCTTGCACGAAGCCAGCAAGGATGTGCTTCCTGATATTATTAGTGGCTTTAAGTTGGATAAAGGTGAAGAAAAAAATGAAGTAACCACAACAGCTCAAATGCATCGTGAAATACAAAGGCATTATATTACTTTTAGAGATTTTGTTAGAAAGAAAATTTTTTCAAAAATCGGGATAGAAGTTGTCAGTGAGCGCTGGGAAAATAAAGGGTCTGGTAATAAAACCCATGCTATTACGCTTTCCGGACAGGCTTTAGAACATTACATGAAATTCAAGGGTTTGAATGATCAGGATTCTAACATCAAGAGCTTATCCGTGGAATTGCAATCAGACGAATATGATGATTTTACCGATAGAATAATTGAGGAATTTATCGTTGACGATAGTTTCAACATTAATGACGAGTGGTTTAGACGAGAAGGTCGCGAGGTTTATACCTATTTGTCAACCGAAGAATTAAAAGTCTTGGCTAATGAAAAACATGTTTCGCCAGATGGAACAAATAGTCGCATGGAAGTTTTGAACGAAAGATTATTGTCTAGAAATTATTATCAAAGATATTTAAAGCGGGTAATCAACAAACCTGAATTTGAGGGAAAGCAGATTATCGACTTTATCAAAAAAACATATGACGAATAAACTAGAAATCGAAAAAAAATATTATATAAAAGACGGCAATATTGAAAGCTTGACAAAAGTATTGATGTCGGCAGGTGCTGAATATATTGGTGATAGCAAGCAAACCGATATTTATTTTAATGTGCCTGGCAGAAATTCGCTTACCTCTAAGGAATGCTTGAGAATTAGAGAGTCCGAAACAAAGAAGGAAATTACCTATAAACCACCAACAGAAAATGTTGATATGAATAAGAGTTTTTTCGCTAAAAAAGAAGTTAATTTAGCCGTTCAAGATATTGAAGTAGCAAGAGTATTATTAATAGATATCGGTTGCACGGTATTGACTGAGGTGAAAAAAGAGAGAAAGCGCTTCAGCCTTGACAAATTTAAAATTTTCATTGATAATGTACTGAATATAGGATTGTTCCTTGAAATTGAAATAATGGATTATCCGGACAATATTAAACATGGCATAAAGGAGATTGATACCTTGGTGAATTCATTAGAAATTGGCGATTATACTGTTGAAAACAAACCATATCGTGATTTAGTCATGGAGAAAAAAGGAGGATGAAATGGCAGAAAGTATTATAGTAACAAAAGAAGGGTACAACAGGCTCTTACAACGAAAAATTGAGTTGTTTGAGCAGTTAAAGGAAACCCAAGGAAAAAAGGGTGAAGCGGCAGAAGTCGGAGGTAATGCTTGGCATGATAACTTTTCTTTTGAGGAGCTTTGCCGACAAGAAATGATGCTCAATAAGCGCATTGCCGATTTGAGCGAACAAATCAACCACGCCAAGATGGTTGAATCTCCTACTAGCGACGAATTTTTGCAAATCGGACATATAGCCGTTCTTCTGCTTGATGATGAAGAAGAGCGCCAGTATGAGATAGCTGGTTTTGGCGAAACTGATTTGAATGCGAATCCGCCAAGAGTGGAATATTTGGCTCCGATTGTCAAAAATTTTGTTGGCAAAGAGATTGACGCCACCGCTAACGTAAAAATTGGTGGAAAAACCAGACGAATAACACTCGTAGAAATTCTGCGAAAGGAGGCCTAAGATGTTTATCGCGATTGAAGGAATTGACTGTAGCGGAAAATCGACGGTCTCCAAAATGCTCGCAGAAGAGCGCGATGCAATTTTGTACAGGACGCCGCCAAAAAATATTATCGCCCGGAGAGATGAGATCGATGCCAAGGCTACTCCGATCGAGCATTATCGTTTTTACCTGGATGGCATACGTACTGCGTCCAAAGAAATTTGGGAAGCCTTGGCTTCTGGAAAGGAAGTTATTTGCGACCGATACTGGCTATCAACCTACGTCTATCATGTCGCAATGGGGGTTTCCGTAAATACGGATGATTTTGCGGAAATTATTTGGCCAGATTTAACCGTTTTGCTTTTGGTGAGTAGCGACATACAGGCAAAACGATTTTCAGAGAGGGGTATGTCAATCGGCGACCGCCGAATGTCAAACCGTCAGCTCGAATTAGCCAAAGAATTTAAAAAAGCCATGGCTAGATTTTCTATCCCGCAATTGATCGTAAATACCGACCATCACTGCCCAGCAGAGATTGTTGATAAGATTCAATCATATCTGAAGTGGCCAATCCATTAACCTCTTATTGAGCAGAATTATGAAAAATGATTTCTGCTCTTTTTTATTTTTTGAAAAAATAAGATGACTCACAATACACTAAATTTTAAAATATAATTTTCTCAAAAAATGACACGCTATAAATAAGGGGTTTTGGGCTTTGGGCATTCACCCCTTTAATTCCCCTCTGCCCAAAGCCCAAAACAGAAAATCTTATTTTGCTCTATTTTATAAAAAAGAAGACCAGAAGGAAACGAATAATAAGGATGAGAAAAAATTACATCGCCTAACAAGTTGTATCAGGTTCCAGAAATTTGCCTCAATTATATTCCAAAGGAATGCAAATTTCTTCCACCCAAATTTTTGCCTTCTTTATCTTTTTATATTACACTAAGGTGTTTTTTCTGCCCACAAAGGGGCAGTAAAAAATTTATTGATAATTTCTCTTTTAATGTTGCATTTGACGATATTTGGTTAATTGGATATAATTGGATGTAGCTGATATATCCAAAATTATGGCTAAACAATCACAAAAAAATAGCAATTTTGCGGAAAAAATAATATTAAAAAATCAAAGCATTTCACCAATTAGAATTTAACTAAATTTATGATTGAAGGAAGAGCAATAATTTCAAGCATTGAAGATGCAAGAAAAAAAGTTGAACAACTTGGAGCAATTTGGAAAGGAGAATACATTTTTAAAGATATAATATTTATTCCAAAAAAAGATAATTTTAACTTGAGCGATGATTTTCTAAGAATTAGGGTTTATTCTAAAACTAATTGGCCAACCAAAAGCTTTGTTCTAGTCAGAAAACAGACAGAATTCAAATCAGTAGGAAAAATTGACAAAGTTATTCTTAAAGAAGAATTTGATAGTGAAGAAAAAGCTATAGATTTCGTGAAGAATAATTTATCATCTGAATTTAAGAAAGGATTTAAATTCTCAAGAATTGGTTGGCAGTATCAATTAGAAAATCTTCGCATATTTATTGAAGATATTGAAGGCTATAAGCCATCAATTGAGATTGAAGCCGAAACAGAAGAGGAGTTAAAATTATTATTTGATAAATTAAATATTATTGAAAAAGTCAACGAATCAATAGCCGAAATTATGAGACAAATTAAACTATAAATAAATAGGAAAGAATAATTCAGCGACACATCGGATAACTCCCGCTATACGGCAGAGCCCAAACCCTCGCTTTGCGGGGACATCGCATAGTTGCGCATTATCCAAAATGTCGCTTCGCTTCGCTCGCTCTATTTCTCAAACAAACCGGCAAGTTGATAAACGCACTTTTTCCAACTAAACCTTTCCAAATTATTTCTTCCCTCTTGAATTAAAGTATTTCGCAAGTTATTATCAGAAACAATTTCAAAAATTTTCCGAGCCATTGTTTCGCAATCTTTCGGATCAATCAGAATCGCTCCCTGCCCTGCCACTTCCGGAATTGAAGAAACATTGGACGCCACCACTGGAATTTCAGCCTTTTGCGCTTCCAAGATCGGCAGTCCGAAACCTTCATAAAAACTTGGGAAAAGAAAAATATCCCCTCTTTCATATAATCCCCTCTTTTCTTCTTCACTTACAAATCCCAATTCCAAAATATCCTCTCTGAATTTTGAGTTCCTAATTTTGACTTCAATTTTTTCATAACCATATCCTGACCGACCAGCCAAAACCAATCTGTGTGAAAGCTTATATTTTTCTTTCAAAATTTCAAAGGTCTGAATGATTCCCAAAATATTTTTTCTCTCTTCCAGTCTTCCGACAAACAAAATATATCTGTCATTCTCGCTCAAGCGGGAATCTAGTGTAGAAACATTATTTTTTACGCCCAGGCAGAAATAACAATCATCATACCCCTCATAAATCACTTCTATTTTTTCTTCCGGCACCTGATATAAGTTTTTTAGATCTTTTTTGGTATTTTCCGAAACACTGATTATTTTCTTCGCCCACCGACAAGATTTTTTAATAAAAAAACGCATATACAATCTTTCCCAAAAAGAATAAGCCTCGGGACAAAATTCATATTCCAAGCCATGAACCGTCACAAAAGTATTTTTCGGATGAATCAAAGGAACTGTATGAGCCGGAACAAAGAGCACATCCACCGGACGCCACAGCATTTCCAAGGACAAACCGACTTGCGTCCAAAAATATTTTAATTTTATGGTTCTTGTTTGCCAATTCTTCGGCAACTCAAAATCTATTTTTTGATTTTTTCGCAAATACAAAATCACCTGATGTTTATCTGTTTTTTTCATCAGATGATTGACAACTTGATAAGAATATTCTTCTATTCCCGTTCTTTTTAGAAGAAAGGCTCGGGAAACATCAATGCCAATAATCATTATTATTTGTTGAGCATTATGGTTCGCTTATAAAGTTCCAGATTATCAAGGGCTACCCCAATTCCCTTAATCACACAGAACAAGGCCTCATCCGCCACATAACAAGGTACGCCGATAGTTTTGGTAATTAATTGATCCAAATTCCGGATGAGTGCTCCGCCACCGGAAAGCACCATTCCTTTATCCATCACATCAGCAGACAATTCCGGCGGAGTTTCCTGAAGCACTTTTTTGATGGTTGCAATAATTTCTCTAAGCTCGTCTTGAATGGCTTCCGTTACTTCATTGGTAGTAATAATAATAGTTTTTGGCAATCCCCCGGTCAAATCTCTTCCTCTGACTTCCATATTATCTTCCTTGACCAACGCAATGGCCGAACCAATTTTCATTTTAATTTCTTCCGCCGTCCGATCTCCAATCGCCAAAGAATGTTTTCTTTTAATATAGTCGGAAATCGCTTGATCCAATTTATTGCCTCCCACTCTAGCACTATGCGCTGCCACTATTCCGCCTAAAGAAATTACCGCCACTTCTGAAGTTCCTCCGCCAATATCAATTATCATATTTCCCGCTGCTGAATTAATGGGGATCCCGGCTCCAATCGCTGCCAATACCGGTTCTTTGACCACATAAGCCGTTTTAGCCCCAGCACGAATAGCTGCATCCACCACAGCGCGTCTTTCGGTTGAAGTCACTCCCGCTGGAATGGAAATCATCACTTCCGGACGAATAAACCGAAATTTTCCACTTACCTTATTGATGAAATAGCTAAGCATTGCTTCGGTTATTTTATAATCCGCAATCACTCCATCTTTCATCGGACGCGAAGCCTGAATCGTGTCCGGAGTTCTGCCTAGCATATCCCTGGCATCATTTCCAACTGCCAAAACTTTGTTATCCAAGATTGAAATCGCCACAACAGATGGCTCATTAACCAACACTCCTTTTCCCGGAACAAAAACTAAAGTATTGGCTGTTCCCAAATCAATACCTATTTTTCGTACTAACATAATTATAATCGTTACTGATTATCTTTCACTCTTTTAATATTCGCCCCTAGTTTCTGCAATCTTTCTTCAATTTTTTCATAACCCCGATCAACTTGATATATTTCATCTATTCTAGTTTTTCCCTCTGCCACAAGCGCCGCAATAATAAGAGACGCTCCGGCTCGCAAATCAAAACTTTTTATTCCATTTCCCTTTAGTTTTGTTTTGCCGGTAATTTTAACTTGATGAGGATTAAGCACCTTTACCAACGCCCCCATTTTTTCCAATTCATTCACATAATTAAATCTTCCTTCAAACATCGTGTCAAAAATCATAGTTTCCCCTTCCGCTTGAGTAGCTAAAACTCCAAGTGGCGCTTGAATATCAGATGGAATTCCCGGATAGGGACGAGTATCCAATTTGGCTATAGCTTTTAATTTTTTAGCCGGAATAACTTCAATACAGTTTTTTTCAATCCTAAAATCCGCTCCGAATTCCCTGAGCTTTTCCAAAACCAAATCCAGATTTTCTTCCTTGGCATTTTTTACTTTAATTGAGCTTTCTGTTGCCACACCCATAATCAAAAAGGTAGCGGCCTCATTGGCATCTGGAATTATTTCGTGGCTTGCGCCCTGCAAAATTTCTTTTCCCTCAATTTCAATTGTATGCGTGCCTAGCCCTTGAATTTTAGCTCCTAATTTAATCAAAAAATTTCCCAAATCTTCCACATGAGGTTCGGTCGCAGCAATTTTAATAATTGTTTTTCCC
>CAZIFD010000008.1:0-6503 GCA_964538685.1 uncultured Bdellovibrionales bacterium
TGCTGGCGCATCCAGAAAGGACAGCCAGCGCAAAGAAGAGACAGAAAAACTTGCGCATGGTTTTCCTCCTTTTGATGTTTGATGCGCGTTTTGTTTTTTTTGTTGTTGAATTGTCAAACAACTTTCCCTAACTTTCTTATTTCAGAGAATTATTAAAAAATAATTCTCTGTCAAAGCCAGTTATTTTTCTTGCTGTAAAAATAATTTATTTTGAAAAGAAATCTCTCTATAAAAAGCCCAAATCAAAAAAAGCAATCCTCCTACAAAAAATCCTCCTACATAAACAAAAATCATCTGAGAAACAGTAGGATTTTTTTCAATAATCGGACTATTAAGAACCCGAACATCTAAATCCTGGCCTTTCCCCAAAAATAAATAATTCTTTTTTGTAAGCACCTCCAAAACAGTTTCTGATATTTTTTGAAGTTGGCTCTTGCTATTGGCCATTATTTTTATATTAACCATTCCTAAACTGGAATTTTTTGACACATAAACCATTTTTTTCCAAGTTTTCAAACGATCTGATTTGTCTTGAGGCAAAAAAGCGGAAATTGTCAACCCAGTGGTTTCCATTTCTTCTAAAAATTTTTCACTGTAAATTGATTCCACCAAAACCCCGCTCAAAAAATCCGCCGACTTTGAAAGAGCATAATAATCAGAAAAGCCGTTTTGATTTTGAATAACCAAAAGATCCATTTGAGACTGGAAATTTTTTTGAGTCATCACAAAAAACAAAAAAGAAATTGCTCCAAACAAAAGACTAAATAGCAACCAACTTTTCCAAAAATTCTTAATAATTTCAATTATTCTTTCAAGACTTGTATTCATAGATTTTATTTAACAATGATAATATTGGAAATATCTCCAAAAGCGTTAGAACTTATCTTGTTTCTTGAATCAAAAGTCAAGTATTGATTCCAAAGCTTTCCCAAAACATAATTTCCAAATCTCTGAACTCTAGCCACTCCAAAACGATCATTTTTTTCAATGGTAGTTTTGGCAATATCTACTCTGCCTGCCTCTCCGAAGAAAGAAACTTCTATTCCTTCTCTTTTGTTGTTCTTTATTTTATTACCTTTTGTCCAAATTTCAGATCCGTCAATAGTCAATTTCATTCCACTTTTTTTATTATCTTCTATTTTGTTTCCGGAAATCCAAGCAATGCTTTTCTTGTTTGACACATCAATCCCGTCTCCCTTATTGTTATGAATATTATTGTCAACAATGGATAATCTTCTTGTTTCCGAATAAATTCCGGCTTTTCCATTGTTTTTTATTTCGTTTTCCGAAATAGAAACTATATTTTTTTCCGTCCGATCTTCGCCTTCAATTTCTATGCCGTTTCTATCATTGTCCTTAATAACGCATTTTATTATTGAGGCTTTAGCATGACCCTGTACAAAAATTCCGTTTTTCCCTCCTTTTATGGTCACTTTATTTATTTTTGATTTGTCATACATTACTACCACAGCATCATCATCGTCCTTAGCTTTAATTATGACATCATCCTTATCTTCTCCTAAAATATCCACATCTCTCTTTATTTCAATATTTTCTTTATATTCGCCTTTGGCCACATGAATTTCCGAGCCTTCTTTAGCAACTGCCAAAGCCTGATTTATGGTTTTATAAGGATGACTTTTTGAACCATCTTGATTTCCTGAAGCATCAACGGCAACATAAATATCACTTTTTGAGCTAGAAAAAGCCAAAATAGGCAAAACCAGCATAAGCAAGACCGTAACAATAATAGCCTTATTTTTCTGATCTTTTTTAGTTGTTAATATCCGCATCATATACATTAAAAACATTATTTTATTAGCCGTTAAGCATATCAATAATAGCTATTTTTGTCAAGAAAAATTTTTCCGCCAAAAAAAGACGCCTCCCCACGGAACAAAACGCCTTTTGTATATTGGTTTTGATTGTTGTTCTTAGCTTTTTCCTATAAATTCACTTTGATTTCTGTTTCTTTGTCGTTTCTTAAAATCTTTAATGTGATAGTATCTCCCTTTTTGTAATCATACAACAAGTTTGGCAATGGATTGTTCAAAGTTATCTCCCGATCATTGATTTGAATGATGATGTCTCCTAGTTGCAAACCGGCTTTGTCGGCCGGAGATCCGGAAATAATCGCCAAACCCCTTTGACCGGAAGCCGAATATATCAAAGCTCCAGACTCTCTCTTAAGCGAATTTTGAATGGCATATTCGTGTGTGAGCGGAACAAAATAAATTCCTAATGAAGCTGATTTATCCAATTCCCCTCTTATGGCTTTTTCAATTACCTTTTTAACTTTATTTGATGGTAAAGCAAAAAAATCAATCTTTTCTGAATTTTTAATTTCTCCAATAACACCCACCACTTGTCCGGCATAATCAATCACCGGACCACCGGAAAAATCAGTTTCCAAATCAAGGTCCAGCTCAAAAATACCCTGCATTTTTTCCGATGAATAAACCGACTTTCCGGAAACACTGCCCAATTCATCCACAAAACTCAATACTCCAAAACCAAAACGATACAATTGCGTCCTGTTTCCGGATCCAATACTAATAATTCTTTGTCCTGCTTTTATATTGCTGGAATCTGAAAAGGAAACTGATGACAGATTACTGGCATTAACTTTTAAAAAAGCTAATCCGCTAAACAAATCAATCCCAACCAAATCAGCGTCTAGGTCATTTCCATTTGGCAAAAGCACTTTATATTTCTCCGTGTTGTCCGGAGAAACAATACTTGAATGAATCATTATTAATCCGTCACTAGTCACAACTAAGCCAGTACCCTTTCGGAAATTTTCCGCTTCATTTTTTGCTTTGGAATATTTTTGTTTTTCTGAGTCGGGATAAGACAAAACAGAAACCACTGAAGAAGCCACTTGATTGGTGAGCTTAATTATTGATTCATCATCTTTGATATAAATTTGCTCCGTTTTGTTAATAAAAGTGGTGTTTTCTTTGCTCTTTTTCAAAAAAGCGTACTTGGAAAAAAAATCCAAAGAAGACAAATAAGGAAACACCAAACGATCCATTAAGACTCCTCCCAGTCCTCCCAAAATCATAACGGCTAAAATCAGAATTATTTTTTTTCCTATTTTCATAAATTTTTCCTAAAAATTCGGCATCCACTTGGAAGAGAAAAGCACTATTCCAATCAACACCGAGAGAAAGGCCATATTAAAAACTACTTTTTTCTTGCTTAATTGGGAGAAAAAATAACTTTTCACCAATTCCCAGACTATATAATAAAGTATAAGAGCAACAACGCCGGTAGTCAAATAACCGAAAGGCCAGAAATTAAGCACCCAAGCAATTTCCAAAGAAACCAAGGCTAACAACCCACTATAAACAACTGCCTCTTTGGCGGTGGTTTTTTGCGTAATGCAAAAATATTGATAGCTAAGAAGAAAGGTTGGAACAGAAAAAGCTATCATCAAAAAATATACTGGCACTAAAAAATTAAGATAAAATCCGTAGGTTCCAGAATAAACAAAAAACAAAGAAGAAAAATAAGCTGCCGTCGTCATTCCTTGAGCGGTTAAATCTTTGTCATATTTTCCCAATCGCCAAATACCCAAAGATGCCAAATAATAAAGTAGTGACGCAATCAAAATAAAGAATTGTTTTTCCAATGGGATAGTTATGAAATAGAGCAGTATCAATGAGGAAATGGAAAACAAAAGTGGCAAGATGAAAAAGTACCATTTTTTTCCATTTCTAATTCCTTGGGTAGTGGCCAACAAAATAAAAGCTCCCATAATATACAAAATTAGATTATGGTAAATAACTGCCATTTCCAATCCCAAAAAGAAAATTAAGGCATAAATTAAGGGGCGAAGCTTGAGAAGCATTTATTTTTTGGTTTTTATTGGAAAATAATTTTCTTGTTTTTTTCATCCACTCTCACTCGTTTTCCTTCTTTGATTTTACCTTCAATTATTTGAAGCGCTAATTTATCAAGAATTTCCGTTTGAATCAATCGTTTGATCGGTCTGGCGCCATAAGCCGGTTCATAGCCTTTTTTGCCTAAAAATTCTTTAGCCGAGGCGCTAACCGAAAGATGAATATTTTTTTCTTTTAATCTTTCTTCTACTAGCTTGATTTGCAAATCTACAATTTTTTTGAGCATCTCCGGTCCGATTGGATGAAAAATAATTATTTCATCTAAGCGATTCAAAAATTCCGGTTTGAAATTTTCCTGGAGAGTTGACATCACCCTGGAACGCATATCCTCTTCTCCGAGAAATTCCTTTTTTTCTCCCTCTTGGAAACCCAAGCTGTTTTTGTATATTATATCAGACCCGATATTGGAAGTCATTATAATAACAGTATTTTTGAAATTAACTTTCCGACCTTTGGAATCAGTAAGCATTCCGTCATCCAAAATTTGAAGCATAATATTAAACACTTGCGGATGAGCTTTTTCAATTTCGTCAAACAAAATCACACTATAAGGTTTTCTTCTGATTATTTCTGTGAGTTGGCCACCTTCTTCGTGTCCAATATATCCTGGAGGTGATCCTATCATTTTGGAAACACTGTGCGATTCCATATATTCACTCATATCCACTCTGACCAAAGATTTTTCATCATTAAACAATTCTTCCGCCAAAGCTTTGGCCAATTCGGTTTTTCCTACTCCAGTCGGACCCAAAAACATAAAAGAACCAATGGGTCGTTGTTCCTCGGAAATTCCGGCTCGCGATCGACGGATAGCATTGGAAATAGTTTGAATAGCTTCATCTTGACCGACCACTCTTTTTTCCAAATCCTTTTCCATATGCACCAATTTTTGACTTTCACTTTCCATCATTTTAGAAACCGGAATGCCGGTCCAACGAGAAACTACCTTAGCAATGTCTTCCTCTGTCACTTCTTCTTTCAAAATTGATCTTTTTTTGCGAATTTCAACTAATTTTTTATTTTCTTGTTTAACTCTTTTTTCCAAATCTGGAATTTTTCCATAACGAATTTCCGCCACCTTGTCCAATTCTAAGTTTCTTTCTGCAATTTCCGCTGCTGATTTAAGTTGGTCAATTTGAGCGGAAAAAGAACGAATATTGGAAATCAAATCTTTTTCAGTTTTCCACTGCCCAAAAAGACCATCAAATTTATCTTTTACTTCCAAAAGTTCCTTGTTAATTTCTTTGATTCTTTTTTTAGAAATCAATCCCTTTTCTTTTTCTAAAGCTTTTCTCTCAATTTCCAGTTTTCTTTGTAATTTTTCCAAATCATCAATTTCGCTCGGCATTGAATCAATTTCCATCCGAAGAGCGCTCGTAGCTTCATCCATCAAATCAACCGCTTTGTCCGGCAAAAATCTGTCCGTAATGTAGCGATTGGAAAGGTTGACTGCCTCCCGAATGGCTCCATCGGTAATTTTGACTCCGTGGTGAACCTCATATTTTTCTTTGATGCCTCTTAATATGTTTATTGAATCTTCTATGGAAGGTTCAGCCACAATAATCGGCTGAAAGCGCCTTTCCAAAGCCGCATCCTTTTCTATATATTTTTGATATTCCTTAAATGTCGTAGCTCCAATAACTTTTACCTTACCTCTAGCTAAGACTGGTTTTAACATATTGGAAGCATCCAGTGATCCTTCAATAGCTCCAGCACCTACCAAAGTATGCAACTCATCAATAAACAAAATATAGCGACCCTGATTCTTTTCTATTTCATTCAAAATATTTTTAAGTCTTTCTTCAAATTCTCCCCGAAATTTAGTTCCAGCCAAAAGCAATCCCAAATCCAAAGAAAGTAATTCTTTGTTTTGCAAAGTTTCAGGAACATCGTTATCAGCAATCCTTTGCGCCAAACCTTCCACAATGGCTGTTTTTCCAGTTCCCGCTTCTCCAATAAGCACCGGATTATTTTTAGTTCTTCTACTTAAAACTTGCATTGCTCTTCTAATTTCCGAATGGCGGCCAATTACCGGATCCAGCTTTTTCTGGGAAGCCAACTCAGTCAAATTGACAGTATATTTTTCCAAAACTTTTCTTCTTCCTTCCGGATCAGGTGAATCAATTTTTTGGTCACCTCTAATTTGAGTCATTATTTTTCTGGCTGGTGCGTATTTTATGCCTTGATTTTCCAAGATTTTTTTGGCGGAGTTGTTGGATTCAAGCATCGCCAAAAAAATATGTTCCGTTGAAACAAAATCGTCACCAATTTCCTTAGCTTCTTGTTCAGCTCTATTGAGAATGGTTATGAGTTCCGGAGTGATAAAAATTTGACCCAAACTGGCGGTATCTTTGGTTTTAGGAAGCTTTCCAATTTCCATTTCCAAAAAACCATTTAACTTTGTCCAATCAACACCAATTTTTTTTATCATTAATGAAACAATTGATTCATCTTGAGACAAAAGAGCTTGAAGTAAATGCAATGCATCTACTTGCTGTTGTCCCTTGGCAATCGCCAATTCTTGAGAAATCCTGAGCGCCTCTTGGCTTTTGTAAGTTAGTTTGTTGAGATCCATAATGTTGAATATTATAAAACACT
>CAZIFD010000008.1:6603-46230 GCA_964538685.1 uncultured Bdellovibrionales bacterium
ATAAAATTAATTCGGAAAAAAGATTATTCCATTGAAATCGCGCCAACCGGACAATTGTCAATAACCTCCTGACAATTGCAATCACCACAATCCTCAGCAATCACATGAGATTTTCCATCTTCTTTGATTTCAAAAACCTTATCGCACATCTGGGCACAAGTCCCGCAACCAATGCACAAATCTTCGTTTACTTTTGGCTTCGGCATATTTTTTTATTTTAATTATTTTATTAAATATCAATCTTCTTAAAAAAGAACAGAAGCATCACCGGAAAAATTGTTTAGTTCCTTTTCTTCAAACTCTTGCATTTCTTTTTCGGAAAAAACCACTTCGGCATTTTCCTTGTCCCAATAATAAGCTTTGAGTGGGATATAAATATTTATATTCTTTTTTTGCTCCAATAACCACTCGTCAAAACTTTTTATTCTCACAAATATCTGCCTAATTTCCACCATTTCCAGTCCATTTTCTTTTTTCTTGTCCAGCACTTCTATTATATGATATCCCAAAGAACTTTCAACTACCTCCGTAGTTTCTCCTTTACTGAGAGGAAAAACAGCAACAGCAATTTCCGAAAGCATTTGATTGTAAGGAAACCACCCCAAATAACCCTTATTATTGACACTTTCTCCGGTTGAGTATTTCTTAACCATTTCCTCAAAAGATTGTCCCGACTGCAATTCTTTTTTTGCTTGGTCTATTTTTTCTTTAGCTGAAACAAAATCCACTTCAGTTTTCATTACGCTGTTTTTAAGCGCTTCTCGGTATAAGTCAGGCATTACAATATTTTTTTCAAAATCAGCCAATTGCCAACCATACAGATTAAGTACGGTATTTTTCAAATAATTTTCATCTCCATATTCAGATAGCTTTCTGGACACTTCTTGAGAAACATTTTTATCAGTAAATTTTATGTTTCTTTTTTTAGCCAAATTTTCAACAACTCGGTTTTCAATTAATTTATTAATCAGATTCTTCTCTTTTATCTTGAGCCTTTTCCGTCCGTCTTCAGTAGAAAAATCCACTCTCAATCCAATTTCAGAAAAATCTTGATTTTCATAGAATCTTTTTATGGCTTGCAATTTGTCATTTACTTCAACCTTTCTGATAATGCGTCCATTTCCAAAAATAACACCAGGAAACGGAACTGCTTTTTCCACTTGGAAAATAAACTTATTTTCCATTCCAAATCCATAAATCATTGTGCTAAAAACAATCACCAAAAAAACAAGTAATCCCAAAAAGGCATAAACCGCCACAGAAAATTTTACTTTTTTTATTTTCATATTTTTATTAGTACTTGAAAAAATATTCCCACCATTTTTGTGAATTTGATTTTTCCACTTCAATCACAATGTCTTTATTATTTTTTTCACCTTTCTCTTGAATGATTTCCTTCTTAGCCAAATTTGGTTTAATAACAACAACACTTTCTCCTTCCGCTTGAAGATTCAGTTTATCTTTGGCTTCTCTTTTTTTGTAGTCATCACTTTGTAAATACTCTATCTTTTCCGCCAAATCGGAATTTTCACTATCCAATCTCATAGCTTCCGCTTGAAGATTGTTGATAATTTTTTGAATTTCTTTCTTTTTGTTAATTTCCTTGTTAAGTGCCAAAAAAACCATACCTATTCCGACAATTCCCAACACAATTGCCAGCCACAAAAGAATTTTTTTTGAATTTATCTTTTGCATAAATTAATACATAATAGCTGGAGCGACAGTAAACAAAATCATAGCCAAAATAGCTATCACGGAAAAAAATATCCAGATCTTTTTAATTTTTTGATTTTTTCTCTTGTTGTATCCCATTAACTAATATAATTACTTCTTTGAAAATCAAATAATATCCATTAATCTTATTCTAACAAATAAATCTCTTTTAGAAAAGATTATTTTTTAAGAACCGTCAGGAAAGCCTCTCCAGGAATTTCCACATTACCAACAGATTTCATCTTCTTCTTTCCTTTTTTTTGTTTCTCCAAAAGCTTTCTTTTTCTGGTGATATCTCCCCCGTATAATTTAGCAATAACATCTTTTCTGAAAGCTTTAATGGTTTCTCTGGCAATTATTTTTCCACCAATCGCCGCTTGAATATTCACTTGAAAATTTTGTCTGGGAATAGATCCTTTGAGTTTTTCAACCATTCGCTTGCCTTCACTGGTAGATTTTTCTTTTGGGACAATTCTGGAAAAAGCATCCACGATTTCGCCGCCGATTAAAATATCCAATTTTACCAAATCATAAGCTTGATATTTGTTTATTTCATAATTAAGTGACGCATATCCGGAAGAAGCGCTCTTGATGTCATCATGAAGATTAGTAATAACATCAGTCAAAGGGCAATCAAATTTTAATATCATTCGTTCACTGTCTATATATTCGGTATCTTTGTATTCAGCTCGGGTGTTTTTCATTACTTCCATTATTGCTCCCAAATAACTGGAAGGAGCAATTATATCCAATGCAACACAAGGCTCAGAAATTTCTTCTATCATGGAAGGATCCGGCATTTCACTTGGAGAATAAACATCCAGAAGTTTTTGTTTTCCTTTCAATTTAATTTTATAAACCACACTTGGAGTCGTGATAGTTGGAGTTAAATCAAATTCTCTTTCCAGCCTGGCTTGGATTATTTCTAAATGCAATAATCCCAAAAAACCGCAACGAAAACCTCTTCCCAGGGCTTGATTGGATTCCGGCTCAAAACTGAAAGCAGCATCATTAAGTTTTAATTTTGAAAGAGCGTCTCGCATAAAATTATAATCATCCCCCTCAATCGGATAAAAGGAGGCATAAACCATCGGTTTAACTTCTTTGTATCCTGGTAAGGCTTCCACTTCCGAAACAGAATCAGAAAAAGTGATTGTGTCTCCCACTCTGCAATATTCCACACTCTTAAAACCAGTGGCAATGTAACCAATTTCTCCCGCAACTAATTTTTCCGCTTTTCTATTCTCAGGAGAAAAAAAACCTACTTCCACCACATCACTTTTCGCCTTTCCTGCCAACATAAAAATTTCATTGTCTCTTTTCACTTCTCCATTTACAATTCTCACATAAGCCAAGACTCCCTTGAAAGTGTCATACTTTGAATCAAAAACTAACGCCTTGAGTTTTTCCTTTCTGTCTCCTTGAGGCGCTGGAATTTTTTCCACTATTTTTTCCAAAAGATTAGGCACGCCAACTCCGGTTTTTCCGGAAACTTCTAAAATATCTCTTTCTTGACAACCCAAAATGTGAATGATTTCTTTTTTAGTTTTAGAAACATCCGCGTTAGGAAGATCAATCTTGTTGACTACCGGAATGATTTCCAAATCATTTTCAATGGCCTGATACAAATTGGCCAAAGTTTGCGCCTGCACGCCCTTGGTTGCATCCACCAAAAGCACTGCCCCCTCAACCGCAGCCAACGAGCGGGAGACCTCATAACCAAAATCCACATGTCCGGGGGTGTCAATCAAGTTTAAGATATATTCTTCGCCACCTTGAGAATAATTCATTCTTACCGGTTGTAATTTTATGGTTATTCCCCGTTCTCTTTCCAAATCCATCTGATCCAGGAGTTGTTCCTTCATTTTTCTTTTTTCCACTGTTTTAGTCAACTCCAAAAGCCGATCAGAAAGCGTTGATTTTCCATGATCAATGTGAGCAATAATGCAAAAATTTCGGATATTTTCCTGTTTCATTGTTTTATAATAAGCTAAAAATCGCCTTAAATCAAGAGATTTTAAAAAAGCCTTTCCGAACTGGGAAAGACTTCCTATCCTTTGTTTTTATCCTACATACCACTCACATCTCCCGTGTCTTCTAATATTTCCTTTTTGCCTTTGAATATTTTTTTGGAAATGGAATTTTTAAAATCAAAAAACTCTTCCAATTTGACCCAATAACACATTATTGCAAAAATAATCACTCCTGCAAAAAAACTAAAAGACAGTTGCAAAAAAACTTCCCAGAAAGTGTCCAAATCGGCAAAACTAGCCACTAAATATTTCGCACCCTGAATGGCTATTCCGGAAATTACCGAAGCTAAAGATATTTTAAAAACCGATTTTAAAATACTGCGATCATCCAAATTATTAAATTTAGTTCTTAAAATAAAAAGCAATAAAAACATCTGGACTACTGCTGAAATTGAAAAAGCCGCTACCAAACCCAAAATGGCGAATTTCTGAATCAAAAAAACTACCAGAAGAATATTGACCAATTCGGTCACCAAAGCAATATAAAAAGGAGTTTTGGTGTCATGCATAGCATAAAAAGATCTGGCTAAAAGAGGAACTAGGCTTTGCGCGAAAAGGCTTAGGGTAAAAATTCCCAAAGCTTGAAAAGTTAAAATGGTATCTTCCCAATCAAATTTTCCACTCCCCAAAACCACTCGCACTATTTGAGCTCTCAAAACCAACATAAAAATACTCAAAGGAATTACAAAAAAAAGAATTTGTCTAAATGTTTTGGAAAAATTAGCCACAAAAGATTCTTTTTCTTTTCTGGCAAAACAACCTGCCAAATTAGGAAAAACTGCAATTGAGAAAGATACGCCAAAAATTCCCAACGGAACGCTTTGCAAATTCTGAGCAAAATTAAATATAGCTAGACTTCCAGCTGCCAAAAGAGAAGCAAAAATAGTAATCACCAATAAATTAATTTGATTAACCGCTATACCCATTGTTCTGGGAATCATCAATTTAATAACTTTTCTAACATCTTTGTTCCGAAAAGATTCTTTGAGGTTAGGGAAAAATGAAAATCCAATATTTTTAACCGCTGGCCATTGCACCAGCATATGAAAAAGGGCTCCCAAAACTACCCCCCAAGCCAAACCAATGGGACCCATAAATTTAACAAAGACTAAAATTCCAACAATAATGCCCAGATTATAAAAAATAGGCGCAATTGAATAAATTAAAAACTGTTTAAAAGAAGTCAAAATTCCGCCAAAAATACCGCTAATTCCCAAAAATATCGGACTTAAAAACATTATTCGGGTAAAAAGAATGACTTTTTCCATTTTTTCCGGAGAAAATCCGGGTGTAATAAGTTTCATCAAAAAAGGAGTAAAGATAGCTAAAACAAGTGATACTATTATCAAAAAAAATATAGCCAAATTCATCACTCCATTTGCCATTTTCCACGCTTCTTCTTTGTTGTCCTGCTTAGCAATTAAACCAGTAAAAACTGGAATAAACGCGGCGCTTAATGCTCCCAAAATTAGCAAATTATATACCAAATCAGGAATCCGAAAAGCCGCATAATATATGTCCATAGTATCTCCCGCTCCGAAAGAAGATGCTAAAAAACGATCTCTAAGAAGTCCCAAAAGACGACTAGCTATTCCTGCCAGAGTTATTACCAAAGCCGCCGAAGCTACTGATTTAGACGGCTTACAATCTAAAATTTTTCCGTTCAGTATTTTTTTTATGGGAATCATAATGATTCATTGCTATTACCCAATGCGACACCAAAAAACCTGTCTCTGGACAAATCAGAATTTATTTTTATCTTCCAAGTTTCATTATTTTCTTCGCTTTCCAATTGATCAGGATATTTCCAAATCAGACTCATTTTTTTTGGCAATTCAATTCTGAATTCCAAATTGTCTCCCAAACTCCCAGATTGTTTTTGAAACAATACGGAATAATTATCTACCAGATTCTTTTCTGAGTCCAGTTTTATTTTGAAAGGAAGCAAATATTTATATTTTATTGTCACGCTTTCCTTAGGACTTACATATACCCAATTGGCAAAAACAGTTTTATTATCTTCGTCATATATTATAGTTCCGCTATTATCATCAATTTCAATAGATTGTTCTTCCGATTGAATCTGAGGATCTTTTTTAAATCCCAAGGCATCATAATCAATGGGCGGAGAATTAAATTCTCTAGTTTGACCCTCCGCAGAAAGCAACCTTGATCCCTTGGGAACATAAACCCGCATATAATTCGCATTAACTTTGTTAAACCATTCATAATCCGAGTCGCCCCCATTATGTTTTCTCGTTATGGAAATTTCGTCAATGATTGAACCGTCATCCTGAATTTGAACAAAATGTTCTATTTTCTCTTCAATTACTCCATCGGTTTTGTAGCCATTTATATTGGAATTAATGACACTTAAATAATCTCTTTCTGTATCCAAAATTTCCCCCGACCAACCTTTTTCGGAAATTTTTTCCTGCACCTTAATATTATTGGCATAAATTAAAATGTGCTTCTCGTCCAAATTTTCAAGCAAAACTTTCATCACTCCCGAAACTTGGGATAAATCTCCCATATTAAAAAGCTTGTCTAATATTTTTGGCGCCAAATCGGCCAATATTTTTTTAGGTTGATTTAATTCTTTGTCATACTTGATTTCAACTTCCGATTGGACTTCTTCCATAAAATTATTCTCGTCAATAACCAACCCGTACTCCGGCATTTCAATAGGACCAGTTATGGAAAGCAAACTTTTTAGGACAATTGGTGTCATCGTGATCACGCCATCCACAGTCGGACCACCGGTTTTTTCATAAAACCAACGCGCCTTCTCAGCTGAAGTTGGAAAATCAGGAAACCAATTGCTGTCATGCAAGCTCCAAGCAGCACTTATTTTTTGTATCGGAGCAGGTGGAACAACTTTTTCTCTCAGTTGCCCATCAGGATTAAAAATTCCGTCAACAAAAAAATTCTTAATTCTGCCATTAAAAATATCTAACACTCCGTAAGTTCCAATAAATCCTCCGGTCGCACGCATCTCGTGGTTGTTTTGAAAAAGAAAAAGATATTTTCTTGGTCCATTTCCACCCAAAACATCTACTAATATTTGGCTGTCATTTATAAATCCTCGCACTAGTAGCTTAATTTCGGGAAGTTTATTTTTCAACTCAGCAAATTGGGTTCGTTTATCCTCCGGTATGTCTTCTAAATTTATTTTCGCTAAATTATCAGAAAGACTTTCCAGTAAAGATTCAATTTTTTTTAGATTTTCATCCGCTTTCTGAAAGATTTCCAAAAAAGACACTTGATTTTTTTCTTGAAGAGGATTTTTAACTTGATTTATCTCAGCAGCAATCTCCGTTGCTAATTTTCCTATCATTGCAATATCCTCTCCGGCTTTGGAAAGATATTTTCCTGAAGTTAGTTTTGATAAAAAAGGCAAATAGCGACCTGTTTCGGTTAAAATCCCCCCCAAACTATCTAAGTCGGCTGATATTTCTCCGAATTTATCTTGGGCTTTTTCAAACTCTTCCGAAGAAGCCTTAAAGTTTTTGCTTCCAATAGCTTCCTTGGCTTGAGAAAGGTTAGCATAAGCCAATTGACCATTGGCTAAAGCGGTATCTTTTATTTTTAATCCGCGTCCAACCAGAGAACAACCCAAAACCAAGATCAACATTCCAACTGAAAGAGTTGCAAAAGAATAGCCCATCCTTCCGGTTAAAAAACTCAGATTGACGAGTTGAAAAGTTGGCAATTTCCAATTTTTCTTTCCATTTTTCCTTTTGGCTGATTTTTTATTTTTATTTTCCAAGTCAGATACATTCTCTATTTTCATTTTCTTCCAAGCGTCCTGTCTCTTTTTTTCAAAAAAGCTATTGTCAGAATCATTCCACACCGGAACATCCTCCAAATTAAAAGTCTTTCCGAGTTGATAAATTTTGACTTTTTTCAAAAAAACTTCCACTCTCGGATTATTCGGATTTGTTACGATTTTTTTTTCTTTTTGCAATCGCAAAATTTTCTCCATTCTTGTTATCCGTTCCAAATCCAAATCCCCCGAACTGTTGACCGGACGAACATCAAACATTTGAGCGATAATTTTTTTTTGTTTTTTTATTGCCACTTTTATTATTTAACTATTTCGCCATAAATACCTAATGTTTTTTTTGTCATCCTTTTCCAGCTATATTTGGCTATCTGGCGATAGCCCCTTTCAATCAATTCTTTCTGCAAGCTTTCATCATTCAAAACTTTCTGCACAGATTCACTGATTGAATCTGAATTTTCCCCATCAAAATAACTCACGCTATCCCCAAGAACCTCTTTCATACAAGGATGATCCGAGGAAACTACCGGAACCCCTTTAGACATCGCTTCCAGTGGTGGCAATCCAAACCCTTCGTACAGAGACGGCCAAACATAAACCTTGGCATTATGAAAGATGGTGTCCAAATGAACATCTGGAACAAAACCGGCAAAAATTATATTTGCCACTTTCTTTTCTGAAACTAAATTCTTTAATCTGGAATAAAAATAATCGTCTTTTCCGACAAAAACCAAAAAAATATTTTGATTAATCGCCAAAATCTTAGCAAACGCCTCAACCAAACGCTCCAAGTTTTTGTGAGGATAAGCGTTTCCAACATACAATATGTATGGACTGATTATACCATATTTTTTCAAGATATCCGCATCCTTGTTGGGGCTAAGCATACAATAATCATCACAAGCTTCGTGGGTTACAATTATTTTTTCTTGAGGAATTATTTTAAAATTAGCTAAAATATCCCGCTTAGTAAATCTGGAAACGGTGATTACCCGACTGGAACGAAGAATCGCCGAACTGATAACCAATTTATAGGCCAAAAATTTGAATTTATACAAAAGAGGATTGAGCGTAGTATTTTTAACCGTCGGAAAATGAAGCAAGATTAAATCATGAATAGTAACTACAAACTTACCAAAATAAAAAAAAGGCACATTGAAGTGAGGGAAATGAACCAAATCAAGGGAATATTTCCGCAATAAGATTGGAAATTTAAATTGTTCCTGAAAGGAATACCAACGAAAATCAGCCAGAACTTTGGTAAAATTTTCGTTTTCAGGAACGAAATCATTAAAATTTTCTTTTCTCAAAAAAACAAAATAAATATTTTTTTTGTCTTCTTTTTCCAAATTCTCAATCAATTTTTGAGTATAACGACCCAATCCTTTTCCCGTTGAGCCATAAAATCTAGCGTCTATTCCAATTCTAGCCATATGAGTTCTCCTAAAAAATTAACAAGAACACGCCATTTTATCCAACTCTTTTTTCACACTTTCGGCATTTTTTCTCCAAGAAAATTTTTCCGCCTGTTTTTTTCCTTTCATAATAATCTTTTTTCTAAAATCAGAATTTCCCAATATTTGCTCCAAAGCTATTCTTATTTCATCTGGTTTATCGGGATTAATCATAACAGCACTTTCCCCAACCACTTCCGGTAGCGAAGAAGTGTTAGAAATTATCACAGGAACACCGCAAGCCATGGCTTCCAAAGGCGGAAATCCAAAACCCTCAAAAAAAGACGGATAAACAAAAACTGAAGCCAAATTATACACTAAAGATTTATCTTCTTCATCAATGAAATCCAAACAAATGATTTCTTCTCTAAAATCAGCTTTTTCTATTTCATCCAAAATTTCTTGAAAAAGCCAGCCTCTTTTTCCAGCCAAAACCAATTTATAATTTGAAAATTCTTTATTGTCTTTTTGTTTGGAGAGTGTTCTGAAATGATCAAAGGCCATTATCAATGAGCGAATATTTTTTCTTGGTTCAAATGTTCCTAAAAAAAATATAAACTTATAAGGTAAAGAATATTTTTCTTTGACCCTGATAAGATTGGGGTCATTTCTGTCAAATATTCTAAATTTATCCGAAATTGCATTAAGAATAACGGTTATTTTTTCCTCTTTTATGCCATAAAGAGAAATCAAATCTTTCCGGGTGGAATCAGAAACCGCAATTATTTTATTCGCTCGCTTGGCTATTTTTTTTGGGTTAATAAACCAATGCCACAATCGCCTTTTTTTGGAAAAAAACTCCGGATATCTTTCAAAAGAAAGGTCGTGTACTGTCAATAATAATTTGACTTTTGATTGGAGAGAAACAAAAGTTATATTCGGCATAAAAAAAATATCCACACCGCCTAAAAGCTTGTCAATTTTAGGATAGCTAAAATACCAAAGAGAGAAATTCAAAATTTTATTGGGAAATCTAAAAATTTTAACTTTTACATTGGGAAATTTATTGATCCAAGAAAAATCCACTTCGGATTTTTTAAAAGAATTAAAAAAAAGAACAAATTCAATGTTCTTATTATTTTCAAAAATACTTGGCAACAAACTAAGCGCATACTCGCCCACTCCTGTTTTTTTACCATCACTCAGACATCTGATATCAATTCCAACTTTAGTCATAAATTTCATCTTTTAAGATAATGCGCCAAAAAAACCGCCCAGAAGGCCAAAAAAATTCCCAAAAGAAAAGCGATGCCCAACACAAAAAAAACATCGGTTTGATTTTTTCTAATCAAGGGACTTTCCATTGTTATTTTAAACCAATTGCTTTGCTTTTGATCTTGATTTAAGGCTTCCGTATTTTTTTCCAAAACATTGAAAAGCGATTGTGAGATTTTTTCCGATTCATTATTGTTTTTAGTTGAAAAAGAAACCAACACTAATTGAGAAGATCGTTTTTCTGATGCAAAAAATCCAGCCAGTTCTTTGGGAGACAATTCGGAAAAATCACTTCCTAACGGGGAAAATATTTCTGAAACAATTGAAGGACTTTTTAACCATTGAACCAGTGTTTCAGCAAATCTTTCATCTGCTTGCAAACGATAAAAATCGTCAAATTTATAATCCTGAGTTTCCTGAGAACCTTTTCTGGTCACATTAAGTGTTAATGAGGTTGTATAGCTTATTGGTCGCAAAAGAAAATATCCTTCCAAAAAAACTATCGTCAAAAAAACAACTCCCCAAAAAAGTTTTTGACTATCTTTAACAATTTGGTAATATTCTTTAAGTTCCATTGATTTTAAATTTAGCGTATTCGTTTTCAATATATTCCTTTATTTTAGCCTTAAAAAACTCTTTGTCAAATTTTTCCACACTTTTTCTGATATACTCCGAATCAAACGACATTGTCTTGAATTTTTCAACTGCTTCGCAAATATTTTCTAATTTTTGTTCATCAAAAAGAATTCCGGTTTTTTTGTTCTCAATATGCTCCGGAATATCTCCTCCCCGGTAAGCGATAATCGGTTTTCCAGAAGCCATGGCTTCAATAGCAACAATTCCAAAATCTTCTTCCTGAGGAAAGATAAACGCTTTGCATCCAGAATAACATTCACTCAACTTTTCATCCGACACCCGTCCTAAAAATTCAATGTTTTTTCCAGCCATTTTTTTAAGTCTTTCCAATTCCGGTCCTCGGCCAATTATTTTTAATTTTAACCCCAATTTATTAAAAGCTTGAATGGCAATATCAAATTTTTTGTAAGCAATCAGCCTTCCCACCATTAAAAAATATTCTTGTGATTTTTTTCCAATATTAAAATTGGAATAACTTACCGGCGGATATATAACATCACTTTCTCTTCTATAATATTTTTTTATTCTTTTTTTGACAAAATTAGAATTGGCAATTATTTTGTCCGGGCGATCAGCGCTGGACTTGTCCCACAATCGGATATAATTCATAAAAAAAGGCACCAATTTTTTAACCAAAAAAGGAAAGTGAAATTCCTGGGTATATTTCTGACAATCATCCCAAGCATAACGCATTGGCGTATGCATATAACAAATATGCAAAGTTTTGGGAGAAGTTATAATCCCCTTGGAAAAACTGGATGAATCAGAAAGAACAATATCATAAGCGGAAAAGTCAAAACTTTCAATCGCTAAGGGCATCAGTGGCGGAAATATTCTATGATAATTTCTGGCCAATGGGAAATTTTGAAGCCAAGATGTTCTGACATCTTTTTTTTCAAAAATATTATGAGTGGCTTCTTTATTGTAAACAATAGTAAAAATCGGCGCTTGGGGCCAAAGCTCGGAAAAACATTCCAAAACTCTTTCTGCTCCTCCATATTGAACCAGATAATCGTGTACTAGAGCTATTTTCATAATTTATATTCAAATAAAATAGACTGTTTTTCATTCAATCCCGAAATAATTTACACTGAAATTATACCAAAAAAACAGCTTTTTGGCGATTTAAAAAAGAGCGGAAAAATCATTCCGCTCTTTCATTTCATTGTTTTTATTTTAATTACTGTTTCAATCCCCCAATAGACTGAAAACAGTACCAGGAGGGCAATCCCTCCTATAATTAGCTTGGATTTTTGATTGCAATCCAACTCAAATTGAATGGCAATCAAATAAATTCCCGTAATCGCCAGCGCCCAAAAGGCAAGCGCCCGAATCCACAACAATTTCTTTTTCATTTGGAAGCCCTCCTTTTTTAGTTTCTTCTTTTATTAAAAATAACTCCTGCTGTTTTCATACAAATCTGAATATCCAAAAATAATGTCCAATTTTCAATGTAATACAAATCCAACTTGTACTCATCTTCAAAGTCCAAGTCCGATCGGCCGGACACTTGTGCCATTCCGGTCACTCCCGGCTTAATGGTGAGAAGTCGCCGATGATAATCCATATATTTTTCTACTTCTCTTTTTTGATGGGGACGCGGACCAACTAAACTCATTGAGCCAAAAAGAACATTAAAAAACTGAGGCAATTCATCAATGGAATATCTCTCAATAAAAGCTCCCACTTTTGTTTTTCTGGGATCATTTTTGATTTTATAAAGCGGACCGCGTCTTATGCTTTGCTTGGCAATTAATTTTTTTTCCAATTGCAAGGCGTCTTCTAGTTTTTTATTTTCTTTAGTTACACAATATTCCCATTTCATATAGCGAAATTTATAAACAAAGAATTTTTTGTTATCCGCTCCGATTCGCTCATTTTTATAAATTACCGGCCCTTCGCTTGTGAGTTTAATCAAAATAGCCACAATAATTGTAATGGGTGAAGTGATAATAATAGCTAAAACCGAAAAAACAACATCAAAGATTCGTTTGGCAATTCTTCCCCAACCATCCAAAGGCGTATTTTTTATTTCAATAATCGGTTCTCCCGCCAAAACGCCCATTTGAACTTTTGCCGTCTGAAGCGTGGTGGGAATATATTTAAAAGAAATATTATTAATAGCGCAAAAATCCACCAATTTTTCTTGCTCGTCATCTGGAATGGAAGGTTCGCAAAGAATTATTTCATCTATTCCCCTAGCTTCTCTGATAGCTTTTATTTCCTTAAGGTGAGCATTTTCCACTTCGGCAATTATCTGATAACCCAAGTTTTTATCTTTCTTGATAAGCTTGGCGATTTGCTTTATTTTTCCATTTGTTCCAATTAAAAGAACTCTGTGAACACCGATACCTCTTTTTCTAAGCAACCATTTTTGAGCCAATTGAACCAGATATCTTGCCAAAACAACATAAACAACCGCCAACATCCAACCAGCCAAAATGACAAAACGAGAAGAAAACCATTCTCGTTTCAAAAATATAGCAACGATGATTATTACAAGAGCCATTGAAGTAGCGGAAAAAACTTTCAAAAATTCTTTCCAAAATTTTCTGGTAGCTCTGATATTATACAAACCCTCAATAGCGTAAATAATAACAAAAATAAAAGCCACCACGAAAGTGATTTTCAAATAATCTTGAAAAGGATAATTGTATAATTTAGGCTTGAGTGCTAAAATTTCTGGAATATTTCTAATAGAAAAAGCCGTTAAGGATGCCAAAACAATCATAGCAAAATCTATTGGAACCTGAATGGCGCTAAAGAATAATTCAGATCGTTTCATAAAAAATATCTATCTGTTAGTTATTCTATTTTAGCATTAAAAACAAAATTTATTAAGGAAAATCTATAAGCCGGATTCTGTCTTGGATAATCATTTATCTGGTCCTAATATTACTATTAGGCTCTGGCGTCACTTCCCGTTTTTACGTAAAAAACAGGACACGAACTTGCATTCAAGTAAGGATTTAGCCGTTTCACCCTTCAGCTTCACTTAGAGCAAACTCTAAATTTATTCCGAAGATTATTCCAATAATGGAACCCTTGTTTTTTTCAAATCAAGGCGTCTCTGCTCGCACCTCTGGGATTTACTCCCGACGGGCGTTACCCGCTACTCGTTGCTAATCTAGTTAAAGACAAGCTGAATGTCCGGACTTTCCTCTCCGCCAAAAAGACGGAGCGATTACCCAATTTTCCTTAATAAACACTGTTTTCAATGAGCCTTGACCTATCCTCAACAATACACTAAAAATCAACTTTTGTCAATAAATGCGTAAATGCAAGTTGAAACCAAATATTCTTGTCAATCAAAAAACTCCTGCCTAAATCAAGGATTGGATATTTTTTAAAAATCTTTTTTGATTTTCTATTTTTTCTTGATACTCTTTCAGTTTCTCTTGATTTGATTGAATAACTTTTTTGGGAGCACTGCTGACAAAATTTTTATTGGCAAGCATTTTTTCCTTTTGAGCGATAACTTTTTTTAAATTTTCAATTTCCTCTTTGGCTTTTTTAACTTCTTTTCCAATATCAATAAACGAAGAAACATCCAAAAAAAATCTCTCTCTGTTTCCCTGAACTAAAATCATTTTTTGTTTCTCTTCAGATGAATCTAAAAATTTAACCTTGGCTAAATTTTCCAAAGCAACTTTCTCTTTGAAATTTTTTCCATAAAGATCCAATTTTTGATAAGGATCAATTTTATAAACAGAACGAATATTTCTTATTTTTGCTGTTAGTGATTGAAATTGAAAAAATTCTTTTTCCGCTTTTTTGTCAGAAAAATTTTTATTCGCTTTAGGCCAAGGAGCCACCATTAAAAAATTTTCTTCTTCCCGAAAAGATTTCCAAATTTCTTCTGTTACAAAAGGAATAAACGGGTGCCAAAGTTTGAGAAGTTTTTCCAAAATAAAACCCAAAACTTTAGGATTTTTTTCCAATTTATTAATCTCAACATACCAATCAGCCAATTCATTCCAAGTAAAATCTCGCAGTTTTTCTCCAGCCGATCCGAAACGATATTTCTCCAAATCACTTGTTGTTTCTTTAATTAAAATATTCAATTTGCTTAAAATCCACTTATCAGAAAGTGATTTGATATCACTTTTTTTTATTTCTTCTTCCAAAGAAAAACTATTATCTGATTGTTTGGCATAACGGCAAATATTCCAAAGCTTTGTAACTAAATTACGAAAACTTTCAATTTTTTCCTCCGAAAGCCTCACATCATTACCGGGAGTTGAGCCAATAAGGACTGAAAGACGAGTGGCATCAGCGCCATACTTTTCAATCATATTAATTGGGTCAATTCCATTCCCCTTGGACTTTGACATTTTTTTGCCATTTTTATCAAGAATCAGTCCATGAAGATACACGGTTTCAAAAGGAATTTCCCCGACAGCAAACAAGCTCATCATAATCATTCGGGAAACCCAAAGAGTAATAATCTCATAACCCGTTTCTAAAACCTGAGTAGGATGAAACTTGGCCAAATCTCCGGATTTTTTTCCATTTTTGAAATTATCCGGCCAACCCAAAGTGGAAAAAGTCCACATCCCGGAAGAAAACCAAGTATCAAGCGTATCTGAATCCTGTTTCCAACCCTTTTCTTGAGGAGCTTTTTCTCCGACAAAAATTTCTCCATTTTTGTACCAAACCGGAATAGAGTGACCAAACCAAAGTTGTCTGGAAATACACCAGTCATGAAGATTTTTCATCCAATCCAAATAACGCTTTTCAAATCTTCCCGGAAGAAAATTTATTTTCTTGCTCTTTACTACTTCAATGGCTTTTTCCTTGAGTGATTTGTTGCCAAGTTTTTTTATTTTTTTGTCAACGGCCACAAACCATTGCGTGGAAAGAATCGGTTCAATAGCTGTTCCGCAACGATAACAAACGGAAAGATTATTTTCCAATTTTTCTTCCCTTAGAAGTAATTTTCTGGATTTTAATTCTTTGATAATCATTTCACGGGCTTCCAAAACAGTCTTGCCAGAAAATTTTCCAAAATTTATTTTTATTTTTCCATCTTCATCAATAACTTCAACTATTTTAAGTTGATTTTTTTCAGCCATTCTGGCATCAACAAAAGAGTGGGCTGGTGTCACTCCAACTGCTCCGGTTCCAAATTCCATATCAACTTCCCTATCAGCAATAATTTTTATTGCAAGATTTATTCCGCAAAAATCCACTTTAAAAATTTGTCCGATATATTTTTTGTAGCGTTTATCTTTCGGATTAACCGCTACAGCCGTGTCTCCCAATTTGGTTTCCGGACGCGTGGTTGAAATAGGAATCGGAAAATCTGCTGAATATTTGAAAGTATATAGTTTGGTTTCTTGATTTTCATATTCCACTTCATCATCCGCCAAGGTTGAATGGCATCTAGGACACCAATTAACCAGTCTTTTTCCTTGATAAATCAAGCCAGCCTCATACATTTCTACAAACATTTTAGTTACGGATTTTTGTCTTGTTTCGTCCAAAGTAAAAGCTTCACGCGACCAGTCCAAAGAACTGCCCATTTTTTTGGTCTGATGAAGAATCGTAGCCTGAGTAATCTTTAAAAATTTCCACACCTCTTTTAAAAATTTTTCTTTTCCCAAATCATGGCGAGTTTTTCCGGTTTCTTTTAACAACTTTTTCTCAACCACATTCTGAGTGGCAATAGCGGCATGATCCGTTCCCGGAATCCAAAGAGTTTTATAACCTTTCATCCGACGAAAACGAATCATAAGATCTTCAATAGCCAACATTGAAGCGTGTCCCATATGCAACTTATCAGTGATGTTGGGCGGAGGAAGAACGATAGAATAAGTTTTAGCTTTTTTTGGCAAATTCAAATTATCCGGATTAAAATACCCCGATTTCTCCCATTGGGCATAAATATTATCCTCTTCTTTTTTAAAATTGAAATTTTTTTCCATATATATTTGTCGCTCCCGACCTCATTTTCTTAACTCAAGCCCGGATTTTTCAAGAGCGTTTTCTATTTTTTTCATTTCTTCTTCCACTTCTTTGTGCTCAAGCGTTCTTTCTTCTGACATAAATTCAAGATGAATGGAATAACTCAATCGCCCCTCTCTTAAAAAAATATCAAATAATTCCATTTCAACCAGATTATTCCCTCCGGCTTTTTTAATTATTTCAGTAATTTCTTGAAAAGAAACATTTTTGTTTTCCGAAGCTAAAAAAGAAATATCTCTCGGAGATTTAGGAAATTTAGGTAGCTCTTTGAAAAATTTATTTCCTTTTTTTACATTGAGTATTTTTTGAATATCCAATTCAAAAGTCAAAATCGTTCCGGAAAATCTTTTAATTCCAAAATTTGTTTGGGTTTCTTTTTCCAGAATTGAAATTTTTCCCAATTCTTGGTTGTAATTAGTGATAATTATATTGTTTTCTATTTCTTTAAAATCAACAGAAAACAAAAGTTTTTTTGCCAAAACAATTATTTTTCCCTTAAGTTCAAGAAAAGCTTCTTCTTGATTTTCTTTTCCCTCCCGAACCAAAATCCCGCTTAATAAATATTTTTCTTGTGTCTTTTGGTCTTTTTCCACATAAGCTTTTCCAATTTCAAATAAAGAAAAGTCGGAAAAGTTATTCAAATTAAGTACAGTGTTTTTCAATAAATTTGGTATCAGACTGGCTCTGAAATATTTTTCTTCCGGACTGACCGGGTTCTCAATTTCAAAATGTGATTCTTTGATACCAAGAGCTTTTATTTCTTTTTCTCCATAAAAAGAATGATTATAGACCTCAGAAAAACCCAAAGAAATCATCCCTCTTCTTAAATCGCGAGAAAGTTTTTGTATTGGATCAAGTCTGACTGGTCGCAAATCACTTCTGACATTCTGAGATTTTATTTTTTCATATCCCCAAATTCGTCCAATGTCCTCAATCAGGTCTTCTTGAGTTTTGAGATCCAGCCGATAGGTCGGAATCTGGCATTTCCAAAAACCATCATCACTTTTTTCAAAAACGATACACAGAAGATCCAATATTTTTTCTATTTTCACTTCATCAATCTTTTCTCCCAACAAAGCTTCTACATATTTTTTCTCCAAATCAACTTCCCAGGATTCAAGTTTTTCCGAATATTTATCCACAATTCCTTCCAGTTCCCCACCGGCAATGTGGGAAATTATTTCCATTATTCTAACTGCGGATTTTTCCGAAAGATTTGGATCAATGTCTTTTTCATAACGAAGAGAAGCATCTGTCGCCAAACCAAGACTTGTTCTAGTTTTCCGAATGCTTACCGCATTAAAATTAGCAATCTCAATTACCAAATCATTAGTATTTTCAGTGATTCCAGAATTCAATCCACCTTTAATCCCCGCTAAAGCTAAAATTTCCTTTTGATTGGCAATAACCAAATTATCTTCCCCTAAAATCTTTTTCTCGCCATCCAAAAGCACTAGCTCCTCATTTTTCTTGGCTTTTCTGATGATTATTTTCAATTCACCAGCAGTTGCAATTTTTTCTCTGTCAAAAGCATGAATTGGATTTCCCAATTCCAACATTACCAAATTAGTAGCATCAACAATATTATTGATGGGTCGCATTCCTGAATCGCGAAGCTTCTCCTTGATCCATTCTGGTGAATCTTTAACTTTCACTCCCTTCCAAACAATCCCAATATAACGCGGACAAAGCTTTTGATCTTCAATTTCAATTTTCAGTTCTTCTGATTTTTTTTGAGGCAACTCCAAACCATCAAAGTCGTAATCTATTTTTTCTTTTGAAAGAAGGGCAATTTCCCGAGCCATTCCCCAATGAGAAAAAGCGTCGTGTGCTCGGTCCGGAAGGACCTTAATTTCCAAACTTCTTTCATTTTTTTCCAAATAACTTTCCAACTTTTCTCCAGCTTTAGCTTCTTTTCCTAAAATAAAAATTCCGCTGTGATCTTTTCCTAGCCCCAATTCATCCAAAGCGCAAAGCATTCCAGCAGATTCAATGCCTCTGATTTCAACTTTTTTGATTTCCATTCCGTTTGGCATTATTGTTCCCAAAAGCGCTACTGGAACAAGTTGCCCTACCTGAATGTTTGATGCTCCACAAACAATTTCTTGGGTTTTTTCTCCAAGATTAACCTTGACAATTTGCAATTTGTCAGCGTTAGGATGTTTTTTGATTTCTAAAATTTCTCCCACTACTACGGTTTCCGGTATATCAAATTCTTCTCTTTCTACCTCAAAAGCTTGCATAGTTAACTTTTCCACCAAATCATCCGTGGAAAGTTTTGTCTGAGATAATTCTTTTAGCCAGTTGATTGAATATTTCATAGATTAAAATTGCTCAATAAATCTCAAGTCTCCACTGTGAAATAAACGCACATCGTCTATCTTATATTTCATCATAGCAAGTCTTTCCAAACCAAACCCCCAAGCAAATCCTTGCCATTCATTTCTTTTGTAGCCAGCGGAAACAAAAACATTTTGGTTTACCATTCCGGCTCCGCCAAGTTCCAACCAACCACCCCAACGACAAGCCTTGCAACCTTTGCCACCGCAAACCAAACAACTAATATCAAATTCAAAACCCGGTTCAACAAAAGGAAAATAACTTGGACGAAGACGCACTTCAATTTTTTGATTGAAAAAAGCAGAAAAGAAATCCTTAGCTGTTTGTTTTAAGTTGCTAACACTAATATCCTTGTCCACCACCAAAGCTTCAAATTGATAGAAATTATGATTATGAGTAGAATCCACTGTTTCATTTCGAAAACACTTTCCCGGAGCAATGACGCGAAGTGGTGGCTGATGTTCTTGCATATAGTGAATTTGCATAGCAGAAGTTTGACTTCTGAGGGCCAGCTTTTCTCCTTTTGATTTCACATAAAAAGTGTCTTGCATATCCCGAGCCGGATGATGAGCCGGAATATTCAAGGCATCAAAATTGTAGAATTCAGTTTCAATTTCCGGACCATCTGCAATGTCATAGCCCATTGATAAAAATATATCTTCAATTTCTTCTCTGACTTGAGTTAAAATATGCGCGTGCCCAAACTCTGTCTTTTTGCCAGGAAGAGTGATGTCAAAACCCAACTCAGACCCACTTTTTCCCAACAAAGTCTTCCTTTTTTTATTTATTAAAAATTCAATTTCCAATTTAGTCTTGTTGGCTAGCGGTCCAATTTCTTTTTTTTCTTCCAAAGATAAATTCTTGAGATTTTTCAATATTTCCGTAAATTCACTTTTTCGCCCCAAATATTTCTTTTCCACTTCAAAAAGTTCCGCCTCATTTTTGACTCCTTGAATTTCTTTTTCTGCCAACTCCCTGATTTTTTGAATTTTTTCTTTCATTAGCTTTGTCATTCCTGTGAAGACGGGAATCCAGTCTCACATCTTTAAGTTTTTACACTAGATTCCGGATCAAGTCCGGAATAACATCTTTAGTTATACTATTTTAATTTTCACAAAATCGCCCTTCCCCACCTTCACAACTTTTTCATCATCATCTTTGTTTAAAATTCTTTGCCAATCTGTTTCTTTCTTCCCGTTAACAGAAACAGCATTTTGCTCAATTTTTCTTCTGGCATCAGAATTATTTTTCGCCAATCCAGCTTTAACCAAAAATTCTGTTAATTTAAAATCATTCCCAATTTCAACTATATTAATTTCGTCCGGAATTTCATTTTGAGCCACTTTCTCATAGTGCATTTGAGCTTCCATAGCTTTATCTTCTCCGTGAATTAGTTTTACAAATTCAAAAGCCAAACGCATTTTAATTTCCCGCGGATTCAGTTTTCCAGACTCAAGACCCGCTTGAATTTCTTTTACTTCAGAATATGAAACCTTGGTGCAAAGTTCAAAGGCCACGCCAATTAAACTATCTGCCCAATTCATAATATTTTCAAAAATTTTAATTGGTTCTTGATCTAAAAAAACAGCATTGCCTTCACTTTTACCCATTTTTTTCCCAGTATTATCAGCCAAAAGCTTGAGAGTCATCACAAGTTTTTCTTTGTTTTTCATCGCTTTCATTAAATCCCTCCCGCAAAGCATATTAAACATTTGGTCATTTCCTCCCACTTCCAAATCCACTTCCATTGCTACAGAGTCATAGCCTTGCGCTACGGGATAAAGAAATTCGTGAAGATAAATCGGCCTTTCCTCCTTGATTCTCTCTTGAAACATATCTCGCTGAACCAATTGCCCCACCGTAAAATTAGAAGTAATTTCAATTAAATCTCTAAAATTTATTTTGTCGCTCCATTCACTGTTTCTTTTGACTATGGCTGAATTTTCCCCCTTAAAATTTAAGAAGGCTGAAGCTTGTTGTTGATAATTTTCGCTATTTTTCAAAACTGCTTCTCTGGTTAATTTCACACGAGCTGAAGTTTTGTCAGTCGGATCTCCAATCATTCCGGTAAAATCTCCGATCAGAAAAATTACCTCGTGACCCAATTCTTGAAATTGAGATAATTTATTTATAAGAATAGCGTTGCCAATATGAAGCGAAGGAGCACTAGGATCAAAACCGCCATAAAGCTTGATTTTTTTACCACTCAAAAGAAGCTTCTTCAAAGCCTCTTTGGATGGAAATATTTGTTCCACTCCTCTTTCCAAAAGATCATCAATTTTTTGTTCTTGAGATTTGTCCATACTTCTAAATGATAGTAAAAAATAAGCCTTTTGGCAAATGAAAAGGCCAAGCAAACCATGCTTGGCCAAAAAGACAATTCAATTATTTTAAGCAGAAAAGGAGCCTGTCATTTTCTCCCATTATTCCCGGATAAATTAGGGCTAGGGTTTTTCCCCAGCCATCAAACGGACCCAAAATAGGATTCGGCGGAATCCTGGAAATCATTGGCATCTTGCCATCGATCAATATATTCGGCGCAATTATATTAAGACTTTCGTGAATTTTCGGGTTTGCCCCCGAAAAATTCAATAACTCTCCCAAACTAGCTGGCCGCCACCCTGGCCACATTGCCTTCAGCATCGTGACAGCCAAAAGGGTACTAATATACTTGCCAGAGAAACTGGCGAGACGACAATTGATAAATCCCCTCACCCCAACAGGTTCTAGCAAAACATTTAACATAGGATCTGGAGGAACCCAAAACCCTGCCTCCACCATAGTAACATTTTTTGCCATAACCACCAACTGAACAAATTCAAAGGACATGATTTCCTCCTCTTAATTTTTAGCCATCATTTTAAGACCTAAGCTATTATTTCATGAAAAATAAAAAAAAGCAACTTAGAAAAAGCCCTCCAGAGAGAGCTTCTTTTTGTGCTTTATAATCCCAATCTTTTTTTAGCTTCTTCTATTTGACTTTTACTCACTTGACCCGAAGCCTGCATTTGTTCCATAGCTTTCATTAATTTGTCTCTATTTTCCGGCTTAAAGGCTTCTTGCATCATTTTTTCTCTTTCCCCCGGACTCATATTCTGAATTTTTTTCATTGCAATTCTTTGCAACATTCCCATTTTTTGTTGATTATCATTCTGATTATTATTTTTTGATTTTTTAAGAAAATTAAACATATGTTTATTTTTTTAATTTAAATTTATAAATCGTAACCAAAAGAGCTGAGGCCACATAGATTGAAGAATAAGTTCCGAAAGCTACTCCGATCAAAAGTGCCAAAGAAAAATCCCGGATAGCTGATCCGCCAAGAAAAACAATAGCTATCAAAACAACAATCACTGTCAAAGAAGTGTTAATTGATCTGGCTAAAGTTTCATTGAGCGAACAATTAACCACGCCTTCAAAATCATCCTTATTGCCTGACCGAAGCAAATTTTCACGAGTTCTGTCATAAACCACAATCGTATCATTAACGCTATATCCTAAAATTGTCAAAAGTGCCGCCACAAAAGCCACTCCCACTTCAATTTCCCAAAATTTTCCCAGAACAGAAAAAACACCGATTGTTATCAAGATATCATGAGAGAGAGCAACTACTGCTCCCAACCCATACTGCCAAGAGGAAACCGGACGACTCACTTTTCTGAAAGCCCAAGCAATATAAAAAGCAATACCAACTACGGCTAAAAATATCGCCGCGAGAGCATTTTTCTTAAGCTGAGCTGAAACAGAAGAACCGATAAAATCCAATTGCAATTCCTTGGCACCTGCATCCAAAGATTTTATTTTTTCAAAAACTTGATTATTTATTTCATCTGAAGAATCAGCATAACGCAAAATTATCACCTTATTTTCAGACTCTTGAATCGCCAAACTATGCAAATTTAACTCAGAAAGAATGAATTGTATTTGATCTTTTTTGACATCTGAACTATTAAGTTCAATCTTTATTTGAGTTCCTCCGGTAAAATCAATTCCAAAACGCAATCCCCAAGAAAAAATCGCAACTAAACTTAACAACAATAGGGTTCCGGAAATAAAATAGAAATATTTTCTTTTTTGGATTATTTTTAACATAACTTATTATTTTTTATTCTTAATCCTAAAAACCAAACCCGGTCTTTTCTCCAGCCATTCTCCAGAAATAAAAGACAAAATTATTTTTACCAAAACAATGGCCGTAAACATTGAAGTCAAAACACCAATTACCAAAATCACAGCAAATCCCTTAACAAAACCCGTGCCTACTCCAATTAAAATAAATGAAGTTAGAATAGTGGAATAATTTCCATCCCTAATGCTTGGCCAAGCCCGCTTAAATCCTTCCGCCAAAGAACCCGAAAGACTTCTTCCATTTCTGAATTCTTCTTTACTTCTTTCAAAAATAAGAACATTGGCGTCCACTGCCATTCCGATGGAAAGAATGAAACCAGCAATTCCCGACAGCGTGAAAGTAATTGGCCAAGGAGAAAAGATTGATAACTTAAAAATCGTAATCATTAAGCCGGAATAAATCAAAAGCGCCATTGAAGCTACTATTCCCAAAAAACGATAATAAATTATCATAAAAATCATCACCAGAATAATTCCGACAATTCCGGCTTTCAAGCTTTTTTGAAGCTCTGCTTGACCCAAAGTCGCCTCCACACTTTGTTGAGAAACCAGTTCAATCGGAACCGGAAGCGCACCTTCATTTAATCTTCTAACCAGTTGTTTAGCTTCATCAATAGTGAAGTTTCCTGTTATCACTGCTTCTCCATTTTCTATTTCCGCTTGCACTGTTGGTGCGCTGATTATTTCTCCATCCAAAAAAATAGCCACTTGTTTGCCGATATTTTTTTTAGTAATTTCCGCAAAAATCTTCACTCCTTCACTATCAAATTTAAGTCCGACTTGAGGCTCGGTCAATCCTTGATTTTGAAATTCCACCACAGCATTTTTTAAGTTTTTTCCGGTAAGTCCCGTCGTAATCCAAGTTATTTGTGGTGTTGGTTGAGTTTTTTTAGAAATCAAAATGTGCGCACTATGAATTTCCAAATTATCTCCTTCACCCTTTTGTTCTATTTTTTTAATAATATGCCAGCCATACTGAGTTTCAACTAATTCCGGCCAGACTGCTCCGTCTTTGAAATCAGAATTAAACAAGACTGTTTCAAACTCCGGAACAAAGGTGTTTTTTCCGGCAAAACCCAAATCTCCTCCACTATCCTTGCTTCCTGAATCTTCGCTATTGTCTTTAGCTAAAACTACAAAATCTTCTCCTTTTTCAGCTTTTTCTAAAATTATTTTGGCTTTCTCTTTGGCCTGGGAATTAAATTCATCCAAAATATTTTGAGGAATTTCTTGAACTTCTTCTTCTGACTGCTCCTTAAATTCTAAAAATGGAGTTTCTTTAATTAAATTTTTAGCTTCATTAATATCTTTTACTCCGGCCAATTCCACAATTAATCTATTCTCTCCGCCTGACTTAGAAGTGTAAATCACCGGCTCAGCCACTCCATAAGCATTAACCCGTCTTTCAATCACATCCTGAACCGCCTGCATTGCATCAGAGACTTGATCATCTCCAATTTGACTCATATCAGCCTTATATTCCAAATGAATCCCTCCTTGAAGATCAAGTCCTAGGTTTATTTTCATTTGGGATAATTTTTCCCGTCCCCAAGGCCAAAAAGAAATTGCTTTGGGATAAGAAATCAATCCAACCAAAACAGCCAGAAAAATTACCGCTCCAAATTTGTAAGTTGTTTTTGATATTTTCTTCATCAAACAGTTTAAAAGATAATAAAACTATGTTTTTTATTCTATGCCAAATACTATTTTTTTTCAAGTTGTTTTTTAATTTTAGGCCAAAAGAAATTTAGAACATTTTTTGAATTTTGAAAAGTAATCCTTTCCAAGGCTTTTTCATAATCCAACCATTCAAAACCGATATGTTCAAAAGAAAGTTTCACTTTTTCGGTTTGAGTTTCGGCTCCATAATAAATAACTCGTTTCCAAATTTTGGTTCCTATCCCGTTTTGTATTCTTTTTTCCCTTTCTCTTCCCTTAGCGCTATAAAAAAATCTGACTTGTTTTTTGAATTTTGGCATTATTTCCAGATCAGTTATTCCGGTTTCTTCTTCAGTTTCTCTTTTGAGAGTTTCTTCGTCGTTTTCACCCTCTTCCTGATGTCCTTTTACAAAATCCCAGTGTCCGGAATGGTAATGTAATAACAAAAAAACCGGTTGTTCATTTTTCATCCTGTAAATTATTCCGCCCACTGATTTTTCAAAAGCTAAAATCATTGTATTTTTACTTTCTTATATTCAATTTCATTTTCTGATTTCAAATAATACATATTCACGCTTAATTTTTTTTTGTTCAAAGTTATTTCCACGAAAGTTCCTGGATATTTCGGATGCTTAACTAGACCAGGAAAAACAAAGTACTCTACTCCGTCAATTTTTTTATTATATAAATTCTCAATATGACCGGAAAAAACCGCTATTACATCATTTTTGGAAAATATTTCTTGAAGTTCAATCGCATTTTTCAACAAACCACTACTATCCTTTTCTGAAACATTTCGCAAAGGCGGATGATGAATAAAAACAACTTTTTTCTTGGAACTTTTTTCAAGTTCTTTTTCCAACCATTTCACCTGATTTTTAGAAACATTGCCTCGCGTATAGCCATTTCCCGGTTTGACATTTTTATCTTCAGCAGTGAAATTACTGTCCACAATAAAAATATCATAATCCCCAACCGAAAATTTTTCATAAAGATAATCTATTCCCAAAACGCTTTTCCATTGGCTTTTTTCCACTGAACGCAAGTCATGATTTCCGATTACCCAATATTTTTTTATATCTGTTCTGTTGAAAAATTCTTTAGCCATTGAAAGCTCCGCCATTCCAACCGAAGCCGGTTGACCGGTTCCTTCAATCACATCACCGTTTATTAAAATAAGATTGGGCAAAAAATCATCATTCATTTTTCGCAAAAAATAGTCCAGTCTTTCGTAATATTTTTCCAAAAAAACTCTCTTTCCGTTTTCCACTCTTGAAATTAGATGTGGATCAGTCACAAAACCTATCTTTAATTCATCCTTGCTAATGGGAATATTGGGGGTTGTTAGTTTTTCCGAATATTTTTTTTGTTCCGCTTGTTCTTCCGCTTCACTTTCCTTTTTTTCTTGCTCCTCGTCTTGAACAATTTCCGTTTTCACTTCTGCTATATCTGTTTTTTCTTCTTCGGTTTGATTATTATCCAATAATTCATCCTGAACAGAAACCGTTTCCAGATTTTGTGTATCCAGTGCTTCATTTTGTGATGATTGATCTTCAGGTTGACTGGATTCAATCACATTGGAATTTTCAACATTTTTCCCCCAAATATTCATCCAAAAAAATAAAAAAACCGCCCCTGCTAAAAGCAGGGTTGCAAAGAAAATTATAATTTTGGATAATTTAATTTTTTTCATTTTTACTTCCCACAACACTTCTTATACTTCTTCGTATCTTCATTTTTTAAAGTTCCCGCCTGCAACATTATGCGTTAACATTGTGGGCAGGTCTGCATACGCCACTCTATCCGAAACCTTGATCGCGGATAATCCCGACGCATAAATACTGGATTCGAAAGCAAGAAACCGTGATCGCTTGCATCCTTCCCTACTACCTTTTTTATTTTAGCATAAAATTAAAGACCCTGTGTGAAATACAATACAGGGCTAAAGCTTTCGCTTTTAACGATTGACTTCCAGGCAAAGACCGCTTTGTCCGCGAAATGTTTCCGGAAAAAACCAATACCTCCTTTTTTAAAAGTTTCTTGTTCATCTTTCTCTCCTTTCGTTATTTTCTCGTCGCCTTATAAGTTCTGAAAGCAGAAAATCATCCTCTTCTTTCTTATTTCTCGGTTGATAATAAACATTTCACATTCTCCCAATGCTATTTCTGCGTAGAAGCATTTTTCATAGTCAGGCTTCGCCTTGATATATTTTTCATTAAAAAATTATTACTAAAAATTATCTGCTGGCGGATATTGTTCTGGCGCCCTCCCTTTTTTCTCCAAAATTACGGGATATTTTTGTTTTTTTTGGATCGGATTTATTTCTTCTAGTTCCACTAAAAATCGCCAGTTTGACCGATAAAATAAACAACATCGCCAAGAAGAACTTTGACTTTGAAAATATATTCCTTGTCGTTTGATTTTGTATTGACTGTGCGCATAAATTTTCATGTCTAGAAAATCATTTCAACTTGTAATAAGTCGCTTTGCCTTTGCCAACTTTAACAATAATCCCCAAATCAATAAGCTTTCTGAAATCCAAGTTTCTCGTTGGTTTAGCGCGATCAGTAATCATGGAGTAATCCTTATCGGTAATAAAACCTTTTTCCTTAATGAAATTAATTATTTTTTGATGATACTCTTTTAGAGACGTATCAGGATTGATGACTTCTTTTTCCAGCTCCTTCTCCACTCGCAAAAGTTCATCAATAATTCCATCCGTGAAATATTCAAGCCAGGAAGTAAAATCAATTTTGTCTTTCAGATCATAATAATTACCTAGCAAACCAACCTCCTGAAAATATCGGGTGACATTTTGGTTATAATAATTTTCAAAGCTGAATAAATTAAATGTGTTGAGTCCCATCTTGGCCAACAAAACTTTGGTTGCCAAACGAGCTGTGCGACCGTTGCCATCAATGAAAGGATGAACGATTACGAATTGTCTATGAAAAATACCAGCCAAAATCAACGGGTCGACTGATTGATTATTTTTTTCCAAAAATTCAAACAAACCGTTAAGCAGAGATATCGCTTCCTGATGATCAGGCGGCCAATATATGGTTTTTCTAATTCTTGGATCATTTACAAAAACCGGCTCCTTTCGGATATGACCGGAGCGATGTTCTGCGATAAGGCCGTCAGTAACCATTTTCTGAATTTTTTCCAGCCAATCAATATTGAGAGATATTTTTTCCGCATTAATCAGTTCATTCAATTCAAGCAAGGCCTTATTATAATTCAAAACTTCCTTTTCGGAATCACGAACATATTCCGGCTTATTTTTAAGGATTCTTTTGACATCAGTCAGCGGCAAAGGATTGCCCTCAATACTAGTTGAGGAATAAGCAGATATCTCCCGAGCGCGACGTTCCATTTCCAAAAGCACCACTTTGGGAAAACTGCGACTGTTGAGATCGGTGACAATTTCCGCAATTCTCTTGATATTGCCCAGGAGTTTATTGGTTATCGTATATTTAGGATTAAGCATAAGAATTCTTTAGTTAGCCATTATATACATATAATAGACGATTGATAGACGATTGTCAAATCGATTGAGTATAATTTTGGGGTAGATAGTTCCACTTTTTCGTTATTATCTCCCCAAATTTTATACTTTTTTCATGTTTTGCTGGTGCTCTATGGTATTTACTAATCCACAACGTTTATACTTCTTCTAGTATAGCAAATGCCACGGGAGCTTGGAGGCTGGGGAAGTTTGCCCATGCGATTAATCCCGACTGCTCGTCTGCGAGGATGCGCGATAATCATCCGGTGTTTATTTATCGTGCTTTATCCCTCGTAGACGAGTAGGCGAATTTATCTTTTCAATGTTCCTACGGACATTTTACTTGTTTGTCAGTTTCTTGTCAACTTTTTTGGAAGTGGATAACTTTTCGCGGTCCCTCACCGCTTCCCATACCCAAGTATGGCTTCTCTTGAAGCCATACAGTTCTTTGAGCATTTTGGCAGTGGTGCGCGTATCAAAACCCTGTTTGTAGAGGCGCACCGCTTTTTCCTTCATCTCATTTATTTGCTTTTGTTTGAATACCGATAGAGGCATATGTGTGTTGTTATTATCTAACCGTATCATACTCTCCTGTCAACTTTTGTCAACTTGCGTAGTGTGGATAAGGCACCTTGCCCTTGAATTGCTGGGCGAAATAGTTAGCCTGCTGTTCGAGATTTTCGGCTGTTATGGATCTGTCGTCTTTGTTCTGATTCTGGACGAAGGCCATGAATCCCTGTAGCGCTTTGCCGAATCCCGGGTCGGTTTGTTTCTCGGCGAACCTATCTTTATTGTCCCCGAGGAACAGGCGTGCCCGCTCTTCCAATTCTTTGCCGCGCATCATTGTGTAGATGGTCGTGCTTTGTACCGACGAGTGTCCGAGAATATTCATCACATCCGATGTCGACCCTCCGCTCTTGATGATATGATGGCCGCGGTGATGCCGAAAGCTGTGGGCGTTCATGTATGGCATCTCAGCTTTGTTGCAATATCGTCTTAGCATCTCGCTCAGTCCTTTGATGGAAAATCTTTGTCCGTATTTCGAACTGGTGGCCGATACGAAGAGTGCTTCCGGTTCATCAAATTTCACTTGTTTCTCCAGGTGCTTTCTTTTCTCGAGCCAGCGCAGCAGATAATCATTGGTACTTTTGGTCCAGAATATTTCCCGGAAAGGCCGACGAGATTTGGCTTTCTCTGTCCGGATGATGGCTCTCATTTCGGTAAGATCCAGATCATCCTTGTCGATTGAGCATACTTCTCCGTTACGCGCGCCGGTATCCCACAGCATGCCGATGATCGCCAGATTTCTGATGTGGCGCGGATCATTGGAGTCTTTCGGAATCACTGCAATAAGCTGGTCGAATTGTTCGTCGCTCGCCACGCGCGGAAGTTTCATTACTTTGTCCGGAATTGGAATTAGTTCTTCGTCGATTACCTTGTGTCCTTGCAGGCGATAAAATTCGAAGAACTTGCGGAGCGCCATGCACTTTCCGACAAAACTGTTTCTGTCCCAGCCGAGATCCGCCATGCCGTTCAGATATTCCATGACGTCGCTCAACGTGATGTTTTCGATTTCCGGATTGCGAAGGAAGCTCGACAAAAATCGGATTCGATGAAATTCGAATTCTTTATTAACAGACACGCTCGCATCACCGGAAAAAATAAAACGGGACAATGATCCCGTTTTATTTTTTATTGATTTACAACTCTCACACACATTAAGCTCAAAATTGTTCCAAATTTCGTCTAACGTGCATTTTTGGGTCACATTCGTTAAGCTCTTGCCATAATATTTCACACCGCGCTGAAACGCCTATATTTTGCGAAAATTTATTTTACTAATGATTTTATTTGAATGATACCGCAAGTCCAAAACTTTAGGATTATAAATCATTATTAGCTATCCGATTGGCTTTTTCAAAAATATCCAATCCGTTTTGGGCAATTTTTTCCGTAATAACTAACGGTGGCAAAAATCTGACTACATTGTCGTAGTATCCTCCAATTTCTACCAACAGCCCATTCTCATAACACAGTTGCCTAATTTTTTTTGCTAATTCAGAGTCTGGTTCTTTTGTTTCTCTATCTTTCACATATTCAATCCCGAACATCATACCTCTTGCCCTAATTTCCCCAATGAAGTCAAATTTTTCCTCAATGTCTTGAAGCCTTCTGTTCATCAATTTGCCTATCAAATCTATATGGGATTTGATATCCAATTTATCTGCTAATTTCATAGCCGATAATCCGGCCATCATACCCAACTGATTCCCCCTAAATGTTCCAATGTGGGTTCCTGGTTTCCATGTATCCAACTCTTTTTTGTAAAGTATTAAAGATAGTGGAAATCCTATGCCACCGATGCCCTTAGACATAGTAATGATATCTGGTATTGCCTTTGTGTGCTCAAAAGAAAACAACTTCCCTGTTCTAAAGAATATAATGGTCTGGTAAATCTAGACACGAAATTTACAAAAAACAGAGGGAAAAGTACAATGGAAGAATGAATAAAAAATAAAGGACTTTCAGTCCGCAAGAAAAAGCCCAGGTCGCCCTCAGCGCTATTAAAGGAGAAAAGACCATAGCCCAAATCAGTTCCGAGCATCAAGTGCATCCGACGCAAGTCGGTCTCTGGAAAAAACAGGCATTAGAAAATTTTTCAGAATTGTTCAAAGACAACCGCAAAAAAGAAAAACAAGAAAAATTGGATCACCAGGAACAGTTGGATAATTTGTATAAAGTCATCGGCCAGCGAGATATAGAACTTGACTGGCTCAAAAAAAAATTATCAATATTTAACCCATAGTCAGAAAGTTGTGCTCATTGAAAATGGCCGGAAAGATATTTCGCTCAAGAGACAATGTGAACTGCTGGACATTTCTCGATCAAGCATTTATTACGAACCGGTGGTATTCAATCCGGAGGACAAAGTGATAATGGATTTGATTGACCGGATTTACACCGCCTCACCGTTTTACGGAAATCGCCGGATCAAAGATGAATTGAATTTAAGCTACGATATTCCCATTGGTCGCGACCATCTGCGTACACTGATGAATTCAATGGGAATACAAGCCTTTTATCCAAAGAAAAAGCTCACCTGGCGAAACAAAAATCACAAGATTTATCCGTATCTGCTCAGAAATTTGAAAATTGATAAACCCGACCAGGTCTGGAGCACTGATATCACTTATGTAAAACTGGCCGAAGGATTTGCCTACCTCATCGCTATCATTGATTGGTATTCACGATATGTCATTAATTGGAAATTAAGCAATATCCTGGATATCGAATTTTGCCTGGAATGTCTGGATGAAGCTTTGAGTCAAAACAAAAACAAGCCGGATATTTTTAATACCGATCAAGGATCTCATTTCACCAGTCCGCAATTTACCGGAATTTTAGAAAGCAACAATATTCAAATCAGTATGGACGGACGCGGAAGATGGCTCGATAATATTTTTGTGGAAAGACTGTGGCGGACCGTGAAACAAGAAAATATTTACCTAAACAATTACCAAAATGTTTTGGAAACCCGTAACGGTTTAAATGAATATTTCCCATTTTACAACGAACGAAGACGACACCAATCACTTAACAAACTGACTCCCGATCAAGTATATTTTCAATAATTTTTTAAAATTTTTTCTCTCTCCTTTTACTAAAAATTCTGTCTTGACAAACCCGACCACCTTAATGTCTCAAAATTCAAAAAAATTAAACTTATTTAATGGCTTCTTACCCCTTTCAATAATTCCAGAATGCCCTGGGATTATCACATCAAAATTATCCACTATAAACTTCTTGGTTTCAACTAGCTGATTGTAATTATATGGCTTAGTATCCGCCAATTTAATATTTTTATAATCTTTATACGTTTTAATGGCATCCCCCGCTATCAAATATTTTTTTACTCCATCCTGAAAAGTAAGCGAGCAATGACCAATAGAATGACCATGAGTTTTCAATACGCGAACATTTTTTGAAATATTAAATTCCTTATCAAATAAAATCAACTTTTTCTTATCAACTATTTTATTGAAAAATTTAAAAGTATAGCTATCACCCTTACCAATCTTATCAAGATATTCTACTTCTTTTTTATTTACATACACATCAATATCTCTATCGATGAATAGATCAACATTCAAACAATGATCATAATGCAAGTGTGATATGAAAACTTTGTTTATTTTATATTTTTCTAATATTTTCAATACTTCGTTCCTGACCGCATAGTGACCAGTGTCAAAAAGAATCATGTCATCACCATCACTAATCAAGGAGACTGAACAATACCCAAAACCACCATGTTTAGTTTTATATGGTATGCCAGGTATTAATAATTTTACAATTGTTTTTTTCATGCAACACTATCTATCAGACGCATCATATAATTCATTCATGAATTTGACACGCATACACGCTTCCTCAAAATCAACAAGATCATTATCCCTCTTTCCACCTAACACATATTCCGATAACTTTTTTATTAATGTTTTGTGCCCATATCCATAGACACTGTCACTAATTTCAGTATCGTAGATAAATTCCTTATTATCATTACCAAATAAATGAATGTTCAAAAAGCCATTCAATGAATTACCACCAATTATAGCCCTTCCTTTTTCAAAAATAAATAACAGGCTACTTTCAAGATTGCAAGGCGCAGCCGAAACCATCACTTCAAGATTAAAAATTGATTTTCCAGACCTAAACTGAGCCAAAAATATATCTTCTGTATCAATGTTTTTATGATATATTTTTTCTCGAAAAGAACTTAAAATCTCAGTTTTTTTATTTGATTCAAAGTGCTGCATCATTATATCAATAAGGTGAGTACCCTGATTGAACAACATTCCGCCCTCTATATGTTTCTTACCCTGCCACGAATTAGCATAATATTCACGATCCCTGAACCACCTCACACTGCCAAAAACATACAGCAACTCACCAAGCTTATTTTTTTCAATAAACTTCTTAAATTCTAGTACGGGTTTATTAAAGCGATTTTGATAAACAACAAATGCATCACTCTTATATCTTTTATATTTTTTTATCTTGCTCATGTCAGCGACATTAATACATCCTGGCTTTTCACATAAGCACTTTTTCCCATTTTTTAAAACCTCTTCGATTATTTGAGTGTGTGTATTATGCGGAGTGCAAATATTTACGACATCAACACTATTAATCAATTCATCCAAACTACCATAGCAGCTACAACCCCATTCACTGGCCTTTTCTTTTGCCTTTTGGATATCAATATCAAATATTCCGACTAATTCGGAATTCTTATCATCCTTGATTGATAGTGCGTGTTTTTTAAATATTCTTCCGCAGCCAACAATACCGTATTTAACCCTTTGGGTTTCTAGCATCTCCTTAAGATTATTCACTGAAATTGAAGAATTGCTATACTTATCATCGCCACCGGCATGCGTCTCAATTGAATAAAATAAATCGTCATTGCCATCAATAGAATTCGTAAAGAATGAAACAAGTTTTTTATAATTAATATCGCCATGCCCAAAAATCACATACTTTTTTTGCATCAAAGAATAATCTTTTGCGTGAACATATCTAATCTTATTCTTTATCTCTGATAATTTATCATAATTTATATCGCTTCCTTGTTTATATAAATTACCTGGATCAAAAAGAATTTGCACTCGATCGCTTTTGCAAACAGCGACAAACGCCGCTAATTCATCGATGGTATCAATATTGCAAACCGGTTCATTTTCAATCAGCAATAATTTATCATATTTCTCAGCTAAATCAATCAATTCCTCTAGCTCAAAATTAAGATGACTTAATTTAAAATCCTCGTACTTTAAGTAAGAAAAAATTCTAATATATTTAACCTTGAAGATATCTGCGATTTGAAAAATTGTTTCATGGGCATTATTAACTTTTTCTTTAAAGTTAAACTGATCGACTTTTGAATTTCTATCAACTGCACTTTTTACATTCTTTGGATGCCATTTCAGTAATGGGGAGGATATGCATGATACATTAATCTTATTTTTCTGCAAATATTTCGCATATTCCTTTATCTTCGGCAACGGAATGTTTATTATATTCTCTTTATTGATAGATCTCAATTCAACATAATTAAGATTATGCTCTTTCAGAAAACGGACTACCTCTTTAATATCATCACTTATCTCATCATTTATTATTGATATTTTGCTCATAGTCTAGTGTCGTTGCAAAGCAACAATTAACTCATTATTTATCTCTTCAATATTCAATCTTTTTAAATCAATCCCAGTCCAAAGCTTAAAGGCATATATTGCCTGATAAATCATCATGTAAGTGCCTGAACTAATCTTAGCACCCCTCTTTTCTGCGTCTACTAGAAATGTTGTTCTATAGGGATTAAATATCACATCGAAAAAATATTTACCCTTTAAATCATTAAATTGACTAAATACTTTTTTACTTATAATTCTATCATCATTTTGGGGATACATGCCCACTGGAGTTGTATTTATAATAAAATTACATTCTTTCAAATTTTTTTTCAAATTCTCATCACTTAAAATTTCAACATTTATTTTATTTGCTCCAAAGGAAAAGTCGCTAGATACCTTATTAGCCTCTTCAATATCTCTATTCAAAATTGTCACATTTTTACACTTCTTAAACAATTCAAAAATAACAGCTCTAGCCGCGCCCCCAGCGCCAATAACCAAAATCTTATCACTTTTCAATATTGGCCTTAATTTTTTTTCTATTGTTAATAGCGCACCCTTAGCATCAGTATTATAACCAATCATTTTGTTTTTTTTGAAAACTACAGTATTTACCGCCCCTATTTTTCTTGCTTCCACGCTTATTTCATTCAGTTCGTTTTTAATATCCAACTTATAGGGTAATGTAATATTAATACCGCAAAAACCTAGCTTTTTTAAATTCGCTAGAGAATCATGGAGCCTATCCTTGGATGGTACATTTATTTTCAAATGCGCATACTCAATGTTTGCTTTTTCAGCAAAAATTCTAAAAAGCACAGGTGAAACACTATGATCAACTGGATTACCCAGTAATGCCGAATATAACATATGTTATGGAAAATTGAGACCTATTGATTCATCTCATTTTCTGATTTAGCGCATTCTTTTAATTATCTCGATATTATTAGGCATGAACTTTTTTAACGCGTCAGGAATTAATATACTTCCGTCCTCTTGTTGATAATTTTCTACAATAGCAATAATTGCCCGACTAACTGCAATTGCCGTCCCATTTAGCATATGAAGATAATCTTTTTTTCCATCAAGCGCCTTGTATTTAATATTTAAACCACGCGCCTGATAATCTGTACAGTTTGAGGTGGAGGTAATCTCTGCCCAATCACCCATGCCACCCTCTTTATTTGGCTTGCCAGGCATCCAAGCTTCTAGGTCATATGTGCGTATAGACGGAGCTCCTAAGTCGGCCGTGCAGTGATCCACAACCCTAAAGGGTATTTTTAATCCTTCAAAAATTTCTTTTTCTATTGCCAATAGTTCTTTATGAGCCTCTTCACTTTTGTCAGGCATCACGTATTGAAACATCTCAATCTTAGTAAATTGATGTACTCTAAAAATACCCTTGGAGAATTTCGAGTATGAGCCAGCCTCCGTTCTAAAACAATGTGAAACAGCGACATATTTTTTTGGTAGCTCACTTTCATTCAAAACTTCATCCATATGATAACCACCCATTGTTATTTCAGCTGTCCCAACCAAGCTTAAGTCAGTGCCTTCAACATTATATATTTGAGTGGATTCACCCCTTGGATTGAATCCTAATCCTTCAAGAACCTCTCTTCTTGCCAGATCTGGCGTAGAAAATGGAATAAAATTGTGTCGTATCACGGTCTCTAGTGCATATTGAATTAACGCAAACTCCATCAATGCTAACTCATTTTTTAGATAATAGAATTTTGCACCACTAACTTTTGTCGCACGATCAAAATCAATCAAGTCATTAATTTCTGCGAGTTGTATGTGATCCCGCGAATCAAAACTAAAATTTGTCGGTTCTAGAAAAGTCTCAGTTACTGGATTGTCATTTTCGTCCATACTGACAATTACATCCGGATGCGTCATATTTGGAATAGCCAGCCATATTTCTCTGATTTTCTGACTAGACAAAGCTAATTCTTCCTCCATTATTTTAATCTTACTACCCACCACCTTCATCTCTTCAATTTGCTCAGCTGATGGTTTTGTTTTGGATGTAGCATTCCTTTTCGTGCGTAACTCATTTATTTCTGTCTCTATTTTTCGAATTTTCTTATCCAATTCTATAAAATTGTCGATATCAACATTGGCCAGCCTATTCTTACAATTGCTTTTGACTAGCTCTATGTTTTCACGAATAAATTTTATATCTAACATATCTTCTTATTTTAACTTCTTAAATGATCTACTTAAACTACATGCCCGACAGAATATGCCAATGTTCCTTGTTTTGTTTTTATTTTTCCATAAATCTTCTCTCTGTCTGAATTGCTAATATAATAGAAACCGTCATGCTTTATCCCAGCCCCTATCTCTTTCTTATTTAGCTCATACAGATATTTCAGCAATTGTGATAGGAGAGTTTTAGAAATAAGACAACCCTTCTCTGATATTTCATCGTATTTTCCAACTTCAACAAATGACTCATACGCACATCCACCACCACATATTCCTAGCGCTTCGCATTCTAGACACTTTTCATTATTAAGCGTAGATCGAGTTAGTGGCTTTCCAAAAACTTCTGAATTTAAAACATCCTTGTTGTTCTGATAAAGAGTTTTTAAGATAAGAAATGACTTGCAAGGACCGAGGTTCCCCCTAGCATCCAGATTAATATTTTTTCCGCATGCTCCACAATCGTAATATTTAAATCTTTTTTCTACAAAAGGCGCAATCTTCCTATATATTTGCTCCACAAAAACACCATTTTTTGTAGCTTCTTTATATAATTCAAACAACTGTTGCGCATATTTGACTGGCGAGGTTAAATGAGAAAAAATGGTTGTCTTATGCGAAGGATACTTAAGCGGATTTATACCAAGACTATCCGGCTTAAAATGCTTCATTATAAAAATCATTTCTTCAACTAAATTATCGATATTGTGTTTTCCTGCAGTGCAAGAAAACCCAATCCGGCATTTATTCTTTCTCAACAATTCATATCCCGCCATCACCTTACTGTAGCTACCCTCTCCATTATGAAAAACGCGTAACTTATTATGAACTTTTTCGCTGCCATCCAACGATATGACAATCGATACATTTTCCTTTTTTAGATATTTTGCCATGTCAGCGTTAACCAATATGGCATTGGTGAATAATATAATCCAATAATTATCCAGATGAGTCTTGCACAGTTCTATTATTTCCTTAACCTTATCCGGAAATAATAATGGTTCACCACCCGTAATAGAAACTAATTTTTTCCTTTTAGGTGAAACTTTTTGAAATAATTTAAGAGTTTCAGTTACATCATTTGTGCTTACTGTGGTGCTGTGTCTATCTATTATGTTATTTTCTACCTTACAATATTTGCAGTTAAGATTGCAGAGGTCAGTCATTAAAATTCTCAATAGAGAATAGTTGCTATCATATTTCTTTTTTTCCAATACTACATTTTTTAGTACCTCATTGTCTTCATCATCAGAAATTACAAACTTAAGTTTTTTCATTAACCTAAGTAGTTTGGGATTTTGTTTTGTCAATTTGTCAATAAAATCCTTCTCGTAAATATTATTTTTCACGAATAAAACCTCTTGCAAAAGAGTGTGATATAGACATTTATAACCTCCTAATTCGTAGCTCTTTACGAATCTTGAAACTTTATATTGCATATTTAGAATTAAAAAATTATTTTTCCATAAAATGCACCTACAACTTACAACACTTATTGCAAGGTGGCAAAACACCGTTCTTTTTCAATAAATTTTTGAAAAATAAAGCCCTGTCTGATTTCCAAATTTCTTTTATATTTTTATCAAAGATATTCCCATAAGAAAAATCGATAAACGCACAAGGATGAACCTCTCCATTAGACCGTATATTTATGGATTCAAATGGATAAAAACACTTTTTTTCCTTAAAAAATATTGGCGATGTGTACCACTTAATCAAATCCTTATCACTGAGGCTTGGCAGAAACTGTATATCCTTGTCCTTCTTTATTGTTTTAATAACTTTTATTAAATCCTTAACATCAACTTCTTTGCTGAGTTGGCTGCTAAAATCAATTCTTATATCTTTACTGTCAGTTTTTAGATTTTTCTTTATGAAATTTAAAATTTCATCGTGTGTCTTCTTATCTTCCCAAATTAAATGAGAGAAGCGCATATTTAATTTTAGCTTTTTGCCAATATTTACGAACTCTGGCAATTCTCGATAATTAAGAGATGAAATAACACAATTAACCCTAACAAATGGCAATTTTTTCTTAAGTATTTTTTTATAATAATTTATATTCTTTATCGCATCAATAACCTTATCATAACTTCCTTGAACCCCATTAATCATCTCGTGTGTGTCTTTTAGCCCATGCAAAGAAAACGTGATTGAAATTGGATTATATTCCACCAACAGCTTTGCTATTTTTTTATCAATCAATGTTCCATTTGTAAAAATGGAAAATGGAATTCCTAACTCATGGGTCTTTTTTGTTATTTTCAAAAAATCCTTTCTCATGAATGGCTCAAGCGAACTATAACTAAGTATAGCCCGGGAGTTATTGTTTTTTATTTCCCTTAAAATGCGAGTAAAATCACCATATGGAACTTGGGTATTATTTCTCCCTTTCACGTAGCACATTTTACATTGCAGATTGCATGCCGAGTTCACATCGAAAACAATCTTTGTTGGAAAATCCATCTTATCTTGAATCATCTCATCATGAGGGACTCTCGGAACGTTTTTCAGGAAAGTAGCTACCTCATCCTCTCTTTTCTTCTCATTGCCTCCCTTTTTCTGCATAATGTCAATCAGATTATTAAGCTTTCCTTTTTTTATTGTACCTTTCGTCATAATATATTAACCAATTGTATTATTCTATGAAGTTATCACAAATACATAATAAAATCAAGCATTTTGACTCATTTTGACTCAAGAATTCGGGCAAGATGACGGGATGGTGAATAAGATGAGATACATAGGTAACACTATTAATTTAGTAAAATTGAAGAAT
>CAZIFD010000009.1:0-35457 GCA_964538685.1 uncultured Bdellovibrionales bacterium
CCCCATTATATGCTCCAGCACAGATAGAAACAGCCGCCGAAGAATCTTCCGCAAAAAACAAAGTGGCTCCGAAAATTGCCAGAATAGAAAACAAAAGCGTTATTTTTTTTGTTTTTTTGTTAACCATTTTAGTATTTTAGAAAAGATTAAAATTACAATTTTTCAGCCATTTCATTGTATTGATTCATTTTGCTTTCATCCCCAAGAGAATAGTAAACCTCTTCCAGAAGACGATAAACTCTTTTTGTTTGTAAATTTTTTTCTTCTTGAGAAAGAGTGATACTTCCGGAAATTTTTTCCAGCAAAGAAAGAGCCAGTTTTTCCGCTTCCGTATTTTTTCCTTGATTCAAATAAATTATCGCCAAAGGAACGATGACATCTGGGTCATCCGTTCCGGAATCAATTAAATTTTGATAGAAATCAATCGCTTTGTCCAATTTTCCCGCATCAACCAAAGCATCTCCGACATACCGTGGATTGGTTTTCGCCATTTCAACTAATGAATTTTCCACTCCTTCGTGACAATCTTTCTTCATTTGTTCCGCGGAAATTGAATCACAAACGGACGAATCAAAACTTTTGGCGGCTTTTTCGTACAAATCAGCATTGGTCACATTTGACACACACTCTTGGCGAAAGATTTCGTTTTTTATGCAAGAACAATTTTTGGTATCCAACGCTTCCAAGGCTTTTGCATAAATCTCGCCGTCAGCCAAACCTTCCAAACTTTTGCAATCAATTTCAGCCTGATCGGAAGCACTGTTGCCAGAAGAAACCTTGTCATCACGATTTTTCAAAAAGAAATAAACAAACAAAAATAAGGTAAGAATTACAATAAAACCAACAAGCAAATATTTTATTTTGTTTTTCATATTTTTCTTAAATACTTTTCCAAATTATATCACAAAAAATCAATTATCGGAAGTCAAGACTTGAAATTGTCCTGTGGATAATGTTAGACTGAATCTATTATGACTACTATTGCTATCAACAAAAAAGCCTCTTTTGATTATGAAATTCTGGAAAAATATGAAGCCGGAATTGAGCTTTTTGGGTTTGAAGTAAAAACCATCCGTTCAGGAAGAATCAGTCTCAAGGGAAGTTTTGTTACCCGAAAAGGCCGGGAGCTTTTTCTAACCAACGCCAACATACCGCTTTATTCCAATGCCCAAGACATCAAAAGCTATGATCCGACCAGAAGTCGTCGCTTGCTTCTCAAGAAAAAAGAAATTGCCTATTTGACAGGAAAAACTCAGATTGAGGGCTTGACATTAGTCCCTCTTCGGGTGTACACTAGGAAACGCTTATTGAAATTGGAATTTGCCCTGGTAAAAGGGAAAAAAAAGTTTGATAAGCGGGAAAAAATCAGACAAAGAGAATCCGATAAAAAAGCTCTCCGAGCCCTAAAAAGCTCAAATTTTCGGGGATGACTTGATTCGACAGGTCGCACTTTAAAAATAAGCAAGCCGAGCAGGATGATAATCTCGTAAAAATTTCATCAAAGTTATCAAGTGCAAACTTCATAACAAAAGCAAAAACAGCAATTGCGAAAGCTTTTGCTCCTAATTTTGCTTCCGCTTTGGCCTAAAAACGCCGAAGCCATCAAATTGCCGATTCTTGGTAGGCAAATTTTGGTGTCATACACCAAGATAGTCAAGATTGTTTTTCTTGAGCTTTCTTGATAAAACTATTTCAGGAATAGATTGATGAATTTTTGTTTGTCTTCCATTTATCAATCAAAAAAAACAGACAAACTAAGCTTGTAGACTATTTTTAGAAAACGGCACTGGACGCGAGTTCATTACTCGCCATCTCCACCCATTGCAAATAATCATTAACAAAAAAACCATTAGAAGAGTACCCAAAAAAAAGGCTCCCGTTTACCGGGGTCCCAAAACCAGAATCAACGAGCAAATCAGAGCTTTTCAAGTTAGAGTTGTGAGCGAAGAAGGCAGTCAACTTGGTGTAATGTCCTCGCTTGAAGCATTAAATTTGGCCAAAGAACAATCTTTGGACTTAGTGGAAATTGCCCCCAAGGCCCAGCCTCCGGTTTGCAAAATAATGGATTACGGAAAATTTCAATATCAGCAATCCAAACAAGACCGTCTCAACAAAGCCAAACAAAAGAAAATTGACATTAAGGAAATCCGCATTGGTCTCAAAACTGATTCTCATGATTTGGAATTTAAAAAAAATCAAGCCGAAAAATTTCTCAAAAAAAGCGACAAAGTCAAGGTGGAAATATTCCTGCGCGGTCGGGAAAAAACCCAGCAAGATTTAGCCAGAAAAACGCTGGAAGAATTTCTGAGAAGCATTGAGACTCCATTCAAGACAGAGCAAGAAATAAAAAGATTTCCCAGCGGATTTAATTCCATTATTGTTCCTGAATAAATTTACTTAAAGATTTTTAATTAAGACTATGCCAAAACTGAAAACTTTCAAAGCACTCAAAAAAAGAGTCAAATTGACCGCCAAGAAAAAAGTAACCAAAAGAAAGTGCGGACAAAATCATTTCAACTCCAAAGAAACCGGAAAGAAAGGCCGAGAAAAAAAGAAAGACAATCGTCTTTTCAATACTGATGAGAAAAATGTTCTCAAAGCTTTACCTTATTGTTAATTCAGAAATTAAACTCATAAACAACCAAAATGACTAGAGTAAAACGCGGTGTAGCCGCTTCAAAAAGAAGAAAAAATCTATTGGAAGACGCCAAGGGGTATATGTGGAAAAGAAAATCCCATTATGCCGCCGCCAAACAAGCCGTAATCAAGGCCGGCAAATATGCTTACCGGGACCGAAGAACCAAAAAAAGAGTGATGCGAAGACTCTGGATAACTCGCCTTAATATTGCCGTTCGTGAGCTGGGAATGAAATACAGCGAACTTATCCAAAAAATGACCACCAAAAAAATTGAGGTTGACAGAAAAGTTCTTTCTCAGATGGCAATTGAAGATCCAAAAGTTTTTGCCAAGTTTATAGAACAAGTTAAATAAAAATCTTCACTCAAAAAAACCGCCTTACCGGCGGTTTTTTTCGTAAGTCTATTTTTTGTCAAAAAACATTTCTCGGATCAGTCTCCTGAGAGCATAAAAAGGCAACCAAATCCAAACACTTTTTTTGAGCCACTTGTCAAAAAAAGCATTTGGATTGGTTCTGGCCAAATCTATCAACAAATAGATTATGAAAACAACAATAATTAAAAAAAATATCAACAGTGCCATAGGAATAAAAAAATTATTTGTTTATTTTATTTCGTAAATCACATCTTTCTTCTCCACTACAATTCTCCAGCCATTCTTTTGGGCGATTTTTCTAAGATTGGAATTGGGATTGAAAGCAATCGGATTTTTCACCACTTCCAAAAAACTGGCATCACTTTCAGTATCACCGATTCCGTATGATTCATCAAGTGTCAATCCTTTTTCGGCCACATATTGACGCACCACCTGTCCTTTGTCGTCAGTCGGTTCAAAAACAGCTTCCCCGGTATAAAAACCTTTTTCGTCCAATTCATAAACCGTTCCGAAAACTTCGTCAAATTTCAAATATTTATTATATTCCTCCACCACTTCAATAGGCGAACCAGAAACTGCAATAATATGATAATTTTCTTTTTTCAGCTTCTTGATTAGGCGATTGGCAAAAACATAGGTTCGGTTCTTATAGAAAGGAACCATAATCCGACTAGCTTCCAAAACTTGTTCCCGAGAACAACCTTTAATGTTTTTAAAATAAAACTTAATCAATGCTTTCCGATAATCGTCATAAGTTCCCTCATGATCAAGCCATTTGGAATAAAGCCTCACTAGTTCATCTCTGGTCGTTTGAGGAAAAACTTTAAGCCAAGCCAATTCATCAATCAGTTCAAAAGCCAGATTTTTTCTAAAAATAGTTCCGTCAATGTCAAAAACGGCAATTTTGTTTTTTTTCATATACTTTTATTATATCAATAAAAAAAATTGCTTGCTAGCCAAGCAAGGCGTACATTGCCACTCCGGCTGCCACTGAGACATTGAGCGATTCTTTCTTGCCTCGCATTGGAATTTCCAAAACATCATCGCATACTTCCAAAATTTTTTTGTCTATTCCTCGGGTTTCGTTTCCCAAAATTAAAGCGCAAGGAAATTTGTTTTCAAAAGAAAAAATATTTTGCGAATTTTCCGTTTTTTCCAAAGCCAAAATTTGGAATTTTTTTTCTTTAAGTTCCTGCAAAAGCTCAAAGATGCTTTCCCGTTTTTCCCATTTCACAAATTTCACCGCTCCTAGTGCAGTTTTTCCGAGACTTCTTTGGGCTTTGGTTTCAATTACATCTTTTTCTTCATTGAAAGGCGCGCAAGTGTAGCCTGTGAGATAAATTTTGGAAACCCCCGCTCCGTCCGCCGTCCTGAAAAAAGCGCCTACATTGTGAGCGCTTCTGATATTGTGAGCAATAATAATCAGATCGTTTTTCATAAAAAATTTTTATCCGAGGGCCTTGCATAATAGCAAGGCCCTAGATTTATTTCTTTGGAATAATGTCCCTACCGCAGTAGGGACACTTAATTGGAGCCGGCCCCAATTTTGGGGGTTTATTTTTTAATTCAAGCGCCTTTATTACCATCCAAAGAGGATTTTTCTCTTCTTGCTTTTCCATTTTTTCGTCCTCCTACTCATCTCAAAAATTTGTCCCAAATCTCAAACAACCCTTTGGTTGTTATTAAATCTCTAACACAATAACGGGCAATTTGCAAATATTCTCCCTTTTCATAAAGCTCCCCTACCATTGATCCGTCCACCCCTTCTTCCTTAGAACTTTTGATACCGAAAGACTTGGCATAAAAATCCAAATTATATTTTCTAGTCGCTCCATAGAAAGTCAACTGATCCAAAAGATCGCAATGATTTTTTGAATCATAGCGATAACCCATCAAATTTTTGCTCGGCTGAATTCGGTGAACCGCGCTTCGCATCATAAGGTACGGCACATCAAAACCTCGGCCATTGAAAGTGATAACTTGATCGTAAGTTTTTACAAAATCCCAAAATTTTTCCAAAATTTCCTTTTCAATCCCCGCCTCATAAAGTACTCCATCTTCTTCAAAGTCTTCCGGTTTTTCTTTTCCGGCTTGGAAAAGCATCACACCCTTCTTTGTTTCCGGATTAAGCAGTCCAATAGCCACAATTTCTCCGGTCAAAGGATAGAGCGCTAATTTATTTTTGATATCCTCTCTTTCTTCATCATTTTCAGCATATTTCAGAAGATATTCCTTTCTTTTTTCGTCCAAAGATTCAAAATTTGCTCCAATCGTTTCAATATCAACAATTACTTTGCTCATATTTTTTATTTAATTTTAATAACTATTATTTTCGGCTTTTCATATAGAGTCCGTAAATTCCCAAAGCAATCGCCACCAAAATCCACTGGGTTCCGGCCAAATACAAGTTGAATTGGAAAAGCGAAACTAAACTGGAAAAAATTACTGCCACAACTGAAAGAACAATCAACAGATCGGGAAGTTTTTTCATATTCATAATTTTTAATTTAACTAATTATTTAATTAATTCCATTTTGTATCTACTAGTAAAACTTTGACATTTGTCATTCCCACGAAAGCAGGAACGACACAGAAAAGAAATCCATATGAACTGATTATTTAACTTTATCCTAACACAAAAATTGTTATTCCAAAATCAAAAGCGCTTTCCGCCCTTCCAAAATAGCTTCTTTTTCCCCGGGAAAATCATGAATGGCGGAATACAAAATATTTTCATCATAAGTGTAATTCTCCCCCCGCTTGGTTCCCGGATCATTAGCTATTATTTTTCCATTTTCGTATCCCACCAAAACCAAATTATGATAAAGCGGTCCCGGCGGAGTGAAGTATGGGTTTTTCAGTTCCCTTCCGGCGGTCGGAACAATTATCGGATTCCCCTGATTCAAATATTCCTTTAATTCTTCCAAAGAAAAATCATAGACTATTTTTAAATTCAACCCAAAAAAATCCTTTGCCAATCTGGCAATTCCTTTCGCATCACTGTCCCGATAATCGCCATAATTTTCAATCTGAAAACTTATCATTTTTTGAATTTCCCGCTCGGCGATTTCTTGATCAAGCGGTTTATTTTTTTTAAAATATTCCAACATTATAACAGAAGCCTCTTCGCAAGCCTCTTCGTGATACTCGTCCCAATTGGCCAAAGGAGCCTGAGTCGTAAAAGAAACGCCTTCAATCAGAAATTTGTTGGGAATAATTTTTTTGATAACAATTTCTTCCGTGGATTCGCCGTCTTTTTTATCTTCTTTTTTTTCGGTATCATTATTTTCATTTTTTTCTTCCGTTTTTTCTTCCGTATTATTATAGTTTTCCTTCAGCCATTTTTGATGATAGTATTCCTTGACCTCCGCCTGAGTGTTCCCTTCTCTCAAAAGCAAAAAAAACGCTCCGGACAAAAAAATCAGATTCAAAAACAATAAAATTATTTTTAGCTTTAGGGATAAACTTATTTTTCTCCAAGACAAAATTTGCAAAACCAACCAAGCAGCAGCAGTGTCCACCAAAAAATCTTCCACCCGACCGCTTCTTCCTGCCACAAAATTTTGGTGAACCTCATCAATTAAGGCATACAAAACCGTAGCCACGAGCGACCAAGAAAAAGAATCTTCCCAAGAAATTTTTTTCTTATTTATTTTGCTCCAAAAAATCCACCACCAAAAAGCCAACCCTCCAAATTCCAAAAAGTGGGCAACCTTTCTTGTAAAAATTTCCCAATAAGTGTTGGGATTTGCGGTTTCCGATCCCGGCAAATGCGACAAAAAAAAGATAGCCATCATCCACAAAAACGGCAAGAGATAAAGAAATAATATTCCCTTAGGCTGTTTTTTTATATTTTTTACCGGTTTCTGAGAAGTCATAAAAATTTCCATTATCTTGCTAATATATTATCACTTTAGTTCCAATATCCGCAAAGTTATAAACTTTTTCGGCCGCCCCGACTCCCAATCGCATACAGCCGTGAGAAACCGGAACCCCCAAGTGATTAGCCCCTTCTTTGTATCCTCCCGGCCATTCCGGAAGTTCATGAATACCATATTTGCCATCTGCAGTTATAGCCATCCAATATGGCATATAAAGTCCATACTGAGCCGACCAAGTTCGGGGACTTTTGTTATAAATTTGATGCTCTCCTTTGGGCGTATCCATTCCCTTTTTTCCGGAAGAAATCAAGAAAGCGTCCAGAAGCTTTCCATTCTCAAAAATACTCATAATTTGAACTTCTAAATTAACATCAATATATTTCCCCTCTCTGATTTTGGCTCGGGTGAATTTTTTAGCTTGTTCCAAACGAAGGGCATAGTCTTTTTCCCAAATAGTTGGAGCGGGCGGTTGAGTGGAAAAAACCAAGGTATGAATTTTTTTGTAATCGCTATTTTTTTGTTTGGAATATTTCACATAAATTTCCAGAGAATATTTTTCTCCGTCTTTTAATTTTTCTTTGGGAAGAATTTTAAATTGGCTCTTGTCATCATTTGTTTCATAAACCAAAACTGCTTCCGGATTAAGAACGAATTTTGCGTCAAACCCGAAAGTTGATTTTGAAAAATCAACCAAAATCGGATCTTCAATCCCGATTATCACATCCTCCGCTCCGTTTTGAGGAGAAACTTTCAAAACTGAAGGATAAGCCACCGTTGAAAAAATAATATCAAAGGGCTGATTTTTAGCCAAAAAAATATTCATCCCTTCCGGAAAAAACAATTGGTAGCTGATTCCGGCTTGCCAAAGGGAATCAGGATAAATTGAAAGCTGATTGTTTTTCTCGTTCCAAACTTCCTTGATTTTTTCTTCAGGAGCAATTTTCACTTTCCCGGAATAATGTTTTTTTATCATTGGAGAAGAAAAATCAATAACTATTGGATTTTCCAAAAGAATTTCAGTGGTTTTTTTAACTGAGACCTCGGAACGAAAATTTTTAGCGTAGTTTTCCCCGATATAGGAAAAGCTGAATATTCCCAAAGAAATTATTCCCAAAAAAAGAAGAATGTGTCTTTTCTTTTTGAATTGGTGAACGCCAATCGCTTTTTTAATTTTGTTTTTCATAATCAATGTTCAATTGTTTGATTTTTTCCCAAAATTCCGGATGATCTTTTTCGGTTTTGAGCCAATACCACCATTCTGCTCCCCAAAGATACACTTCGGAAAATCCGGAGCGAGAAGCAAAGTCAATGTTTTCTGTCAATTTTTCCACATTCATTGACTCAAATTGAACAGCAAGCGGAGCACTGGTTGTCCAACCGGCAACCCAAGGTTCTGTTTGAAGTTCAACTACAATTGAATTTTCTTGGTCGGCAAATTTTTTAATCAGCCATTTTTTGAAATGAAAAAATCTGGGACCGATCGGATAATCAAAATAGCCGAAACCTTCTTTCCAAATAGTTCGGTACATCGTCGTTCCGAAAATATCCGCTCGCCGGGCCGCACTGATCCACAGACTCAACTCTCCACTATCCGTGATAATAATTTTTCTTGACGGATCCAAAAGACGAACCAAGTTTATTTCACTGTCTAAAATATCAACATCCAAATCGGGACAGATCCCAAATTTCAAAAAAGGTTCGTTTTCTACTTGCCAATATTTAACCGTTTCATTTTCCCGATAACGCAAAACAGTTTCCCGAACAAAATTCAAAAGGGCTGATTTTCTTTTTTGGTCGTCATTTTTTGCCCACTCCGGAACAAAACATTCCGGCCAACGAGGAACTTTTTGTCCAACAACCAAAATCACTTCTGCATTTCTTTTTTTAGCTTCCTCCAGTTGCCAGTCCACTTTGGAAAAATCATACACGCCCTCTTTTTCTTCTATACTATCCCAATAAATCGGCAATCTGATTTTTTTGATTTGCAAATCATCCAAAACCGCCACATAGGCTTCTTGCCAATCCAATCCGATTTCTCCGGCATAACGCCAAGAATAAGTTATTCCCAAATTAATTTTTTGATCATTCTTTTCTGTCGGCCAATTGAAATAAATTAAAAAAGACGCAATCAAAAAAAAGATGACCGAGAAAACAAAGCCGATTATTTTCAATATTTTCTTTAACATAAATTTATTATCTCACCAACCAAATTCCGACGCCAATAATAATTATGGACAGTATCTTTTGCGAAATTATCAACCAATCTTTCTCTTCCAGAAAAATTTTCGGAAGTTTCAGGGACAGCATTGATCCGAAAAAAAATATGAAAACATATTCTGTTGCCACCAAGGCATTAACCACAGCCACATCACCCAAGGAAAGCGCCAAATTAAAAACGATTGAACCAGAACCGGAAAGCAGTTTATTAGCCACAAAAATTATTCCCGTTTGAGTATTTTTCTTTTTGTTTTTTCCTAAATTTTTGAAAAAGGAAAATATTTGACTTCTCCAACCGGGAACCAAAATGAAAGTCATTGCCCCCAAGAAGACTCCTATTCTTGTCCAAATAAAAACATTGATAAAATTGTCTGCCACATAAAATTTATTAAAAAATGAAAAAGCAGTTCCCAAAAGAACTCCAGCCAAAACAGCCAGCGGAAAATCGGAAAAAGTTTTAATCGGACGATTTTTAAAAAACCTGACAGAAATCAAAAAACTTCCCAAAATCAAAACGAAAATTCCCCCCAGTTGCCTGGCTTCCAAATCTTCACCAAAAAGAAATACAGCTATCAAAAGAGAGGTTATGGTGGTTGCCACGCCGGACACCGGTACCACCCGACTAGTTTGGCTTTTTTGAAAAGCGAAAAAAAGCGCCAAAAGACCAAAAGAAAAAACAGCTCCAAAAAATAACATCATCGCCATTTTTTCAAAGGAAACCCAATGAAAACCAAAGGGAAAGAATATCAACAAAGTAAAAATACTAAAAAGACCGACAAGAAAAGTATAGACCGATGGATGCTCTATTTTTTTGGAAGTAATTAAAAATTTATCCAGCGTGGCAGCGCAAGCTGTTAAAAAATAAGATGCAATAGCGACGAAAATAAACATCCGGATAAAAAAATTAAACTTTTATTTTTCTCAATTCTTTTCTTAATGTTTTTTGATTGGGAAAACTTTTTTCTACCAACATCCAAAAATTGGAACTGTGATTCATTTCTTTCAAATGGCAAATCTCGTGGACAATAATAAAATCTCTCAATTCTTCCGACAATTTGATTATTTTGTAATTAAAATTGAGATTTTTTTTCCGACTGCAACTCCCCCAACAAGTCCGCTGATTGCGAATAGCAATTCTTCCGAAAGAAAAACCGTATAATTGGCTAAAAAATTCCACTCTTTCTGTTATTATTTTCCTAGCTGATTCCTTTAGGTTTTGATATTCTTTTTTTTGATCGGATTGTCTTGGCAAAAGATCCTTGTTTTTTATTTTTTCCAAAATCCAATCCGCCTTTTCCCCAACAAATTTTTGAATGAGATAAATCGGATACCAATTTGGCGCACTCACCGAAACAAATCCGTCCGGATGAACGGAAAGCTTAACGCTTCCAACCCCCCTTCTTTTTTTGAGAGTATATTCTATTTCTTGATTGCCTATTTTTATTTTTTTATTCCAAATCATAAAAAAACTAAAGCCCGTTATTTTCAATTATCTTTTTGTATTCCCAAAAACTCTGCCTGGGATTTCTTTCTAAAGTTTCATAATCAATCGCAACTAAACCGAATCTGGGCCAAAAACCTTTATCCCATTCAAAATTGTCCAAAAGCGACCAATAAAAATAACCTCTAACATCCGCTCCGTCGTCAATTGATTTTTTAATCCAATAAAGATGATTTTTTATAAATTCAATCCGCCGGGAATCATCGGAATCCGCCAAGCCGTTTTCCGTCACATAAATCGGCAAATTATATTTTTTAAGATCCGTTATGATATCATAGATGCCTTCGGGATAAATTTCCCAATTAAGATCAGATACTTTCTTGTCTCCGGTTCTGATTTTTCTTGGAAATTTGAAGCGATTATGAAAATAATATTGAACTGTTAAAAAATCATTGTTTTTGCCAGTCAGACGCAAGAACTTTTCATTTACCAAGTATTTGCCGATTTTTACCAAAAATTTGTCCAACCAATTATTTTTTCGGTAAGGTTGAAATGAATGAAGAATATTGGCAAATCCGACTTGAAAAGAAGGATTTATTTTTTTAATTGTTTGATAAGCTTCATTGTGAACCTTGGCCAAATTATTATAAATTTTGGGAATCGCAAATATATTTTTATTGCCCGGTGGCCAAACACCTTTCATATATCCGCTAGCAATAACCGAAGTCGGTTCATTGAGCGTCAACCAAAATTTTATCTCATTTCCTAATTCTTCAGCTATTTTTTTGGCATACCGGGAAAAATAGAAAGAAAAATCGGGATTTTTTTCCGGCGCTTCACCAAGCCACAAAGGATTGGTCCAATGCCAAAGGCAAACAAACGGTTCTATGTTTCTTTTTTTAAGAGCTGAAATAACTTGTTTGTAATGTTCTATTTCCTTTTCATTAAATTTACCCTTTTCCGGTTCTATTCGCGACCATTCAAGAGAAAAACGATAGGCGTTGTGTGAACCGGATTTTGCCAAATCAAAATCTTCCTGAAATCTGTTATATTGATCACAAGCTTGACCAGAAATATAATTTTGAAAATTAAACATTTCCGGAAATTTTTTTTCTTGCCAATCTTGCCATTTTCTTCCCGCCTCATCGGCTAATTTCTTGGCATTTTTTTCCTCCCAGACCGACCACTGATTTTTTGTATTTCCTTCAACTTGATGAGCGCTAGTCGCCGCTCCCCACAAAAAATCTTTGGGAAATTGATTGCTTTTTTTGTCCATATTTTAATTTTAGCACAAAAAGGCTAAAAGTTATTGATTTTTAGTTCCAACTAATAAAACCAAAAAAAATAAAATCAAAATTTTATGAATTTTTGGATCTCAAAGACCGTAAAACCGATTTTACATCAGCAATCCATTTGGCCACGCTCTGCGGATTGTGCTCCGCGCAACTGGAACCGCATTTCCAAACCACAAATTTTTCCGGAGTATTCAAGCCCTTTTGAATCAGATTTTGAATTCTGGATCCTACTTTTTTCACCGCTTCTTCTTTTGATGAAAAACAACTGTAACCCAAAATTTGTTTTTCCTCTTTACCTTTATATCCCCAATAGTTATAGCAATCCCTGCCTCCCACAGAGGGAGAATATGTTCCCCATTGACTTTCTTTTTTAGCGATGGCAATCATAAAATCAGCCACATCTTCCTGAAGGTCAGACAAATCCTCCGCCATTTGTTCCAATGGAAAACCAGAAAGTATTTCCTCATAATAAATTTGGCGTTCACTTTTTTGATTTTTATCTTTTTTGAAACATATTTCGCTGGAACAATCACATTCCAAGCTGATTTCATAATTCTCTTGCACTGATAAATTTTTCAATTTCCCACTCTCATCAACACTTTTCGCCCTTGCCTCTTGAAAGCAAATAAACATCCCCCCAAAAACCAACCCTATCAATAAGAATTTCATTCTTACCGAATTCCCCCGCCACAGTTTTTCACTCATAATTTTCCCGTCCCCTTTTTCCGTTTCTCGGAATTTTAAATTTTTTCTAAGCGTTTCAAAAACGCTTTTTTAAAAAATAATTTAATAATTATCAAACTCGGACACAAAACAAAAAGCAAAAGAAAAATCTTTTGCCCCCCGTCCTCTATTTAATTTATTCTTTGTTGAGTTTCTTAAAATACAAATCAACATCGCTAATCCATTTTCTGACCGCCGTCTTACTGTCCCAAGAACAATCATAACCGCATTTCCAAACCACCATCTTATCCGCCGTATTTCTTTTGGTTTCCGAAACTAAATATTCAATTCTCTTGCCTACTGTTTCCACCGCATCCTTGGGACTGTCAAAACAAGTGTGCCCTCCGGTTCCCATTTTGTCTCTAATTCCTCGGTATCCCCAATAATTGTAGCAATCTTGCCCATTAAGAACCGGCACTCTCTTTCCCCAATTGCTTTCTTTTTTGGCAATAGCAATAAGAAAAGCCGCCACAACCCTATCTTGCTTGACAATCTCGGGCACCATTTTCTCAATCGGATAACCGGCTACCATATTCATTATTTCTTTTTCAAAATCGCTTTTTTTGACTTTCTCACCACTATCTTCATTTTCAATAATGCGAGTAATATATTCAATATCAATTTCGTCATTAATGTCCGTATCAGCTTCTTTAAGCTCTTCTTCCTGACGAGCTATTTCGGAATTTTTAACCGCATCTTCCATTTTAGCTGACACATTCTGCCCCAAATAACGATAAATCATCGTCATAGTAAACATTCCAAAAATCACCGCTCCGACAATGGAAAGATTCCACATTTTGGCCATAGAAATTCCATCTGTTGCCTCCTCTGCAAGCTCCAGAAGACTTTTTCTTAAGCGTAAATATTTTCTTCTGGCTTTGAGAGCCATCCAATCCAATTTCGTAACAGAATGAATATTGTTCTCATCCAAATCTCTTGAAAAAGCACCATCAAAACGACTGACGAGTCTCATAATTTGCCCGCCACTTCTCATTTTTTTCAATTCAAAAGGAGTAATATAAAGCTTGGAATCATCAGTAAAGAATTCTCTGACAATTCCATTCTTGGAAAAAAATACTGAAAAATCTCTATTTTTTTTTCTTGTCGCGAAATAGTCCGGTGCTTGCGTGTCTGTTTTTTTCGGTTTTATTCTTACAATATCAACCAACGACGGAAGTGTTTTTTGTTTTTCACTCATTAAGCAAGGAATTAATCCTTAAAAAATTGTTTCCCTTAATCTTTTCTATTATACACCAAAATCAGTTCCGAGGGTAAGATTTATCCACAGCTCCTGAATATTTATTCTATTCCGGCTTGCTTTTTGAAAAAATCTTCAATTTCCGGTGCTCCAACCAAACATTTTCCTTCTGAAAAAAGAAAAGGGACTCCGATTTCACTTTGATCAATTCCACAAATAGAAGCTTTTTCCATTAAAAGATTGGTATTTTCTTTGTTAAACCAAACCTCCAAATTATCAAACTGAACTTTTTCCGCTATTTTGTTTTCTTCTAAAAATTTATCCACATCTTTGCAATGAGAACAACCTTTGCCATAAAAAAGCTGGATTCTGGTTTGAGGAACAGTTTTGGCTTCTTCGGAATTTATTTTTTTAGTATCTGGTTCCTGACTATTACTCTTCATTCCTCCCCAAAACCAAATCCCAACAATCAGAAAAACCAAGCCAGCAAACGATAAACAGATTTTTTTATTCATAAATTTATTTATTTTTTATTTAAATTCTTGTTTATAATTATACCCTTTTTAGAAAAACAGGACAATCCAATCAGAGAAACAAGCCCCATTGCCAAACTAAGTATTTGTCCTAAGGTCAAAGCTCCCCAAAACAAGCCTATTTGTTCATTCGGCTCACGCCAAAACTCCACTAAAAAACGGAAAAATGAATAAAGAAACAGATAAACAAATATTAGTCTCTTTTTAAAAAAAGTTCTGTTTCTAATACTCCAAAGAATTAAAAAAATTACAATTCCCTCCCAAAAAGCTTCATAAAGTTGTGAAGGATGGCGTAAAATTTTCTCATTGTCAAAAAACATTCCCCATGGTTTTTGCGTTATCCGACCATAAAGTTCCCCGTTTAAAAAGTTTCCGATCCGACCAAAAAAATATCCCAATGGTACGGCCGGAATCACAAAATCTGCCCAAAGCCAAAAATTTATCTTTTTTGACCGACAAAAAATCCAACTTGCTGCCACAACTCCAATCAGCCCGCCGTGATAACTCATTCCATAAATTCCCGTCCATTGTCCGGTTAAAAAATCATAAGGAGAAATTATTTTCCAAGGATTCTCCCAATAATAAGGCAGATTGTAGAAAAGAACATAACCCAATCTTCCGCCAATGATAACGCCCCAGACAGAAGTTAGCAAAAAATCAACAATTAAGTCTTTCTTAATTGAAATTAAAGAACTAATTTCACCTTTTTTAATCCTCCAAGTCAACAAAAAATAAACTGTCAGAAAAGCCGCCAAGTAGGAAAGCGGGTACCAGCCTATGGAAAAATAATCCACCCCAAAGGCTATCGGATCTATTTTTGAAGGAATATTTTGATAAAAATACAAAAAAGATTCAATCAACAAAATTGGTTTTATTTATTAAATTCTTGAAGTTGATTTTTGAATTCCAAAGCATATATTTCCCATAGAACCAAAAAAAGAGCCATAACGATAGGACCGACAATAAAACCGGAAATTCCAAAAATTAAAAGTCCGCCGAAAGTGGAAAGGAGAATAAGAAGCGGATGAACTTGACTACTCTTACCCATTAATTTTGGTCGCAAAACATTATCAATAGTACTTATTACCAAGGCCCCAACAGCCAATATAACAAAACCCTTAATCGGATAACCAAGAATTATCATTGTTATTCCGACCGGCAACCAAACTAAGCCAGCGCCAACCGAAGGCAAAAAAGAAGCAAGCGTCGCCACTACCCCCAAAATTATAGGAGAAGCCACCCCAGTCAGCCAAAAAAGAACGCCAGAAAGAATTCCCTGAAGAAACGCAATAAAAAAAGTTTCCTTGAGAACAGCCTGAATTATGGAATTGAACCTAGCTATTAAAATCTTTTCATATTTGTCTTTAAGCGGACTAAGTTCCATTATTTTGCCTACCAACCTTTCGCCATCAATTAAAAAATAAAATAAAGCGAAAAACATCACAAACGAATTAACCACCAGACTGGCCACTCCTTGATAGGCTCCCTGCAAAATTCCCAATGTATTTTTGGAAAAACTTTTGATTAAGCTAACTATTTCCTCCTGATTAACTAAATCAGAAAAATTGCCAAAATTTCCCAATGAAATTTTAGAAAGATTTTTCATTCCCTTTTCCACCAACCCGCTAGCTCCGTTTTCTTCATTGTTAAGATAATTAAAAACAGTTTGAAATTCAGAACCGACCAAGGAAATAATTGAGTAAAAAGGAATAACTATAATTAAAATAATTGCCAAAATAACCAAAGCGGCACAGAGACCTTTTCTTTTGTTTTTTGATCCGATCATTTTTTTGTAAAGAGGATAAAAAAGACGAGCCAAAACCGCTCCCAAAAGACAAGCAATCAAAAAAGGCTTGAAAATAAAAAAAGTTAAAACAGTAACACCGGTCAAAAGTACAAAGAAAAAATAAATATTATAGTTTTTAAGTGTCATAAAAATAAACTTTAAAAAAATAATTATCCAATTAACTTGTTTCTAGATCAATTCCATTTTGTGTCTGTTTTAGGTCGGTTTCTTAATAAATATTCAGATATTGAATGACAAAATGGCTTGAGCTCACCTTAGTTTATTATAGCACCAAAATAAAAAATCAGCTCCTGATTATTTCTTCAGTTTCTCCGGTTAAATCTATTATCTTTGAAGGTTTTGCAATCAAATTTCCCCCATTCCAATAAAAATCAATTTCATTTCCAAAATATTTTTTGGCTTCATAAATATTTTTAGCCGGAGAAAGCCCCTCCGGATTAACGCTGGTTGAAACCAATGGTCCAGCTAACTTAATCAAATTTAACAAATCTGCTTTATCCGGACAACGAAAAGCCAGTGATTGCTTGTTTCTTTTAAGATAGAAAAATTTTTTTGATGAACAAGGTAAAATCAAACTCACTTTTCCCGGCCAATATTTTTTGACTGCCGCGCAAATTTTTTCCGAAAAGTCCACTTCAAATTCTCTCAAATCATTCAGATTGGAAATTAAAATTATCAAAGGTTTGTTCTGATTTCTTTTTTTTATTTGATAAATTTTTTCAACTGCCTGCTCAAAAAAAACTGAAGCAGATATTCCATAAACAGTATCCGTTGGAACAACTCCAATTCCACCATTTTTCAAAATATTCGCGTACAACAAAACAGATTCTTCCCCTTTAATCTTTTGCATAAAATTATTCAATCTTCGTTTATTCTTCTCTTTTGAAAATTTTGGAAAAATAAATGCTAACAAACACTACCACCATAGTCATAAGAAAGGCATAAACAAACTTGACCCACAAAGAACCGCCTGTTTCTTGAGGAAAAATATAATCAATTAGTGATTTGATGGCATCATTCCAAGCCAAACCGGCGACCAATCCGAAGCCAGCTCCAATATATTGATTTACTTTATTCCCGATTTCATCAGTCAGGGCTTTTTTGTTTTCTTTGATTTTTTCTTTGATTTTTTTTGATTGCATATTTTAAATTTCCAAAAAAATAAAATAAACAATATTCATTGCCAAGAAACCTCATATTTAGAATAGCTCAGCTTGTGGAAAGCGTCAAAAACATTATCATCAACTCAAACTAAACTAATTTAACCGCTATTTACAAATAAAAAAGAAACTCTCTTTTGGAGGGTTCCTTTTTTGTTTCTATTTAGGAAAAACTAGACTGCAGAAAAAACTTTTTTCAATTCTTCCTTTGCTGACTGAAGCGTTGCTTTGAATTCTTGGTTAGCTTTTTCAATTGCTTCGTTTCTAATCTTAGTTTGAGCCTCAAAAGAACTTCTCACTCTTTCTTGATTTTCTTCCTGAAGAATTTTTTTGGCTTGTTGCAGATTTCCTTGCAAAGCACTCTTGATGGCGGAAACATCCTCGCCGGAAGCGCAATCGGAAACTGCCTTTCCAAAAGCCGTTTTGACTGAATTTCTGTATCTTGAAACCAAGGAATCGGCATTCTTCTTTCTCTCGGTAATTTGATTTTCCATTTGAGAGCGAAGAGTCAATCTGGCCGCATCAATCGCTTCTCTTCTGTTTTTCATAGCCAATTTGATTGTTTCTTGAAATTCGGCAATAGCCGTCTTTTCTTCGGAAGTTTTGGCCACTTCCAACATTTTTTCAATGTGTGCGGAAAAATTAGCATCTATTCGTTCTCTTTTTTGAGCCAAATTGGCTTGAATTTCTTCTGTTTTTTGCAACCTATTTTGACTTTTCTCTTCTTGTCTAGTTCTAACTTGGGATCCAAGTTCATTCATTTTTTGTTCAATCTTGGAAAGACCATTCTCAAACCGCTGGCAATTATTTGCTTGATTACCTGTTTCCGAGCTTTGTTTATTTGACGAACCCCGACTGCTTGAAGAATTTCCAATATTGGAATTCTCCGCCCAAACCGAAGAAATCATTAGAAAAAAAATAGCCAGTGAAAATATGCTCGCCCTAAAAAATAATCTACAATTCATCTTCCTCATAAGATTGACCAAAAGAAGAAATATCCACATTGTCGCTAATTCCGTCTTGAACCAAGGTATCGTCGTCTTCAATTATCCGATCCTCAATCAAGATTGAAGTTTCAAGCGATTCAATTGCATCGTCAACTTTTCCGGTTGGTTCGGCCAGTTGAGAAGTTTCCTTTTTTGATTCTTGAGAATCAAATTGAGATTCTTCCACTCCCGGAGCTTGAACCGTTTTTTTGCCCAAACCGTAAATAGCCGTTGCAATAAGCAATATCCCCAAAATTGAAACCATGAGTATCAGGATTTTTTTGATTTGTTCGGACATATTTTTCTTTTTGGTTTTCTTTTTTATTTTAATTATTAAACGAAAGTTCGACCTCCTTCTTTCGTTTTTTCAAAAATTCAATTATTCAATACAACAATCAATAGCTTTTTTGACCAATTCTCCCAATTTTCCCACAAAACCTTTTTTCTCTTCGTCCTTTTTGTGTAAAGCTTTTTCGTCAATTTTTTTCACATCGTCCGTTTTGATTATTTTCATATTAATTCCCCAAAACAAAGAATAGAGATCGTACGCCTTTTGGAAAAGTTCTTGCGCCTCCTCCTTGTTTCCCATTCCCTGTTGTTTGGTTCCCACTTCCATAAGACGCATTGAAGCGGCCAAAAGATGTTTGGAAATACACCAAACCTCCCCCTCATATTCTTTGATTATTTTCCTAAGCAATTCTCCCCTCATTTTTCTCACTTCCTGCAATAAATCATAATATTCCGGTTTGCCGGTTTTGACTCCGGTAAAAAAGAAATGCTCTTCAATACTCACCAAATTCATAATAGCAATAGACAAATCTTGATCGGACGACAAATCCATTTTGTCTTGTTTTTTCATTGAATCAACTTTCTCAATTAATTCATTTAGATTTTTAATTGGATTCTCCATATTTTAAAATTGAGTTAAAAAATAAAATATTCCACTAAGAATAATGACCGAACCGACTGTTAGCACAACTTTTTGAAAAGGAAAATAAACTTTATTTTGGTTTTTTGCCTTGAAAAATTCATTAAGCCAAACACTAAAAGAAAAAAACAAAACGCCAGAAACCATCCCCAAGACTAACTTATCCATTCCCCAAAGCTTATTAAGCGGATGCCAAAAAATATCCATCCAGAAAAGCGGTACAACTACCAACAAAAAATAAGTCGCAAAGACAAAAACTTTATAACCCCTGAAATTCCACTCTTTTCTTTGAATCCAATTGATTGTCCAAATTGACAATGATACGAGCAAAGCTCCAACCCAACTGCCAGTTATCGTGTCATCAATTCCAAACCAACGAGAAAGACCAATGCCAGCTCCAACCGCTACAGTACAAACCGGACAAACTGCTTTGGCAGAAATAGCTCCGAAAATTCCGAAGAATGAAAAAACTAATCCTAAAAATAATTTTGCTTTTTTATTCATATTTTATATTATACACCTTTTTAAAAAATAATTAAAAAACAACCCCGACAATCGGGGTTATTTTTTGAAAAAAATCTAAACTTCAAAATATCTAGTAGCGATTTTCTCTTTTTGGACGCTCTTCCATAGGACGAGCTTCGTTGACAGTGAGTCTTCTTCCTTCAAATTCTTTTTGGTCAAACATTTCAATAGCTTTTTGAGCTTCTTCATCTGTTGACATTTCAATGAATCCGAATCCTTTAGATCTTCCTGACATTTTGTCAGTAATAATCGCAGAAGATTCAACTGTTCCGGCTTGAGAGAAATGTTCTCCCAAAGCATCTTGGGTGGTGGAATAAGGAATTCCTCCCACATACAGTTTCTTTCCCATTTTGTCTTTTGTGAATTTAATTAAACCTTGTAAGGCGACCTCTCTCATTTTCCCTCTTTAAATTCATAAAGACAATGGAAACTTATCGAGACACTTACAGACACATCTATCTTAGCAGAAAATCAAGATAAAGTCAAGACAAAACAGTTCATTCTAAGACTTTTTGATAATACCAGGAAACATCTTGAACCCATTTTTTGGCTGAAGAATCAACACTTAAATCACAATTTCCTCCGCATTTCCAAACTACCATATCTCGTGGTGTTTCCATATTCTTTTTAAAAACAAAATAAGCCAACCGCCGCGACACTGTGTCTATTGCATCCTTGGGACTATTAAAACAAGTGTGTCCACCCGACCCCATTCTTTGGCGAATTCCCCGGTATCCCCAATAGTTATAGCAATTTTTGCCGTCAAGAACCGGCACTCTTTTCCCCCAATCACTTTCTTTTTTAGCAATAGCAATCAAATAGGCGGCCAACTTTTCATCTTTTCTGGCAATATAATTTGTCATTTCATTGATTGGATAACCCTCGGTCATAGATTTGATTCTGGTTTTCAATTTTATATTATTTTCAGAAGAATCACCCGCCAATTGATCCAGCTCTTGAATTTGTCGGTTAATTATATTCACAAAAAAAACCATACCAGCCACAAAGACAAGCAGGGTGATTAGTAATGGTTTTTTCAGTCTTTCCGGATTAGAACGACCGATTTTTTTCATCACTTTCCTAATTTCAGTGTCTTTTTTTCTTCCCATATTTTTTTAAATCAATCTTTTTTTCTTATTTTACTTATTTCAAATTAATTCCATTTTGTGTCTAATTTAGATTAGTTTCCCGACAAAACTTCAGTTATTGTCATTCCAGTGGAAACAGGAATCTAGTCTCATGTTTTTAAAAAAAGGAAACCTTGATATTAAATTCATTATAACTCAATTCAAAAAAAATTTCAGTAATTTTCCAAAATGAAATTTATCCGCTATAATAAAATAACTAAAGAAAAAATTATGAATAAAAAAACCAAAAAAGAAACCGAATTTGATTTCAAAGATTTTATCATTGGTTTTATTGAAAATTTCATCAAAAAAATCGGTTCGGAAATAATTGAAGATGTCAAAGAAAAATCCAAAGAAATTGTTGAACAAGCCAAGAGAAAAGCTACCGGAACAACCTTGATTTTTATTGGCCTGATTTTTTTTCTAATAGGTTTTTCCATTTTTTTGGAAAAAATAATCAATTTCCCCGGCACCGGCTACCTTGTCATCGGAACAACTATTTTTTTAACAGGTTTATTTATAAGTATTAAAAAATAAAAATTGTGAAAACAAAAAAAGCGTCCGCTAAAATGGACCAAGCCAAAAAGGAAGCTCAAAAAGAAATAAAAAAAATGAAAGCAGAAGCAACCAAAGTGGCCAAAAAAGCTGAAGCTGAAATGAAAAAAGCCGCCAAAAAAGTTTCCGGCTTCGTTAAAAGTAATCCCGGAAAATCAGCCGCTATTTCAGCTGGCATTGGAGCCGCTATCGGGACAGCTCTCGGAATGATCATTGGAAACTCCGGAAAGAAAAAACCTGTCCAAAAAAAGAAAAAATAGATCTTACACAAAAAACATCCCGAGATTTTCGGGATGTTTTTTTGTTTTGGGTTTTTATTTAACTTCGTATTGAAGATTCATTTCAATTACAATTTTTTGTCCTCCGGTTGGAATATTAGGAGAAACCGAAGAGGTGTCCCTGCCTGCACCCAAACCTTCTGCATAAATTGAATCTTTGGAAGACGGATCACTAACGAAATTTTCATACCAACTCATCACCTTGCCCAATTTTCCAATACCGGCCGCTTTGGCCAATTCTCCCGCCTTACTTCTGGCATCCTTAATAGCCAAAATCCTCGCTTCTTGTTTCAAAGAGTTCAAATCGGAAATCTCAAAATCAATTCCTAAAACTTGATTGGTTCCGGCTTTGGAAGCCGCCGCAATAGTTTGAGTAAGATTGTCAGGATTCTTATCAATGCCACTCACCTTAACCAATATTTGTTGATTAGCGCCATAACCGGAAATATTAGATGATCCTTCCTTGTAATCATATTGAGGATAGAGGGAATAATTTTGAGTAGTAATATCTTCTCGGGCAACTCCCAATCCCTCCACAGCCGAAATTATACTGTTCATTTTTTCATTCATCTTGTTAAGCGCTTCCTCGGCTGAAGATGCTTTGTCAATTTGCACTCCCAATTTGGCAATAGCCGTATCCGGCTGATAAGTTATCTCGCCTCGCCCTACCACCGAAACTTGATTTTGAACATCGTCAACAATCCTATCTCTGAGAATAGACACAACAACAACCACTGCCAAAAGAATTGCTCCCAAAAACATTAAAACGGTTTTCGGTTCTTTCCATTTGTTTGAAACTAAATCATTTTTCTCTTCCATATTTTTTAGCTTATTTATTATTATTTTAATTATACCACAAAAAAACCGGGTCAAGCCCGGTTTTCATATTATTTCACGCCTTTTCTTTGTTCCCTAATGCGATCAGTTTCCTTAAGATATTTTTTTCTAAGACGAACGCTCTTGGGCGTTACTTCCAAATATTCATCTTCCGCCATCATTTCCAAGCCTCGTTCCAAAGTAAGCTCCAACGGAGGTGTGAGCTGAATGGCTTCATCCGCTCCGGAAGAACGCATATTGGAAAGTTGTTTTCCCTTAATCGGATTAACAGCCATATCATTCCCCTTGGAAACATTGCCAATCACCATTCCTTCATAAACTTCCGTAGCCGGACCGATATATAAAGTTCCTCTTTCTTGAAGATTGGCCAAAGAAAATCCCAAAGCTTTTCCAGTAACACAAGATACCATTGAACCAACATCGCGTTTTTTGATTTCTCCCACAAAATCACGAAAACCGATAAAACGCGAACAAAGAATTCCTTCTCCTTTGGTTTCAACAATAAATTCTCCTCGGTAGCCCAAAAGTCCGCGAGTCGGGACTTCAAAAATCATCCGCACTTGCCCATTTTCTTGTTTCATATCAATCATTGTTCCTTTTCTTTTTCCCATTTGCTCCATAATGGTTCCCGAAAATATTTCAGGAACATCAATAGTGGCTTCTTCAAACGGTTCCAGTTTTTTTCCGGCTTCTTCTTTGATAATTACTTTGGGCTGGGAAACTTGAAGTTCAAAACCCTCACGACGCATATTTTCAAGCAAAATGGCAATGTGCAATTCTCCCCGACCATAAACTTTATAATAGTCAGCGCTATCAAAATCAATTCTGAGTCCCACATTGACTTCCAGTTCTTTGAGCAACCTTTCTTTGATTTGTTTGGTGGTCACAAATTTTCCTTCCCGCCCGGCAAAAGAAGAATCATTAACTAAAAATCCCAAAGAAATTGTCGGCTCGTCAATAGAAATGGCCGGCAACGCCGTTTGCGAAGAATCAACGCAAATTGTTTCTCCAATATTAATATCAGCTATTCCGGCAATCATCACAATATCACCGGAAGTGGCTTCTTTGACTTCTTCTCTTTGCACCCCTCTAAAAGAAAACATCTTGGTTATTTTTCCGGATTCTTCACTTCCATCAATTTTTTTAATGATGACATTCTGACCATCTTTCAAAACTCCTTCGTATATGCGACCGACCGCCAAACGACCAAGAAAATTATCATAAGCTAAATTAAAGGCTTGCATTCGGAGTGGCATTTCGTCTTTTCCACTAGCCGGCTTTACCTTAAGCAAAATTGTGTCCAAAAGTGGAGACATATCCTTGCCTTCATCTTCCAAATGTTCTTTAGCGATTCCTTCTTTGCCGATTGAGTAGAGAGTTACGAATTCCAATTGTTCATCAGTCGCTCCCAAATCCAAAAACAATTCAAAAACTTGTTCCTTGACCACATCCGGCTCGGCCGCCGGTTTGTCAATTTTGTTAATAAGCACAATCGGCTTGAGTCCCAATTCCAAAGATTTTTTGAGTACAAATCTGGTTTGTGGCATCGGACCTTCTTGTGCATCCACCACCAAAAGGACCGAGTCAATTGATCGAAGTACCCGCTCAACTTCTGATCCGAAATCGGCGTGTCCAGGAGTGTCCACAATATTAATTTTGGTGCCCCGATAAATTATACTGGTATTTTTGGAATAAATAGTAATACCCCTTTCCTTTTCCAAGGCATTGGAGTCCATACTTGCGTTTTCGTCGCTCACCATTCCGGTTTGACGAAGAATTGCATCAGTAATAGTAGTTTTTCCGTGGTCAACATGCGCTATAATCGCAATATTTCTAATTTCCATAATTTGTCTTAATCAATAAAAAACTGCTTTCTTTTCAAAGAAAAGCAGAAATCCAAGATTTCTTTTAATTCATTATTTTAATTATGCTCTTTAAGGGGGAAAATGTCAACCAAAATGCCAAAACAAATAAAATTAAATATAAGTTTAATCTAATATAAAAAATTTATCTAAAAAAAGGGGCTCTAAATTCTTGAATTCAATTAAAACATCAGCCTTTCTCACTAAAATATAAAAAGGCTTATAATAAGCCTTTTTATTCGTCAAAAACTGTACACTAAAATTACAAATGTTTTTTAATTTCTTCAATCAGCATATCTTTGGAACGAAGACCAACATATTCATCAATCATTTCCCCGCCCTTGAAAAGCTTCATATTTGGAATGCTTTGAACAGCATATTTCATCGCCAATTCCTGATTAGCTGGATTTTCCACATCTAGCTTGGTGATTTTTACTTTGCCATCAAGTTCTTCCGCCATTTCATCTAAAATTGGCGCCATAGCCAAACATGGTCCACACCACGGAGCCCAAAAATCCACCAAAACAGGAATGTCCGATTTGAGAACTTCTTGTTCAAAATTTTCACTGGTTAATTCCATTGCTTTGCTCATATTTTTTTGGCTTCAAAAAATGAAGCTAGTTTAAAAAATTATTTAAATTTAAAAACATTTTTTATCATATTTTCATCAACTCGTTTTCCTTTTTTCAAACAACCGGAAATTTCTCCTTTCAAAATTTCCGTTCCCAACATTGAAACAGCTTCTCTGACAGCACTAACTTGAGTGATAATTTTCTCGCATTTTCCTCCGTCTTCAATCATTTTTTTAATTCCCCGAACTTGTCCTTCAATTCTGCTTAAGCGATCTATGATTTTTTTCTTTTCCGGATATTGTTTTTTCATAATTTCATTATATACCCTATTGGGGTATATTGTCAAGATCTGATCTTTCCGGCATTAGTTCCAGCCACATAGCCGGTGGACCAGCAAATTTGCAAATTATATCCTCCTGTCGGGCCTTGCAAATCCAAAACCTCTCCGCACAAAAAAAGATTCTTCATTTTTTTGGAACGCATCATTTTGGAATCAACTTCTCGCGTATCCACTCCTCCGGCTGTCACTACCGCTTGCGAAAAACCCACCAAATTTTCAACCGTCAATTCGGAATTTTTCAAAAGATGAATCAGTTTTTTTCGTTCTTCTTTGGTAATGGAATTGATTTTTCTTTTCGGATCAATATTCATTGATTCCAAAAAAACAGCTGTCATTTTGCTTGGCAAAAGTTCCGGCAAATAATTACCAAAATCCTTGTTGGAAAATTTCTGAAAATCTCTTTTGAGACGCGCGTCCAATTCCAAAAAAGAAAGCGCCGGTTTTAAATCCAATTCAATTTTCACTTCTCCTTTTTCCAAAAGGGTCCCTATTTTCCGACTAGCATCCAAAATTATCGGACCACTTAAACCAAAATGAGTAAACAACAACTCTCCAAAACGAGAATCTTGTTTTTTGTCATTTTGAAAAATATTAATTTCTATATTTTTAAGACTGAGGCCTTGAAGATCTTTGGGCCAATTTTCTTTTATTTTGACAGGGCTAAGCGCCGGACAAGGCTCAATTATTTTGTGTCCCATCTCTTCCGCCCAAGAATATCCGTCTCCGGTTGAACCGGTTCCGGGATAAGATTTTCCGCCTGTGGCCAAAATAAATCTTTCGCCTCTAATTTTACCTCTTTTAGTCATAACGCTTTCAATTTTTTCATTTTCAAAATCAAAGCCCAAGACTTCTTGATCCAAAGCAATCACTACTCCGTTTTTTTTCAAATATTTTTCCAAAGTTTCCAAAACATCCCCAGCCTTGTCAGAAACAGGAAAAATTCTCCCGCCTCTTTCCACTTTAGTTTTTAAATTTTTCATTTCAAAAAACTCCAGTGTTTTTTCAACGCCAAAAACATTAAGAGCAGAAAAAAGAAATTTGCCGGACTTCCCCAATTTTTCTATAAATATTCCGGGGCTCTTTTCGTTTTGAGTAAGATTGCAACGACCCTTGCCGGTCATCAAAAGCTTTTGTCCTAATTTTTTGTTTTTTTCCAACAACAATACCCGAGCGCCCATTTCTGCCGAACGCCCGGCAGCTATCATTCCGGCCGGACCGCCTCCAACCACTACTACTTCAAATTTTTGATTTAAGTTTTCCATAAATGAAGCTTACCAGTTCGCTGGCAAAAAAACAAAACTTGACCCAAAATAGTTTGTATTTTAGACTGGACAAGTTGTTTTTATTTTCTAAATTTACCAAAAAATATAATGAAAGAATCAAAATTTTCCGTAAAACGATCTTCTGCCGGTTTGGGTCTTTTCGCGAATGTTCATTTCAAAAAAAATGAATTCATCATTGAATACACCGGTCAAAAGTTGACTGACGAAGAGGCCGACAAAAAAGGCGGGAAATATCTTTTTAAAGTGAAAAAAAATCTCACTATTGATGGAACTGATCGGAAAAACTTATCCCGCTACTTAAATCACTCTTGTTGCCCCAATTGTGAAGCCCTTCAAGACGGAGACAAAATTGTCATTCACGCCAAGAAAAAAATTCAACCAGGCGAAGAATTGACTTATGATTACGGCAAAGAATATTTTAATGAATTTATTAAACCTCACGGTTGTCATTGCCAAAAATGTCAGAAAAATAAAAAAACCAACCCGAAAAAATAAATCCCGAGTTGGTTAAAAATATTTTTATTTTTTTACATCATTCCGCCCATTCCTCCCATCCCCGGCATTCCGGATCCATGCATATGCTCATCTTTCTTTTCCGGCAGGTCAGTTACCACCGCTTCAGTGGTCAAAAGCATCGCTGCCACTGAAACTGCATTTTCCAAAGCAGTTCTCGTTACCTTAAGCGGATCAATAATTCCGAACTTCACCATATCTTCAACGAATTTATCCTCATTAGCATCATAACCGAAATTAACTTTAGCGTCACCGGCAATTTTTTCCAAAACTACAGCCGGACTTTTTTGACCCGCATTCAGAACAATTTGTTTGAGCGGTTCATCCAAAGATTTAATAAGCGCTTCATAACCGGCTTGAAATTCGTGATTGTCATTTCTTTTCATTTTCTTTGACAATTCACTTGCCGCCCGAGAAAGAGCCACGCCTCCTCCAGCTACAATTCCTTCTTCCACCGCCGCTCGGGTGGCAGCCAAGGCGTCTTCCATTTTGTGTTTCACATAAGTAAGCTCAGTTTCAGTTGCCGCCCCGACTTTGATAACAGCTACTCCGCCAGAAAGCTTGGCCGCTCTTTTTTGCAATTTTTCTTTGTCATAAGAGCTGGTAGAATTTTCAGCTTGAGTTTTTATTTGAGCCACTCGGGATTCAATTTCCTTTTTCTTTCCTTTGCCTCCGACAATTGTAGTGTCATCTTTGGTGGAAATTATTTTTTGAGCTTGCCCTAAAGCAGAAAGTTCAACGCTTTTCAAATCCATTCCTTTTTCCTCGCTAATAACTTGTCCTCCGGTGAGTATCGCCAAATCTTCAAGCATTGCTTTTTTGTTGTCTCCAAATTCCGGAGCTTTCACCGCCAAAACATTCAACACGCCTCGCAATTTGTTAACCACCAAAGTGGTCAAAGCTTCGCCATCCAAATCATCGGCAATGATAACCAACTCTTTCTTGCCGGTTTGAGTAATTTTTTCTAAAATCGGCAAAATATCAGAAATGGCCGAAATTTTCTTGTCAGTAATCAAAATCGGCGAATCCTTAAGTTCAGCCACTTGATCTTCAATATCAGTAATCATATAAGGCGAAATATATCCCTTATCAAAACTCATTCCTTCCACAATTTCTCTTTCCAATCCAAAAGTTTGGGATTCTTCAACCGTTATCACGCCATCTTTGCCAACCTCTCCCATTACTTTAGCAATCATTTCTCCCATTTCCTTGGACTCAGCGGAAATAGTGGCAACTTGAGCAATCTCTTCCTTGGAATTAATTTTTTTGGAATTTTTCTTGAGAATTTCAATAATATCATTTTTGGCCGCTTCCATTCCATGTCGCACTCCAATAGGACTGATTCCGGTTTCTACAAATTTCAATCCCTCTCCAATAAGAGCCTGGGTAATTACCGTAGAAGTGGTTGTTCCATCTCCCGCTACATCATTGGTTTTGGAAGCAACTTCTTTAATAAGTTCAGCCCCAATATTTTCCAATTTATCCGGAAGCTCAATTTCTTTGGCAATGGAAACTCCGTCATTGGTAATGGTTGGAGATCCAAATCCTTTGTCCAAAATCACATTGCGACCCTTGGGTCCAAGCGTAGCCTTGACTGTGTTGGCTACTTTGTCAATGCCAGCTTTTATTTTTTTTCTGGCTTCAACGCTCATTTCAATTTGCTTTGCCATAATTTTTTGAAAATTTAATATTTAAAACTATTCCAAGACTGCCAAAATATCTTCATTTTTGACAATCAAATATTTTTTTTCATCCTCTTTAATTTCTGTTGTGCTGTATTGTTTGAAAAAAACAGTTTGCCCCTCTTTGACTTTAATTTCCGAACTGTCTCCAATCGCCACCACCTTTCCTTTTTGCGGGGTTTCTTCCGAAGCAGTTTCCGGAAGATAAATTCCTTGTTGGGTTTTCTTTTTCACTTCTTGGATTTCCACCAAGACATTGTCGCCCAATGGTTTGATATTGCTTCTAGCCATATTTTTATTAAATTAATAATTAGCTTGAATTATTTTAGCAGTCTCTTATAGAGAGTGCTAATTCCTATTTTAGAAAAACTTTCCTATTTGTCAAGAGTCATTATTTTTCTAATTCAATTGTTTGTCATATTTTTCTTTTTCTTTTTGAAAAGATTCCAATTCCACTCCCAGCAAAGGATTGCCTTTGGGAAGCTTGAGCGACATTGGATTAACCGGAGAACCATTCAGTTTCATTCCGTAATCCAAGTGAGGACCAGTTGACCAACCAGTTGAACCAACATAACCAACAACTTGTCCTTGTGCCACGCTCACGCTTGATTTCACATTTTTTCCAAAAGCGCTTAAGTGTCCATAATGAGTAGTGTAGCCATTATCATGGCGAATCCGAACAATATTTCCCCAGCCAGTTTCCCAGCCGGCACTTGTCACTGTTCCTCGGGCAGTGGAAACAACCGGCGTTCCGGTCGGTGCCGCATAATCTATTTGATAGTGAGCCGTTACTTTTTTAGTTATAGGATGAAGGCGCGCTCCAGTGTAGCCAGATGAAATATGGCGATAACTGAGAGGCGCTTTCAAAAATTGCCGCTGAAGTTCGTGTCCCTCGCCGTCATAGTGACTCCCCTCACCCTCCGATTCAAAATAGTAACCCCGATACTCCTCCCCTTGGTTTACGAATTTTGCCGCCAAAACTTTTCCATCCGGTCCTTGATCTTTTCCCAACATTCGCTTTTCATAAATTACCTTGAATGAATCTCCTTCTCTAATGTCGGTAGTAAAGTCAATATCAAAAGAAAAAATATCTGCAATTTCCAAAATTGTAGCTTCCGAAAGTCCGGCATCCAGAGCGTCTTTGTAGAGAAAATCGTCAATTCCGACTTCCAAGGTTTCAACCGAAACCTCATAAGGAATCGCTTCTTCAGAAACTTCAAAATCATTTCCGTTTCTTTTGACTACAATTTTTGTTTCTGTGTTCCGATCATATTCCAATTGCCTCACTTTTTCTTCATCGTCAAAATAGAAATGGATATGCTGACCAATCTTAATTTGGGAAAAATCATAAACATCTTTTCCGGCCACAAGAAGCGCTTCCACATCGTTAGCCGAAAGATTGCCATACCGCGAAAAAACCTCTGCCGGAATATCACCCTCGGCAATTTCATGAATTTCCTCTTTTTTCCAAGGACTTTTGGAAATTATTTCTTCTGAAGGTTTTTTTTCCGGATTATTTTCTATTTGAATTTCTGGCTCTTTTAAACGAAAAAGAAAATGATACCCCGCATAAATTACTGCCAAAAAAAATATCACACCCCAAAATCCAATCTTCTTGAACTTGCTTGATTTTGACTGATTGATTTTTCTTCTTTGATATGGGTCCATATTTTATTATACGCGTCTGAAAAGCTATTATACCACAACTCATTTTGGTTTAACTAAAATTGATATCTTTGTTTTTTTATGCTTTAATAACGGGGTATGGATATGATTGAAGTTAAAAATCTGACCAAAACTTTTGGCGACATCACCGCTGTCAATAATATCTCTTTTTCAGTAAAAAAAGGAGAAGTTTTTGCTTTTCTTGGACCCAATGGAGCCGGAAAAACCACCACCATAAAAATGTTTACCACCCTTCTCAAGCCAACCAGCGGAAAGATTTCCATCAACGGTTTTGATCCGGTTTCCGAATCTGATAATGTCCGTCGTTCTTTTGGCATTATTTTTCAAGATCCCAGTCTGGATGACGAACTCACCGCCTTTGAAAATTTGGAATTTCACGGAATTCTCTATGGAGTGCCTAAAAAAATTCGTCAGGAAAGAATTACTGAATTATTAAAAATAGTTGAGCTGGATACCAGAAAAAACGATTTCGTTAAAGAATTTTCCGGCGGAATGAAAAGAAGACTTGAAATCGCTCGTGGACTTTTGCATCATCCGCAAATAATTTTCTTGGACGAACCAACACTCGGACTTGACCCTCAAACCAGAAACCATCTCTGGGGATATATTCAAGATATGAATCAAAAAGAAGGTATCACCGTTTTTTTCAGCACTCACTATATGCAAGAAGCAGAAAAAATGGCTGATCGGATTGCGATTATTGATCATGGCAAAATAGTTTCAGAGGGGTCACTGGAAGAAATCAAAATTCAAACACAAAAAGACAACTTGGAAGATGCTTTCTTAGAACTAACCGGGGAAAAAATTCGGGAAGAAAGCGCCGGTCCGCTGGAAAATATGAGAAAAATGAATCGTTTATGGAAAAGATAATCCAAAATTCAAAAGTTATTTATATTCTTTGGCTAAGACAAATCAAGGCCTATTTTCGTTCGCGCTCACGAATGATTGGCTCTCTCGCTCAACCGGTTCTTTTTTTGGTAGCTATGGGATTCGGTTTCGGACCTATCTATCAAAAAGCCGGCGGAGGAAATTACATTCAGTTTTTAGCTCCAGGAATTATTTCAATGAGTATCATTTTCACCGCTATGTTTAACGGAATTCAAGTAATTTATGATCGCCAGTTTGGATTTCTGAAAGAAACTTTAGTCGCCCCCGTTCCTCGCTGGTGCATAATGTTGGGAAGAACTTTAGGCGGAGCCAGTGTGGCTACCCTTCAAGGAATAATAATTTTTTTGATTTCTCTTTCTATCGGTTTTCGTCCGGAAAGTTTTTGGCTAGCTCCTTTAGCTCTTGTTTTTATGATCCTAACCGCTATTCTCTTCACCGCCTTTGGCACCGCCATCGCTTCCAGAATGAGTGATATGCAATCCTTTCCTCTTATTATTAATTTTCTGGTTATGCCCCTTTTCTTTCTTTCCGGAGCAATTTTTCCTTTGAATGATTTACCAAGTATTGTCCAAAAAATAATTTATGCCAATCCGCTTTCCTATGGAGTGGACGGCATCCGAGGAATGCTAACCGGAACGATGCATTTTACTTTTCAAACCGATCTCTTAATTCTTTTGGCCTTTGCCCTAATTTTTGTCGGAGCGGGCAGTTATCTTTTTTCCAAAGTAGAAGTTTAGAAAATTCTATTACGCACCTCCGTTGAGCTTGACAAAATAAATTAGAAGTGCTATGCTTCATTTTTATGTTAATACTTGCTTCTTGGTATCTAAACATAAAAACAAATTAATTTTTATGCTAGACACCAATGTATAATAAAAGATCAGCGGGAAATTCTCGCTCTAGTTTTGGCCGAAGACGAGGGTCAAAAAACAACACCCGACCGGGAAGAAGAAATTTTTCCGGTGCTTCAATTGATATTAATCGTTTCATTTCAAAAGTCAAACCGGGAGAGGCTACCCCCATATTCACCCCTCGCTATGCTTTTTCTGAATTGGAAATTGATCAAAGACTCAAAAAATCCATAGAAAAACGCGGATTTAAAAATCCAACTCCCATTCAGGACAAGGCTATTCCCCATATTCTTCAAGGTAAAGATGTAATCGGACTCGCCAATACCGGAACCGGAAAAACCGCCGCTTTTCTTATTCCCCTACTTAATAAAATTCTTCTTAATCTGGAAGAAAAGGCGTTAATTGTTGTTCCAACTCGCGAGTTGGCTATTCAAATTCAGGAAGAATTCATCGCCCTTGGACGCGGACTTAATATTTTTTCCGTCGTAGTGGTTGGAGGAGCAGATATCCGAAAACAAATCAGGGATCTTCGCCAAAGACACAACATCATCATTGGCACTCCCGGAAGACTTAAGGATTTATTGAATAGAAAAATTATTGACTTATCAAAATTTAAAAATGTTATTCTGGACGAAGCTGACAGAATGCTAGATATGGGATTTGTTCCCGATGTCAGATTACTTCTTTCTCTTGTCGCCAAAGAAAGACAAATCCTTCTTTTTTCCGCTACATTCGGAGTGGAAATTGAAAGATTGGTTAAACAATTTTTGGTCAATCCGGAAAGGATCTCCATTCAAACCAAAGAAGTTTCCAAACAAATTGATCAAGATATTGTCAGAGTTTCAGCCAGTCAAGATAAAATAGAAATTCTTCACGACCTTTTAATTCAAACTCATTTTGAAAAAGTTTTAGTCTTCACTCGCACCAAGCATGGAGCTGACAAGCTTTCAAAGGGACTCTTGGTTCGTGGATTCAAAGCCGAATCAATTCATGGCGACAAGCCTCACAACAAGAGGCAACGAGCGCTCAAAATGTTTAAGGAAAATGCTGTTAATATTTTAGTTGCCACCGATGTGGCTGCTAGAGGATTGGATATTCCTAATGTGAGTCATGTCATTAACTTTGACATTCCGGCCACTTATGAAGATTATATTCATCGGATCGGACGAACCGGTCGTGCCGACCAAAAAGGGATAGCCTTAACCTTTATCGGTTAAATGTAGCTTTAAAAAAATTTATTGCGTATTTTTTCCCAAAAAAAACACTCCCGCTAAAAAGGGAATGTTTTTTATAATTTGAATCAAACTTATTTTTCCAAATCTAATCTTTCATCAATCCGGATTTGTTCCACAAATTCCGGCACATGGCTCACCAAAATCATCGCCCCTTTATAACTATCCAATGCTTTGGCAATAATCGGCAAATGACGAAAGTTAATGTGATTAGTCGGCTCGTCTAAAATAAGCAAACCCGGCTCTTCTAACATTAAACGAGCAAAAGCCACCAATCCTTTTTGTCCTTCGGAAAGCGAACCGATCTTAGCATAAACCGCTTCTTTTCCTAATAAAAATCCGGCAGCAACACTTCTAAGTTTTTCTTCGTCTTTCTCTTTCATCACTTCCAAAAAAGAATCAAAAACCGTATCTTCAAAATTAAGCGTGGAAAAATCCTGACGATAATAACCAACTTTCACCCCCTCAGCGATTTTTGCACCCTGAGCTTTTCCACTTGCTAAAGATTCCAAAAGGGTGGTTTTTCCAATTCCATTGGGTCCGGAAAGGAATAAATGTTGATTTTTTTTGAGTGACACCCTAACCTCTTTGGAAACCGGTTCTTGATTTTTCATCACCATAACAGAAGAAATATTGATTATTTCTCCACTCAATCCTTCTTGAACCGGAATTACAAAATTACGAATAGCCTTGTCTTCCCGACGGACAAAAACTTTGGCCGCTTCCATTTCTTCCGCTTTTTGACGCATCTTCCTGGCCACTAAACGCATCTTACCTCCTTTGTTGGCGAAAAAATTAGCTTTCTCTTTGTTGGCTAAAATTTCTTTTTCATATTGAGCATTTTTTCGCTCCTCTTTTTTGATTTGCTCGGCAATTTCTTCAACTACTGTATAATAGTCTCCAATGTATTGGTGAATTTTTTTAGTAAAAACATCCAAATACAAGACTCCGTCCGTAAAACAATTAAGAAAATTGGCATCATGAGAAATCACAATGCAAGTTTTTTCGTATTCCATGAGATATGCCGTCAGGTGATCAATTCCGGCTTGATCAAGATTGTTAGTCGGTTCATCCAAAATCAAAAGATCAGGATCCTGAATAAGCGCCGACGCCATCAAAAGCCGGGCTTGTTGTCCACCGGAAAATAATCCTATTTTTTTGTCATAGTCGGTACTAAGATTAACCACCTCAAGAACAAGTTTGATTTTTTTATCAATATCATAAACTTTTTCTGAAAAACATTTTTCAAAAAATTCCCGAAGGGTAAGATCCATTTCTTCTCTTGGAATAACCTGTTTGGCATATGCTATTTTCAAATCCGGATCAACGAAAATTGAACCCTCATTGGGTTTCAAAGCTCCCGTAATCAAACCAAGAATAGTTGTTTTTCCGGCGCCATTTTGTCCCATTAGAGTAAATTTGGAACCGCGCCGAAGCGCGAAAGAAGCTTCGTCAAGAATTGGCTTATCTCTATGATATTCAAAAGAAACTTCCTTAAATCTGACCGCCACATCATTGTTTGCCATTTTTTTATGCTAATTTAGAAATAAAATACTGAGTTTTAAGCTTAACGCATTTTTTGCAAAATGAAAAGAGCTCGTTAATTACCAACAAAAAACACCCTGGATAAGCCGGGGCGTTTTTTGTTTGATATTAAAGAGTGTTTAGATCTTTGATACTTTAACAGCGTTTGGTCCTTTTGGACTTTCAGCTATTTCAAATTGAACTGAATCTCCTTCTTTCAATTCTTCAAAGGTTACTCCAACGAGTTCCTTTGAATGAAAGAAAAGGTCTTTGTCACTTCCCTCACGAGAAATGAAACCGAATCCTCGGTCAGTCAATCTTTTGATTGTTCCTTGTTCCATTTTTGGTTCAATAGTTATTTAAATATGTACCAAATACGCTGCAAAAAAGTTCGACTAATCTTCAACTGCATGCTTATTGGGACTTGTCTATAATTATACTCCGTTTTTTTCCTTTTGTCAAGCTAATGTACAAGATGAGTACATAGGTGACACTTTACTAAATTCCATGGGAGTTCGGTA
>CAZIFD010000010.1:0-22025 GCA_964538685.1 uncultured Bdellovibrionales bacterium
GCGGGGTCTTGCTTTTTTTAAAGAAATATGCTATTGTTTTTGGTTAAACTTATTGATTTTTATGAAAAAATTAAACTCAAAAAACCTTTCCTTGGAATCAATCGGAGCCATTTTCATCTTTATTTTTGGCTCAATTCTGTCATTACTCCAAATTAATCTCGGATTCTCTTGGCCGATTTTTTTAGTTTTTATTTTAGTTGCTTTATTTGTCTCTCTTAAAAACCCTCAAAGCGGACTTCTGGCTGTCATTCCTCTTGTTTTTTATTTTGAAAGATTTTTTACTCTTCAATCTTTTTGGATCAACCGGATTGAATACAAAATTTATCCTTTAGACATATTGCTTTTGGGAATTTTTTTGGGAATACTCTTTAATTACAAGAAATTTTTGCGAAAAGAAAAAATTTTTGGTTCAGAAGATTGGTTGCTTGCGCTTTTCATTATTTGGAATGTGATTTATTTTCTGACTGGCTTTGTTTTGGACAATGGAGAAAAATCTTTGATTTTTAGTTCGTTCAAGAATTACGCTTTTTATCCTTTATTTTTTTTTGCCACTGTTTTGATTTTGAAAAACGAAAAAGATATTAAAAGGTTCTTTCGGTTTTTTATGATTTCTTCCGTTGGCATTTTATTTTTTATTCTTTATGGATTTTTATTTAGTCAAGGACTTTGGAGTGAATATACTCCTCTTTCAACTTCCGGAACCAGAACATTAGCTTTTACTCACAGTCTTTATGCTTCAATAGCTCTGATTTTATTTTGGCTGTATTTGACTCTCAAAAATCCGAGGAACAACAAGTGTTTAGTGTTGTCTTTTATTTTTATTTTAGGCATAATTGGGGGATTAATGCGACATCTTTGGGTTGGAGTTTTTGGCTCATTAATTATTATTTTTTTTCTCTTAGAGAAAAAAGAAAAGGAAATTTTTTCAGGCAATCTAAGAAAAATATTTTTTGCCGGAATAATTATTTTTGTAATTTCTTTTCATTTGGCTAATCTTTTTCCCACTTCAAAAATCAATCATTTTTATTCCGAAACTTTGGGTATAATCGGAGAAAGAAGTTATTCAATGATTTCTGCCGGTGAAGATGAGAGTTTTTCTTGGAGAGGCTTGGTTTGGAAGAGTGCTTTTTTGGAATTTAAAAACAATATTTTCTTGGGAATCGGCACTGGAAAAAGAATTTTTGTGGAAAAAGAATTTTATCGTGATTTTATTGAAATGAAAAATATTCACAATTCTTATCTTTCCATCCTATTTCAACTTGGCATAGTCGGCTTTGTTTTTTTTGCTGGTTTTCTTTGGAAAAAAATAAAAAACTTATTCCGAATCACAAAAGTGAATATGCGATTTTTCAAGCTGTCGGTTCTTGGCGTGATTGGATTATTTATTTTTTCTATTCCATTTCAGCCTTATCTGGAAACCAATATGCTATCAATATTTTTTTGGATGTTTCTTGGAGTAGGAAAATCATTAGAGCTAATTGAAAAAAATGAAAATACTGGAAATTAACAAATTTTTTTACCCTCAGGGTGGAGCTGATAAGCATTTTTTGGATGTGATTGATTTACTAAAAGAAAAAGGTCACAAAGTGGCCGTTTTTTCAATGAAAGATCCTAGAAATATTCAAACTTATTGGGAAAAGTATTTTGTCAGTCATGTTGGATATTCTTCCGACGAAAGTATTTGGGAAAAATTTTTTGGCATATTTCGGATATTTTATTCTTTTGAAGCTAAGAAAAAAATCAGGCAACTATTAATTGATTTTCGTCCGGATATTGTTCATATTCACAATATTTATCATCAAATCTCTCCTTCTATTTTGGGAGAAATAAAAAAGAAAAATATTCCGATTGTGATGACTGTTCATGATTATAACTTAATTTGTCCAAACTATAATTTCTTTTTTTCCGGAACAGATTGGCAGACTTTGGGAAAGTTTCGTTCGCTGAAATTTCTCTGGAAAAAAGGTTTTAAGGATTCTTATTTTAAAAGTCTCTGGGCTTTGTTGGAATATTGGTGGAACAAAATAAATAAAACCTACGAAAAAAATATCAACTTATTCATCGCGCCCAGTTATTTTTTAAAAAATAAATTGGTTCAAGGGGGGATGATGGCGGAAAAAATAGTCGTTCTGCCTCACTTCGGGAAAGGTATGAGTAGCGACATTCTTCCAGAGAAAAATGCCGTCTTTCACTTTGGAAGATTATCTAGAAGTAAAGGCACTCAGGATATTATTGATATTTTTAAGGAACTTCCTGGTGTTGAATTGCGTCTGGCCGGAAATATGGAGGAGGATTTGATCTTTGGGAATTGTCCCAATATTAAATATCTGGGCTTTCTAAGTCAAAACGAAATCCAAAAAGAGATCCAGAGTTCTATGTTTGTCATTTCCGCTTCAAGATTACCGGAAACTTTCGGACTAGTGTCTCTTGAAACGCTTGAAAATGGAAAAAGCTTTGTGGCACTTGAGACAGGAGCTTACAGTGAAATTATTGAAAATGGCAAAGAAGGTTATTTGTGTCAAAATTTAACCGAACTTAAAGAAAAAATAATTCTTTTGTCAGGCGATTCAAGGTTGCAACAGGAAATGAATAAAAATGCCTTAGAAAAAGCTAAAAAATTCAATAGGGATATTTATTATCAAAAATTTATGAAGAGATTGACTTTTTTGGTTGAAAATGCTAGATTTTAGGGTCAAATTAAATTTATGAAAATCGCTTTTATAGGACAAAAGGGAATACCGGCTCGTTTCGGAGGGGTGGAAACTCATACCGAAGAACTATCAACCAGACTGGCTAAAAAAGGTCATGAGGTTTTTGTTTATGCCAGAAAAAATTATACCACAGAAAAAATTAAAAATTATCAAGGAGTAAAAATAATCAATTTGCCGACAATTCCAAGTAAACATCTTGACGCAATAACCCATACTTTTTTGGCATCTATTCATGCCATTTTTGGAAATTATGACATCATTCATTACCATTCAATTGGTCCGGGATTTTTGAGTTTTATCCCCAGAGTCTTATTAAAAAAAACTAAGATTGTCGGTACTTACCATTGCCAAGATTATTATCACAAAAAATGGAATGCTTTAGCCAGATTCTCTTTGAGACTAGGAGAGTGGATGATTTGTCACGCTCCACATTCAACCATAACCGTTTCCAAAAATTTAAAATCTTTAATAAAAAACAAATTTAAAAAAGACGCTGTTTATATTCCCAATGGTGCTAATATTAAAAAAACAGAAAATTTTAATCAATTGAAAAAATGGGGATTAAATAAAAATGATTATTTGCTTTCTGTCAGCAGACTGGTCAGACATAAAGGGATTCATTATCTTATTGAAGCTTTTTTGGAACTAAAAAGAAAAAAATTAAATCAAGGAAAAAAATTAGTAATCGTCGGTGATGGATTTCATACGGATGATTATGTGGCATATTTAAAGGATCTCGCAAAAAGCGATTCAGACATAAAATTTACTGGAAATCAGACTGGGGAAAATTTGAAGCAACTTTTTTCTCATGCTTACGCATTTATTCAACCATCGGAAACCGAAGGATTGTCCATTTCTTTATTAGAAGCAATGAGTTGTGGAAAAGCGGTGCTTGTAAGTGATATTCCAGAAAATATGGAAGCTGTTTTGGAGGCCGGATGCTTGTTTGAAAGCTCTAATGTTAAAGATTTAGAAGAGAAGATACAAAAAATGATTGACAATCCCGTTATGATTTCTGAAATGGAAAATAAATCCTGGAAAATTTCTCAGCAAAAATATGATTGGGAAAAAATAGTTGCCGATACAGAAAAAACCTACCAAGAAATTTTATTTGCTTAATAAAAAATAACTCTCTAAACTATGCAAAAAGCATCCTTAAAATCAATTCTTATCTTAGTTTTGTGCTTTGCTTCAATTTTATTTCCAATCTTTTTTTTCGGTAAGGTTTATTTTGAATCACAAACAACTTTTATTGTTGTTCCTAAAAAAGATTTTATTGCAGAAAACTTTAATCAATTATCGGCTAATCTTGTTCAATTTTCAAAAAATGATTCCTTTAAAGAGAAAATAGACTCTGGGAAAAACTTGGAATTTAAAAGACTAGGAGAAAGTAATATTTTCCAAGTGTCTTTTGTTGGAAATGATAAATTTCAAGCTGAAAATATTTCTCAAAAAGTGGCTCAAGATTTAATCATTATTCTTAGTAGGCATTACAACATAAAAGAAGAAATAGAACCACAAATTATTGAAGGTCCGATTTCGGAAGAAATTCATTCAAGCATTACGATTAGTATTATAAAAAGTTTTTTTTCGGCAATTATTTTGACAGCGCTTGGTTATTTTGGGTTCTTTTTTTATAAAAACAAAAATAAAAATAATTTAAAAAAAGACAATTTTCAAACAATAAAATCAACCAAAAATAATCAATTAAAATTTGGAGATGATAAAAAAACCAATAAAGAACTTGGATATGATTTTCAATCTTCTTTAATGGAAAATAAAAAAAATAAGGACAAAATAAAAGAAAAAATTATTCAAGAAAAAAAGGCGACGGCACCACAAAATCTTCCCATTGCCGATGATTCTATAATGAAAATGTTTGGAGCAGAAAAAAACGGACTTGGATATAAGGGAGTTAAATCACAAGATATTTCAATTAATTCTTCCCAGGAAAAGCCTCTCTACAAAGAAGCTACACCAGAAGAAGTTAAGGAAAGATTAAATAGGCTTTTAAGTGGTAGTTTGTAAGTTTAAAATATGCTTAAAAAAGAGGATAAGAAACTTTTGATTTTTTGGTTGTTGGCTATTCCATTTTTAATTGGCTGGTCTTTTTTTTGGCTTCATAAAAACAACCAAAAACAAGATACATTTATAAATTCATCCCAAAAAACCTTAAACGAAATAAAGACAGCTAAAGATATTGTGGATTATTTAAGTCAGACAGACGACCAAACTAAGACTTTTTTGCTTCTTTTCCAAAATGATATGGAACTTAGACCGGCCGGAGGATATTTGGGATCTTTTGGAATAATAAAAATAAAAAACGGGGAGTTGATTTTCGGAGAAGCTCATGATTCTAATATGTTTGATGAAAGAATTCAAGATAAAATCCAACCGCCTTATCCTATGGATCAATTATTAAAAATAGATCGCTGGGGACTTCGTGACTCCAATTGGTTTCCAAATTTTCCAGATACTGCCAAAAAAGCGGAAGAGTTTTACAAAATTGGAAAAGGAAAAGAAAACTTTGACGGAGTAATTGCTATTAACACGAAAGTTCTCAATTCCATTTTGGAAATTACCGGACCCATAACAATTGAAGGATTTTCCCAAGAATTTAATAGTGGAAATGCTGTTTTGGAAATAGAGTATGAAGTGGAAAAGGGATATGATTCAAAAAATTTAAATGTTTCAGAAAGAAAAAATCTCATCAAGAAAATGATGGCCGTTTTGATTGACAAGACTAAAGTGCTTGATTGGAAAAGTAAATTAAATTTAATTAAAACACTGGAAAAAGATCTTAATCAAAAAAATATTCAGCTTAGTTTTAAAGACGAAAAATTACAAGAAAAAATAGATGCTATCGGCTGGTCAGGCAAAATCATTTCGTCTTGGAACGATGATTATTTAATGTTAGTTGATGCTAATCTGGGAGCACTTAAAAGCAATCGGGTGATTAATTATTCTTTAAATTATCAAATTAATCTTTCCAAAGAAAAACCCGAAGGAATTTTGTTAGTAAAAATAACTCATCAAGGAAAAGAAAAAGACTGGATTACTAAAGATTACCAAGGTTATCTTAGGGTTTATGCGCCTCGGGAAGCTTGGCTTTTAAATTTGAACGAATTGCCAACGGTCAAATTCTCAGAAGAATACGAGAAAAAAGTTTTTGGCATTATTAACAAAGTTCCCTTGTCTCAAACAGTAGAATATAAATTTGTTTATTCGCTTCCGGAAAGATTCAAAACCCAGCCTTACAAATTACTCATCCAAAAACAATCCGGAATAAGTAGCATTCAAACAGAAATAACCGTCAAGGATGTCAATGGTCAAGAACATTTTTTCAATCTTGATTTGGAAAAAGATGAAATTATAGAACTGTAAAAAACTTTTCAAAAAACCCGCCTCCAAAGCGGGTTTTTTCTTGTGCTGGAAAAAAGCTTCTTGATTTGCTAGAATAAAAAAGACTTGAAATAAAATAAAAAATAAGCCTAAAAAATATGGAGTTTATTAAAACCGAATTGGAAGACGCTTATCTTATCAAGCCTCAAGTTTTTCGGGATGAGAGAGGTTTTTTTCTGGAACCTTATTCAAAGAAAAAGTTTAGGGAAGCAGGAATTGAAATTGATTTTGTTCAAGACAATCACTCAATGTCAACTCAAAAAGGAGTGCTGAGAGGACTTCATTTTCAAAAACCGCCTTTTTCCCAAACCAAGCTGGTGAGAGTTGTCCAAGGAAAGGTTTATGATGTTATTGTGGATCTAAGAAAAAACAGTCCGACTTTCGGAAAATGGAAAGGTTTTCTTCTTTCCGCCGATAATTTTGAAATGCTTCTTGTACCTCAAGGATTTGCTCACGGATTTTTGACGCTAGAAGACAATACTGAGTTTATGTATAAGGTGGATAATTTTTATAACAAAGAGTCTGAAGGAGGAATTATTTGGAATGACGAAGAATTGAAAATAGATTGGCCGATTGAAACAGAAAATTTGGTTCTTTCTGAAAAAGACAAAGAATTGCCAACACTCACTGAATTTTTAAAAAATAATCCTTTTTAATTTTATGAAACTACTTGTCACTGGCGGAGCGGGGTTTATTGGTTCAAATTTTATTCATTATTGGACTGAGAAATATCCGGAAGATAAAATTGTCAATCTAGATTCGCTTACTTATGCGGGAAATTTGGAGAATTTGAAAAGTCTTGAAAATAATTCAAATCACGAGTTTGTTAAGGGTGATATTCTTGATAAAAAACTGATAGAAAAATTAGTTTCCGAAGTTGATTGCATTATTCATTTTGCAGCTGAATCTCATGTTGACCGATCAATTTTGGGTCCGGAATCTTTTATTAAAACCAATATTGAGGGTACTTTTAATTTATTGGAGGCAGCCAGAAAAAATGGCAATAAAAGATTTCACCACATTTCCACTGACGAGGTTTTTGGATCGCTTGGGCTTTCGGATCCCGCTTTCAATGAAAACACGCCATACGACCCCAGAAGCCCATACAGCGCCTCTAAGGCGTCTTCAGACCATCTAGTTCGGGCCTATTTTCATACTTTCAATTTGCCGATAACCATTTCTAATTGTTCCAATAATTACGGTCCTTATCAATTTCCGGAAAAATTAATTCCGCTTTTTGTTACTAATTTGATAGAAGGAAAAAAAGTTCCTCTTTATGGTGATGGAGGAAATGTTCGCGATTGGCTCCATGTCGCGGATCATTGCCGAGCTATTGACGCTATTATTCAAAAAGGAAAAATCGGAGAAACCTATTGCGTCGGTGGAAACAGTGAAAAAACCAACAAAGAAATAACTTACAAAATTTTGGAGCTAATGGAAAAAAATGAAGAATCAATTGAATTTGTCAAAGATCGCTTGGGACATGACCGAAGATATGCTATTGATTTTGGAAAAATAAAAAAAGAATTGGGCTGGGAACCGGAAATTGATTTTGAAACCGGAATAAAAATGACCGTTTCATGGTACAAAAATAATGAAGAATGGTGGAAAAATATTAAGTCGGGAGAATATCAAGAATATTATGCCAAACAATATAACTCATAAAATTCTTCTTGGATTAACAACAACCCCAAGATCTGATTGGCGAGAAAAAATCAAAGAAATTGACTTTTTTGGAATTTCAGAAATTTCTTTTTTCCCAACAAAACTGAATCTTAAAGAAAGAAAAGAATGCTATGCTCTTTTGGAAAAAAGTGCTCTAAAAAAAATATATCATGTTCACCTGAGAAATGATATGGAAGAGTGGGAAATTGAATATTTAATAAAAAAATACGGGACAGAAGTTTTTAATACTCACCCAAAAGCTAATCGTTTCAGTTTTGATTTGGAGAAATCTCCGCTTTATGCCTCAAAAATATTTTTAGAAAATGTTCAAGAAATTCCCAGCGAGAAAGAGTTGAAAAAATCCGGAGGACTATGCTTAGATTTTTCCCATTGGGAAAGCGCTCAATTGGTTAGATGGAAAGCTTATAAAAATCTGGAAAAATTAATTGCAGAATTTCCGGTTGGTTGTTGTCATGTTTCTGCAATTACAAATGATTTGATAACCGAAAAAAATTGGCACGGATATGATTCTCATTGGCTTTATAAATTATCCCAACTGGATTACATTAAAAAATATATTCGTTATTTTCCGAAGTATATCAGCTTGGAATTAGAAAATTCTTTCAGTGAACAATTAAAAATTAAAAAATATTTGGAAAAAATAATTTATGAAAAAGGAAAATGATAAAAAAGTTTTAATTATCGGCGCCAACGGAATGTTGGGCCAAGAATTAGTCAATGTTTTTAAAAAAGACCGGAGTTTTCAAGTTTTCGCTTGGGACAAAAATGATTTGGATATTACAAAAGAAAAAGAAGTACTGAAAAAAATCCAAGAAATTCAACCAAATATTATCATAAACTCGGCTGCCTATAACGCTGTTGACAAATGCGAAGAAGACAAAAAAGAATTAGACTTGGCTAAAAAAATAAATTCATTGGCGCCGGGATATCTTGCCAAAATCGCCAAAAAAATTGGCGCTATTTTGGTTCATTATTCAACAGACTATGTTTTTTCCGGCGAGCCGGAAATTCCGGAACCAAGTGGTTGCACGCATTCTTGCGCTACTTGTGCTTTGCATCAAGGTTTTGAACCGGAAATTGGATTTGAAGAATCAGCTAAAACCGGTCCGGTCAACAAATACGGAAAAACCAAACTGCAGGGAGAAAAGGAAGTAGCTAAAAATACCAAAGATTTTTATATTATTCGCCTTTCCAAGCTTTTCGGTAAGCCGGCCGAATCGGAAGGTGCCAAGAGAAGTTTTTTTGATGTTATGTTAGAATTAGGCAAGAAAAACAAGGAAGTCAAGGTGGTGGATGAAGAAACAAGTTGTTTCACTTATGCTCCTGATTTGGCAAGAAAAACCAAAGAAATTATTGAGAGTCAGAAACCGTTTGGAATTTATCACATAATCAACAGCGGTTCTTGCACTTGGTATGAATCGGTTCTAGAATTATACAAACAAGCCGGACTAAAAACCAAAGTGATTCCGATTGCATCAACTGAATTTCCTCGTCCCGCCAAAAGACCTTATTTTAGCGTTCTGCTTAATACCAAACTTAATCCCTTGAGAAGTTATAAAGAGGCATTGAGAGAATATTTGAAGAAATAATATTTTTTACCAGTTCTGATGACAAGCGGGAATATGGAGAAGTATATATATTTAATAACTAGATTCCCAATTAAGTCGGGAATGATAGTTGCAATAAATTTATGAAAAATATAAAAAAACAAGATCCGGCAATTTATAACGCTATCCAAGGAGAACTCAAAAGGCAACAAGAGGGAATGGAGCTTATTGCTAGTGAAAACTATGTTTCAGAAGCAGTTTTGGAGGCCCTAGGTTCAGTCCTAACCAATAAATATAGCGAAGGATACCCAGGCAAAAGATATTATGGCGGACAAGAATATATTGACAAAATAGAACAACTGGCTATTGATCGCGCTAAGAAACTTTTTGGAGCTGAACATGTTAATGTCCAACCGCTTTCCGGCGCCCCAGCCAATATGATTGCTTATAGCGCGGTTCTCAAGCCGGGAGACAAGGTTTTGGGAATGGATTTGTCTCATGGGGGACATTTGACTCATGGTCATCCAGTAACCCTCAGCGCAAAAATCTACAATTTTGTCAGATACAAAACCGGAAAAGATGGAATGATAGATTACAAGGAATTGGAAAAAATGGCACAGAGAGAAAAACCAAAAATGATTCTGGCTGGATTTTCCGCTTATACTCGTCAATTAGATTATAAAAAATTTGCCAACATTGCCAAAAAAGTTAGAGCAATCACAATGATTGATATTGCGCACATTGCCGGATTAATTGCAGGAGGAGCCCTCCCAAATCCCACTCCTTTTTTTGATATTATTACAACCACTACTCATAAAACCTTGCGTGGTCCGCGCGGAGGAATGATTCTTTGCAAAAACAAATATGCCCAAGCTATTGATAAGGCAGCTTTCCCTGGTTTTCAGGGCGGACCACACGAAAACAATATCGCCGGAAAAGCGGTGGCTTTTGGTGAAGCTTTGAAACCAGCTTTCAAAAAATATGCTCTTCAGATTCTCAAAAATGCCAAAGTTATGGAAAATGAACTTAGAAAACACGGATTCAAAATAATGTTTGGAGGAACGGATAATCATATGGTTCTGGTGGATGTGTTTTCCAGCAAAGGCATAACAGGAAAAGAAACCGAAAAACTATTGGATGAAATCGGCATTACGCTTAACAAAAATATGATTCCGGATGACCCCAGAGGGCCAATGGATCCAAGTGGAGTGCGAATCGGTGTGCCAGCCATTACTACTCGCGGAATGAAAGAAAAAGAAGTTTGCGAAATCATTCGCCTTATCAACACTGCTATAGAAAACAAAAATAATCCGAAAAAAATCAAAGCGCTTCACAAAGAAGTTATTACTCTTTGCAAAAAGTTTCCAATTTATAAATAAACAATTCTATGAAAGGAATAATTTTATCAGGCGGAACAGCTACCAGACTTTTTCCCCTAACTGCCACAACCTCAAAACAACTTTTGCCGGTTTATGATAAGCAGATGATTTTTTATCCTCTGAATATCTTAATCAAAGCCGGAATAAAGGAAATTTTGATTATTGTTGCTCCGGAACACTCTGGACAATATTTGAATTTATTGGGATCAATTTTTGAAAAATATGATATCAGAATTGAATTTCGGGTTCAAAAAACTCCACGCGGTTTGGCGGATGCTTTTATTGTAGGAGAAAATTTTATTGATGATGATAATGTGACTATGATTTTAGGGGATAATATTTTTGAAGATGATTTTTCGGAAGATATTAGAAATTTTAAGAGTGGAGGACATATTTTTGCCAAAGAAGTTTCCGATCCGGAAAGATTCGGTGTGGTTAAATTTGACGAAAATATGAACGCTCTTCAAATTGTGGAAAAACCTCAGGAGTTTATTAGTAATTTTGCTATTCCTGGGTTATATATTTATGATAAGCGGGTTATTGAAGCAGCTAAGAGTGTTAATCCGTCCGAAAGAGGAGAAATAGAAATAACAGCTCTTCACAATTATTATTTGGATTTAGGCGAATTGAAAGTAAGCACGGTTTCCGGCGCTTGGCTGGATGCTGGAACATTTGATTCTCTCTTGGAAGCCAGTAATATTGTCAAAGAAAAAGAAATTTACAAAAAATTTGATCCACTTATTAATCAAGCTATTCAAGAATTTAGTGAAGAATTAAAAATTATCGCCAAGAAAAAATTAAATTAAAAAATATGCAAAAAATAAAAAAAGCGGTCGTGGCTGTGGCCGGATCGGGAACCAGACTTCTTCCGGCTACCAAATCAATGCCCAAGGAAATGCTTCCTATTGTTGACAAACCAATTATTCAATTGGTAGTGGAAGAATTAGTAGAAGCGGGAATTGAAGATATTATTTTGGTTACCAAGTGGGATAAAAAACCGCTGGAAGATCATTTTGACCACAGTTGGGCACTGGAAAACGATTTGGAAAAAAACGGCAAATTGGAAATGCTGGAACAAGTTAAAAGAGTTTCAGAAATGGCCAATTTTATTTATGTTCGCCAAAAAGGTCCTTATGGCAACGGAACGCCAGTTCTTTCCGCTTCATCCTTGGTGAAAGATGAGCCTTTTGTTTTTGTTTGGGGAGATGATTTGGTTAAATCAAAAATATCATTTACTAAACAAATGGTGGATGATTATGAAAAAAACGGTCTACCAATGATTGGGGTTCAAGAAGTTCCACAAGAAGTGGTCAATCGTTATGGGATTGTTAAACTTAGAGATGGAAGTATGGAAATTGAAGACATTATTGAAAAACCAACTATTGAAGAAGCGCCTTCTCAATTGGCTGACTTTGGTCGGATGATTCTAAATCAAGAAATTATTGATGTTTTAAAAAACACAGCACTTGGAAAAGGTGATGAACTTTGGATTGTGGATGCCATTAGAACTTATGTTCAAAACGGAAATAAATTTTTAGCCAAACAAGTTGAAGAAGGGGAGTGGATGACTACCGGAGATCCGCTTAATTATCTTAAGGCTAATTTGGCTTATGCTTTTGACAGGGAAGATCTTAGGGATGATCTAAAAAACTTTATCCAAACTTTGAATTAAAATGAAAATTGCCATTCAAGCCGCCGATTTAGATGCGACTCGCATTGACGGAACCAGAGTTTATATCCTAAATTTGCTCAAACTTTTCGGTCAAATTGATTCTCAAGATGAATTTTTGATTTATCATAAAAAGCAATTTAATCCGGAGCTTACTCCTCCGGATTTTTTCAATTATAAAATTATTCAAAAGTCATCCCTTTTTTCTTGGTCGCAAACTCGTTTTGCTTTTGAAATCTGGAAAGATAAGCCTGATGTTCTTTGGATGCCGATGCAATCTTTGCCTTTTTTTAGAAGAAAAAATCTGAAAACAGTCATTACTATTCATGATTTGGCTTTTAAGTATTTTCCCGATTTTTTTCCAAAAAGTGATCTCAGGAAACTAAATCTATTGACTGATTATGCCGTCAAAAATTCAAACAAAGTAATTGCTGTTTCAGAATCCACCAAAAAAGATATTTTGCAATTTTATCCGGAAATTCCCGATGACAAAATCAAAGTCATTCATCACGGTTTTGATCCGAAACTTTTTTCAAAAAAAGTTTTGAAAGAAAATTCGGATAAAATCTTAAAAAAATATTTTCTTGAAGAGGAAAAATATTTGCTCTATGTCGGAGCTCTTCAGCCCAGAAAAAATCTTTCTTTGTTGGTTGAAGCTTTTGGAAAAATAAAAGAAAATTATCCGGAAATAAAATTGGTCTTGGCTGGAGAAAAAGCTTGGCTTTGGAAAGATTTAATGGAAAAAATTGATAATTCTCCATACAAGAAAGACATCGTTCTTACCGGAAAAATACCTTTTGAAGAAATTAGAACTCTTTATCAAAAGGCCATGATTTTTATTTTTCCTTCTTTATATGAAGGTTTTGGTATTCCGATTCTGGAAGCTTTTGCTTCTGAAGTTCCGGTTGTTGCCAGTCAAAATTCCTCTTTGTCGGAGGTGGGTCAAGATGCTGTCAGTTATTTTGAGACAAAAAACCAGACTGATTTGGAAAACAAAATTTTAGCCCTTCTTGATTCAAAAGAAAAAAGAAAAGAATTGATTGAAAGGGGACTAAAAAGAGTGAAAAATTTTTCTTGGGAAAAAACCGCCCGAGAAACATTGGAATATTTGAAAAATTAGATTGATTTATTTTTTGAAAAATAAATCATACAGAAAAAATATTATTGCGGAAAAGATTACTAACAAGACTAATGTCAAAATTAAACCGGATTTTATCAGTCCTCCAAGAATCAAAAGAATTAAAGAAAAAACAAGAGCAATCCAAAGGCTCTTTTTTTGTTTTCTTTCCTTTGATTTTAATTCCAGCAAGTTCCCAAGTAAATACAAGATTAGAATATCAAAAAAAACGAAAAAAACCAGTTTAATGAAACCGATTTTCCCCGAAGCTGTTCCGGGAAGCAATATTTCGGAAAGCAAAAAAATCCACAATGCTACCAAAGTAATTGTTCCAAAATCAACGGCTAGCTTATAAAAAACTTTTAAAAATTCCTCTTGTTTTTTCAGTGATTTTATTAATTTATTTAACATAATTGTTTTTTATACGGTTGATTATTTCATAAACTGATTGCCAAAAATTATCTTTGTTCATACTGCGTTTGAAAGTGGCTGAGATGCGGTCAATTTTCACTTCATTTTCCAAAATAAAGACAAACTCGTAATCTTTTCCGGAAAGGTTTTGCAATTTTTCCAAATCTGTTTGGCAGGTATAAGTTCTTTTCCCCCAATCAATTTTTCGGGAAGATAGATGGCAATCGGAAAAAATATCCAACCCGGAAATATCCGCTTGAATAGGAGAAGTATGAATCCAAGAGGTAGCTATTTTTTCGGTAGGCAAAAACTCTTTTTGTCCATTAGAAATTAAATAATATTTTCCTGAGTCTTTGGCGAAAAAAACCGTCCCGTCAGGATGAACAGAGGAAAGAGAAAATAATTTACCTTTTTTGTATAAGGAAATTTCTTCTCCAGAAACCGGAATTAAATCATCCCAAGAAAATCCGGCTGCCAAAAATATGGAAGGATCACCGATAGGCAAAATTTCTTGACCATTCACAACAAAAGCCGACTCGCCATAAGCAACAAGCGAACCGCCGGAAAATCCCAAAAGTTCTTCTGAAACAGAATAATTATCCAAAAATTTCTTATCTTTAACAACAAATTGTCCAAGTGGGTGCTGGCTTAGGAATGCTTCCCGACTGACAAATTTTTTTAATTCATTTTTTTCTTTCAAGAAATAATATTCGTCATCAATTTGAAAAACCGTTCCCAAAGGGTAATCAGCGGAAATAATTCCTCCTGGCGAATTATAATTCAAATCCGATTTTTCCACTGACAGAAACTTTTCTTCAGGAAATTCCAATGTTGATAAAATAGTTTTGGAAGCAAAAGAAAAAAGTTTTCCACCGGAAACAAAGAAAAAGTTATCTTCATTTCTAATCCAGCTTCCGTTTTGAAAACCAGTCGGCTCACCTTCAGGGAGGAGGAAAGAGCGATAAGAACGATAGATACTTATTTTTCCGTTATTCAAATCAGCCGATTTGTCGTTCAAATCAAAATCAATTGTAGCTTGGGAATATTTTCCCACCAAAGAAGCATCAAAAACCATTTTGTTTTCTGAAGAAACAATTCCAGTGGAGAGAGGATTTCCTTGTGAATTTCTTGGATCGCTCAGTGTGTTTTTAGTTGAATTAAAATTTAGGAAGGAAAATTCAAAAAAACCAATCGGGAAAAGCAAACGAGAAATTAAAAAAATTCCGATCGCCAAAGCACCCAAATAAAGAATGATTTGGAAAAAACGGTACCAAAATCGGGATTTTTTATTAAGTAAAATTTCCGAAGTTAGATCAAAAAACATAAAAAATAAAAATTAAAAAATTATTAAATAGGCTTATTTTAGACGATAAATTCCGCCTGAAACTGTTAATTGAGTTTTTTCCGGGAAAAATATTTTTGACTGGGGAATAAGCTCTTGGTTAACAAGGACTTTGAGATATGGAAAATTAAGCGAATAATCTTTTTCCTTTTCCAGCCGAACCAAAAGATCGCTTTCTTTATAAAAATCCAGATTATTGTCGGGAATAATAAAATAAATATTGGAAAAATTATTTCTATTAATTTTGTCAATATCTTTGGGATTAAAAAAATAAACCGCTTGTTTTTTGAATAAAAAATTCAAAGGACCGCTTATCATTGCCAAGGGATCGCCCGATGCTTCCCGATCAACTAAAATTAAATCTTTCTCGCCAAAATTGTAACTCAGTGATTTTATTTGAGCGGTTAATCCGGAATAAGGAACGAAAGAAAAATAGCCGAAAGAAACCAATAAATTGGTAATCACCAAAAGGCCGGAAAAAAAATAAAGATAAAATTTTCTTTTCAGAAAAACATCAATGAAAAGAACCGCATAAAGAATAACTAGCGGAATAATGGAAAAAAGAAACCGCCGAAGCATCCAAGGATGATCGTTGGAAATATTGGGATCAATGAGATAAATGAAAGAGGGTAAAAGAATAAAAAACGGGAATATCTTTTGATAATCCTTTTTCCTGACAAACCAAAGAAATCCACCCACACCCAGAATAATCAAATTCAAAACAGCATAAGCGGAAAGCACTTTTAGAGAAAAAATTGTTTCCAATCCGACGCCTCCAGAAACTGATTTGCTTTCGGAAGCTAAAAATGGCTTGAGCAAGTTTTTTAGAAATCCCCAATAGAAATCCTGTTGCCAAAAGATGCTCACAACATAAGCCGAGAAAAAAACCAAGAAATATTTTTTGATTTTTTCCAAAACTTCTTTTTGTTTTTTAAACTTCAGCCAAGCCAGAAAAAACATTACAATTCCAAAGGCAATTGTTTCCACTCGCACAAAAAATAAAAATCCCAAAGAAAAAAGAGCGACTATTAAATTGAATTTTTGTTCTTTTTCCAAAAAATCCATAAACTGCCAAATTCCCAACCACAAAAAAGCCAAGGCTAAATTTTCACTCAGAGTAAATTTAAAAAACCAAGAAAAAGCAAAAGATGACAAAGCCAGAAGAAAAACAATCCAAGTCAGAGAGTCTTTTCGGGTAAGAAGTTTAGTCAAAAAACAAAAGCTTACTAAAAAAATAAACAGCGGAATAGCATTGGCTATGACTAGTCCAAAAAGTCCAAAGGTAGAGAAAAAAATAGCCAACCAAGCAATATAACCAATGGGAAATTGAGTGCTGAGATCGCCGCTTTTTTCATAAACAAACCCGGGAAAATTCAAGGCCTTTCCAAGGCCATAAATTCCAAAGAATTCATCTGAAGCCTGAAAAGAAAAAGTTAATTGATGATTTTGGGACAATCTGATGGCCGCTTCGGATAACGAACCTTGATCTCGACCAGAAAATATTGACGGCTCAACAAAAAAACAAAGACTGACAACAAACAACAATGAAATCAAAATAATTGCCAACTCGCTTTTATTCCATTTTATTCTTCTAAAATTCTTTCCCAGCCAAAAAGCAACCACCCCAATGCTGGAACAAATAAGCACAGAAAAAATTTGACCGTAAAAAACTCCCAGCGCTGTTGAAATAACGCCCAAAGCGCCAAGCATCAAACAAAAAGAAGCTAAGATTAAGAAAAGTTTCTTTAGGGAATATGTTTTTTCCATAAAGCTATTATAGTGTTTTTAGCGTCGTTTGCAAAGGCTTTAGGGATGATTTAGAATAGAAAAAAGCTAAAAAGGATAACTTCAAGGTTTGAGATAAGGTTGAATAATCCGAAATAAATTTATGAAAATTTTAGTAGTGGCTCCAACGCCTTTTTTTTCCGACAGAGGAACACATATCCGAATTTTGGAAGAGGCTTTGGCATTGGAAAAATTAGGGCACCAAATTACTATTGCCACTTATCATATTGGCAAAGATATTCACAAAAACATTGAAACTAAAATTGATATTCGCCGAATTTTGCGGTTGCTTTTTTGGTATAAAAAAATAGAAGCTGGACCGGATTGGCAAAAAATAATTTTGGATATTATGCTTATCCGAAAAGTTTTTTATCTTGCCAGAACTCAAAAACCTGACATCATCCACGCTCATCTTCACGAAGGCGTTTTGATTGGCTGGTTGATTCAAAAAATACTTTTTTGGAGAGAAATTAAATTGGTGGCTGATTTTCACGGTAGCTTGACCAAAGAAATGGTTTCTCACGGTTATCTAAAAAGCGGTCTCAAAAAATTGTTTTCTCAGATAGAAAAAATCATTAACCAATTGGGCGATTGGGCGATTACTTCTTCTTGGGAAATGACAGAAGAAATTAAGAGAGTCCGAAATGATAACCGGATAGAAACTATTCTGGACGGAACCAATACTGAAAGTTTCAAATTGGAAAAAACTAAAAAAGAAATTCAAAAAGAACTGGAAATTCCGGAAAAAAAATCAGTCATAATCTACACTGGTGGACTGATTGGCAATAAAGGTATCCTTGATTTTTTAATTGCAGCCAAAGACTTGATTGAAAAAAGAAAAGATGTTTTTTTTCTAATTGGAGGCTTTCCCAGAGAGCATGTTTTGAAATTTATCCAAAAAAACAACTTGCCTTCTGATGCTATTCGTCTGGTAGTTCCGCTTGATTATTTCCTGCTTCCTGAATTTTTGAAAGCGGCTGATATTGCAGTTGATCCCAAAGGTTCAGAGGTTAGACAGGCGAGTGGAAAAATGCTAAATTATATGAGTGCGAGCTTGCCAATTGTTTGTTTTGACAAAGAAAACAATCGGCAATTCTTAGGCGACGGAGGATATTTTTCAGAAAAACAAAATGCGGAAGGAATCCGAAAGGGAATTGAATATTTTTTAGATAATCCCGAGGAAGCCGAAAGAATGGGAAATTTAAACCAAAAAAATGCTGAGAATTTCAGCTGGGAAAAGTCCGCTCTAAAAATTAATAATATTTATCAAAAAATCTGTTATTCCCAAAAGGAAACAGAAAAACAAAATCAATGAAAAATATGTTCACGAAGAAGCGCATTATAATTTCGCTTATTGTTTTGTTAGTATTAACCGGTGGGTTTTTTTTGTTTTCCTATATCAAGAGCCACAAAACCGAACTGGCCATTTCTTCGCTTAATATTTTAAGTAAAATATCCAAACTGATAGTTTCCGAGGAAGACACTCAAAAAGAAATTGAAACTCTGAATAAATTAGTCCAAACATTCACTCAAAAAGACGGTCAGACTCGGACTTTTATGGTTCTTCTTCAGAACAATATGGAAGTTCGCCCGGGTGGAGGATTTTTGGGACAGTATGCTGTTTTTAAAATCAAAGATGGAGCGGTAATTTCTTCCTATTTTGAAGATGCCAATTTGCTGGACCAAAAAATAAATTACAAAATCACCCCTCCGTATCCGCTAACCCGAATGATGCAGATTAAAAAATGGAAATTTCGCGATTCCAATTTTTCTCCGGATTTTTCCACCAATGTTGAAAAGGCTAAATATTTTTATCGCCTAGCGGGAAAGAGTAGTAATTTTGACGGGGTGATTGCTGTGAATGCCAGCGTTTTCAATGATGTTTTGGGGATTACCGGACCAATAACTGTTTCAGGTGTAACTTTTACCAAAGATGACGCTGTACTTAAACTGGAAGAAGTGGTGGAAAAAAAATATATTCTTGATCCCGATTTGGACACTCAAAACCGAAAAGCCATTATGAAAGAGCTGACTAATGTTTTGGCGGATAAGCTAACTAATTTGAGCAATCTTCCGGAATTGATCAATTTAGTCCATCAGGAAATGCAAAAGAAAAATATTATGCTCAATTTTTCCGATGCTGAATTGCAACAATTGGCGGAAAGTGTTTTTTGGGCCGGAAAAGTGGCTACTGATTGGAGTGGTGATTATTTAATGTTAAACGATGCCAATATGGGCGCTCTTAAAACCGATTATTATATGCAAAGAGAATTAACTTATAACATTGATCTTACCCAACCAAAACCAGTTGTCACTCTCAATTATCTATACAAAAACACTGCTTCTTATGGCGATTGGAGGACTAGTGATTATCATACTTATCTTCGTGTTTTTGTTCCCAAGGGAGCCAATATTTTGGAAAGGAAAATGGTTGGTTCTCCAGTGGTTAATGAAGAATTTGACAAAACCTATTTCGGAGTAATCGTTCATGTTTTGATCGGAGGGCAAACTGACGGAATGATAAAATATGAATTGCCGGAAAGTTTTCATGAAAATCAAGAAAATTATCGTCTTCTTATTCAAAAGCAATCCGGAGTGGACAATGTTCCTGTCAAAGTTCACATCAAAACTAATGACGGAGAGTTTGATCAAGAAGCTGTTCTGAATAAAGATTTGAAATTTGAGCTTAAAAAACCGGAATAAATCTTCAAGTATGAAACTTTTTTTCATCAAAGTCGGAAAAGCTCTAAGTTCCATCCGAAAAAATGGACCGGTTAAGGGTGGGAAAAGAGTCTTTGCTTACTTGATTACTTTTTTGAAATCAATTTTGGTTCCCAAAAATGGTTCGGTTCTTTTTATTACGGGCGGTGTGGGCGACAGCGCCACTTATCGCGCTTGGAATCAAGCGGAAGAACTTTCTCTTCACAACATTCCTGCTGACACAACTTTGCAAGATGATCCTTTTTTGCTTCGCTATGCCGACAAATTTCAAGTTTTTGTTTTTCATCGGACACTTTTTACTCCAAAGTTAGGCAAAATGATTCAAAAAATAAAAGACCAAAAAAAACTTATTATTTTTGAAACTGATGATTTGGTTTTTGATCCGAAATATATTCAAGCTACGGATTTCTACCAAAACAAGATGTCTTATTTTGAAAAAAAGCAATATGAAAAAGGAGTGGGAGAAGAAATCTTGAACGATCCCTATATTTCAGTTTGTTCCACTACCACTACTTATCTCAAAAAAATTCTGGAAAGCTATGGCAAAAAAGTATTTCTCAGCACCAACAAAATCAATCTTGCCGAACTTGAAGTAGCGGAAGAAATTAATTCCAAACCAGAAAAAAATTACGATAAAATCCGAATTGGCTATTTTTCCGGAACGATGAGTCACAACAAAGATTTTGCCACTATCACAAAACCATTGTTTCAAATTATGGAAAAATATCCACAAGTTGAGTTGGTTTTGGTGGGACCGCTGGAAATTGAAAACGCGCTTAATAAATTTCAAGATCGGATTATTCAATCGGAATTGGTTTCAAGAAAAAAACACTATCTCAATTTGGCAAATATTGACATCAATTTGGCTCCGCTTGAAACTGACAATCCGTTTTGTGATTCCAAATCCGAACTTAAGTTTTTTGAAGCCGGAATTGTCAAAGTTCCGACGGTTGCGGTTCAAAATGAAACTTTTTCTTCAGCTATTCAGGATGGCATGGATGGATTTTTAGCCCAGACGGAAAATGAGTGGTTTTTGAAAATTGAAAAATTAATCTTAGACAAAAAACTAAGAAAAGAAATGGGAGAAAAGGCTTACCAAAAATCATTTGAAGATTACACCACCAAAAATAGCCATAATGAAGACTATTATAATTTTATTAAAAAGTATCTAAATTAAATAAAAAATATGAAAATACTCATTACCGGGGGAGCGGGATTTATTGGTTCTAATCTGGCCAAAAAATTGATGGATCGGGGAGACAAAGTGGTTCTCATTGATAATTTCAATGACTATTATGATCCGAAACTCAAACGGGATCGTCTCAAAAATATCCTGAGAGGCTACAACTACAAACTCTATAAGGGCGACATTCGGAATGAAAAGCTCTTGGAAAGAATTTTCAAAACCGAAAAACTGGACAAGGTGATGCATTTAGCGGCCATGGCAGGAGTGAGAAATTCGCTTCTTAATCCCAAGCTTTACGAAGAAGTGAATGTCAGAGGCACACTTAATCTTTTGGAATTAAGCGCCAAATATAAAATTAAAAATTTTGTTTACGCTTCTTCCTCTTCGGTTTATGGCAACAACACTAAAGTTCCTTTTTCCGAATCCGATCCGGTGGATACACCAATTTCTCCCTACGCCGCTACCAAAAAAACCACTGAACTTTTGGCTCATACTTTCAGCCACATCTACGGTTTGCCAACAACAGGTTTGCGCTATTTCACGGTTTATGGTCCTTGGGGAAGACCTGATATGGCGCTTTTTCTTTTCACTGACGCTATTTCTAACAACAAACCTATTCAGGTTTTCAATCACGGCAAAATGAGTCGCAATTTCACTTATGTGGACGACATTGTTTCGGGAACTATAGTCGCTTTGGATAACCCTCAACCATATGCCGTTATGAACATTGGCGGAGACAAAGAAGAAACTCTGATGCGTTTCATTGAGGTGATTGAAGAGAATATGGGGAAAAAAGCTAAGAAAAAAATGTTGCCGATGCAACCAGGCGATGTGCCATCCACTGTGGCCGACATCCGGAAACTTAGAAAACTGGGCTGGAAACCAACCACTGGAATTGAAGAAGGAATTAAAAATTTTGTTGAATGGTATAAGGATTATTACAAAATTAAATAAGCTAAAAATCGGGAGAAAATCCCGATTTTTTTATTTTCTTCTTAATAATTTTTTATTTTTATTTTACCTTGCTTGGAGTAAAATAGAAGAAATAATCAATAAAGTAAAACAAATG
>CAZIFD010000010.1:22125-24828 GCA_964538685.1 uncultured Bdellovibrionales bacterium
TTAATTTTACAACAAATACTTGGCCGTGGATAAACGCTATTTTATTCATCTTACTCATAATAAATTTAGGAAGAAAAAAGAAAGTTTAAAAAAATAATTTATGTTTAGGAGGAACATAATAAAAAAACAAAACAGGCTTTTTTTGATGCTGTTTTTTCCCCTTACAGTTTCACTGGTTTTTTTGCCTTTTGATTTTTCCAATCATAAGCTCGGGATTTCCGATGTTGAAAGCAGTCAAATAATTACAATAGACAAAGATACTGTTTGGCATAAAACCGACGATTTGGTTTTTGATAAATCCATAACCATAACTAATGGAGCCACTTTGACTATTTTAAAGGGGTCTGTGATTAAGTTTAAAAATTTCGTTGAATTAACAATAACCGACGGAGCAAGAATTATTGCCGAAGGAACAAATGACGAAAAGATAATTTTCACTACTACAGATTATGGAATTTACAGTATTGATTTTTCAAAATCAAACCAAAATAAGCCGTCAATTTTTCGTTTTGTTGAATTTCAAAATGGAGGTATCCGGTTGATATTGGCACAAAAAAATTTATCGGACAAAGCGCTTGCTTCCAGCACTGAACATTGTATTCCCGGACTCCAGATATACAATAGCCAAGTACATATTGAAAATTCAATTTTCACAAAAAATAACTGCGCAAATATACTTTCCGCCTATATTGTTGACGATGAATTGGAAAATCCGGAAAGCGATGAACCAATGCTGGCTATTGTTAATTCAAATTTTGAAAAATCAAGCGGTTATTCTCCCATTCCAATAGAGGCAATTTGTAAGAAATCTAAAACTGACAATTCCTCGCCCTGTTTGAAAAAAATAATTTTGAAAAATAATTGGTATGAGAAACTTGATGAATTAGAAGAATCGGAATATGAAAGAATCAGCCGACAAATAACGCTTGACGGCTTTAGAAAAAATAATTTAATTGTTGATCCAACCATTATTGTTCCGGGAATTATGGGGTCGTGGAAAATCAGCAACGAATGGAAACTGGATCCGATTCTCAAAACTTATTCCAATCTGATTGTTTCTCTGAAAGAAAACGGGTTGGAAAAAAATATAAATCTCTTTGAATTTCCTTATGAATGGAGAAATAGCAATGTTTTGACGGGCAATCAACTTCAAAGCAAAATTCAAGAAATCAAAGAAAAAACCAAGTCATCCAAGGTCAATTTAATCGCTCATTCTATGGGAGGCTTGGTTGCTAGAAGCTATATTGAAGATAAAAATTATGCCAATGATGTCAATCAACTAATTACCCTGGGGACACCTCACCGAGGGTCTCCCGAAGCATATCTCAAATGGGAAGCCGGAGAAGGATTTTTTTCTATAAAAGATAAGTTGGCCAAAAAACTATTTCAGCTTGAGGCTCTTCATTCCGGTTATTTGGATTTGAAAAAATATATTCAGGAAAAAATTCTTTCTGTTAAAGAATTGCTTCCTGATTATGATTATCTTTACGAAGCTTCAGAAAAGAAAATGAGGAGTTATGGAGAAAATTATCCCCAGAACGATTTTTTGGAAAATCTCAACAAAAAATCCAACCTGGCCAAACTTAAAAAAATCAATCTTGTTAATATTATTGGAGATACCGGAAAAAATGAAACCATAAAAAATTTTCGGATTACGGAAAGTTCCAAGTCGGAAAAATGGAAACACGGAATGCCGGAAAATTTTTATAACAAACAATCCGATCAAGGAATTGAATATGGAAAGGGTGATGAAACAGTTCCTTTTTCAAGCGCTCAAGACATTTCTGCTGACAAAGAAATTGAGATTGACTCCGCTCATAATGATTTGCCCACCAAGGCTCAATGCGAAATATTTCAAAGTTTAAGTGGAAAGGCTAATTGCGAATATATAGACACTTTTAAAATAATTAAAAATATCTTGAATTTTAATGTTTTTTCTCCAATTGACATTCAAATAATTTCGCCTAGTGGAAAAAGAGCCGGAAAAGATTTTGAAACCGGAGAAATTTTGGATGAAATTGAGGGGGCGTTCTATTCCGGTTATGATACGGAAAATGAGTTTTTAATTATTCCCAATCCCGAAGATGGAGAATATAAAATATTGACTCAGGGAACGGGGGATGGAAAATACACAATTGAAACAATTCAAATCAAAGAATTTGCAGATGGAATCAGGGAAAGAACTATCATCTCCCCAACAGGAGAAACTTTTTCAGGTAAAACAGAAACATTTTCTTTGAATTTTGATGATATCGATTTTCAAAATGAAGAGCAAAACGAAGAAGAAGAAGAAGAAGAAGAAGAAGAAGCTTCCGAAAATCAATCACAAGAAAATGATTCTGATAAAAAGAAAAAGAATGCCAAATCAAAAAACAAAAAAGAGGAAACCAAAGAAGATATTCCGATGCTTGCAACTGTCGCAAATAATCCGGATAAAGATATTTTTCCAACCAAAGAGGTCAGCTTTTCCTCTAAAAAAGACGAGCCATTTAGTCAGATTAAAAATCAAAAGAAAGATCTTCAACGCCAAAAGATATCCAAACTTTTTTTATTTTTATTATTGATTCCAATTTTATTTATTGTTTTTTTATTTTCAAAAAACAAAAAATAAAACAAAAAAACAGCCTTGATTGACTGAAAGTTTTTGGTCAAGGAGCCCTCGCGAGGGCTCCTTGCTTTTTTCACCAAACACGGAACTCCAAT
>CAZIFD010000010.1:24928-29170 GCA_964538685.1 uncultured Bdellovibrionales bacterium
CGGGAATGACAAATTTCGGGAATGACAAATTTCGGGAATGACAAATGTTAAAGTATTTGGTGAAACAAGGTTTATTTGAAAGACAAAGAAATAAATTAGAATATGAAACAGCACGAAAATTACAAAGAACTGATTTGGGCGCTGGCCAAGACTGATTTCAAGCTCCGCTATCAAGGAAGCGCTTTGGGCTATGTTTGGGCTCTTCTTAAGCCTTTGATGCTTTTCCTTATTATGAATTTTGTTTTTTCATCGCTTTTCAATATGCGAAACAACGGCATTGAACATTATTCTTTGCAACTCATCGTTGCTATTATGCTTTTCAATTTCTTTTCCGAGGGAACTTCAGCCGGTATGGCTTCTCTTATGTCAAAATCGCAATTGGTAAGCAAGATTTATGTGCCACGCTGGACCTTGATTGTGGCCTCTACCGTAAATTCCGCTTTGATTTTTCTGATGAATCTGGTTGTCATTATGGCTTTCTTCATCTGGGAAAATTATCTGCCAAGTCTCGGGGCTATTTTGATGTTTTTTCTTTTTTCTATCTTAACCTATGTACTTATTTTGTCTTTCGGACTCCTAACCGCTCCGCTTTATGTCAAATTCCGCGATCTGATTCTCATTTGGGAAGTAGCTATTTCGGCGCTTTTCTACGCCACTCCGATTATTTATCCGCTTCAGATGTTGCCGGATTGGATTCAAAGAATTTTACTTCTAAATCCAATGGCTTTTATTATTCACTTCACCAAAGAATCTTTGGCTAACAACCATTTCGCTTCTCCTGTTCAAAATATGGCTTTCTTTCTTTCGGTTTTGGTCTTTTTGGGATTGGGAATTTTTTCCTATCGCAAGCTTTCTTCCCGCATTGCCGAAAATTTGTAAACAAATAAAATAAAAATATGCCTCAAAAAAATTCCAAAAAGCCAACTCAAAAAAAAGATCAGATGATGGTCATTCTTGAGAATATGCAAGATAGTATTCAGCTTATCGCTGAAGGACATTCAGTTTTGGGAACAAAAATAGACAGAATAGAAACAAGAATGGGCAACATGGAAACAAGAATGGATAGAATAGAAACAAAGGTGGATAATATAGAAACAAGGGTAGGCAATATAGAAACAAAGGTGGATAATATAGAAACAAGGGTAGGCAAGATAGAAACAAGGGTAGGCAAGATAGAAACAAAAATGGGTGATATTGATAGTAATTTTCAAACTGTTTTTGCTTATCTTTCCCGAATTGAAGATGAAATCTTGGAAATCAAAAAAGATTTGAAAGAAAATTATGAAAGAAAAGGCTGGGATATCAAATGGAGGAAAATGATTGAAACAAAACTGGAAAAACTGGAAAAAGCTGTTTACAAAACAAAAATCCCAAATGCCGAAATGATTAGGGATAAAAGAAGAAAAAAATAATTTTTTAGCTATTTTTCCAAAGCTTCTTGCATTATTCTGGTTTTGCAAGTCTTAAAAATATTAGCATCATCAATCTGGTTGCAATAAGAAGCATCCAGTTTTTTGATGGCTAAATCTTTGTAGCAGTAGTCTTTTTCCAAATCATCTTTCTTTTTGCAATCCGATTCGGAAACATCTTTTTCGTCCGACAGTCCGCAAACTTGCTGGCAATATTCCAAATATTGGAAATTGTTGGCAAAAGCCTTGCATTCCGAACTACAATGATAGTTGGTAATGCTCGCAAAAACTTCATCGTCACCACCTCTTTCGTTGGTATCAATATTAATTGTTCCGTCGCCAGAAGAAGTTTCTTCGTCTGTTCCAGTAACTTCGGTTGTGTCAGAACTACTGGTTCCGTCAGTTGTGTCTTCGGATGAAACGCTGTGATCTTCAGTGGCTTTTTCCTCGGCACTTTCAGCTCCGGAAACATTTTCCGAAGTATCTTGAACAGAAGTATTTTCCGATTGACTGTCATCCTCGGAAGAGGGGAAATAGCGGTCACGAATCACGGGATACGAGTACCAAACCACTCCGGCAATCAAAAAAATAGCCAGAATGGAAAAAATAAATTTTTTGTTTTGAGAAAACCAAAGCATTTTAGTAGCTGGCATTAAGACTAATACCTTTATAATAATATTTCATTATCTTGTCATAAGCCCAATTTTTTTCGTCCGCCAAATAGAGTGAACCGTGAGCGATGAGCCCGACCATATGATTGCCTTCGTCAGTTAGCGTGCTTTGACTTTTTTGGGTTGAATTGTCCCAATGATCAGCATTGTAATCTCCGTAGGGATCATCCACTGATTGGCACCACGGATAATCGTCCGATCCCCAATAGTCTTCATAGCTTCGGGTTTTTCCGGCCGACCAAGAGCTGTAAGGAGTAAGAGCCACTTCACCGTCATAGGTGGCAATAATAGCCCGAGTGGCCTTGGCCGCCTTTTTAATGTTGGTATAGTTTTCTTCCCATTCATAACCACGATAGATTTGTGATCCGCTGTCGCTTCGGATAGTGAAACCATACTTGTTGTATTTGGTGGCATATTTGATATACCAATAGCCATAAGTTCGGAAAATAACTGTCATCAATTTGGTATGGTCAAAATCTCCGGTTCCGGTAGTTTCTCCCATTCCCCAAGTATAGTGTTCCAATGGCAAAGTATTCACTACCCAAAGATTATCCTTGTCGTAGTATTGAATTTTAATCTTGCCCCGATATTCATCATAGGAAGAGTCGGGACGATTAACATCAAAAATCATAGTGGAATTGTCGCCGTCAGCGGCATCAAAATAGAAAACCTTTTTAGATCGGGTGGAAGAAATTGATCCGTAAGCTTTGAGATAGGAATCACTGTCATAAGTAACTCTGGTTTCCGTTCCACCGCCAATCTGACCAACAATATTTCCATTTGAGTCTTTGATGTTGTATGTTTTGTTGGCACTGATTTTGAAAGGATTATCTTTCAGTCCAGAACGAGTATAATTCCAAAGTCCAACCGCAATTTCCGGTCCCAATTCGGAAGTTTGAAGAGCAGTTTTTTCCGCTTCAGAAACGGTGTAGAAATGATCGCCGTTTTCCGAATTATAAAAACGATAAACAGGAGAGGTTCCGGAAGCTTGGGAAGAATAGGCATAAAAAGCCACTCCTTCATAGGCATAACCGGAAGAAGAACTGACCAAACTGTCTTTCTCAGCACTTCCGGCAGTATAAAAATGGTCTCCGGTAGAAGAATTGAAAAGCCGATAAACCGGAGTAGTGCCGGATGTTTGCGAAGTCCGGGCATAATAAGCGATTCCTTCATAAGTGTAGCCAGAAGCGGATGCATTAGCTAAAACACTTTTCTCGGCGTTTGAAGCGGTATAAAAATGGTCTCCGGACGAATAATTGACAAAACGGAAAACGGGAGCCAAATTCAATTCATTTTTTTCAGAAGATGAAGCGGTATAAAAATGGTCTCCGTTGGAAGCGTTAAAAAACCGATAGACTGCCGAAGTGTCGGAAACTTGGGAGGGAAAAACGAAAAAAGCCACGCCTTCATAGTTGTAGCCCCAAGCAGGATTGTTGATAAGAGCGTCTTTTTCTCCGGAAGACGCTGTATAGAAATGATCACTATTTTTGGAATTTAGAAATCGGTAAACCGGGACTGTTCCGGAAACTTGCGAGGTATAAGCCCAAAAAGCCGCTCCTTCATAAGCATAACCGGCACTGGAGTTGTTTTCCAGACTTGTTTTTTCATCACTGGAAATAGTATAAAAATGATCACCACTTCTTGAACTAAAAAACCGATAGACCGGAAGCGAATTTTCCTTTTGACTGGTGTGAGCCCAAAAAGCTGTCCCTTCAACAGCATACGCGCTTGGACTGGATTGGGCATAAAAAGAAACTGCCTCATATTCATAACCGGCATTCGCTTCTTTGCCAAAAAAACAAAAACTGAGTGCCAAGACCAAAGCCACTCCAAAAAAATTAGTTATTTTGTTTTTGTTTTTCCAAATCATTTCCGCTCAATTATATCACTTTTTCCAAATTCTTCCAATAACCCTCATTTTTTCTTACGCTTTTTGAACAATTTTCTTGCAGTATTGAAATAAATACGGTTTTGGAATACAATTATTATTATGAGTTTGTTAATTTAAAGGAGGTAAATGACACACTATAAAACTAGGTCGGGGAAGATTTCCGGTAGTAAGTACGGAGAAGTTGCCCGAAGTGCTTTTCTGCTCTATGATAAAATAAAAAAGAGAACAAAAAGAAGACCCTATTTGAGGTCATCTTATTTTAAAAAAGAAA
>CAZIFD010000011.1:0-27534 GCA_964538685.1 uncultured Bdellovibrionales bacterium
AAAACAATTCCAAGACGGAATTGTTTTTGATGATTTAAAAATAACAAAACTAAAAAGTTGACTCGGTTCCTCCCAACATAGTTTTGGCTGCATTCAAAACAATAACTCCCACCAAAGCCACAATCACCCCGATAATGGAATACATCATTGCGTTTTTGGCAGTTCCAATCCTTCCTTCATCTCCCGCCGCTGTTAAATAAAACACTCCGGCAATCGCAAAACCAATCACTCCCAAAATTCCCACTATTCCCAAAATCCAATTCATAATATTAGTAACGATACTAAAAAGCGTTCCCTCCGGCAAATTTGTAGAGTCAGGAACAGTGAAACCATTAGCCAAGGCTATTCCGGGCAAGGTCATAAGAACCACCAAAGACATTGCCAAAAAAGTTTTAACTTTATTTTTCATCATAAAACCACCTCCCTTCTTTTTTGTTTCTTATTTATCAAAAAAATCATTGAATCAAATTAACTATTTGTTTGACTAAAATTAAAGATCCCAACGCTATCACCAAGCCAATAATAGAACCAACTAAAATTTTCTTTCCCCTTTCCGTCTTGTCTGTATCTCCATAGGAAGTAAGGTACATTCCGCCACCAATTATCATACTTATTATAGCAATAACACCAATCAAAGACAATACTAGATCCAAAACATTCTCAACAATATCAGAAAGCTCCAGGCCACCGGGAGAAGCTACTCCGCTTCCGGAACCCAAAATATTCCAAATTTCTTGAAGAAATGTTCTAGCTGAAACCACCACCGCTAAGCCAATCATTGAGGCTGTAATCACTTTTTTGGCCCGTTCCATATTTTGTTCATTGCCAAAACTAAGCATATACATAATTCCTCCCACTACCACAAAAACAATTGCCAAAGACACCACTATCGCTTCAAGTCCTTCAATAACATTAGCTACCAAGCCTTCGGCCGTTGTTGTGCTACCCAGAGGATTTGGAAATGAAACCGGATCAACACTTTCAATAGTAGCCGAAACCAATCTAAAACTCCCGCTAAAAATTAAGCCTACCAAAATAAAAATTACAATTGTTTTTTTCATTATTAAAATTTAAAAAAAATTAGTTGCAAACAATCGTATTCCAATCAGTAATACCGATTTCGGAAAAATTAACCGCCAGAATCCTGATAATTACATTAACAATTAGCCAAGCGCAAACGAAAATAGCAAAACCAACAATCGCCGCCTTAAGAGCTGATTTGGCTTTTTCCATTAATCCTGAGTCACCAGCCGAAACAATGTAGATTATTCCGGCTACAATAATAATCAAAACGCAAATTGAAATTAAAATTCCAGTCCCATAATTAATGACATTTTTCACTCCCACAATCAAATCGCAAATCGTGCAAGGATTATCCCCATTATTACCGCAAGGCACTAATCCTTTGGCACTTTTCTCAACATCAATGTATGCAACACAGCTATCAACAACAATTAAATCATCCTTTCTATATTCCTCGCAAACACTTTCACAAGAACCATTGATCATAGGAATTTCCACAGTTCTGGTTGTCGCTGGATTATCTTTGAGATGAACAATTATTTTACAAACTCCACTAACTTGAGCTTTTACATTTTGATTGGTATCCAAAAAAGGGCTAAATAAAAATAAAAATAAAAATAAAAATAAAATATTCAATCGCAATTTTTTCATTATCTTCTTAATTTTCAATTTCATTGCTTTAAATTAATTATTTTTTAACAAAATTCCCAAACTACTGTTAGCGGAAATCATTGCACCAATCGGAGAATCTTTACCCAAAACCACCTTTTCAATTGTTTCAGCTAAAACAGATTCAATTTTTCCTGAATTAGTCTGCAAAAAAGATTTGGCGTACAAATTTCCCAAAACAAAAGGGGCAATCATAGTGTCGTTTTTTTGAATTTCCAAAATATCTCTTTTTCCGGAAGGCTTGCCGGTTTTTTCGGCATAATCACTAGCTGGATAAAAGTCAGCGACTGATCTAGCGTTTGTGTCGCCAGTAGTGTTTGAACTAGAAGCAACCGGGGTCATAGCCATATATTTGATCAGCTTCCAAGCTTCTTCTATCCGAATTTCATTATTCACTCCGGAAATGGAAGTGTCTTTTTTTATTGGCTGTTTTTTTGAAACACCATACCCCCAATAATTGGCATAGCCAATTTTTTTGGTTGCATCATTCTGGGGAACTTCAGAAACAGCAAAATTCAGTTTAGGCGATTTATTTTTTATTATCGGAATTTGCCAAGAATAATTAAGCATCATCGCCAAATTTCCCTCCGAAAAAGCATCTACAGAATAATGCATTCTGGGATTCCAAGAATAAAGATCCGAACCAGAATTGGAAAATTGAGTATAAAATTCTAATGCTTTTCCAGCTGTTGGATCGCTTAAATAAAATGTTCCTCGGTCTTTACTGTATATTTCATTGCCATTTTGAAACAACAAAAGACTCAAAATATCAACCGACCGGTTAATATTGTAAGCCGTACCGAGAGCTACTCCTGATTGAATAATTTCACCGGAATCACTAACTTGGTTGATTTTTTTCACACAATCTTCAAGCTCTTTCCAAGTTTTGGGAGGAGCCGATATGCCAACTTTGTTAAAAATGTCTTTATTATAAAAAAGATTCAAAGAATCAACACTGAGCGGTAAAGCTAAAACCTCCCCGTTTTTGACAAAATCTTCAGCCACCACATCCACAAATTCATCCCGAACACTTTTTTCATTCAAAACAGTTGCAGGAGCCGAAGAAAGTTTGTCTGAAAACTGATCAGCCCAAACATTGCGAATCAAAAAGATATCCGGGCCTTGATCGGAGGCCAAAGCTTCCAGTAAGTCTTTCTCGTAAGTGTCCGGACTAAGCTTTTTGTAAGTTATTGTCTTAATGTTAGGATTGATTTTTTTGTAATTTTCAAAAGTGTCAGAAAAAACATCACTATCATCAAAAAGACCCCAGATTTCCAAATCTAAACTATATTTTTTTTCCGGCGTCTGTTTGCAACCGCAACCGGAAAGAAAAAATAAAGGGAAAATGGCAAAAAGAAGCAAAATTGCTTTTATTTTAAATTTTAGTTTTGTTTTTTTCATTTTTATTTGGCAATAATAAAACCGTAATGATAATCTCCGACTTGAATTTCTTTCACTATAGCAAAACCTTCCCTATGAATTAAATCCATTAAATTTTCTTTTGAAATTCTAAGTGAAGCGTCCGGACCAACCGAAGAACTGTCAGGTTTCCACTCTATAATCAAGGCTTTTCCTCCTGCTTTCAACACTCTCATTATTTCCTTGAGAATAATGCTTTTATTTTGGTTTTGAAACATCATATCTTTCGCCACTACCCAATCCATACTTCCTGTTTCCAATTTTGATCCGCCATCTTTTTCCAAATTGACTCTTTGAGTCAAAATATTAGCAATTCCGGAAAGCTTAGCTTGACTTTGGAGCGCTTCCAATTTTTCCTTAAGAACATCAAAGGCGTAAACTCTTCCCTGTTCCCTGACTATTTTTGCTAAGGGCAAGGAAAAATAACCCGTTCCGCAACCAAAATCAGCAATGTAATCATGAGGGGAAATATTCATCTGCTTGATTACTTCTTCCGGATTAATAAAATTTCTATTGAAAGAAATCGCTGATTCGTTTTCTACCATCTATTTTTTTTAAAAAAATATTCTACTCAAATTATACAATATTCTATTTATATCTCAAAGCATCCAACGGATCAATTTTGCTGGCGCGACGCGCCGGAATGAAACCGGTTATAAATCCGACAAAAGCCGCAAAAAGAATAATCAGAAAAATAAACCAGCTGGGACTGTAAAACAAATCCACCGCTTGCCCGCCAAATCTAGTCGCCACAAAATTAATCAAAAAATTAAACAGAGTTCCTCCAAAGAACCCAATAGCCACTCCGCCTAATCCTCCCAAAAAACCCATAATGGTTGATTCCATTATAAACATCAAAGAAACCATCCCATCTGAAGCGCCAATTGATTTCATAATTCCAATTTCTTCCGTTCTCTCAAGAAGAGCGATGGTCATTGTATTAAACATTCCGATAGCACTCACCACCAAGGCAACCACTCCGAAAAGCATCAGAATAATCTGAATTATGCTAAAAATTTGATTAGCCTGATCAACCGTCTCCGACAGCGAAGAAACCAAAAGTCCTTTTTCCAGAATTTTGTCTCTAACAGTTTCCATAATTTGATTATTATCACATTTGACTTTAAGCTGGCTAAATCTTTCCACCTTCAAATTGTCCAAGGAAAGTGAATTGATGTAAACCAAACTTTCATCTCCTTCAACCACCCCGGAAATTCTATATTTTTCATCCGACTGAAATTTTTCAAAATTATTCTGAGAAGAGTTATTACTTTCAACTTCTTCAGCTTTAGGAATAAAAAACAAAAATGAAACTTCCTTGCCAATCATTTCTTCAGGTTGTTTGCCAAAAAGTTCTGCCACAGTAGCAGAAATAACAATGTCTCTAATTCTTTCATCACTCAAACTTTCTCCTTGAGAAACTTTTACTCCTCCCAAACGAAAGAAGGAGGGCTTGATTCCAAAAACAACCAAATCGGCCGACAAACCGTCTAGTTGTCCCTGCGCTGTCAATTGAAAAGCCGGGCTCACTTCTTGAACGCCATCTTCACTTTCAATTTGAGACAGCATATTGTCGTCCAACTTAACTAAAGCCGATTTGGGTTCGGAAATATCCAAAGTTAAAAGAGACTCTGAAGTGGTAATTTTTTCCAAAAGAGCTTTCTGTAATCCATAGCCCAGTGAAACCAAAAAAAGAATAGCTCCAATTCCAATACTCATACCCAAAACCGTCAAAGCTGTTCGCATTGTTCTGGCCTTGAACATTCTAGTTGAGAGTCTGAATAAATCTCCAATTCCCATTTTTTTATTTTATCCTTTGTAATTGGCAAACATAATGATTTCCATTTCTCTGGATACTTTGTCGGCAGTTCCTTTATACAAACCTAATCCGCTTCTGGAAGATGGCGCATCTAATTTTTCTTTAAGCTCTAAGCGATCAATTTCATTTTTTATTCTAAGTTCCAAAACGGAAGTTAAAAAATCCAACCTCTCTTTGTCTAGTCTAAGCTCAAAAAATGACATTAGATATTTTCCAATCGCTTTCGCTGCTAAACGAGGTTCTTTGGCACTGATATTTTCTGCTTGTTCCAAGATACCCTCAATTCTCTTGGCAAAAGAATTAGCGCGCGTTTTGTTCCAACCGGCTCCTCCTTTTTTCAAATCAAGATTTAAATTATCCGCAAAATCAGCCAAATTTAATCTTTCCGAAATAACTTCTCGCAAAAATTCACTGGCTCTGTCTATCTGTTCTTGAGTCAATTCTGAAAGAGTGTGACTAATTATTTGATCAGCTTTATATGGAACCAAAAGAGATCCAATTTGCGCCGGAGACAAACCACTAAAAGTTCGCATCAACATTTTCAATTCACTGGAAACCGAAATATTATTTTCAATTTCTTTTTCACTCAAAGCTCCGCTCGGTCTTTTCTCCCGATTAACCTCCTCTTTGATTATTTTTCCATCCCGCATGTAGACCACTCGGTCAGCAAAAACTAAATGCTCAGGATTGTGAGTTACTAAAATAATCGGTTTTTTATCCACTTCATTCAGTTCTTTGAGAATTCTAAGCACATTTTCCGCCGATTCAGAATCTAAATTTCCCACCGGTTCATCCGCCAAAATAATTTCCGGATTATTAATAAGCGCCCGAGCAATTGATACTCGCTGTTTCTGTCCTCCTGAAAGTTGACTGGGAAATTTTTCAAATTGTTCTGCTATTCCGAATCTTTCCAATAGTTGCGCCCCTTTTTGACATCTTTCTTTTCTGTTTTCTCCGGTAAAAACCTTAGGCAAACAAACATTATCCAAAATATTCAAAGAAGGAATCAAATAAAAAGCCTGGAAAATCATTCCGATGTCATTTTGATGCAACCTCACCATTTCCTTTTTTTTGAGCTCATGCAATTTTTTTCCCAAAACTTCCACTTCGCCACCGGTTGGAGCCTGAAGACCGGACATAGCATAAAGCAAGGTTGATTTGCCACAACCCGAAGGACCAAAAATTATCACATATTCCTCAGGATATATTTCCAAACTAACGCTATCCAATGAACGAATCTCGTTGGATTTTCCTTTGTTGTAAATAACGCTAAGATCCTTAACCTTTATAATCGCTTGATTCATTCCAAAAAATCAGAATTTATTTTTTACTAAGCTCATTATACAACAGACTTAATAAAAACGAAATGAAAAATCAGTCCTGACAAAGACTGATTTTTCCAAAAGCTTTTTTTGCGACTAAAATTTGGCCCATCCAAAAATATCTTCAAAATTGGAAACTATAATTTGAACAATGTTTTCTTTTTTCTTCGGAGTCAAAAGAGCGTAATCTTCACTCGTCGCTTCATTGCCTGATTGATCAACCGATTTGGTTTTGAAATAATAGACAGTTCCTGATTTAAAAGCAGTAACCACGGCAATATGATAATTGCTCAAATTATCGTCAATTTTAATTTCTTTTTCTTCTCCATTTTTTCCTTCCTTATAAATAATACTTGTGCTAGCCGGTTCGTTAGTGTTCCAAGTTATTATGGATTGAACTTTGTCATTTTGAGCCAGAGCCGAATCGGTTTTAATTTGGTCAATTTCCGGAGGATTTTCATCTTTTCCCGTAGTAAAAGAACTGGCTTCACTTTCCGATTCATTGCCATCTTCGTCTCTAACCTTAACAGTCAAAGAAAAAGTTGTTCCCGATTCCAAATTTTTAAGCTCAATCTCGTGCTTGGAAGAAAGTTCCGGCTTACCTTGAAATCCGGATTTTTCCGCATCAGAAGCAGTATAAGTAATAAGCGCATCTGTCGGAACATCAGTGTTGAAAGCTACTGTTGCCCCATGCTCGGTAATATCAGAAATTTTAAGATTGGAAATTTTCGGAGGAGACTTAGGCTCCAAAGTGTAATCTCCGGAAGAATACCAATTATTGTCAGCATCCTTCCCTTTGACTCTGAAATGATAAGTTGTATTAGACTTCAAACCAGTTAGACCCATACTATGGTCTTGGCTCATATTGGAACTTTCTTTCTTATCGCCATATTCTTCAGTAAGACCGTACTCTACAACAGAAGAAGTTTTTTCACTGGTTTTCCAAGTAATAGAGACTTCATTGAGAGAACGAGACTCAATTTTAATAGAAGACAAAGAAGACGCCGCTTTAGTAGTAAAAGTTCCTTGTGAAGATTCGGTGATGTTTCCCGCCACATCAACGGAAACAGCCGCATAATAATATTTCGTGTCCGGCGTTAAATTATTGATTATCACTTCGTGATCCTCAACATAACTTTCCTGATCCATGTTTACCAGGTCATCACCAGCCATACTGCCAAATTCATCTGTTGCGCCATACCGCACCAAACTATTAGCAATTTCATCCGTTTTCCAAGAAACAGTGATGCTTTCTCCGGTTGCAGAATTCGTGGAAACACCAGAAATTGTTGGCGCCGTTTGATCTAATTCACTGCTATCAATTTGTTCCTCTAAAGTGGAAAAGCTTTTTTCTTCCGAAGAAACCACTGTCTCAAGATTGTCTTCACAACTAATTCTGTAATAATAAGTCGTTGAAAATATCAGACCGGTCAAATGAACAGCATGACTCAGATTATAAATTGATTCCGAAATTGGAACCTCGGAATAATTACCACTCTGGGTTCCATATTCAATACTGCAAGTTGACTCTTGATCAGTTTCAAATTTAACCACCGCCTTTTGATCAGTAATAACACTCTCTTCAATATTAGTTATTTCTTCCAAAGGATCATGATTAAACTCCGGATCATTCAGTGTAGTAAAATCATATTCCGAACTCACCGTCTCATTTCCATTAATATCAGTTGAAACTACTTGATAAAAATATTTAGTATCTGGATCCAATCCAGTTAAAATCACATAGTGAGAACGACTCATTATTGCCACTTCGGAAGTTTCATCATAATCACCACCCTCCTCGGTAGAATATCTTATCTGACTTGTAGCTTGTTCATTTGTCACCCAATGAATAGCCGCTTCAGTATCACTGACAATTGAGGTTTCCACATCGGAAATTATTGGAGCGTCATTATCTTCAGTGGTTAAAAGCTCATAAAATTCTCCACCATTGTTATCCAAAGCCACATTATCTGAAGCATCCACTGATTTCACCGAAAAATAATATCGGGTATTTTCTGTCAGTTCGGTTATAGTTTGACTGTGTTTATAAGGAGAATTTCCGCCAACTAAATCGGGAGTTCCAATCTCAATCGGTTCAACCATATTTCCATCTTCGTCTAATTCAGCAGAATAAATCACATAAGTTGAGGAATTAGTGGTGGTTTTCCATTCTATTGTCGCCTGCGTGTTTGCTACTTGTGGAATAGTTACTGAAGAAATGGCTGGGCCCGGTAAAGTTTCAAAAGTGAAATTCTGAATTGGATTGGATCCGGGAGCATCTTTGTCCACCTTAGCTAAGTTGCCTGAAACATCTTGAGATTTGACCCGAATATTATAAGTCGTTCCGGGAACAAGACCTGTTAAAATTATTTCGTGATCCGTTCCCATATAGCCTGATCCCAATTCCGGAAGATAAGTAGCATCCGTTGAATAGCCCACGCTTGAATCAGAAACTTCATCAGTTATCCAATTTACTTTCGCTGAAGTAGTCTGAACATCAGAAATTGTTACTTCAGATATGGATGGGGGAGTTGAATCACTACTCCCCTGACCATCAATAGTATCACTCACCACTTCGGAAAATTGTGATTTGTTTCCCGCCGTATCTTCAACAAAAAGTTTGTAATAATAAGTTTTCCCCAATTCAACAGAACTATCAACATAAAAATTTGTCAATCTGTCGGAAACAGAAGTTAACAGAGCATAATTTTCTCCATCTGAAGAACGGTACAAATGATAAGCAGAAAAACCGGTTCCCGATTCCAAAGCTGAAACCGCCCCCCAAGCAATAAGCTCGCGATATTCTTCATTCGCCGTATCCGTCACATCATAATAAGTCAAATTTCTCGGATTAGCCGGAGTGCTTACTGAAACATCTCGGTAATTACCATAAGCATCCTTTATTCTCACATAAACCGTAGCCGGATCATTCGTCATGCCAGCGTAAGTATAGGATGATTGAAACGCTTCAAAGACAGCCCCGGAAAAATCACTCCGATTGGAAACCGCCATTTGATAACTTGAGTCATCAGTAGGAGTTGTTACGGAAAGTAAATTTTGAATATGATCAATCACAAAAGAAAACTCGGTTGGATTTTTCGTATCCAAACGAAAAGCTCCCGATTCAGCCGAAGCAGTATTATTCGCTCCTTCATTATCATTAACCGCTACCCTTATCTTAACAGTATTGGGAAGATATTGTCCGCTAAAATCATTTTTAGCATTCCAAACCGCCGTATGAGTGGAAAAATTAATTTCTTCCACTTCTTTATTTTCAAGACTGCCACCAACCATAGTAGCGCAATTTAACCATTCGCTCCCATTCCAATATTCAAATGATGGTGTAATATAACCTTCAGTGAAAGTTCCGGAAGCAGTATCAATATCCCGAACCTCATAAGAAATTGAAACTGTACCATCAGTTCCTTGTGAAGCTGTCACATTTTGAATTTGAGGAGGAGCGTTAACAACATAATTAACCGAAACATCCGAAAGCAACGGAGCATTGGAACCGTCAGAAGAAAAAATCAATTTATATTGAAACCATTCGTCTCCAGACTCGTCGCTAAATTGAGAAGGCATTGATTCTCCTCCGCTTGGGTTGGTAAAGTAGGAAGTATTTGTTCCATCCGGACCAATCCAATCACTCCAAGTTCCCGGAACCCCAGAATTGTCGGAAGTGGTTCTGATTTGAAACTTAGCATCTGTTCCTGAAGCCAAATTTTCGGTCCAAGAAATTTTTGACATCACATTAAGATTGTCCGAAGTATCATAAGCAGAAGAAATCAACTCGGCTGAAGCAGGATAATAACTATAACCGAAAGTTATATTATTTAAAGAAGAACTGACTGAAACATTTTCAGTGGAAAAATTTAAGCGATATTGCAAATACCGGTAATTCTGAAAACTAGCCAAACTGCCACCATTAGTTATACCAGTGAGCCAATCCGTCCAAGTTCCATCAGGAGAAGCTGAATTACCAGCCCTAATATCAACACTAAGCACTGTTCCATCGGCAATAGTAGCGGAAAAATTTAGAGTGGAAAAATCAGAAAACTGTCCGAAATCAATTGTATTAATATAATTTCCGGAAGAATTGTAATTAGTTTTCAAAAAAAGATAACCGGAATCAAGAAGTCCGTGAACAAGAACCGGGGTGGCTCTACTAGTAGTGGAATTATCTCCCAGCTGTCCATAATTATTGTGCCCGAAACAATAAATATATCCTGAATTAGCAATTAAACAATGTTGATACCCACCTTCCGTTACACTTTTTACATTTTTTAGATAAGTTCCGTCATTATCAGTCTCTTGCGCTTCTCCTTTAACAACTCTAACTGGAACTTTTTGCACACCAGATATTCCTGCACCAAGAGAATAATAGGAATTTTCACCCCAAGAATAAACATAACCGGAATTAGCTAAAGCAAAAGTATTATCACTTCCTAAAAAAATCTTATCTATATTACTCAAATAAGTTCCGTCATTATCACTTTCTCCAGCCACTCCTTTTAAAACTTGAATTGGGACATAACTCTGAGTAGTTGAATTGTTTCCTAATTGACCATAAGTATTTGATCCCCAACAATAAACATATCCAGAATTGGAAACAGCGCAAGTGTGCCTGATATTATTACTGACATCTTTAATATTATCCAAAAAAGTCCCATCATTGTCAGTCTCTTGCGCTTCTCCTTTAACAACTCTAACTGGATAAAATTTATTGTCAGTTGTTCCATTTCCTAAAATTCCTCCAGCTCCATAACCCCAACAATATATATTTCCAGAATTAGAAACGGCGCAGGCGTTTCCATTATACCCATAACCCATATTGACCTTTTCAATGTTAGATAAATATGTTCCATCATTGTCAATCGCAAAAGAGTCTCCTTTAATCACTCTAACCGGAGTACTTCTCAGGCTAGTAGAATTATCCCCCAACTGCCCAGCTGTATTAGCCCCCCAGCAATAGACATTACCAGCGCTGGAAACAGCACAAGAACTACCACTTCCTCCAGTAGCAATAAAATTTATATTGCTCAAATAAGTTCCATCATTATCTCCAGCCACCGACGAACCCTTAACTACTCTAGCCGGATATCCTTTACTAACACTGGTTCCATCTGCCAGTTGGTAAGAAGTATTAACTCCCCAACAATAAACATATCCAGAATTGGAAACAGCGCAAGCGTAAGAACTTCCTACGCTAATTTTTTTTATATTAGCCAAAAAAGTTCCATCATTATCAGCCTCTATTGAATTTCCTTTAACAACCCTGACTGGGACAGAACTGTTATCCAAAGAATTGTTTCCCAATTGACCATAAGTATTTTGACCCCAGCAATAAACATAACCGTCTTCTCCTAGGGAACAAAAATGGTTCCCCTCTCCGCTCACATCCAATTCTGCCACTTGACCCTCTCTGGATAAACTAATAACCGCATCACTTCCCGATCCGACAATTTCAGTATTTTCAAAAGTTCCGGAAGAAAAATCAGTATCAGTGTCTTTTGCAATTGAGCTACTTGTTGCAGAAAGAGAGACATCCGTCCCGTCATTTATTACAGAAACTGAATCGTCTTTGCTTGCGTATTTGTTCCAATCGTTCGTGTTGTCAGGATGAACCGGATAAGAACTGCCACTTAATCCGCCACTCCAACCAGTCTGAGAAAAAGTATAAGTGGCCCCCAAAGATTCAGGAGACATCCAAAAAGAATTGACTAAAAATAAAATAATAATCAAAAATATCAGAGAAGTTTTTTTGAACAATTTGAAATTAAAACAAATAGCCAAGGCCGACTTTGTATTTATTCTTCTTCGCTTGAAACTCTCCAATATTTTTTGTGAATCTTTTTCTGAAAACATTTCCATCCAAGAATCCATCTTTGTTTTTTTTGAAGAGACGGTTTTTTTAGAATTTTTGTCCGAAGTTTGCGTCATTTTTTATTTTTTATCTTTGTTTTGAGTACTTTTTAGTTTCTGCTTTAACTCCTATAATAAGGACTCTGATTTCTCAAATAGTCCTTGAGTTTTTCAATATCTTCTTGTGTATAAAAACGCCAACCACGAGAATCTTTTTTGGCCGGAGGGACTCTTCCTTCCCGTTCCCAACGAAGAATAGTGTTTCTGTCTCGGTCAATAATTTTTTCTAAATCTTTTACTCTTAAATAAGCCATTTTTTTGTTGTTAACAATTAAAAAGAAACGAGATTTATAAATATAGTGAATATAGTGAATATATTTATCTAAAGAAACAAAAAAAACGGGCTAACACCCGTTTTTTCATAAAGTCCCCCTAGAAGAACTTAATCTATAACATAAGTATACCTTATTTTTTCTGTTTTGTCAATTTTCAGAAATTTTCTCTTATTTGCCCGAAAACAGAAAATGAATTAAGCTTAATTCTGAGATTGGAAGCGTGCCGGAGTGGTTGAACGGGCCTGACTCGAAATCAGGTATGTCCGGAAGGGCATCGGGGGTTCAAATCCTCCCGCTTCCGCAATTTTCACATTTTTGAAAAAAAGGCTTTACACTAAAGAAAAACAGTGCTAGGCTAAGAATAATCTTTAAGCCTTTTTTGTTTATGGAAAGATTCAATGAAATTCTACTGGGTTATTTTGGACCAATTGCCATAATCGCCATTTTTTGTTTTTTAGCTCTGATTGCTTGGAATATCTATCTTCAAATAAAACTATCCAGACGAGAAAATCTTTCTCTTTCAGAAAATGAATCCAAAGAAATTAAAAGCATCCTTACTGAGCATTCTCAAGAAATTAAAACTTTGGATAAAGATATTCAAGAACTCTACAACATTTCTAATAAAATAAACTCCGTTTCTCAAAGAGGAATTCATCAAGTGGGAATGATTAGATTTAATCCTTTTAAGGATATTGGCGGAGACCAAAGCTTTTCATTGGCCCTTCTTAATGGAAAAGATAATGGTTTGGTCATTTCTTCCCTCTACACACGAGAAGGAACCAGAACCTATTGCAAAGCTATTCAAAATGGAGAATCGGAAAAACATCCACTCACTCAAGAAGAAGAAAAAGCCATTAAATTAGCTCTCAAAAAAGAACCTAAAAAAATTTAAGCTATAAAAAATGACTGAAACAAAAAAAGCCATCATTCCATCTTCCATAACTGTTAAAAAATTCAGTGATCTTTTGAATTTGCCCGTTAATATTATCATCACTGAATTGATGAAAAACGGAATTTTGGCCAGCATTAATGAGCGCATAGATTTTGAAACCGCCTCAATCATCGCTTCCGATTTGGGATTTGAAACCGAAGAAGAAATTTTGGAAACAGGAGATAAGATGACTTTGGAAAAATTAGTGGAACTTTGCAAAAAAGAAAAAGAGTCCGGAGAAAATTTAAAAACCCGACCGGCTATTGTGACTATTTTGGGACATGTTGATCATGGGAAAACCACTCTTCTTGACACCATTAGAAAAACCAATGTGGTTGGCAAGGAATCCGGAGGCATTACTCAGCACATCAATGCTTATCAGGTCAAGAAAAAAGGTAAATTGATAACTTTTGTTGACACTCCGGGACACGAAGCCTTTAGTGCTATGCGCGAAAGAGGAGTCGCCCTAGCGGATATTGCCATTTTGGTTGTTGCCGCTGATGATGGCGTTCGTCCTCAAACCAAAGAAGTGATTGAATATCTTTTAGATAAAAAAATACCTACGATTGTTGCTATTAATAAAATTGATAAGCCTGAAGCTAATCTGCAAAGAGTGAAGCAAGAACTCAGCGAACACGGTATTCAAATTGAAGAGTGGGGAGGACAAGTTCTTTCAAGCGAAATAAGCGCCAAACAAAATATTGGCATTGACGGACTTTTGGAAAATATTCTCTTGGTGTCCGAAGTTGAGGATTTCAAGGCTAATTTTGAAAGAGAGGCTATGGGAATTATCTTGGAATCCCACATTGACACCCACAAAGGTCCAGTTGCCACTGTTTTAATAAAAACTGGAACACTTAAGGAAGGTCAAGATATTGTGGCCGGCGCTACCCATGGTAGAGTAAGAAGAATTGAAGATTTTACCGGAAAAAGAATTTTGAGCGCCACTCCATCCACGCCAATCAGTGTCATCGGATTAATTGACGCACCTCATTCCAATGAAGTGCTTCAAGTTATCAAAGGAAAATCAGCCTTAAAATTAGAATTAGAAAAACAGAAGGATTTTGAATCAACCAATTCCCTGGGAAAAGACTTGAATTCCCAAAAAATGTACAAAACCATTGAAAATGAAAAAATTAAGAAATTGAATATTATTCTTAAGGCTGATGTGCAAGGATCAATTGAAGCTATTGAACAAATCCTTTCTGAAATTAAATCTGATGAGGTAGCAGTTAATTATATCCGCATTGACATCGGAAACATTACCGAATCCGACATCCGATTCGCCCAAAGTTCGGAGTCAGTTATTTTTGGATTTAATGTTGACATTACTCCTGTCGCCAAAAGAATGGCCGAGAGTTCCAAAGTGGAAATCAAGCAATATAAAATTATTTATGAATTGATTGAAGATATCAAAAAAAGACTTATTGCCATGCTACCAGAAGAGATTGAACGAGAAGATCTGGGAAAATTAAAAGTCTTGGCTGTTTTTAAAAACGGCAAAAAAGATATGATTATTGGTGGAGAAGTTATAAATGGAAAAATTGTAGCCAATTCTCTCATTGAAGTTCTTCGGGAAGGAAATTCTATCGGCAAAGGAAGTTTGGGCAACTTGCAACAAAATAAAATAAACACTGACGAGGTTGCCAAAGGAAATGAGTGCGGTATCACTTTTTTGGGTGAGACTAAAATAAAAGAAGGTGATGTTTTAATTTCATATAAAGAAATCTCCAAGAAAAAAACTCTCTAGCAATTTTATGAATCAAAGAATTAAAAAAGTAAACGAGCTCGTAAAATTTCATATAAACGAAATTATCCTCAAAAAACTTTCCATAAAAGAAGGGGTTTTTTTGACTATAGCGAAAGTTGACACCACGCCCGATCTTCGCTATACTCGGGTGTTCGTCAGTATTTTTCCGGAAAATGATATCAACTACGCTATGCAGACACTCAACAAGGAACTCTATTCTATTCAAGGAGAGCTTAACAAAAAACTCCAAATGAAGCTTTTCCCAAAAATAGAATTCCGAATTGATACGACTGAATCAGAAGCCGATGAAATTGAAAGGCTCCTGAAACAAGCCTAGCGAAAAAGGAAAATGCGACGAGCCAGGTCGCATTTTAATTTAAAGAAAATATGCTTCAGTTTGAAAAAGATTTTAAAACTCTTAATTATATCGCCAAAAAATCCGACTCTGTCCTTCTTTTTTCCCACTCAAGACCGGATGGCGACACAGTTGGATCGGTTTTGGCCTTAAAATATTATTTGGAAAAATTGGGTAAAAAAATTACCTTGGCTTGTTTTGATGCATTTCCAGTTTTTTTGGAAAATCTTTTTTCGGAAAAATTTGAATCACCGGAAAAATTAGACTTAACCAAGTTTGATCTAATCATAGCCTGCGACAGTGTTGAGAGAGGTTTTGAAAAAATATTTCCCCAAATCAAAGACGAAAAAATAACCGCCATCATTGACCATCACCCGGATATTACTTTGAGAGCTGATATTAATATCCTTGATCCGAAACTTTCTTCGGTTTGCGAAATAATTTATCATTTCTTTTTAATAAATAAATTAAACATTACCAAAAATATAGCCACTGCCTTACTTTTGGGAATACTTGGCGACACCGGATCTTTTCAGCATTCCAACACAACTCCGCAAGTGATGGAAATCGCTTCGGATTTAATGAGAAAGGGCGCTCCGTTATCTAAAATAATTGAAACTACTTTTTCCAATAAAAAAATTTCCACCCTAAAACTTTGGGGTAAAGCTTTTGAAAAAGCCAAGATTAATCCAAAGAACGGTATGATTGCTTCAATTATCACTCTTGAGGATTTGAAAAATTGTCAAGCAACATCAGATGATATTGCTCAAGTAGCTGAAATTCTTAACACTGTTCCTGGAACCAAGTTTTCGCTTATCCTATCAGAAAGAGAAGATGGAATTGTTAAGGGAAGTCTTCGCAGTGAGGATTACAAAGGCATAGATGTATCTGAAATCGCTCACCAGTTCGGTGGTGGTGGCCATCGTCTGGCATCAGGATTTGAGGTTAAAGGAAAAATAGTTGAAACCGAAAACGGCTGGAAAGTGGAATAAATTTTGCAGTTTATAAAATATCAGTATTCCTTTCGGAATACTTTTTTTATGTGCTAAAATGCTAATATACCTTCTACACTTTCTCTGTCATTCCCGACTTGATCGGGAATCCAGTCTTCAATCATTAAATTCTTAACTAGATTCCCGTTTCCACGGGAATGACAAAATAAATGAAAATCGGTTGCCATGTTTCCATCGCCAAAGGAATTTTTGAAGCTCCCAAAAGAGCCACCGATTTAGGTTCGGAAACTTTTCAAATTTTTACTCGTTCACCCCAAGGAGGAAAAGCACCCGAGCTTACTCCGGAAATTGTCAAAAAATTTAAGCAAGAAATGAAAAATCACGGTCTAACTGATTTTTATGTCCATACCCCCTACTACATCAATTTCGCTTCAGCTAATAACCGTATCCGCTACGGTTCAGTCTCGGTCGTCCGGGATGAATTAGAACGAGCTTCACTTCTTGGAGCCAAATATGTAATGACTCATCTTGGAACCGCCAAAGATTTGGGAAAAGAAGAATCTCTTGCCAAAACAATTGAAATGCTCAAAAAAACTCTGGCAGGATATACCGGAAAAACCAAACTATTAATTGAAAACAGCGCCGGCGCCGGAGAAATAATCGGCGACAACTTTTCCGAAATTGCTAAAATCATAAAAGGCGTTGGAAACAAAAACATCGCCGGCATTTGCCTGGACACCCAACACTCATTCGCTTCCGGTTATGATTGGCGCACAAAAAAAAGTTTTGAAAAAAGCTTTGAAAGAATGGATGAAGAATTAGGTTTAGATTATATAAAATTAATCCACGCCAATGACAGCCAGACAGGACTCGGAAGCAACAAAGATCGCCACGAGCATATCGGACAAGGATTAATCGGAAAAGAAGGATTTAAAAATTTTGTCGCCTTTGCCAAAGAAAAAAATATTGATATGATTCTTGAAACAGAACATGATCAAGTTCAAAAAGATATTGAGTTGCTGAAAAAAATAAAAAATTCCTTATGAAAATCGCTATCACTTCCGACATCCACAACAACGAAGTCAACCTCAAAAAAGTTTTGGATTATTGCAAAATCCAAAAGATTGAAACGATTATTTGTTGTGGCGATATTTCTTCCAAAGAAACTTTGGATTTTTTCTGTGATAATTTTTCCGGCAATATTCTTCTTACTTTCGGTAATGCGGAATATGATGATCTTCGTGATTTAGGAAAAGAAAAAAAATATCGCCAAGCCTTTATTTTTCCAAAATTCGGAGAAGCTAATATTGAAAAAAAACCTATCTCTTTCGTTCACTTTCCCGATCGTGCCAAAGAATTGGCCCGAACCGGAAAATATCAATTCGTTTTTTACGGCCACACTCACAAGCCTTGGGAAGTTATGAGTGGAGATTGCAAACTTCTGAATCCGGGAACAACTGCCGGAGAAATTTATCCTCCCACTTTTGCCGTCTGGGAAACCGAAAATAACAAGTTTGAATTAATAAGGATCCATAACCTCTAGATCAGAATGTCATTCCCGACTTGATCGGGAATCCAGTCTTCAATCATTAAATTCTTATACTAGATTCCCGCTTTCACGGGAATGACAAATATACTCGCTAAAGTTTATGTCAAAAAAGGAACAATTGGAAAAATTACACCAAGAATGCCACACCTGTCAAAAGTGCATTCTTCGCAAAACCTGCACTCAAGTTGTACCCGGAGACGGAAACCCTGAAGCAGAAATTATTTTTATTGGAGAAGGACCGGGGAAAAAGGAAGATGAGCTTGGGCGTCCTTTTGTCGGAGCAGCCGGAAAGTTTTTGGACGAAATGCTGGAAATAATCAACCTAAAAAGAGAAAATATTTTCATTGCTAATGTCGTCAAGTGTCGTCCACCCGAAAATCGCGATCCACTTCCCGAAGAAGCAACAGCCTGCTGGCCCTGGCTTCTTTCTCAAATCAAAATTATTCGGCCAAAATTGATTGTGACTCTGGGTCGCCACTCAATGGAAAGATTTTTCCCAAACCAAAAAATATCCGATATTCACGGTCGCGCTCTGCGCAAAAATTTTCCCGAACTGGGCAAACAAGTTTTTTTCACCCTCTATCATCCGGCAGCGGCGCTTTACAATGGAAGTATGCGAGAAACACTCATTAAAGATTTCAAAAAAATTCCAAAAATTTTGGAACAAATAAAAAACGAGAATTGATTCTCGTTTTTTCTTGTGCCCAGAGCGAGACTCGAACTCGCACGGTATTGCTACCGAGGGATTTTAAGTCCCTTGTGTCTACCAATTTCACCATCCGGGCATTTTTCACAAAACTTTTATCTATTTTTTGAGGTCGCGTCCGGAATTGAACCGGAGTAAAGGGTTTTGCAGACCCGTGCCTAACCGCTCGGCCACGCGACCATTTCACAAATAACAATAATAGCTTAGCAAAGTTGACCTTTTCGGTCAATTTAATGTTTAAAAATAAAAAAGCTCGGAAATAAATCCAAGCTTTTTTATTCCAAAATCTCAGCCTCCAAAGTCCTTCTTCCGAAAGCGAAAGCCTGAGCTTTGGTTTCCATATAGATATCAAACTTATTCCCTTTTATCGCTCCCCCACGATCCTCACAAGCGTATATTCCGTAACCTTCAATCTTGATTTTAGTTCCAAACTTATAATCTCTCGGGCAAGCCAATGTATGATTTTCTTTCACTTTCTTGCCAGAAGCAGTAATTCCGTCTGATTTTCCACATTCATCAGCCGCTGCTGTATAAGCTGAAGCATTAATCGTAATTTTTTTTACTTTTTTTGGAATAGGCACATAACCATCAAAATTATAAGGAGCTTTAGCTATTTTTAAGTCTTTTTTTATTTCAAATTTTGTTTTTATTTCATTAGTTTCAACTGACGCTGCCATTACTTGTTGCGGAAAAATCATAGAGTAAAGGAAAGACAGCGCGATCATTCCACTAATGATACGCATTAAACACTTTTTTAGTTGTTAAGCCAGTTAATCCTTAGTACCAGTTTTGACTGTATTTTCAGACTAACCGACAATCTTAGCATATTTTTAATATTTAGTCAATATTCTTTGCAATATTATGGCTTAAATAAGCCATTTATTTTTGAATAATTAACGATTCTACCTTAAAATAAAGCTTTTTTCTGAAAAAATATAAAGGTAATAAAAATTGCTTAAACAAGCTTCTCTTTCCTGTTTCTGTTTTTTATGCTAAAATTCATTTTGTTGCCCCTTAAACTAATAAAAACAAATCTATGCGAGACATTCAGTCAATTTTTGACGAGATTCAAATCCTTAAAGAAGAACAAAAAGAAATCCGAGCTGAATATAAAGATGCTCTTTCAAATGCTAATGAATATGAAGAAACGGTTGAAAAAGCCAAGGAACTTAGAGAAAAGAAAAAACAAATAGAATCCATCACTCAAGAAAGACTAGGCAGTCGTTATGCCCGCTTTGAAGATAACAAGAAAAAAATCGCAGAACTGGAGGAAATGATGACTGATGTGGCAATGACAACTATTATGGACGGAAAAACTGTTTCCCTGAAAGACAAAAACGATAATGAATATGAACCGATTTACAAAGTAAGTTTCAAAAAACGAACCTAAAAAAATCCCTCCGAACGGAGGGATTTTTCTTTTTGAAAAGTTTATTCAATTTTATCTTTTTTTGATTCCTTGATTATCATCCCGATTCCCAAACCAATAATCACCAAAGGCCAAATAAGTTCGCTGGCTCCGACTGGCAAAATTCCCAGCTTGTCCAAAAGAAACAAGGCGCCGACAAAAATAAGAATCACTCCAAATACCATAATTTTTAAAATAAATAATTAACTTAGTTTGATGATAACAAAAAATAGAATTAATTTCCATCTTTCTATTTAAGAGTTTAAAGAAAAACATAAAACGACCTGGTTCATATAAAATAAATATATGAAACGCAAGGTCGTTCTTGATTTTACGCAAAGAGATTAAATAATCTAACTGCTTCGCGTAAATAATTTTCTGCCAGTTCCCAATCTATTGAATCTAGCAGATTTCCTGATTTCCGAAGCTTTCCTTGAGCATCAATACTGATCCCAGGAAATCTTTTTAGAATAGGCTCAATTAAACTGAGGGTGGTTGGACCCAGACCCCCAGCAACAGCGATTCCTAAATCATATTTGGAATCACTTTTTATGGCATCAATAAATCTAATCATTTCTTCGGGATTTATTTCCTTTCCCTTTCCCATGCTTTTGTCCAATAGGACTGAATCAACAATCCCTCCATAAACTCCTAATTTTTCAATTAGTCTTTTGGGATTATTGCCAACCTCATCAAAGGCGGAGACTCCAATCTGAAGAATGATATCTAAATTGGGATGACTTTTCTTAAGCTCGTCCAACGCTTTTGCTGGTGGCCAAATCATATCCAGTTGAATCGCTTGGATATTCCGGCCGCCAAATCTAGCCACCTCAACCAAATCTTTCCCATCAGTTCTTCCAACATAATCCGCATAGTGGATTGTGTTGTAAACTAATGGATGGTCAGAAAATATGCTTGGAATATTTTCTTTAGGAATCCAAGCAAGTGCCCATCGGCAGGGAATATTTTTGAGCGTTTTATAGCTCATCATCACCCCCACCATCAATCTCATCTCGTCGGACTTTAACTGCTCTTGAAAAACCGAGAGGCTTTTCTCCACCTCCTTCGGTTCCGCAAAATCAGTTATGCCGATATACCGCTTATAAGGCATTTTTTCCTCCCTTTCTTTTTTATTTAAAAGAACACTGTTTAGCTTATACTACTTATTCAACAAATGTCAACAACAAAACATAAAACAGCCCATTCTAAGGCTGTTTTTTAATATTTTGAGCGGGTAACGGGAGTCGAACCCGTATCTCTACCTTGGCAAGGTAATATAATAGCCGCTATACGATACCCGCAATTTAAATTGTGCCGGACCCCAGAGTTGAACTGGGCACGCAAAGATTTTCAGTCTTTCGCTCTACCGATGAGCTAGTCCGGCAAAATATAACAAATACAAACAATGAAAAAATGTGGACCCTATAGGACTCGAACCTATAACCCCCTCGGTGTAAACGAGGTGCTCTAGCCAATTGAGCTAAGGATCCAAAAAATCCTCTCAAAAAAATAATAAAAAAACAAAAAGTGCCTTCGGCGGGACTCGAACCCACACGGCCTTGCGACCCATGCACCTCAAGCATGTGTGTATACCAATTCCACCACGAAGGCAACCGCTATTTCTTCTTCTCTGTTTTTTTTACTGAAGCATCAGGAGTTTCCACTTTATCATCTTTCTTCTCATCTGTTTCATTGGTTTCAGCCTCAGGCAAAATTTCTTTCACTTCTTCTTCCGGAGTCGCAAACTCGGAAACATCTTTATATTTCATTCGGCTTTGTTTGGCTGTTAATCCTCGGACATAATAAAGCTTAGCTCGTCTGACCTTCGCTCTCTTCATCAATTCAATTTTTTCCACATTTTTTGACAAAATAGGAACGATCATTTCCACTCCCACACCATTGGAAACCTTGCGAACAGTAATTGTCGGCGAAGAACTTTGCTTCCCTTTGATAGCAATAATTAAACCTTGAAAAACCTGAACTCTTTCTTTAGCTCCTTCCTTGATTTTCAAGTGAACTTTCACTACATCTCCAGATTGAAAATCGGGAAATTGTTTAGACTTTCTCTGTTCTTGGTTGAATTCAATAACTTTCTTTTGCATATGATTATTATAACAACTTATGGCTAAAAATAAAATAAAAAACCCTCCACTATTCCTGATTTCTAGAGGAATTTTAACTGCTTTATCTTACCTGTCTTTTGTCTTTTCGTCAACCCCGTCATTCCATTTCGGAAATTCCCTGGGAATTTCCGATAAAAATTCATATTTCTTGCCAAAAAGTTCAAATTTAATACTCTTAGCGTGCAACAGATGACGATTTAGTCCGGCTATTTCCAAAACATTTTTTAAGTGATATTTTTTGTCTCCCACAATCGGGTGTCCAAGCGAAAAAAGATGAACTCTGATTTGATGCATTCTTCCCGTTTTTGGAATTGCCTCCACCCAATCAAAATTACCTTCGCTTTTCAAAACTTGATATTCCGTAATCGCCGGACGAATTTTAGTTTTGGTTTTTTTTCCGGCAATCACTTGTTTTTTGTAAGTGCTAGCACGAGCAATCGGTTTTTCAATTATGCCTCTCTTTGGAAAAATATGCCCCCAAACAACAGCTAGATATTTTTTTTCAATTTTGCGATTCTTAAATTTTTCTTTAAGTGTCAAAAATGTTTTCTGATTTCTGGCAATCACGACAAGACCTGATGTTTCTTTGTCAAGACGATGAACAATTCCTGGTCTAAGCAAATCTTCACCTACAGATCTGATTTCCGGAAATTTTTTCAATAAGCCATTCACTAATGCATCATTCTTTTCAAAATCTACTTCATGAACAGAAATACCTGCTGGCTTATCAACAACTATAATATTTTCATCCTCAAAAATTATTTCCAATTTAATATTTTCATTAGACCTAAGCTCATTTTCTTTTTTAATGTTCTCAAAAACATCCAATTTGTCATTTTCTTTTAAGATATAACTGGGCTTGATTTCTTTTCGGTTCACCAAAACTTTTCCATTGTTAATCAAGCGAATAATTTCTCCACGACTGATTTTTTCATTTAAAAAAAGCTCCTTGACTAGGAACTTATCAATCCGTTCTCCTGAATTTTCTTCTGTGATGTTTACTGTTTTCATAATATTTTTTGTGCCCAGAAGAGGACTCGAACCTCCAATCCCTTGCGAGAACCAGTTCCTAAGACTGGCGCGTATACCAATTCCGCCATCTGGGCAATTATTTCAAAAAACTAACTGAAAATTTTTCTCAACCTCTCAATTTCCTCTCCCAAAACCCCATTATCTCCATATTCCCCGTGATGACGAGTGTTTTCTCCGTAAGTTTCTTTTTTTTGATCCAAATGAATATTAATAATCAATCCGCCTCCTTCCACCCTAACATACATATGAAACCTAGGATAGCCAGACTGAGCCAAGGGACGAACAAAGCTCATTTCATTTTCTGCCTGTCTTTGAAAAGAATAACCTGCCCTCCTGAGAAGCATCACCGGATTGGTTCCAATATTTTTAATTTCCAGCTTCATAAATTTTTATCAATCAAATTATCTCTTCAAAAATTTCTTCTATTATTCTAATCGCTTTTTTATCTTCTTTTATCATTGAAACAGCTTTCACAATTTCGTCAACCTTTCCCGGCAAATTATGTTGCTTAAGAAGAAAGATATGGATTGACTTCTGATCCGGTTTTCTCTCCATATATCTGGCCAAAATAGCATACCATAGTTCAAAAGATTCACGAAGAACACTTTTTTCCAACAATATCTGAGGTGGATTATTGAAAAGCGCCGTTATTTTTTCCCAATTATTATACTTATCGTATAATATCTCATCCTCCAACATTTTGGAAGCATGCAACCATTTCATTGAATCATCTTTTTGAAGATAATAAAAATCTTTGTTCCTAAGAATTTCTTCTCTGCGCATATCGCAGAAAAGATGAAATTTCCAACCAGCCTCAAAAGAATTAAGGCCGGAAAAATCCAGGTTGACCGGAGAAAATTTCAGATGCGTATCTGATCTTTTTATTCTAGGATCAATTCTCCGAATATCCGGAAAAACGCAACCTAAAAAGAAAAAATCCTGATCAATTTCATTCATCGGAAATTTCTCCAGGTATTTCTTGGCGTAAACGATATGCGCAATTTGCGAAGCCATAGGTTAGTTTTTAATTTATAAGAGAAACAGACAAAAAAGAGATCAAGAAAAGCGGAACAAATTCAGGAAGAAATGCAAAGGAAAAAATTTTTGGAAAAGCATTCTTCCGAACAATAATTAAAACCCGGTCCCTGATAGTCAGCCACTAGCCACCCGGTTCCCATCGTGGAGCCGGACGGATTTTAATTTCGGAAAGAAACTATTTCTCAAGGACAAACTTTTTCTTATTGATATCTTCCAAAAGTTCTAGGGTCGCCTGAACAGAAGGATTGCTGACGTTCCTCAATTTAAGCCTGTCGCCGAATCTCTCCTGAAGCGGGCTCAGGAATTCATCTCCCCAAGAAGGCGTGAAAGTATTGACTCCCTCAAAATCTACTTCAATAATCTCATTTTCTGCTGATTGACGAAGTTCTGGAGAAAAAGCCAGAAAAGCTTCCTTGCCAGATTGTCTCGAAATCAAGGTTGTTCCAAATTTTTTTAGTTGAATAAACATAATCTTATTTTAAAATTTTAGAAGAGCGATACACCCTCGAAGATAGTTCCCGGATTTTCTAATGTTAATTTGCTGATCGCCTTTTTTGATTTCCACTTCAGCGCCTCCTGATTGAAAAAAGAGACTCATATCATTTTTCACAATTATGTTTCTCACAAATTTAAGGCCATTACCTCTTTTCTCCGGAGCGCGACCAGAAACCACCTTGGTAAAAGCTACTCGGAGCGCCTCTTCATCATTTTTGAGATTTGGGCAAACCCGACTTAATGTTTTAAGTATTCCTTGACCTCGATCAGCCAGGATTATTTCTCTCTTTTTAAGATCATAAGCAAAAAATATTCCTGGAACATCCGGCCAATTCCCAATATTATGATCAAAAGAATTATTGCCAATCTCTCCAGCAATAGAAGTAATAAAACTGAAATTACTTTCGAATTCATCTTTATCCATCAATTCTTTCTCTAGTTTCATTATCTGAATCTGAAAAATAGCCGAATTAGGATAGTGGAATATTTTTTCTAAATCTTGAGGTTCTTTTGAAAAAGCCCACTTTTGAGCCAGAAAGAAAAGATTTTCTTTTTTTACATTTCGAGAAAGAATAAATTTCTCAACCTCAGAAATATCATAGTATCTATGCCCGCCCGGACGCCTAAAAGAGATTAGTTTTCCAGACGCATCCCAACGACGAAGAGTCTGAATGGAAACATCCAGCTTCTTTGCGGCCTCCTTAATTGTGAGAAGATTTGACTGCATAGCTAACTGTTTATAAATCTATACATTAATTATATAAACTATACAGAAAATGTCAAATATATACATTTATAACAAAACTATACAGAAACGCTACTTCACCCAATGTTTGTTTCTGATTTCCCGATCGTCTTCTTCCTTCTTTTCCTCAATCCTTTCCTTGGCCATATCACGAAGCTTTTCCAGATTTTCAGAAGTGAGTTCTTTGGCCCGAGCAAGCAGAATCTCTTTTTCATTCCGGGAAGCATCTTCAATCACTTCTGAGAGAAGCACATCTAAGATAGCTCCGATTTTCGGCCCGGGCGCGATTTTCAAGTTTTTCATTAAATCATTGCCGTTAATTTTGAGCATTTTGACCGAAACAGCATCCTTAGAAACCTTTTCAATAATATATTCTAAATGACGAAGTTTGTAGGGTTTGGCTTTCGGCGTTCCCGACCCAAGCCGATCGGCAATCCGAAGATCAATTAAATCTTTCATATTTTCCAAACCGACTTTTTTTATCAAACGACGCACCGAAGCTTCACCAACTTCTTCAACATCATAATAAAACATATGATTATCAATGAGAAGATAAACTTTCTGGATTATGTCATTAGAAAATCTAAGGCGTTCTAAAATCTTTTTCGCCACTCGTGCGCCAACATGATCATGATTGTAAAAAGTAGAAAATTCTCCCTCTCCTCTTTTGGTCTGGGGCTTCGCAATGTCATGAAGAAGAGAGGCGAGTCTCACTTCCAACTTTTTGGAAGGACAAAATTTAAGGGACATTAGATTATGTTCCCAAATATTGTGGATATGGTGGCGATTTTGACCCACTCCAATCCCCTTTTCCAGTTCTGGAATGATATACAGAAGCAAACCAACTTTTTGAAGCGTTTCAATTCCTTCGCTTGGATTATCAGACAAAATAATTTTGGAAAGTTCATCTTTAATTCTTTCTAATGCCACAAATTTCAAATCACTGGAATTTTTTTGAATAGCTTCCAGAGTTTTCTTTTCAATTTTAAATCCAAGTTTACTTTGAAATCGTACCGCCCGCATCATCCGAAGTGCATCTTCGGAAAATCTTTCTTCCGACTTCCCCACCGCCCGAATAGTTTTATTTTTCAGATCTTTTTGACCGGAAAATAAATCAACAATTTCTAATTTATTTTTATTAATCTTCGCCGCCAAAGCATTTATTGTAAAATCTCTTCTTTTTAAATCCATCTCCAAAGTATCTGCAAAAATAACTTCGTCCGGCCGTCGTTTATCAGAATACACCCCCTCTGTCCGATAAGTCGTCACTTCAACCACATCATGTTCTCCGTCACCATCAGTAAATTTTTCAGTTTTCACTCCGACTGTTCCAAAATCATTTTCATAGAAACTGTCGGGAAATATTTTTATGATTTCTTCCGGTCGGGCATTAGTAGCAGCATCCCAATCACTAGGTTCATGGTCCATAAGAAGATCCCGCACGCATCCCCCAACAAGGTACGCCTCAAAACCGGCCGTTTCCAGCTTTTCAAGAACTTCTTTTATTTGATTGGGGATTTTATGAAGCATTTTTGAATTAGTGCTCTCGGTAGGAATCGAACCTACGGCGCCCGCCTTAGGACGGCGGCGCTCTATCCACTGAGCTACGAGAGCTTGATTAACTTTTTGTTTATGTTTTCTATTTTTAAACGCCACTCATCAACATTCTAATATATAAAACAAAAAATAAACAGCATAGGGCTGGTTTATTTTGTGGACCTAATGAGAATCGGACTCATGTCTCCGCAATGCGAATGCGGTGTATTACCACTATACTATAGGCCCGTATTTCGTGGACAATACTGGACTCGAACCAGTGGCCTCTACAGTGTGAATGTAGCGCTCTAACCAACTGAGCTAATTGTCCTTTTCAAAAATCCCGACTGACGCCGGGAAAAAATTCTGTGGACCTGAGGAGACTTTTACCCCGCTCAAAGCATCGGGGCGAACTCCTGACCTCCCCGATGTTCATCGGGACGCTCTACCAACACCAGTGGACC
>CAZIFD010000012.1:0-26376 GCA_964538685.1 uncultured Bdellovibrionales bacterium
TGGTCGGGCTGCCCGGAATTGAACCGGGATTACACGAACCCGAATCGTGCGTAATACCACTATACCACAGCCCGAAATTTATTTTTTTGCTTTGGTCGGAATGCCGGGAATTGAACCCGGGTCACACGCACCCCATGCGTGCATACTGCCGTTATACTACATTCCGTAAATTTTTGACAAACCGATTTGCTTATCTGCAAGTTTGCCATATTCTCAAACAAAATTTCTTTCTTGTCAATTTTCCATAAATATTCCTGAATTTTTTAATTTCTTTTTCGTACTAATCGCCACAAGAAAAGATAATAAAAAAATATTATTCAAAACACTTGCACGGTTGCCTTTTCAGTTTTATAATTAATTCATAAAAATAAAAACAAATCAAAAAACAAAATAATGGAAGAACAAATTGACAAAAATCCGGAAAAAATTCAAGCTCTTCGCGAAATGATTTATAACGCTGAGAAAACTTTGTCCGGTGCCAAGGCGATGCTTCTCCAATTGGAAGGAAAGAAAAAAGTCGGTCGCAAAAAGAAAATAGAAGAAAATGATGATGGAAAAATCATTGAAGGCACTTTTGACGGACAAATTATGATTGGTACTGACGGAAAACAATATCCTGTTCCGGCCAACTACGCCTCAAAATCAAAATTGGTTGAAGGAGATATGTTAAAACTAACCATTACTCCCGATGGGTCTTTCGTGTACAAACAAATTGGTCCAATAGAAAGAAGGCGACTGATCGGAGTCGCCAACCAAGACAGCGACGGAAATTACTTCATAATGGCTGACGGCAAGCCATACAAGGTTCTTCTCGCTTCAATTACCTATTTCAAAGTTGAACCGGGAGATGAAGTAACCTTGGTTACATCCAAAGATATGAATTCAGATTGGGGATCAATTGAAAATGTCCTTCAGAAAAATAAATTTTTCAATTCTGCCAAAACTGAACTTGTTTTTTCAGAAAGAGAAGAAAAAGAAGAAGAGAAACCCAAAAAAGAACTGACAGCCATTGATGAATGGGAGCCGGATTTGGAAGAACTTAAAAAAGAACTTAATAATTTAGAAGATTAAATGATGGATACTTTATTGAAAAAATTTCCCCTTATTCAACAGTTCGCTAAATTTTTCTTGGTTGGCATAATGAATACATTAGTTGATCTTACTATTCTTAATATAGAAACTGCCACCACCGGAATCAAAAGTGGAGCCGGTTATGCCGTCCAAAAAGGAATATCCTTTATCGCCGCAGTCACTTTCAGTTATTTTCTCAACAAACACTGGACATTCAAGGACAATTCAAAACAAAAAGAGGGACAAAAGTTTTCTCAATTTCTTTTTGTTAGCATCGTAGGAATGCTTATTAATGTTTCAGTTTCAACCCTGTCAATAACTTACCTTAAGCCTTTTATTAACACCTCTCTCAGTTGGTCATTCCTAACCGATCAAATCTGGGTAAATCTCGGAGCGTTAATTGGAACCGCTTTCGGTTTGATTTGGAACTTCGCTGGTTATAAATTTTGGGTTTTCAAAAAATAACAGCTTTTCTCCAAAAAAATCCTCCTTTTCGGAGGATTTTTTTTGTGCTACAATTGATTTGAAATCGGTTTTCAAAAAATAAAAAAGAGGGGGGTGTCAAATTTGGCCCTCTTAATTTAATTCAAAAAATTATGTCCCAAACGCTTTATAGAAAATATCGCCCGAAAAATTTTTCCGAAATCATCGGTCAAAAACACATTCTGGATACTCTCAAAAATTCAATTTTAAAAAATCGTATTGGACAGGCCTATATTTTTACCGGGCCACGCGGAACTGGAAAAACATCAATTGCCAGAATTTTAGCTAAAACGGTAAATTGTGAAAACTCAAAAAAAGCTTTAACTTGTGAAAAATGCCAAGCTTGCCAAACTGTCAATGAAAATAAATCTCTGGATATTATTGAAATTGACGCTGCCTCCAATACCGGCGTAGATAATATTAGAGAACTCAAAGAAACTGTTTCTTTGCCACCCACTTTACTCAAATACAAAGTCTATATCATTGATGAAGTTCATATGCTCTCTAGCGGTGCTTGGAACGCTCTCCTGAAAACACTGGAAGAACCGCCCAAGCATGTCATTTTCATTTTAGCTACTACTGAAATTCACAAAATTCCCGAAACTATCCTAAGTCGTTGCCAAAGATTTGATTTTTCCCGCTTACCCATCAAGAGTATTATTGAAAAATTATCTTTCATTGTCCAAAATGAAAAAATAAAAGTTGACCAAGAAGCCTTGGAAATGATTGCCATTGCCGCTGAAGGAGGAATGCGAGATGCCGAAAGTCTTTTGGAACAAATAATTTCATTGGAAGACAAAAATATAACACTTAAGGAGGTGGAAACGATTCTTGGAACCAGCGATAGAAAATTCACCGAAGAAGTCGCCAGTCAAATTATTCAAAAAAACTCTTCAGAAGCCATTTCCAAAATAAACTTTCTATTGGAAAACGGATTCAATCTTTCTGTATTCAATAAATCTCTCATTAATCACTTTCGGCAACTTATGCTTCTCAAAATCAGTCCAAATCTCAAAAAACATTTTTCCTACGAAATGACCCAGGAACAATTGGAAAAAATGATTAGCCAAGAAAAAGAAATTGAACTAGAAAGAATTATTGACACCATAGATTTTTTAATAGAAGCCCAGGGAAAACTTTCTTCTTTTGTTCTTCCGCAACTCCCTTTGGAAATGGCCATTATCAAAGCTACTGGAAGTTTGCCCCAAAAAACAGAATCAGAAAAAAATATTCCGAAACCAGCAACAACTGTCAAGATTGAAGAAAAAAAAATTCCATTGGAAGAAAATAAAAAAACAACCGAAGTCAATAAATCCGTTCCAAAAAAAACCATTTGCGAAACAGAGAAAGAAATAGAGATAGATTTGGTTAAGCAGAATTGGAAAAAACTTCTTATTGAAATCAAGCCCTTTAATCACTCTCTCAGCGCTCTTCTTTCCAATTGTCAGCCAATTGAAACCTTCGGCCAAGAAATAACCTTAGCCACTCCTTATGACTTCTACAAAGAAAAACTGGAAGATCCGGAAAGCCGATTGACAGTTGAGGATGTTTTTGGTAAAATTCTGGGGTTGAAAATACGCGTCAAAGTTGTCATCGATAAAAATATTTTTCCAAAAAGAGAAGCTCCAGACAAAGAAATGACGCCTGATTCACAAAAAGAAAACAAAGAAAATCTTTCCCTGCTTGACAGCGCCCTTCAAATTATGGGAGGGAAAGTGATTGAACAATAGAATTAGGCAATAAACATTGGGCCGTAGCCAAGCGGTAAGGCACATGGTTTTGGTCCATGCATTTCGGGGGTTCGAATCCCTCCGGCCCAACTAATAAAAACAATCTTTGGATTGTTTTTTATTTTTAATGCAATTTTTGACTAATTTAAAATTTTTATCTATTATTAATTTTGTTATTATTTCAAAAAAAATGCCAGAAAAAGAAATCTCAATTGAAAAAGACGCTAAATTTAATTTCAAAGAATTCTGGAAAGGACTTTGGAGTCTTTTGAGTTTTGTCAGAAAACAAATATTTCTTCTTCTCTCAATCACTATTTTCCTGGAAATTATCAACTTGATCGGACCATATATTCTTAAAATTATCATTGACATCATCACCCAATTTGACCCAAAAAATATCCAAAAAATCCTAGGACTGGCAATTTCAATGTTCGCTGCCGATCAGTTTTCCTCCCTGACAGACTTTTGGCGAGACAAATATATCATAAAGACAATGACTCAAATTGATTTGGGTTTATCAAAAAAGATACATAGCAAAATGCTTTATTTAAGCCTCAGTTATCACGAAAAAGAAAATACCGGCAACAAAATTGTCAAAGTCAGAAGAGGTATAGACAAAATCAATGATCTTTGGGGAAATTTCTTTTGGGAAGTCGGACCGACTATTTTCCAAATTATTTTCACTACTATTGTCCTATTTGTGGTTGATTGGCGCTTTGGCTTTATTTTTCTCATCTTTGTTCCAGCCTTTATCATCATCACTCTCAAAGTCAATAAGACTGTTTTTCCCTACCGCAAAAAGAGATATGATTTAGAAGAAGAATCGTCCGGAATGATGGCTCAATCCATAATCAACATTAATACTGTCAAATCATTCGTTCAAGAAGAAAGAGAGAAAAAAGAATTTTCCCGAATCATTCAGAAAACTATGCAAATGATCATTTTTGAATTTGGAAAAATCTTTAAGGTTAATTTGAGAAGAAATCTAATTATTGACATAGGCCGATCTCTAGTGCTTCTTTTTGGCCTGTTCCTGATTTGGAAAGGACAAATTAGCATAGGAAGTCTAGTTTTTGTTTTCACTATTTCTGAAAAAGCTTTATTTTCCCTCTACCGAATTTCCCGCCTTTACGACCGAATTATGGATTCCGGTGAAGCAGTCAGAAGACTCAACGAAATTTCCCAAGAAAAATCAACCATTCAAAACCCAACAAAAGGAATCGTTCCCCAGAAAATTGATGGTTTAATTGAGTTTAAAAATATAAGTTTTTCTTATGAAAAAGATTCCGCATTGGCTCTTGACAATGTCAACACCAAAATACCTTCCGGTTGCGTAACTGCCTTAGTCGGCCCCAGCGGAGGCGGAAAAACCACTCTAGCCAGAATGATTTATCGTCATTATGATCCTCAACAAGGAACTGTGCTTTTAGATGGAAAAAATCTTAAAGATTATAATCTTTTTGCTTTTCGTCGATTTATCGCTATTGTTCCTCAAGAAGTTGATATTTTTGACTCATCTGTTAGGGATAACATTGCTTATGCCAAACCCGACGCTTCGCAAGAAGAAATAGAAGCTGCCGCCAAAATCGCCAACGCTCACGAATTCATTGAAAATTTGAGTCAGAAATACGACACACTAGTCGGAGAAAGAGGGGTCAAGCTTTCTGGAGGGCAAAGACAAAGATTAGGAATAGCCCGAGCTATTTTAGCCAATCCCCGCATTTTGATTTTTGATGAAGCTACTAGTAATTTAGATTCAGTCAGTGAAAAGCTAATTCAGGAAGCTATAGAAAAAATCAGAAAAGGTCGCACTGTCATTATTATTGCTCATCGCCTCAGTACCATCAAAAAAGCTGAAAAAATCATTGTTTTGGAAAGAGGAAAAATTATTGAAACTGGAAATCATCTTGAACTTTCTCAAAAAAATAAAGGCCTTTACAAAAAACTACTTGATCTCCAAAAAATAGGAGATGTTGACTAAAGAAAATTATGAAATACAAAAAAACCGTCCCTCAGGGACGGTTTTTAAAGAAAGAAAAAACTTAAACTCTTATTTCAAAGTAACAGTAGCTCCAGCTTCTTCCAATTTTTTCTTCATTCCTTCAGCTTCTTCCTTGGCCACACCTTCCTTAATAACTTTAGGAGCGGCATCTACCAAATCTTTAGCATCCTTGAGACCCAAACCAGTCACTTCTCTAACCACTTTGATTACATTGATTTTAGAAGCTCCACAAGCAGTCACTTCAACATCAAATTCTGATTTTTCTTCAGCAGCACCAGCTCCATCTCCGGCGGCAACACCAGCTACACCCGCCATCATCATAGGAGCAGCTGCGCTTACACCAAATTTCTCTTCAAGAACCTTCACTAATTCGGAAAGTTCCAAAACGCTCATAGTTTCAATTTCAGAAACTAATTTTTGGAATTTTTCAGGAACTTGAACTTCCTTTGTTTCCTCGGTTGTCTTTTTTTCTTCTGACATAGTTTTAAAATTAAATTATTTATTTGATTAACAAAAATTACTTATTGTCTCCAATAGCTTTCAGCACATTGACCAATCCTCGCAGATTACCTGCCAAAACATTAACAAATCCGGAAACCGGGGCATTGATAGAACCGACAAATTTAGCCAATAGTTCTTCCTTGGATGGCAGTTTGGAAAGAGCAATTACTTCCTCTTGACTAATATTCTTCTCTCCCAAAAATCCTCCGACTATTTTCAAACTATCTTTGGCTTTAGCCATCTTGGCAATTATTCTAGCCGCTTCCACTTCATCATTTTTAGAAACTGCCAAAGCAATTTGACCCTCCAAACTCTTCACATTAGCCTCCAAACCTGCATCCTTAAGCGCCAAATCAATTAATGTTTTTTTGACTACCTTGAAAGAAATTTCTTTCTCGCGCAATTCTTTGCGAAGATCCGTCATATCTTTGACCGTTAGACCCTTGAAATCAGAAAAAACAATGGCTTTGGAATTTTTAAAATTTTCCGCCAAGTTTTTAATTATTTCTTTTTTTTGAACTTTCGTTTGCATAATTTTGAATTTTAGCAATATAAAACTGCGGTTTCCCGCAGACAAAATAGATAAACAATATCTATTCCTCGACAGGACTTGCTCCCCATTGGGGATGCCTGTTGTCTGTGGAATCTTATTATTCTATACAAAAAATATTCCAAATGTCAACTGTTGTTATTTGACTTCTTCAGCTTTTTCTTCTTCAGGAGCCTCTTCTTTTTTGACTTCCTCGGTTTTTTCCGAAATTTCTTTAACTTCTTCTGAACTTTCCTCAATTTTCTTTTCCGGCAATTTCACTGCTATTTTTTTAGCATCAATGATTCCTTTGGAAACAAACAAATTATGAACTGTGTCAGACATTTTTGCTCCTCGGGAAATCCAGTATTTTATTTTGTCTTCCTTTAAAACTGCCTGCTTCAAATGCGGATCATAACTTCCCAAAACTTCAATGTGTCTTCCTCCAGGAGCAACAGTATGTTCTTGAAGCATTATTTTAAATTGAGCTCTATTCTTTTTTCCAACGCGAGCAAATCTTATAGTCAACATATCTTGAATTAAGGCAAAACCAGGCTAAAAATAAGCCTAATTTAGGGTTTAATTTATTACTAGTCAATTCTATAGCAAAAGATAAAATTTGTCAATTACGAGATTATTTATGTGTATGTTTGCTATATTTATAAAATAAAAAAACTTTATCCTTTGCCAACCATCAAGCTACCATCTTCAAAATTCTTTTTCGCAAACAGGGTACCTTTGAAAAAGTTTTTCCCACATAAAACAAAATAATTTGCGACCTCTTATATTTAGTAAATACTTTTAACAAAAAATCGTGTCTTTTTTTTATACTAAGAAGTTCTTCAATTTTTTTAGGCTTATATTCAGGATCTAAAATTAATTTGGCCACTTCTTCTCCTGAAACAAACGCCTGATAGATACCTTCTCCAGTTAAACCAGAAGCAAAACCTCCGGCATCACCTGCTAAAAATATGTTCTTAAATTTATATCCCCTGTAATCATGATTTATCGGAAAAGATTGATATATTCCGCCCGTTGTGTCAATTTTATTTTTTTTAAGCCAATATTTAAAATTTCCCATCAAATCCGCAACCGGAAAAACTTTCGGATCACAACCACAACCGATGGAAACATAATCCTTATGAGGAAATATCCAAGCATAAAAAGCCTTAAATAATTGAGGGTCAAAAAAAACCTCTAGCTCCTTAAATTTCTGAGTTGGAATTATATATTGAATAGCAACCGAAATTTTTTCTGAACTGATTCCTAAGTATTTTCGTACTAATGATGTTGAACCATCAGCTCCAACTAAAAATTTATAGCCTATTTTTCTTTTACTGCTAATAATAAAATTATTTTTAATCTCTAAAACTGATTCTCCAATTCCAATAAAAATATTTTTGATTTTTTTAATTTTGTTAAATTGCCATTCTCCCAAATTTTTCCTATCTATTGTAAGGACAATATTTTTATCATCTATCACTTCTGATTTATATCCAGAAACATCAAACTTTATTCGCTTATAGGAAAAATCAATTAGTTCTTTGGGAATACCTAAATACTCCATATCCTTAGCAGTAAGCCCGCCCGCACAAACCTTAGGACCGATTTCTTTTTTTCTTTCCAAAATTAAAACTCTAAGATTAGAGTTTCCTAAAATCTCAGCACAACGTAGACCGGCTGGACCTGCTCCAACAATAACCACATCAAAATATTCCATTTGATTTTATTTTAATATTTTTCCTCCTTGACCTACTTGATCAATCTTGACCGAAAGCAATTTGGAAATACCGTCCTCACCCATTGTCACTCCATAAAGAAGAGCGGCTTGACGCATAGTTTCTCTGTTGTGAGTAATTACTACAAATTGCGTATTGCCTCCAAGTTCCTGAATAATCCTTCCAAAACGCTTGGAATTAGCTTCATCAAGCGCTGCCTCTACTTCATCCAAAACGGAAAAGGGTGGTGGATTGTGAGATATGATAGCAAAAAGCAAAGCCAGAGAAGTAAGTGATCGTTCTCCCCCAGAAAGCATTGATAAATTACTAATCTTTTTCCCTGGAGGGCAAGCTGTAATATCAATTCCAATTTCATTTTTATCTTCTTCACTTTCTTCAGAAACATCCAGATCTTCTTGATCAATTTCTTCCAAGGAATCTTTATTTTTCTTTTTTTGAGTTCTAACTTTCGCTTTGATCAATCTAGCATTTCCACCACCGAAAATTATTCGGAAATATTTGGAAAATTCCTTGTTAATCTCCTCAAAAGTAGAAGCAAAAACCACATTTATTTTCTGATCCATTTCCTTAATAATTTCTTTCAAGGAAACAATGGCTTTTTCCAAATCTTCCGACTCTCGCACCAAAAAATCATACCGCTCATTAGTTTCCTTGTATTCTTCCATCACTAAAGGATCAATTCCTCCAATTTGTTCCATTTGAATTTTAAGCTTGTTGATTTCATTTTCCAAAGAAAATTTGTCTATTGTTTCCCCAGTCTCAACTTTCAAATCTTCCGGATTTTTTCCGAGTGCCTCCCTAATTTCATTTCTCAAATCTTCCTCCCTAACTTCCACCCGAGCCAAAGAAATTTTTGACTCATTGAAACTATCTTTGATTTTGCCCAATTCTTCTTGTTTGATTCTGAGGTTTCTTTCCACTTCAAAAAATTTCCGCCTCTTTTGTTTATCCACTTCAATTTCTGCTTCTATTTTTTGACTTATTTCTTTTTCTTGTTCTTCCAGTTTAACAATTTCTTTTTTGATTTCTTCGTTTCTTTTTTGAAAAGCAATTATCCTTTCAGAAATTTCAGTTATTGCTTTTTTTTCTTGGGTCTTTTCGTTTTTGACTTGCTCTTCTTTTTTGCCTTTTTCCACATCCGATTTCAAATTATCCAAACGCGCTTTGATAGCCTGGGCAAATTCCTTGATTTCCTGAAGTTCTTCCAATTTTTCCACTCTTGCAATTTTTTGCACTAACCGATCTTGATCTTTTTTTATTTCCTCAATTTCTCCTTTGACATACGGAAGATCAATTAGGGTACTTTTGATCTGAATTTCCTTAATCATCTCTAAATTCTTGATTTTTTCTTTTTCAATCTCAACTCTTCCTTCCGTCATGATAAGCTCTCTGTCCAATTGATTCTTCTGATTGCGTAAAAATTCTCTTTCTTTCTCCAGCCCGGAAAAATTATCATTAACCTGATTTTCTTTTGATTCTTGATTAATAGCATCTGTTAGCTTGTCAACTTCTCTTTGGATATTCATCATTAATACTCCCAACTCGTCTTTCTTTTGAGTCAAACCGCCTCGCTCTTTCTGAAAATAATTCCACAAATAAGTGAATAGAATTGTTTGTTTTTCTTTAAGTTTTCGGGAAATTTCTTCGCCCTGAGAAGCTTTTTCAGCTTGCCTCTTGAGCATCCTAAGATGCGGTTGAATTTCCTCCGAAAGTTCCTTGGCTCTTCTCAAATTTTCTTTAGTTTTTTCCAATTTGCGAATTGACCGATCTTTTTTGATTTGATATTGTTTAACTCCGGCAGCATCTTCAATTAAAGACCGTCTTTCCAATGGGGTGGCATTTAGAATTGCATCCGCCATTCCTTGATTCACAATAGAATAACTCTCTTTTCCAATTCCTGCCTTGGCTAAAATATCTACAATATCTTGAAGTCTCACTCTTGAACCATTAACCAAATATTCACTCTCTCCACTCCTAAAAATTTTTCTGGTAATGGAAACTTCGGAAAAATCCAACGGGATCCGTTTGTCCGAATTATCAAAATACAAACTAACTTGAGCACTTCCTAAACGAGCCTTTTTTCCTGAACCAGCAAAAATAATATCTTCCGATTTTTTCCCTCTAAGATTTTTCATTGATTGCTCTCCCATCACCCAACGAATAGAATCAGCGATATTTGACTTGCCACTCCCATTCGGACCAACAACTGCTGTCACACTTCTTGATCCGTTTTCTGAAAACGAAAAATCCAACGAAGTCTTGTTGGCAAAAGATTTAAAACCTTGAATTTCCAGTTTTTTTAGAAACACAAAAATTAAAAACTAAAAGCTGATAAATCAACTTAAAGCATTTTAAATATTACTTGTTTATTTTATCACAAATTTGAAAAAACAAAAAAGCCCGCTATTGGGCTTTTTCAGAAGACAAATAAAAAAATTACCAACCTTTTTCTTCTAATCCTTTCACTGCAGCCTCTCTTTGCGCTTCTTGTTTGGAAGCGCCCTTACCTTCAGCCACTTTTTCTTCTCCCAAAAATACTCCCACCACAAATTGCTTGTCATGATCCGGACCCTCTTCGCCAAGAACTCTATAATTTGGAGTAAGACCGACTTTGTCCTGAGACTCCTCCTGAAATCTACTTTTTGGATCCATATATAACTTTTTCTCAATAATTTCCGGTAATTCCGCCACCACATTTTTCAAAATAAATGTTTTGGCAATTTCATACCCCTTTGTTTCATAATCCAAATACATCGCTCCGACAATTGCCTCAAAGGCATTAGCCAAAAGATATTGTCTGGCCCGACCTTTATCTTTTGCCTCTCCCTTGCTCATCAGAAGATATTCCTCCACTCCCAATCGTTTGGAAATTTTCGCCAACATTTCCCCGTTTACCAAAGCCGCTCGCCAATTGGTCAATTCTCCTTCCGGATTGGGATAATTTTTATACAAATATTCAGTTACTACCAATTCCAAAACCGCATCACCCAAAAACTCCAAGCGTTCGTTGTGATCTAATTTATAGTCCCGATGCTCATTAAGATATGACCGATGAGTCAGGGCTTGCTTCAAGAGATCAAGATTGTGAAAATTAACCTCTAGTTTTTCCGCTAACTTGGAAAAATCAAACATTTTTTTAATAAAACGAAAACCAAATTCAAAATGCAAAACCACGATTCAAGATAAATAAGTTAAATAATGGTTTTGATTCTTGATTTTTTGTCTTTCGCTTTTTTAGTCAATTTGCTTATTTGAAAACTATTCCTTTTTCCCGTTCTCCCCGTCCTTTTTTCCGGATGAATCATTTTTCAACGGTTCTCCCAAATCACGGTAAATTGTTCCTAAAACTCCGTTTACAAATCTCCCACTGGAATTTCCACCAAAAGATTTAGCCAATTCAATAGATTCATTGATTGCCACTTTGGGAGGAACTTCTTCATAGTTCCCGAAAAGCAACTCATAAATTCCCAAGCGCAATATGTTTCTGTCTACCAAAGTTACTTGTTCTAAAGGCCACTCCGGCGCACATTTCTCAATCAAAGGATCAATTTTTTTTTGATTTTTAATTACATTTAAAACCAAACCTCGCACAAAAGAATCGTCTTCTATTCCAGGCGCAAACTCTTGGATATTTTTTTTGATTATTTCCTCAACCATTTCCTCTTTCCGACCGTTAAAATCCCACTCGTAAAGTGATTGCATCGCGATTGATCTGGAAAGATGACGATTAGCCATAGCTATTATTTTTTGGTTTTTTTAACTTTTTTCAAAGTATTTACCACTTCCTTGCCTTTGTAAAATCCACATTTTGGACAAACAATGTGAGCTTTGATAGCTGCTCCGCAATTGGAACACTTTACCAAAGTATTTTTGGTTAATTCCAAAAATATTCTCGCTCGATCTCTTCTTTGTTTAGTGTGTCGCTGTTTTTGTACTGGCATAAATAAAATTTGAAAGTCTGAAGTCTAAAGTGTTCGGTTTTAAAAATCCGCCAAAAATCCTCAAAACTCAAGCTTTCCATTAGTTTGATTTACATTTACCAATCTAACATCAAAATCAGCTTTTGGCAAGATTTTTGACCGGAGCAAAGCTTTGGCGATGAATTTCTGATGGACCATGCTCATTGAGACAATCTAAATGCAACTTGGTTCCATAGCCCTTGTGCTTATTAAAATAATACTCGGGATATGCTTTATGAAACTCAAGCATCATCCGATCCCGAGTAACTTTAGCCACAATTGACGCCGCCGAAATGGATTTTACTAATTTGTCGCCACTTATAATAGCTTTTTGTTCTCCAGAAAAATTAGGAATTTTTTTGTTGCCATCCAAAAGAATCATCGTCTTACCATTTTTTCTGATATTTTTTGACAAATCGCTTAAAGATTTTTTCATTGCCAAAAAACTGGCTTCCAAAATATTAATTCTATCAATCGTTTGGTGATCGCAAATTCCGATGCCAACATAAAAATTTTCCATTACAAAATCAAAAGCTTTTTCTCGCTGCTTAAGGCTCAGCGTTTTGGAATCCCGAATCAGATTCCAACATTTGTTTTCCAAATCCAAATCGGAAAAAGATTTGAAAGTCGCTGCTCCGGCCACAACCGGACCGGCCAACGGCCCTCGCCCGGCTTCATCAATACCTATCACTAGCGCATAATCATTTTCCAATAGCTCTTTTTCGGTCTCAAAGTTTGAAATAATCATAATTTTATTATAGCACTTAAATGTGTTATACTCTAAAGTAGTTAATATCTATTTTGCAAAACCCTTGCGAGCAATCCGGGCTATGAAAATAGAATCAGTGCTATGAATAATTCATCCCATATTTTTATATTTAACTACTAATTTTGTTAGTGGTTTTTATTTACTTAAATTTTATGTCAGAAAATAAAATTCCCTTTACGCATTTGCATGTTCATTCCCACTACTCTCTTCTTGATGGACTTGCTAAAATAGACGATCTTCTGGATCGCGCTAAAGAGCTCGGAATGGAAGCAATGGCTCTCACTGATCATGGAGTTCTTTATGGAGGCATTGAATTTTTTATAAAAGCCAAAGAAAGAGGCATAAAGCCAATCATTGGTTGCGAAATGTATATTACACCCAACAACCTTCACAGTAAAAACAATGATTCTATTGATAAAAGAAGGCACCATTTGATACTTTTGGCAAAAAACCAAAAAGGATACAAAAATTTAATGAAACTTATTTCCATCGCTCACTTAGAAGGATTTTATTACAAACCCAGAATTGACCGGAAAGTTTTGCGAGAATATGCCGAAGGATTGATTGGCCTCAGTGCTTGCGCTGAAGGTGAAGTTCCCGCCGCTGCTATTGAGGGAGATTTGGAAAAAGCGGAAAAATTAGCTCTTGAATATCGGGACATTTTTGCTCCCGGCGACTTCTATCTGGAAATTCAACATCATCCCAAGTTTCCCAATCAAGAAATAGCCAATAAGGCTCTTATTGCAATCGCCAAAAAACACGCTTTCAAAATAGTTGCCACCAATGATATCCATTATGTAAAAAAAGAAGATGCTTCCGTTCAAGATATTCTTCTTTGTATTCAAACCAATCGCAAGGTCCACGAAGAAAATAGAATGAATTTGATGGACTTTGAACTCTATGTTAAAAGTTCGGAAGAAATGCTGGCTCACTTTTCGGAAATTCCCGAAGCACTTGCTAACACGCAAGAAATCGTTGACAAATGCAACTTAGAAATTACTTTGGGAGAAACTCAGCTTCCCCATTTTGAAGTACCAGAAGGTTTTGATGCTGAAACTTATCTCAGACACTTATGCGAAGAAGGAATGAAGAAAAAAATCGGATCAAATCCGACTCAAGAATATTTAGACAGAATGGAATATGAATTGGATATTATTCACAAAACCGGCTTTGCCTCTTACTTTTTAATCGTTCAAGATTTTGTTAATTGGGCTAAAGATCAAGGAATTGTTGTCGGTCCGGGCCGTGGCAGTGCCGCTGGCAGTTTTGTCTCTTATTTAGTTGGAATCACCAACATTGATCCCATCAAATATGATTTGCTTTTTGAAAGATTTCTCAATCCGGAAAGGATTTCAATGCCTGATGTTGATATGGACTTTGCTGACGACCGCCGAGATGATGTTCTGGATTATGTCCGCAAGAAATATGGCAACGATCATGTGGCTCAAATTATTACCTTTGGAACAATGGCCGCCCGAGCCGCTATTCGCGACACTGGACGAGCGTTAGGACTTCCCTATGAATTTTGCGACAAAACATCCAAGATGATTCCAATGTTTTCTTCAATTGAAAAAGCCTTGGATGAAGTCAAGGAATTTAAAGATCATTATGAATCCGGAGAAGACGCCAAGAAACTTATTGACAGTGCTCAAAGACTTGAAGGTGTAGCTCGCCACGCCTCCATGCATGCCTGTGGCGTAGTTATCACTAAAGATCCGGTAACCGAATACACTCCTCTTCAAAAAATTACCGGAAAAGGCAAAGGAGAAGGAACAGTAACTCAATATTCTTCCTCCACCAAATCCAGTTTTGTGGAAAAAATCGGTCTCCTCAAAATGGATTTTTTGGGACTTAAAAATTTAACCATCATCCAAAATACGCTCCGCATTGTCAGAAAAACCAAAAACATAGACATTAAAATTGATGATATTCCGATAGATGACAAAAAAACCTTCACACTTCTTCAGGAGGCCCGCACCACCGGAGTTTTTCAATTGGAAAGTTCCGGAATGAAAAGATACCTAAAACTGCTCAGCCCCAATAATCTGGAAGATGTCATTGCTATGGTGGCCCTCTATCGCCCAGGACCAATGGATTGGATTCCTGATTTTATTGCTAGAAAACATGGAGAGAAAAAAATAATTTATCTTCATCCGAAATTGGAACCTGTTCTCAAAAAAACTTACGGCGTTGCCGTTTATCAAGAACAAGTAATGCAAATCGCACAAGCCTTGGCCGGATTCACGCTTGGTGAAGCTGATGTTCTCAGAAAAGCAATGGGGAAAAAAATCTTTGCTCTTATCCAAGAACAAAAAATAAAATTTATTGAAGGTTGTGTCAAACAAGGTATTGACAAAAAAATCGGCGAGCAAGTTTTCGCTTACATAGAACCTTTCGCCGGCTACGGATTTAATCGATCCCATGCCGCTTGCTACGGACTCATCGGCTATCAAACAGCTTATCTCAAAGCACACTTTCCGGCTGAATTTATGGCTGCTCTTCTTACTTCCGATCAAGATAATATTGACCGAGTAGCGATTGAAGTTCAAGAATGTAGAGAAATGGGCATTGAAGTTTTACCACCGGACATTAACGAAAGTTTTGAAGAATTTGCCGTCATCATTGACCCCGAAACAAAAGCTGAAAGAATTCGCTTTGGATTAAACGCCATCAAAAATGTCGGGCACACAGTTGCCCACGAAATAGTTGAAGAGAGAAAAAGGAACGGAAAATTTAAAAATTTCACCGAATTCATAGAAAGGGTGGATAGCAAGGATTTAAATAAAAAATCAATTGAAGCTTTAGCTAAAGTCGGCGCTATTGAAAAATTTGGTGAAAGAAATCAAATTTTAGCTTCAATGGAAAACATCCTTGTTTATTCAAAAAACTTTCAAAATTTAAAAAATTCCAATCAAGGCAGTCTTTTCGGTCTTAGCGAAGTTAAACTTCCGGACATTTCTTTGGTCCAAGCTTCGCCAGCTGAAAAAAAAGAAAGGCTGGCTTGGGAAAAAGAACTACTCGGACTTTACATCACCGATCATCCCGCTCGTGAATATCAAGAATATTTTGATAACCAAACTACCCCAATCCGGGAAATAAATTCCGATTCAATAGGAAAAAATATCAGTGTCGGCGGAGTTATTTCCAAAGTTCAAAAAATATACCTGAAAACTCAAAAAACCATGCTCTTTGTCACTATTGAAGATATGTTTTCCAGTATGGAAATTTTGGTTTTTCCCAAAATTTTGGAAAATACCGCTTCTTCCTGGGAAGAAGAAAAAATAATTGTTGCAAGCGGAAAAATATCCAACAAAGACGGAAATTTCAAACTCCTTTGCGACAGCGTCAAAACAATCAATCAAGAAGAAATTGATAATTTCAAAAGGATTCTCGCCACTCAAAAATCCAATGGGACAATTGTTTCAAAAACAAAAGGGAAACAAATTATAATCAGCTTGCCTCCGAATTCCTCTCAAGAAACTCTAAAAAAAATATCTCAAACTTTAGACAAAGAAACCAAGGGAGAAACGAAGGTCATTATTGATTTTGGAAATACTAAATTGGAAACGCCTTATTCCATTGAAGTTGGAAGCAACACTCTTTCTCAAATTAAAATCGCCGTTCCCGATGGACAAGTAGTCTTAAAATAAAACAAGCCCGAGGAAAGATCCAACGGGCTTGTGTTTTGGGTTATTGTTAATTTTTTACCACTTTAAGGCTTCCAATTTAACTGCCTCCTTGGAAACCTCATTGGAAAAAAACGCCTCTTTTTCCCATTCAACAAAAAATATTCCCCGACTTTTGTCGAATGGCTTTAATTTTCCCTTAATAACCCCTCTATTGTCATTAAAATTAAGTGTAACCCTGGGAAATGTCACCTTGACACTTGTATCACGAACGGAAAGATATCCCCGTCCGTTTCTTAGTTCCAATAGTGATGAATCGGCTTCATCATAAATTGGAACTATGATGATAATTATTTCGACGTTTTTTTCCTCAGCGCTGGCAATTGAAACAAACGCCAAAATCATTGCGATAAACAAAAAAACTTTTTTCATCTCTTCTCCCTTTGATTCCTTGTTTATTTGAGAAGAAAGAAAATTCTAGCACAAAAGAAGAAAAAGTCAATTTCTAGTCCAAAGCTTCAATTCCCGGTAAAGTGCCTTTGACAATAAACTCAAGCATAGCTCCTCCACCAGTTGAAACAAAAGTAAATTCGGAAAAAGAATTATTTTTTTGCAAAATTTCCAAAGTTTCTCCGCCACCTGTCACCTTAATCGCTTCTTTGTTCCCAATAATAGCCTCGTAAATTTCTGAAGTTCCATGGGAATATTTTTCCTCTTCAAATTTTCCCAAAGGTCCGTTCCAAACAATTGTTTTGGCTTTTTGAATTATTTTTCCAAAATTTTTTCTGGTTTCCGGTCCAATGTCCAATCTATCATCCACAAAATCAATCGGCAAAATCACTTTCTCGTCAAAATCTTTTTCCGAATCCAAAGCTTCATTGGCCACCATTCCTCCAACCAAAATGAAGTCGTAAATTTTATCAAAAAATTCAATAACCGGCAGTTTGGTTTCTATTTTGGCTCCTCCAATAATCGCCACAGCTGGACGAGAAAAATTTTCCCGAATTTTTGAAAGCTCACTCACCTCTTTTTGCAAATTAAAACCCGCAGAACTTTCCAAAAATTTGGTCACAGCCACAACCGAAGCCTGATTGCGATGACAAACAGAAAAAGCATCGTTAACAAAAAAATCAAAGTTTTCAGCCAACTCTCTGGCAAAATTTTCTTCGTTTTCTTCTTCTTCCGGATAAAAACGAACATTTTCAAGGAGCAAAATTTGATTCTCCTGAAGATTCCGGAGAGCCTCGGAAACCTTTTCTCCAACACAATCAGAAACAAAAACAATTTCACAATTCAAATTTTTTCCAACAATTTCTTTGATTTTTTCCAAGGAAAAATCCGGATCAATTTTTCCATCAGGACGACCAAAATGTGAAAGAAGCGCTACTTTTAATTTTTTCTCCAGCAAAAAATTCAGTGTTTCTTTGACAGCGTTGATTTTAAACTCGTCTTTCACTTCTCCGTTTTCAAAAGAAACATTAAAATCCACTCTTAATAAAACTTTTTTGTTTTCCAAGTAATTTGTGTTTTGTATATTTTTCATAAATTTTTTGTCGTTCTTTATTTTTTTCCTGCCAACATTATTTACCCATTCCCAAAATTGCTACAATCACCCCCAAAATTGCCAACCCCATCGCCAAAATCCAAGCTCGCATTGTCACTTTAGTTTCCGGCCAACCCTTAGCTTCAAAATGATGGTGAATTGGCGCCGCTAAAAATACTTTTTTTCCGAAAAATTTTTTTGAAACGAGTTGAATCACCACCGAACCTGATTCAATAAGATAAATAAATACTATAATCAAAAGAGGAATCACCGAATTGGTTAGCATTGCCACCACCCCCAAGGTTGCGCCCAAAGAAATAGCTCCCGTGTCTCCCATAAAAAATCTAGCCGGATAAATATTGAACCATAAAAAAGCTAAAAGAGCGCCTGACACTGCTGTACAAAAGGCCGCCAAATCCATCTTGTTTTGAAAAACTGAAATAATTCCAAAAGAAGCAAAAGCAATCATCAGGATTCCTCCATTCAAACCGTCCAGCCCATCTGTCTCATTGGAAGAAATGGCTGTGAAAAGAATTACAAAAACAAAAAGTGGAATATACCAAAATCCAATCGTAAAATCCCCCATTGCCGGAATATGCAAAGTATCCCAGCCCAATTTCACAAAAAACCACCAAGCTCCAACTCCCGCAATCGCTAAGAGCCACCAAAATCTCATCAAGAAACGCATTCCGCCACCCTTATTCTTTCCGAATCCTTTGATGCTCATCCAATCATCGCAAAGCCCCAAAAGACCGGCCGAAACTAAAGCAAAAAGGGGCAACCAAGTTTGCTTTCTGGAAAAAAAATCCAAACGAGCCAAAAAATTACAATCTGTCCACTTGGCTAAAAGCGGAAAAAAATAATGAGAAAGTAAAATCAAGATTAAAACTGAAAACCAAACCAGAATTCCTCCCATAGTCGGCGTGCCTGCCTTATTTTTATGAAGCTCGCTCACAAAATTAAGCTTTTTGCCATCAACTGACTTATCCTTGATTTTAATTCCAATTTTATACTTATAAAGAATTCTAGTCATAAGAGGCGTAAACAAAAAAGCCAAAACAAAAGCCAAAAAACCGGTAAACAAAACCTTGATAACATTTGCCACCTCAGGAATAGTTTGTATTTGAGCTATTACCATAAAATATTTTTATTATTTTTCATCTTAATAATCAATATGTATCTATCGCCACTCGTAATTGCTAAAAACCCATTCATTAAGTGCCCGCATATCATCCCAACGAGTCTCATCATTCAAAATAACCATCACCACCTTATGCTTTCCGGTCGGATCATTGGCGGCAAACAACAAGGATTTGCCCGCCAAAGGAGTAAATCCGGTTTTTCCTCCCAAACAATTTGGCAATTCCTCCAAGAGAATATCAGTGTTTTTTAGTTCATGCATAAAGCTTCCATCTATTGAATAAAATCGTCCGTCTGGTATTTTCATTATTTTCCAAATCAAATCATATTTCAAGGAATGGGCTGCGATTCTGGCAATGTCATAAGCCGAAGAATAACAATCATTTTCTTTGCCATCAATTTCCAATCCTGAAGCCGTACAAAAATTAGTATCCTCAAGACCCAAACTCTTAGCCTTGCCATTCATCATCTCAACAAATTTTTCCTCCGATCCGGCGATATGCACTGCCAAAGAATAGGCGGCGTCATTGGCGCTGTTCATAAGCATAGCTTTCAAAAGATCAATTGCTTTGATTTTTTCTCCTTCGTAAAATGTATTGCTATTGCAAATAACACTAGTCGGGCAACCAACAGTTGTCCCAGGCAAATAAATCGCTTCCCGCGTTATTGTCACCACTTCGCTTTCCAAATTTTTGATGTTTTCCACTGCCAGAACAGCCGTCATCATTTTAGTCAAAGAAGCTATTTGGGTCCGCTTTCTCCCTTCATCATAATGCAAAATAGTTCCGCTCTCTGCATCAATCGCCACTGAAGATCCCGCCCATATTTTCAAATCATAATAATTATTTTTTCTTACCGGAATAAATCCTGAAGCATAAGCTTTTTCTCCCAGAAAAAAGGTTTTTTCTTTTTCTAATTCTAAAGAAGAAACTTTGTCAGTTTGATTGAGATCAACTGAATCAAAAACGATTTCTTCTTTCCCATTTTGGAAATATTCAAAAAACCTAATGCCTCCCCAAAACAATAAGCCAATAAAAGCTAAAAAAATAATTTTCTTACGAAAAAATCGCATTTTTTATTATTAAATTTATTCTCCAATCACAGCATCAATTCGCTCGTCTTTGGAAAGAATTTCAAAATCAGGCAAATCATCAACTTTTTTAATTCCCAGCTTTCTTAAAAAATCAAAAGAAATTTTATACAAATAACCTCGGTTATCATTGGGATTGTCCATTCGCTCCAAAAGCCCTCGCATCAAGAGAGAACGCAAAGTAAAACTGCAATTCACTCCTCGGATAGCTTCAATATCAATCCGACCAATAGGACCACGATAAGCAATAATAGAAAGCACTTCCAGCGCCGCTTTGCTTAAATTTTCCTGAATTTCACTTTTCACCAAATCATCCAAAAAAGAAGCATTCTCCGGATTGGAAACCATCTGAATCCAATCCTCCTTTTTTATTATAACCATTCCCCGGCTTTTTGAATAGTCAAGAGAAAGTGCCATCACAGTATTTTCCACTTCCGGCATCTTGGCTCCGGTTATTTTGGCGATCTTGGTTAGCTTTACCGGTTCGCCACTCAGAAACAAAATGCTTTCAATAATTGATTTTAATTTTTCAATTTCCATAAAAATAAATAATCAACAAATTAATTACTACTCTTGGTTTTCATTTTTAATTTTATATCTGAAAACAATTCGCTTTGTTCCGCTTCAATAATTCTTTGCTTCACCATTTCCAACATCGCCAAAAAAGAAACGATCACATCAACCTTGTCCGCCGCTCCGGAAACCAAATCAGCAAAAGAAGTTTCTATTCTTTTCCGAAGCGTATTTTGCAAATCATTAATTTTCTGTTCCAAGGTTATTACTTCTCCAACCAGTTCCTCTTGCAATTTTTCCATCACTGGAATTTCAGACAAAACCCCCAAAAAATGTTTTTTAAAATCAAAAACATTGAAATTTTCCGGTGGATAAAATATTTGACTGATATTCTGAAAACCATCCCTGGAATAAGCAATCTTTCTTTTTTCGGCCAGCTTTCCCAAATTCAAAGAAGCTTCCTTGAATTTTCTATATTCTTCCAATTGCCAAGTTAAATCTTTTATTTCTTCCTCTTCTTCCTGAGTGAGCTCCAGCACCGGCAAAAGTGCTTTGGATTTAATAAGAATTAATTTTGAGGCCACTGTTAAAAAATCTGACAAATTTTCCAAATAAATACCATCATTGCCACGGATATAATTCAAATAATCATCCGCCACTCTGGCCAAACTAAATTCCGAAACGCTAAGCTCTTCTTTTTCAATAAGATCCAAAAGCAACTCAATTGGACCCTCAAATTTTTCTGATTTTATTTCATACATATTATTTTTCTTTGACGCAAAACGAATTTTCCGGAGGATTGTCGGAAAGCTTCCAAGCAGGGAAGATACTGGAAAAAAGAACTACCGCCACCAAGAAAAATATTATTTTCATGGCACTGCCGGGATAGACTTGAAATAAAGCAAAGGCTATGGCAGTTGAAATAATATAAGCGAAAGATTGCGCTGTCCGAAAAAAATTAATCACATCCACATCGCAACTATCAATTCTTTTGTAGAAATAAGAATCTCTCATTATTTCCAAGGATGCCGCTCCAACCCTGGTGCCAAAAAGAATCAAGGCCCAAATCCAAATTTTAGTTGAAGAGACAAATCCAATAGCTAAAGTAAAAATCGCAATAACCAAAAGAGCCAAGAGGATTATTTTTTTTTCACCGGTTTTCTTGTCAGCCAAAATTCCCAATGGATATTGCAATATAACAAAAGGCAAAAGCATTAAAGTAAAAATTATTCCAATTTCACTCCAAGAAACTCCCAAATCCTGAAGATAAATCGGGGTATAAATAAGAATTAAGGCATAAAAAAATTCCAAAACAAAAGATATGTAATACACACGAAGAACATTTTTTCTTTTCATTATTTTTCCAAAAAGACCCCTCACGCTAACATTTTCTTTGAAATTTTCTTTTTCTCCGGAAAAACCAAACAGCGTTACAATCAAAAGAAAGGCATTAGCCAAAAGAAGAACAAAAAACACCCCTTCATACCCGAAATTTTTCAATAAAAAAGTGGAAATAAGCGGTCCAAAAAGATAGCCGGTATTTACCAAAGTCAGGAATTTTCCCCTGATTCTTCCTGACATATTATCTGTGGAATGTGATTCCAAAATTGTATCCAGCGCTACCCATTCAATGCTCCCTGAAATAATATAAAGCATCAAAGATGCAACTGCGCCGATTGATGGAGGCAAGATTACCAAGAGCGCCAGGGAAATAATTTTCAAAATTAACGAAACATGAAAAATAAAAATTTTACCAAACGATCTAACCAACTTGTGCAGGTTGAGAAATAAGAAAAAAACCAAAGCATAAGAAAAAAGATAAAACAATCCGATATTTTCCGTTCCGGAAGCTTCCTTGAAATAAGATGACATTATATAAATAAAAAGCGATTGAAAAAAACCCATCAAAAAAGAAATAAAGCTCACTAGCTTTACTTTTTGAGGATTAAATTTTTCTTTGTGTTTTGAAACCATTTTTTCAATGCAAATTAAGCACGCTAAAGCAACTTTCAAAAGCTAAGGACGCAATCTCTTGACATCCCTGGGATAAAGTATGGTTTCTTTGATATTGTCAATTCCCAGAATTTTCTGAACAATTCTTTCCGAACCCAATCCCCAGCCTCCGTGTGGTGGCATACCATATTTGAATATTTCCAAATAATCTTCAAAATCATCTGGATTCAAACGATGTTTTTTCATGCTCTCCACCATTTGATTGTAATCATTAATCCTTTGTCCCCCAGAAGCTATTTCCACTCCTCGGAAAATAAGATCAAAAGTATCTGTCATTCTGGGATTGTCTTGGTTGGGCATAGAATAAAACGGCCGAAGATCGGACGGATAATGGGTCAGGAAAACAAAATCGCTTCCTTTTTCTTTTTTTGCCCATTCACCAATCAGTCTCTCGCCTTCACTATCAATATCCAAGCCTTCTGTTTCTTTGCCATATTCTTTTTTGATTATGGAAACAGCCTCCTCTAATTTAATTCTGGGAATACTGTCTATTTCGGGAACTTCCGCTTCGTATTTGAAAACATCCGAAGCGCATTTATTTTTTACCTGAATCATTAGTTGCTTCATAACTTTTTCCAATTCATCCATCACATCGGAAAAATTTTCAATAAATCCCATTTCCGCATCCAAACCGGTATATTCATTGACATGACGAGAAGTGAAGTGCGGTTCAGAACGAAAAACCGTTCCGATTTCAAACACTCGCTCAAATATTCCCACTCCAGCCTGCTTATAAAATTGAGGACTTTGCGCCAAAAAAGCTTCTCGGTCAAAATATTTGACCTTGAAAAAGTTAGCTCCGCCTTCTGTCGCATTGCTTAATATTTTTGGAGTCTTTATTTCAACAAAATCTTCTTGACGCATAAAAACTTCATAAGCTTCCAAGATTGTTGAATAAATCTTGAAAATTGACTTTACTTTGTCATTTCTCAAAGTCAAATTTCTATTATTAAGAAGTGTATCCAAATTCAAATTCATTTCCGGTTTGGAAATGTCTACTGGCAAATCACCTTCTACTTTTCCTAGAATATTTATCTTTTCCACTTCAATTTCCAAATTTCCCGAAGTCAACTTCTCGTTTTTGGTTCCGCCCGGCCGTTCTTTGACCAAACCCTCAATTTCAATCACAAATTCCTGGCGGATTTCTTTGGCTTGCTTGTACGCATCTTCTTTGTCTGGAATAATTACCATTTGAATCATTCCGCTTCTGTCACGAAGATCAATAAAAATAAGCTTCCCGTGATCACGCCTCACATTCACCCAACCGGATAATCGCACGGTCCGGCCCAAAAATTCCGGAGTTTCTTCAATTAAAATTCTTTTCATATTTTTCAAAATTAAACTTGCCTGTTTTTTAATATTTCTTCCACTTTTTTACAAAGTTCAGACGGGGTCACTTGAGTCTTTAGTAAAAATTCGTCTACGCCCAAACTTTCAACCTTCCGCCTTTCTTCATCGGTGGACGAAGCGCTAAGCATTATAACTGGAATATTTTTGGTTTTTTCGTCCAGCTTGAGTCTTTCCACAATTTCGTCTCCGGTCATCGCCGGCATTGACATATCCACAATAAAAAAATCAAAATTTTGTTTCAAGGCTTCTTTGTATCCCCAAGCTCCGTTCTTAGCCGAAACCACTTCAAACCCTTCTTGTTTAAGTTTGTCTCCAAACATTTCAATAAAAATATCTTCGTCTTCAACCAACAATATTCTAGCCTTTCCTCCGGACTCCAAATCATTTCCGGGCAATTCTCCTCCGTTTCTGATTTCTTCGTTTCTTTGTTGTTCGCTAAATTGATTCATTAATCTGTTAATTTCCTTGACTAAATCACTGGGACTGTAATCAGCTTTAGTCACAAAGCCATTCGCACCCAGCTTCAAGGCCTTTTCTCGATCCTCTCGTTGACTTAAATTACTAAAAATTATTACCTTGATATTGGGATCATAATTTTCTCTTAGGTTTTTCAGAACTTCAAAGCCATCCATTTTCGGCATAATCAAATCCAAAAGAATAACATCAACCGAATTGGTTTTTGCCAACTCCAATACTTTGTCTCCACTATCGGCTGCCAATACATCAAAACCGGACTCGGAAAATTTTTTCTGATAAATCTCGGAGATCATCGGGTCGTCTTCAACAATAATGATTCTTGGCATATATTTTTTTGCTTTATTCCCTCCTTTGTTTTTTATTACCCCTCCATTCTAACCGATTTCAGCTTGCAAATCAAGCTTTTTATTTATGAAATTTTTTAATTATTTCTTCTTTGTTAAATTCAATAAATTCCACTTCTCCAGTTTTCCTATTTTTAATTTCTACCCGATTTTCTTTTAAATTTTTATCACTCACAATCAGTTGAAACGGAATTCCGATGAGATCAGCATCGGCAAATTTTTCTCCCGCTCCGGCATCCCGATCATCATAAAAAACTTCAATCCCCGCTTGAGTCAAGAAAGTGTATATTTCCTCCGCCTTTTCGTTCTGATTAAAACTCAGGAGATGCACCTGAAAAGGTGCAACCGCTTTCGGCCAAACCAACCCTTTATCGTCCGACATAAGTTCAGCGATTGTTCCCATAAGTCTTCCTGGACCAATTCCATAACACCCCATAACAATCGGTTGCCTTTCTCCTTTTTCATCAATATAATTCAAATCCAAAGCATCGGAAAATTTAGTTCCCAATTTAAAAATATTTCCTACTTCAATTGATTTTTTTTCAATCAAATTTTCTTTCAATAATCCCAAGTCATTCAAAACCTCATCTTCATACACTTCTTTATTGACAGCAATTTTCTTTTCTTGATCAATATAAATAATATCCTCTCCAGATTCACAAACCGTTTGAAACTCATGAGAATATTTGGAAAAAGGACCACCTCCGGCAAAAGTAAAAAAAGTTTCATTTCCAATTCCGACTTCGGAAAATATTTTTTGATAAGCATCTTTCGCTGATTCATAAAATTTATCCAACTCTGCTTGATTTTTGGAAAAAGAATATAAATCTTTCATAATAAACTCTCTTGAACGCATAATACCGCTTTTAGCCCTAACTTCATTTCTAAATTTGGTTTGAAATTGATAAACATAAACAGGCAAGTCTCGATATGAACCGATATGTTTTTTCATTAAATCAGTAATCGGCTCTTCATGAGTGTTTCCCAATCCCAACTCGCCGCCGTTTTTCAAATTAGTCTTAAACCAAACATCAATTACTTCATCATTCCAACGATCAGTTTTTTTCCAAATTTCCGATTTCTGAAGAGCCGTTAGAAACAACTCTTGCCCCCCGATAACATTCATGTTCTTTCGAATTATTTCAATAATTTTATTAAGTACAAGAAATCCTAAGGGCAAATAGTCATAAACTCCGGCCATTTCTTTGTGAATAAATCCCGCCCGAATGAGAAGTTGAGCGTTCCTGGAAACTTCATCCTTAGGCGTTTCTCTTTGAGTTTTGGTAAAAAGTTGTGATTGTTTCATTTTTTTGAGGATTGTCATTCCCGCAAAAACGGAAATTCAATTAAATTACTTCGTTATTTTACATTATTTAGCCCTAAAAAGCAAAAAACCGCCTCTTCTCGGCGGAATTTCTTTTTGATATATTGAAACGCGAAAAAAATCCCACCAAAAATTAGCAGTTGCTCGGGTTCGGATTATTTTTCCGCGTCATT
>CAZIFD010000013.1:0-16283 GCA_964538685.1 uncultured Bdellovibrionales bacterium
ACCGAACTCCCATGGAATTTAGTAAAGTGTCACCTATGTACTCATCTTGTACAAATAATTGACAAAAGTGTTTTTATCCTATATAATGGATACTGTGTTTGATTGATAAAAAAGAGAAAATAAATCCAAAAAGGAGGGATTTATAGATATTTTATTTTTTAATAAGGTATTTTTATTTGGGCTAAAATTTAATTTTTTTTAAAAAATATGTCAAAATTAGAGACAATCAAGGAGCTGGAATATTTAGTAGCCTTTCAGACAGAATGTTTGCAAGGAGGAGATTGGGACAATTTTGACAAACTTGAAAGTAAAATAAAAAAATTAGAAGAAGAAATTTCCAAATCAAAATAATAAGCTATGAAATTAAAACTGATTTTGACCCAAAAGAAACTTTATTTTTCGTTGGATGGAGGACGAAAGCAATTTGATTCAGATGAGCTCAATGTTGACAAAAGTCTTTCCAAAAATATCTTGCCTTTTTTGAATAGCTATCTTAACAAAAATGGAATAACTAACACGGATATTAAAAGTGTTTTATTGGATTCTGAAATAGATGATAATTTTACTAGCTACAGAATAGTCCGAGTTGTTTTGGATTCATTTTTTTTCGCTAGTCAATTAAATCAGGAAAAAGATTAAACAATAAGCTGTGGATAACTTTTGGTTATTTTTCCAAATAGCATCTAAAACAGCTAAATTTTTTTATAAATTGCCTATATAGAGCCAAAAAATATTTTTTGGAGTATTTTGTCGGAAAAGTATTGCATTTATGGGAAAAAGATGTATAATGATTTTACACTTGTTGAAAATGTCAAGGAAAAACAAAAATACTTTAGAGCATCAGCATTTTAAGGCCTAAGGGTTCAAGTTTTGGCAACAATCAAAAATAATTAAATAGCTAACTTTTTTAAAACTCATCCGACTGCTTATTTCTGGAAATTTATTGAAATAAGCGATGGATGAGCGTTATTTGTATGCTTAAAGCGGAAAAAAGTTTGAAGGTAAAAAAAGCCTTTGGTTCAGAGTCTTCCCTATCTAAAAGAAAGTTTTTTAAGCCAATGTCTTTGGTATCATTGCCAAATCTGATTGAGACCCAACTCAAGTCTTATGATTGGTTTCTGGAAAATGGACTCAAAGAGCTTCTCAAGGAGGTTAATCCGATTACTGATTTTACTGACAAGGATTTGGAACTCTATTTTGACGAATATTATTTGGATGAACCTAAATATGATGAAATTACCTCCAGAAACAAAAATATTTCTTTTGAAGCTCCGCTTAGATGCAAAGTAAAATTAATTATCAAAAAAACCGGCGAAATTAAAGAACAAGAAATTTACTTGGGAGATTTTCCTTTGATGACTGAAAGGGGAACTTTTATTATAAACGGGGTGGAAAGAGTGGTAGTGAGCCAGATTATCCGTTCTCCCGGAGTTTTCTTTACAATGAATTATCAAAAAGGAAAGAAACTTTTTGGAGCAAAAGTTATTCCAAACCGAGGAGCATGGCTTGAAATTGAAACTGATTTGGATGGAGCAATGTTTGTGAAAATTGACCGAAAAAGAAAAGTGGCACTTACATCTTTACTTCGGGCTTTTGGATATTCCACCGATGAATCCATTTTGAAACTTTTTAAGGATTCTGACAACGGAGAGGTTCGTTATATTGACGAAACTATCAATAAAGACATTGCGAAAAATCAAGGAGAAGGATATAAAGAAGTTTACAAGAGAATTCGTCCGGGCGATTTGGCAACTGAAGACAATGCCAAACAAATGGTGGATTCTATGTTTTTTGATTTTGAAAAATATGATTTTGGAGCAGTAGGGCGTTATCGTCTTAACCAAAGATTGGATGTTGAACTTCCTAATGATGAAGAACATAGAACTCTTACCCGTGAAGATTTAGTGCTCATAATCAAAGAAATTATCAGACTTAACAATGATCCGCAAGCACAAGCGGATGATATTGATCATTTAGGAAATAGAAGAATCAGATCGGTTGGAGAGTTGGTTCAGAACAAACTCCGGATTGGTTTGGCGAGAACAGCTAGAAATATTAAAGACAGAATGAGTACTTGCGATTTGGCGACAGTTGTTCCGGGTCAGTTGGTTAATTCCCGACCAATCGCGGCTTCTATCAAAGAATTTTTTTCCAGTTCGCAGTTGTCCCAATTTATGGATCAAGTTAATCCTTTGGCTGAGCTGGAACACAAGCGAAGAATCAGCGCCATGGGTCCAGGAGGGTTGACTAGAGAACGAGCCGGATTTGAAGTGCGGGATGTTCATCATTCTCATTATGGAAGAATTTGCCCGGTAGAAACTCCAGAAGGTCCGAATATCGGCTTGGTTGGGCATTTAGCTACTTATTCCAGAGTAAACGAATATGGATTTTTGGAAACGCCATACATTAAAGTTTTCCAAGAGATGAAGAGTGATGACAAAAATCTTTTAGGTAGAATTTTAAATGAAGATTTAGCTGGTGCCAAAATTGGAACTAAAATTGATGAAAAATTAGCAACAGTAATAGCCAAAGATAGTAAAATTAAGACTGTCAAGATCAAGCCATGGATTAGTGACGAGATTGAATATTTGAATGCTACCAAAGAAGACAGAAATAATATTGCTCACGCCGGAATTGAAAAAGATGATGCCGGAAATATAATCGGTGAAATAATCGGTGCTAGGGTAAAAGGAAATGCGACTGAAATTGAGGCGGAAAAAATTGACTACATAGATGTTAGCGCCAAGCAATGTATTTCAGTAGCCACATCACTTATTCCCTTTTTGGAGCACGATGATGCTAACCGGGCCTTGATGGGATCAAATATGCAGAGACAAGCTGTGTCTTGTGTGAAACCTCAATCTCCGCTCGTTGGAACCGGAATTGAAGACAAAGCTGCTTCTGATTCGGGACAAGTGGTAATTGCCAAGCAAAATGGAGAAGTGGTGGAAGTGGATGCTGATCACATAATTGTCAAAGAAGAAGCTCCGGCTGGAGCGAAAAAACCTTATTTGAAAAGAGAGTATTATTTGCAAAGCTTTGTAAAATCCAATGCTTTTACTTGTATGAACCAAATCCCCAGAGTTAAGAAAGGGGAATTGGTTAAAAAAGGTCAAATGCTGGCTGATGGAGCTTCAACCGATCATGGAGAATTAGCTTTGGGGCAAAATATTTTAGTTGCTTTCATTCCTTGGGAAGGTTCCAATTATGAAGATGCGATTATTATTTCAGAAAAATTAGTGGAAGATGATCGGTACAGTTCAATTCATATTGAAGATTTTTCAATTGATATTCGGGACACAAAATTGGGGCCGGAAGTGGTTACTAGAGATATTCCTAATATTGGAGAAGAGCGACTTAAAAATCTGGATGAAACCGGAGTAATTCGTATTGGAGCGGAAGTAGTTTCCGGAGATATTTTAGTAGGAAAAATTTCGCCTAAAGGTGAGGGTGATTTAACTTCGGAAGAAAGATTACTTCGGGCTATTTTTGGAGAAAAATCCAGAGATGTTAAAGACAGTTCGCTTTATCTTCCTCACGGAGAATATGGAAAAGTGGTAGATATTAAAGTTTTTTCCAGAGAGCAGGGAGACAAGCTTTCAACCGGTGTGATCCAACAAATTCAAGTGAGCGTGGCTCAAATCAAGAAGATTTCTGTTGGAGATAAATTGGCCGGAAGACACGGAAACAAGGGTGTTATATCACGCGTGGCTCCGGTTGAGGATATGCCATACCTTCCCGATGGAACTCCGGTGGATATGATTTTAAATCCATTGGGTGTGGCGAGTCGTATGAATATCGGACAGATTTTGGAAACTCATTTAGGTTGGGCAGCTCTAAAGCTCGGCTACAAAGCGGCCACTCCGGCACTTGAAGGAGTAACCGAAGATCAAATAAGAGAAGAACTTAGGAAAGCAGATCTTCCTGAAAATGGGAAAATAAAATTAGTCAATGGACGCTCAGGAGAACATTTTGATAATGAATCAACAGTCGGAGTGATGTATGTAATGAAACTGCATCATTTGGTAGATGACAAAATTCATATGCGTTCTATTGGACCATACTCCTTGATTACTCAGCAACCACTCGGAGGAAAAGCTCAATTCGGAGGTCAAAGATTCGGAGAAATGGAAGTTTGGGCTTTGGAGGGCTATGGCGCGGCTTATACATTGCAAGAAATGTTGACTATCAAATCTGATGATGTAATGGGAAGAAGTAAGGCTTACGAATCCATTATCAAGGGAGAAGTGATAAAGAGTCCGAATATTCCAGCCGCTTTTCATGTTTTAGTTAATGAATTGAAAGGTTTAGGACTTAATGTGGAACTTAAGGAAGTGGAGAAAATAGTTGAGGAAGATGAAACGGGAGATGAAAACCAGAAATAACCCAGCTTAAATATCTTTTATTATTTAACTTAAATTATTATGGATTCAATTACTAAAGTAAGCGACTTCGGGAGCGTGAAACTGAAATTGGCTAGCCCGGAAGAAATTTTAGACTGGTCTCATGGAGAAGTTTCCAAGCCGGAAACTATTAATTATCGGACTCAACGCTATGAAAAAGACGGACTTTTTTGTGAAAAGATATTTGGACCTTCCAAAGATTGGGAATGTTATTGCGGAAAATACAAGCGGATTAGATACAAGGGCATAGTTTGCGATAAATGCGGAGTGGAAGTAACCCGTAGTATTGTTCGTCGTGAGCGTATGGGCCACATCAAATTGGCAGTGCCGGTTTCTCATATTTGGTTTTTGCGAGGAGTTCCTTCTAAAATCGGATTGGCGCTTGGAATTGGTATTCAAGAATTAGAACGAGTCATTTATTTTTCCAGCTACATTGTTTTAAATGTTGATGAAGAAGAAAGAACAAAAGCGTTGGAACAATTGGATCAAGAATTCAAATCCAAACAAAAGGAAATTAATGCCAATTTTGCCGGGGATAATTCCAGAATGGCGGAAAAAATTGAAGAGCTGAAATCAATTTATCGGGGAGCTAAAGAAGAACTTAAAGGTCTTCACCGAATGCAAACTATTTCTGAATTGGAATACTTTAATATTTCCAGCCGTTATGGTCAAGTATTTTCAGCCGGAATCGGAGCGGAAGCAGTAAGAAGAATTTTGGAAGAAATGAATCCCAAGGAAGAAGTTGAATTGTTGAAAAAAGAATTGGAACAAGATGAAACGGCAGATAAGAAAAAACTTCTCAAAAGAATAAAATTATTGCAAGGATTCATCAAGGCTGAGCTTAAATTGGAATGGATGTTGCCGACGGTTATTCCTGTTATTCCTCCTGATTTCCGTCCAATGGTAGCGTTGGATGGAGGAAGATTTGCCACATCCGACCTTAATGATCTTTACAGAAGAATTATTAATAGAAATAATCGTCTTAAAAAATTAATTGAGATTGGCGCTCCGGAAGTAATTGCCAGAAACGAAAAAAGAATGTTGCAAGAGGCGGTGGATGCACTTTTTGACAATAGTGCCAGAAGAAGTCAAGTTAGTGTGGCGGCTTCAACGGGTCAAAGAAGAGCTCTTCGGTCATTAGCGGATACCTTAAAAGGAAAACAAGGCCGATTCCGACAAAATCTTTTAGGAAAACGGGTGGATTATTCAGGACGAAGTGTAATTGTAGTTGGACCGAAACTCAAACTTCACCAATGTGGATTGCCGAAAAAAATGGCGTTGGAACTTTTCAAACCGTTCATTATTAATAAATTGATTGAAAGAGAATTGGCTTATAATGTCAGATCGGCCGGAAAAATGGTTGAAGGTGAACACGAAAGCGCTTATGAGATTTTGGATGAAATTATTTCTCATCATTTTGTACTTTTGAATCGTGCTCCAACCCTGCATCGTCTTTCAATTCAGGCTTTTCAGCCGGTTCTGATTGAAGGCAAAGCTATTCAGGTTCACCCGATGGTTTGTAGCGCTTTCAATGCTGACTTTGACGGAGACCAAATGGCAGTCCATGTTCCTTTGACTGATAAAGCCAGATGGGAAAGTGCCAACTTAATGCTTAGTGCTAAAAATCTTTTGAAACCGGCTAGCGGAGAACCGATTACCACTCCGACTTTGGATATGGTTTTGGGTTGTTATTATATTACTCATATAGTGAAAGGCGCCAAGGGGGAGGGTAAAATTTTTAGTTCTTTTGACGAAGCTGTTTTGGCTTGTGAATTAGGTATTATTGATATCCGATCTCAAATTAAAGTTTTTCATAACGGAGAAATATTGGAAACATCCGTTGGAAGAATCAAACTTAATTCAATTATTCCGGATGAGTTAGGATTTTTAAACCAAGAAATGACCAAAAAAGAACTTAAATCTCTAGTGGCTCAAGTTTTGGAAGTTTGCGGACTGGATGAAACAGCTGAATTTGTGGATAAAATTAAAAATTTGGGATTTAGTTCAGTGACTAAATCCGGAATCAGTTGGGGAATGGATGATTTGTCTATTCCTGAATCTAAAAAAGATATTTTGACCAAGGCCGAAGAAGAAGTGGAAAATACCAAAAAGCAATATAATATGGGACTTTTGACTGATGCAGAAAGAAAAAGCAAAGTAATTGAAGTTTGGAATGATGCTAAAAACCAAATTACCGACAAAGTTAGAGAAGAGATTGACAAAGAAGGACCGGTTTATTCTATGGTTTATTCCAAAGCGAGAGGTTCAGAGTCGGTAGTGGTTCAGATGGCGGGAATGAAAGGCTTAATGGCTGGTCCGACCGGAGAAACTATTGAATTGCCAGTCAAGAGTTGTTTTAAAGAAGGTTTGAATGTTTTGGAATATTTTATTTCAACTCACGGAGCCAGAAAGGGTATGGCGGACACGGCTCTCAGAACGGCGACAGCCGGATATCTCACCCGAAGACTGGTAGATGTTTCCCAAGATATCATTATCAGAGAAGATGATTGTGGTGATAAAGAAGGAGTTTATATTTATAAGGAAGATTCTGATAGAATTGGACAGAGTTTCGCAACCAGAATTATTGGAAGATTTGTAATTGAAGATGTTGTTGACCCAAAAAGTCAAAAAGTTATCACCAAAAAAGGCGAAATGATCACCAAAGAGCAGGGAGGAGAAATTGAAAAATTAGGAATTGAGAAAATAAAAATTAGAAATTTGGTGACTTGCAAGACTAGTAGAGGTGTTTGCAAAAAATGTTATGGAGCTGATTTGGGGCGGGGACATTTGGTGGATATCGGTCAAGCAGTGGGAATTGTGGCGGCACAAGCCATTGGAGAGCCTGGAACTCAGCTCACAATGCGTACTTTCCATATTGGAGGTGTAGCCGGATCTGACATTACTCAAGGTCTCCCCCGAGTTATTGAAATTTTTGAAGCTCGTCCTCCAAAAGGAGAAGCATTGATTGCTGAATTTGACGGAAAAGTGGTGGAAATTGAACCGGGGGAAAAGAATGTTATTATCAAAATTGAATCAACGGACAAGAAAAAAACCGTCAAAGAATATCAAGCTTCAGCTGGTGGTACTCTTAAGGTGGCTAAGGGAGACTTGGTGGCCAAAGGAACGCAACTCAATGAAGGGCATATTGATCTCAAAATTCTTTATAAAACTATGGGTTGGGAGGCGGTGCATCGTTATATTATTCAGGAAATTCAAGAAGTTTACGCTTCTCAAGGTGAAGGAATCAGCGACAAACATATTGAAGTTATTATTAGGCAAATGTTTAGTCGGGTAAATATTCTTGAAGAAGGTGGCACTTCCTTTTTAGCAGGAGATGTGGTAGAGATTGATGAATTTAATGAAGCTAACTTGGAAGCTAAATCCCAAGGAGGAGATTTGGCCAAGGGAGAAAAAATTCTTCTTGGAATTACTCGGGTGGCTCTTTCCACAGAAAGTTTCCTTTCAGCCGCTTCCTTTCAGGAAACAGCTAGAGTGCTTATTAATGCGGCTATTTGTGGAAAAGAAGATAAACTTCGCGGACTCAAGGAAAATGTTATTATTGGACGCCTCATCCCGGCCGGAACCGGATATAGACAAAGACGCAATCAATAAAATAATACTTTTTCAATACAAAAAACCCAGACAATTTGTCAGGGTTTTTTGTTTGGAATTAAATTTGACAACTTTTTCTTAAGTGATAGAATATCACTATAGGAATTTTAGAATTATTAATAAATTGAAATTTATTTTTTTTAAGAAACTTCTTGTTTTTGTTGAGTTATGCTAAAATTAATTTGCTATGGGAAGAAAAAAAGGATCTCGCAATGTGAGAAAAAAAGAAGAAGTGTCAGAGCAAGAAAATGAAAACCGTTTTGACTTCAATATTGATGGAGACATCAAAAGAAGCGTGGCGGCGGTTTTTTTGTTTGCTTTTGGGATTGTTTTGCTTTTGGGATTTTTCAATAAGGCCGGAGTGGTCGGAGAACATTTGGCTGATATGATTGGACGAGCTATCGGTTGGGTAAAATGGATATTTCCTATTTTTTTATTTTTGTCCGGAATAGTTTTGTTTATTAAGAAAAAAACTTCTTTTTATGTTTATAAAATATTAGGACTTTTAGTTATATTGCTTTCTATTGCCGGATTTTTCCATTGGTTTTTTGATATTTCGGAAATGTTGCCGGCTGCTAAAATTGGCTCCGGAGGAGGATATTTAGGTTATGCTGTTGCTGGGTTTTTGGTTAATTATTTTGGCGATGCTGGCGGATTGGTAATAATAATGTTTTTGCTCTTTTGCGGTTTTATTCTTACTTTTAATTTTTCCTTGTTGGATTTGTTTAGAAAATCCAAAAATTATTTAGAAGCACGAAATGGTGCAGAAAGCGAAGAAGCGTTGGATAATGGAGAAAATTCCAAAGAAATTATGGCAGATGTTTCAAACAAAGAAATTGAGGCGAAGGAAAAAGAGGGGAATGATGAATCGGGAAAAGATGTCAAAGGAAATATTGCTAAAATAAAATTTGTTGAAGGCAAAGATCAATATGTTGACGAGCGAATCATGGAGGAAATTTCTAGCCAAGGAATAGGTTCGGGTCTTGATATAAAAAGAAATAAAAGAAAAATCGGAAAAAATAAAAAGAAAGATAGCAATTGGGAATTGCCACCGTTGGATCTTCTAGAAGTAAGTTCGGGAGAAGCTAAGGGAGGAGATACGGAAAAAAATGCTTCCATTATTGAAGAAACTTTGGAAAATTTTGGAATCAATGTGGAAAGAGGAGAAATTAAGGTTGGTCCTTCAGTCACGCAATACAGTTTTCGTCCGGCGGTGGGGATTAAAATTTCCAAAATATTGGGATTGCAAAATGATATTGCTCTGGCTTTGGCGGCTCATCCGATTAGAATTGAGGCTCCGATACCGGGAAAATCTTTGATTGGGATAGAAGTTCCCAATAAAGTTCCGGCTATGGTGCGACTTAGAGATATTTTAGAAAGTAGTGAATTTTCTTCTCGCGAATCAGATTTAAATATAGCCCTGGGAAAAGATGTGAGTGGAGTGGAAATTTCTGTCGGGCTGGATAAAATGCCTCACTTAATGATTGCCGGATCAACCGGAACAGGCAAATCGGTTTGTGTTAATTCAATTATCACTTCTTTGCTTTACCAAAATTCCCCCAATGATTTGAAATTTATTATGGTTGATCCAAAGAGAGTGGAACTGTCGCTTTATAATGGAATACCTCATTTGCTTTCCGATGTGATAGTGGACAATGGGAAAGTGGTTAATGCTCTTCGCTGGGCGGTTTCGGAAATGGAAAAGCGTTACAGATTGCTTCAAGATGTTGGATCAAGAGATATTGTTTCTTATCGGGAGAAAGTGGAAAAAGGAGAGAAGAGAAAGCTAACCGATCAAGAAACAGGCGAAGTCATAGAAGAGCCTTTGGACAATTTACCATACATCGTTATTGTAATTGATGAGCTGGCTGATCTTATGGGAAGCCATGGAAAAGAAGTGGAGGGAGCCATTGTTCGTTTGGCGCAAATGGCGCGAGCAGTTGGAATTCATTTGATTGTTTCCACTCAAAGACCATCGGTAGAAGTTATTACTGGTCTTATCAAAGCTAACATCGCGACCAGAATTGCTTTCAAAGTAGCTTCTCAAATTGATTCCAGAACGATTTTGGATATGGCGGGAGCGGAAAAATTAATTGGTAATGGAGATTTGCTTTTTCTTTCTTCTGCTTCTCCTAAGCCAAGGAGAATTCAAGGTCCGTTTGTGAGTGAATCTGAAGTTAAGCGAGTGGTTAAATTTATTAAAGAGCAAAAATTTGAAGATGAATTGGGAGAGAGTTTGGATTCAGAATTGGATTCAACTAAAAATAACGCTCAAATCGGAGCCAATTCATCTCAACGATTGGATTTTGGAAATGTTGCCAATGATGAAAGTACGGATGAATTGTATGAATCGGCCAAAGAGGAAGTGATGAAAATGGGCAAGGCTTCGGCCTCATTGCTTCAGCGAAGGCTTAGGATTGGTTATGCTCGAGCAGCCAGAATATTAGATGAGCTGGAAGACAAAGGGATTATTGGTCCGGCCGATGGAGCTAAACCAAGAGAAGTTTATGGATCTGAAAGTAGAGAACAAATAACCGAATACGAAGATTCTTTGGATGATCAGAGTAAGAGAGATAAATGGAATGTTTAAACAGCACCAGATGGATAAAAACATAAAGAGATTTGTTTTGTTATTATCTTCTGTTTCGTGATTTATTATTTATGAACGGATTCATCAAAAAAAGTATTGGAACCTTGACTTTGGGAGAAAAACTTCAAAAAATCAGAACGGACAAGCGGATGAGTCTTTCTGAAATTTCTCGCCAAACCAGGATTCAAACAAAATATCTGGAAAGATTGGAGAGAGGGGATTGGGAAAATTTGCCGGCTGATGTTTATGTTCGGGGTTTTATTAAAAGTTATGTTGATTTTTTTGGTTTAGATGAGGGTGTTTTTTTGCGAATGTATGAAAAAGAACGAGGAATAAAAAATAATTTGGACAAAGAAAAGAATGAAAATAAAAAAGAAGCTTTTTCTCCGATTAGCATATCATTTTTTTCGGTTACTCCCAAAAAAGTTTGGATTTCATTGGCAATCTTTCTGGTTTTTTTGGTGTTGATTTTTGTTTATAACGAAGTGGGTTCTTTTGCTAATACGCCCAAATTAATTATTTTATCTCCGGAAAATAATACTGAAACAGAAGGAAATTCAATAACTATTTCCGGAATTACCGAAAAAGATTCACGCTTACTTATTAATGGACAGCCGGTTTTAGTGAATGATGAAGGAAAATTTTTGGAAAATATCACATTGCAATCAGGATCTAATTTAATTGCTATCAAATCAATTAATCGTTTCAATAAAGAATCAGAAACTATTTTGACAATCAATTCCAAGCTTCAAGAACAAAATTTTATTAATCAGGAAGTTAAAGCGGAAGAAATTATTGAAGAAAACAGCCGGCAGGAAATAACTTTGGAAGTGAGTGTTGATCCCGGACCGGTTTGGCTCAGAGTGGAAGCCGATGGCGAGTTGGTTTTCAATGGCACAGTTTTAAGCGGATCGGTTCAATCATTTAAGGCTAAGGAAAAAATTGTAGTTGATTCCGGCAAAGGATCGGCAACATTGGTAAAATTCAACGGAGGAGAAAAGGAAAAACTATCAGAAGATTCAAGCGCAGTGAAAGGAATTACTTTTAATAATAATTCCCAAACAGCAACAAATTAGGAAGGAAAAAATTTAGTTAATTTTTATTTTAAAAGCGAACTGGCGAGAAATATTTTGCCTTTTTCGTTTAGAGACAAAAAATGGCGGAGAAAAATAACAAAAGTGTGGATACAGTGGTAGATGAAATTAGAGAAAAATTCGGCGAAGGAATAATTATGAAATTGGGAGACATTAAAAAGGTTGATGTGGAATCCATTCCCAGTGGCTCAATTTCTTTGGATATTGCTTTGGGAATTGGCGGAATTCCTCGGGGAAGAATTATTGAAATTTATGGACCGGAATCATCGGGAAAAACCACTTTGACTTTGCATGTAATTTCCAATGTCCAAAAATCAGGAGGAGTGGCGGCTTTTATTGATGCTGAACACGCTTTAGATCCTGAATATGCCAAAAGAATCGGAGTTAATATTAATGATCTTTTAATTTCCCAGCCTGATAATGGAGAGCAAGCTCTTGATATTGTGGAAACTTTGGTCTCTTCGGGAGCGGTTAATTTGATAGTGGTGGACAGTGTGGCGGCTCTTACGCCTAAAGCGGAGATTGAAGGGGAAATGGGAGATACTCATGTTGGAAGACAAGCCAGATTGATGTCTCAAGCTCTTCGGAAATTAACCTCCATTGTGGCTCGCTCCAATTGTTCGGTCATATTTATCAATCAAATCAGAATGAAAATCGGAGTGATGTTTGGTAATCCAGAAACGACAACCGGAGGAAATGCTCTTAAATTTTATTCTTCAGTCAGGATTGATGTGCGACGGGCGGCTCAAATTAAAAAGGGTGATGATGTGGTGGGTAATCGGGTAAAGGTTAAAATTGTTAAAAATAAAGTTGCTCCTCCTTTCAAAACAGCCGAGTTTGATATAATGTACAACGAGGGTATTTCCGCTTCGGGTGATATTTTGGACAGTGGCGTAAAGTTTGAAGTAATTACCAAGAAAGGAAATTCTTATTCTTTTGGTGAAATAAAATTGGGAGTCGGTCGGGAGGGCGCCAAAAAAACTTTGAAAGACGATGCGAAATTAATGAAAGAAATATCCAAAGGAATTTATAAAAAAATAAAAGAAAGCGAAGAAGAAGCTTGACTTTTTTCCTTAAATGGTGTACAATGAATTTGTGAATTGGATAGGGTCTTTTCTTAGGGAAAGACTCAAATACAAACTAAAACGGGTGAAAGCCCGTTTTTTAGTTAATTAATTTTTTTAATTCTTTTTCACTTCCGTTTTTTTAAAATGAAACTGAAGTGCAAAAACAAAAACAAAAATATGGATGAGAAAAAATGCACTTGTCCTGAGTGTGAAAAAAGAAAGAATGAGGAAATGAAAAGAGAGGAAATGAACTTTGCAGTTCTAGTCGCTCTTGTTCCTATGCTCACTCTAACTGTTTTCAATGTAATGGGCTTGTTCTAAAAAAGTTTTAAGCAATAAAAAAATCCGAGTCTAAACTCGGATTTTTTAAGTTGTATTTTTTATGCCCGACTGACATATTCTCCAGTGTCAGTATTGATAATAACATTGTCTCCAGTGTTAACGAAAAGAGGAACGCTCACCTTGAGTCCGGTTTCAAGCGTGGCTATTTTTCCTCCGGTTGAAACTGTATTGCCACGCACTCCCGGTGGCGTTTCAATAACTTTGAAAGTCATCTTAATTGGCAATTCAATGTTGACGGGTGTTTGATTCCAACTAAGTAAAGTAACCTCGGTTCCTTCTAGGATATAGTCGGCAATTCGTCCTAAAGCTTCTTTGTTGATTGAAAACTGTTCGTAGGATTCATTATCCATAAAAAAGAAATCATCATTTTCCCTATAAAGAAACTGTGCTTTGGATTTGGCAATGTCGGCTTCTTCTACTTGTTCGGCTCCTTGAAAAGTTTTTTCCAAAACTGCTCCGGTTTTGATATTTTTAAGTCTGGTTCTGAGAACCGATCCGGCTCTTCCGGTTTTGGATTGTTCCTGATAAAGAACGGCGAAAGGGGAACCTTCAACGATGATATTTTTTCCTGCTTTTATTTCTGAAATTCCCAGCATAATGTTGAATGATTTATATTTCCATAATTTATCGGGTTACAAATGGGACAAGCGCCATAACGCGGGCTTTTTTAACGGCATTGGCTAAAATTCTTTGATGTTTGGCGCAGGTGCCGTGTCTTTTGGGAGGATAAATTTTGCCTTGAGAATTCATAAATCTTCTGAGAAGATAGGCGTCTTTATAGTCTATTTTGTCTATTACATTCTGACAGAAATAACAGACCTTTTTTTCCGGAATGCTTTGGGCATTTTTGTTGTTCTGGTACATTGGCTTAATATTAAATAGGTTATACTGGCTGAGCTGTTTATTGAATTTTCAATTTTTACTTTTTCAGTCAGCGGGGCGATTTAAAATGGCACATCTTCAATTCTTACTTCATCTTCTTCCTCATCTAAGTTGATAGTAGGAATTTCTTCATTTTGAGCTTGCGGAGTTGAGGTGGAATTGGCTGGTTGAGTCGGGTTATCGGATTTAGGACGGTATCCGGAAGATGTTCCTTGTGGTCGGGAACCGAGTTGCATATTTTCAGCAACAATTTCAGTGGTGCGTCTTTCTATGTTATCTTTTCCGGTATATTTTCTGGTTTCCAATCGGCCTTCAAAATAAGCTTCTTGACCTTTGGTGAGATATTGTCCGGCAATTTCAGCTAATTTTCCCCAAAGAATGACATTATGAAATTCAGTTTTTTCTTGCTTTTGACCATTTTTGTCAGTCCAGAAACGGTTGGTGGCCAAACCGACTGTGGCAACATTTTGCCCAGAAGGAGTGTTTCGTACTTCCGGATCGCGAGTGAGGCGTCCGACGAGGATTACTTTATTGACATTCATAATTTTGTTTTGTTCCTCTAAACTCCCTGAAGGATTTTTTAGGGGAATTAATTAGATGTTTAAAATTTCTTCTAATTTTTTATCAATATCCTCTTCTTTTTCTTCTTTGCTTTCCGGAATTGGAGCGGTTTCTTTGGCTCTTGATTTTTCAGGGGCAAGAGTTTCTTTTTTAGTCGGAGCTTGTTCGGAAGTTCTTTCTTGAATTTCCTTCTCTTCTTTTTTTGTTTGGTTTTCTCTTTCTTCTTTGGTGGTTAGTTCTGGAAGTTCATCCGCTCGGCTGATCATAAAACGGAAAATATCCTGATTGAGGTTAAGCTTGTTTTTAATTTCTTCTAATTTTTCGGTTGAACTCAATTCAAATCTTTGAGCGATATAAATTCCGTGACCTTCGTGTTTGATGTCATAAGCCAGTCTTCTTTTTTCTTGAGTTTCTTTCTTTTCAAAAACTCCTCCCAGTTCCTCAATCATTTTTTGGATTTCTTCTTTGATTCGGGCGACTTCAGCTTCTTTGGAAGCTCCGATCAGATAGAACAGTTCGTAACGCATAAGCAATATTGGTTAATAAATTATTAAAAAATCCGCCAAAGAAAGCCTTTTTGCGGAATTTATCCTCTTATCTTGAATAAAATTCATCAAGCGAGAGGATGCAATGGACTTTCTCAATTTGACTTATTCTAGCAAGATTTTTAAAATCGGTCAAGCGTTCGTCCTTATATCTTAAATTCAATCACATCTCCATCTTGGACAAGATAATCTTTGCCGACAATTTTGAGGGTGCCAAGTTCGCGAGCTTTTCCCCAACTCCCGGCTTCCAAAAGTTTTTGCCAGTTGATGACCTCGGCTCGGACGAATTTTTCTTTGAAATCGGTGTGGATGGCGGTTCCGGCTAGGGGAGCGGTCCAGCCATATTTCACAGTCCAAGCGCGAGTCTCATCCTTTCCGGTGGTGAGAAAGGTGATTAGGTTGAGGATTTCGTAGGCTTTTAGGATGAGCGAGTCCAAGTTGGATTTCATTTCCAATTCTTCTGCTTCTTCTTTTGACATTTCAATCAATTCTTCTTCAATCTTGATATCCAATTTTACATTGTTTCTGTTTTCCAATTGATCGGGGAGTTTTTCTTGAATATCAGAAACATTAAAAACATATAGAAAAGGTTTCATAGTGAGAAGTTGCATTTCCCTGATAATTTCTTGAGTGTCTTCATCTTTCAAATTGAGACTGGTTTCATTGGCTAATTTTCCGCTTTCCAAATTTTCTTTGATTTTCAAGACTGTTGCCAATTGCTCCATGGCTCCTTTGACTTGACGCTTGGCGTCTTTTTCCAGTCTCAAGACGGTTTTTTGGATTGTTTCAAGATCAGCCAGAATCAATTCGGTGTTAATGATTTCAATGTCGTGCTCAGGCGCTATTTTGTTGTGAACATGGGTGATTTTGTCGTTTTGGAAAACGCGAACCACTTCTGCGATGGCATCCACTTCTCGGATATTGGCTAAAAATTTATTTCCCAATCCTTCTCCGGTGGAGGCGCCTTTGACCAAGCCGGCAATGTCAACAAATTCAATGACGGTCGGAATGATTTTTTCGGAATTTGACATTTGAGCCAATTTCAAAAGCCGGTCGTCAGGGACCTGGACGATGCCGACATTGGGTTCAATGGTGCAAAAAGGATAGTTATTGATGTCAACTTGGGTTTTGGTGAGAGCTTTGAAAAGAGTGGATTTTCCGACATTAGGAAGACCGACGATGCCTAT
>CAZIFD010000014.1:0-11344 GCA_964538685.1 uncultured Bdellovibrionales bacterium
ACTGTGCCGGGAACCAGTTGCGTTGATGAACCTCTAATCAAAGCTTGCAATAGCCGTCCAGTGGCATCTATAATTTCTCCTCCTCAGGGAGCGGTTTTCGGTAGAGGAGAAACAATAAGTTTTCAGGGAAAAGTGACGGATCCGGAAAACGATCCAATGATTTTGTATGAATGGAGAGAAGGAAATTGTGAAACGGGGAATCTTCTTTCCAATCAGCTTTCTTTTCAAAAAGCGGATTTTTCTCCTGGATCGCACACTGTGAGCTTTCGGGCCAAAGACAATCAATCAGTTGGCGCTTGGTCCAATTGTGCCACAGTTTCTTTTTCTGTCCAAAACAGTTACCCTTGTGCCGGTTCAAGACCGTCTTCAACTTCCGCTTGCCCTGGAGACACTCAAGGCATAACTACTTCTGACACTTATTGGACGCAAGTGGAAAATTATTCCAAGTGTACTACTACCCGAAAATGCGAATATTATTATCCGGCTATTAATGGGAAAATAGGTTTGGCCGACGGAAAAACTTTTTGTTCTCCGCCGACAGAAAATTTGTGCAAATTGGGTACACCGTCTGAAGTAACAGCCAGTGCGGACGGAAAATATTGGATTTGGAATTGTCTGGGAATAAATGGAGGAACAAATTCAAGCGCCGGTAAGGCACTCAAGTCTTGCGCTTATCGGGAAGTTAATCCGAATTAAAAATTAATTTATATAATAAAATGAGAATACTGTTGGCGTTTTTTCTTTTTGTGGCTACTTTTATTTTCTCAAGTCCTTCACTTAGGGCGGAAGGAATTGATTCAATGTCGCCACTTAAGATGAAGATAAGAGGAGAGGAAATTATTTACAATTCTTCAAATCAAGAAATAATAATTCCCGTTAATATTAAAAACAATTCCAGTAATTTTTTTGACAATCTTTATTACGGAATAGAGCTTTATCAAGGAGAAGCGCTCAAAGAAGAGGGTGATCTTTTTGGGAATTTAAAATATAGTGGAGGAGATATTGTTGTGCTTCCCAAAGAAGGAAAATCAATTGGTCCCAATGAAGAAGTTGATTTTGAAATAAAATACACTCATAAAAACAATTTAAATTCCGGAAAATATTTTTTTAAGTTGGCGCTTCTTAGTGATTTAAACTCAACTTTGACCTATAGTTTGGACTATTCCAAAATACCATTTGAAATAACAGGACTTTTTGCCGACAATTTAGGATTTTTTGATTGTTATCTTTCTGATGGAAAAAGTGTTTATTCTCCCTCAATGGGAGTGCCAATGGAGAAAGGAAATTATCCGGAAATAATTATGGCTTTGGGAAATGACCAGGCTGTTATTGCTAAAATTAAAGAATCGGCCAAAAAAATATATCTGGAGGCCTATCATAATGAAATAATAGGAGAAGTTGTAGGAAGCCAAGCTTCTCAGCCGGTTTTTTCATTGAGTGAACCTATAGCCGTTAATGATGGAGAAAAAGTTGAAATCGGAACGACAATAAAAGATAAACTTAATCTGGATTTGAATCCCGGAACTTATAGAATTAAGGCGGTTCTTTTGGATGACAAGGAAAAAGAAATCACCCATGCTTGTTTTTTGCGTTATGTTGTTCAAGGAGAAAGCGCCAGAATCGGAGCGATTAACACTAGTAAAGGAGACTACAAAAAGGGCGAAACTTTTGATTTGAAAGTGGATGTTTTTGGCCCGGCTGATGAAAGCGAGGCAAAAGCTTCTTTGGAAGTTTCTCTTTTTGATAAAAATGATCAAGAAATAGACAAGATAACCAAAGAAGAAATCATTTTGGGAGCCAAAGCGGCTAAAGTTGATTTTTCAGACAAGATCTTCTCTAAAAATGTGAATATTAAAAAAATTGGTCTAAAAGTAAAAGGTTCCAATGGAGATGTTTTAGATGAAAGGACTTTTGAATATAAAAATATGCCCTCTGGAGAAGCTTTCAATCTTAAGCAAAGTTTGATTTATTTAGCTTTGATTTTTGGCGGAATATTTTTGACGGTAGTGTCATTAAAAATATGGAGAAAGAGAAGAATGTCTCTATTTGTGTTGTTTTTAGGAGTAGGGATTGTTTTTAATCTAATTTTTATTTCAAAAAGTTTTGCTCAAACTTATGTGCACATTCCTTGTTATCCGGCAGGTTTGACTAGTTGGTACAGCCAAGCAGAAACTGCTTGTGAAGATTATAGAACTAGAATGACAGTTTCTGTATCGGCTTCCGCTTCCAATTGTATGAACGGTGTAATTGGTTCTGGTGTGGTGGGAAATGCTTCTTTTACTATGCCGGACAAGGGTCATGTGCTTAGCGCTACTTGGGGTCCTTATGTTGGCTATGGAACTGGAGCTTCATTAAACTCTTCTTACGAGCTTTATTATGCTCCAGGTGGAAAAACTTTAGTTAATTATCCAAAGACTGGAGTTACAACGATTTATGATTCAGGTTGCAGAACTAGTGGCAGTATTTCTTTGGCATCTCATTGTCTTTTTGGCAGCCATGAAGGCTCAAACGGTTGTTCCACTTATGGCTGGGCGGTTGATCAGGATGTTCCCAATAGCAGTGTGAATGTTTTGTTATATCGGGATAATCCAGCTGGGGGTGGTGGAACCTTTGTCGGCTCCTATTTAGCTAATATTTACAGAAGTGATGTTAATAGTTTCTTGGGAATTTCTGGAAATCATGGTTTTTCTACTAACCCGAAAAGCGATCTCCTTTGTCGTTCCGACTTGCGAGACGGAAAATCACATGCGATTTATGCTTATGGTGTAAATTATTCCGGCACTTCCGGATCCAATAAGCTTCTTACCAATTCTCCAAAAACAGTTACTTGTCCCGGAATGCCAACTCTTTCTTTTGTTGCTAATCCACAATCAATTGCATCGGGAGGAACAACCATTCTAAATTGGAATGCTGGCAATGTAGCAGTTGCAACTGGCGGGTATTGTACAGCTTCCAATACCTCGGGTAGCGCTGATTGGAAAGGGAACGTGGCTCTTAGTGGAACTAAAGTAGTAAGCCCGGGGGCTAGTGGCAATACCTATACCTTGCAATGTGGAGATGGTTGCTTTAGCACGGTGGGAAATGTTTCAGTTAGTGTTTTTCCGGCTCCAACTTTGAATTTTTCTGCCAATCCCCAAAGTATTTATTCAGGAGAATCTTCAATGCTAACTTGGACTTCAACTAATACCAATACTTGTACTGCTTCTGGCGGATGGTCTGGAGGAAAAGCGGTTAGTGGAAGTCAATCGGTATCTCCATCTGCAACTACGACATACACCATGACTTGTACGGGCAATGGAGGATCTGTTTCTTCTAGCATAGAAATCCCGGTTCTTTATCAGTGTTCCGGAACAAAGCCGTCTGCAGCTACTAGTTGTCCTAATGATTGGATTGGTGTTTCCGCTCCGGAGCCGTCTTGGATTCAAGTTGGTTCATTGGCTGATTGTACTGATTCCAGAAAATGCGAATATTATTATCCGGCTATTAATGGGAAAATAGGTTTGGCCGACGGAAAAACTTTTTGTTCTCCGCCGACAGAAAATTTGTGCAAATTGGGTACACCGTCTGAAGTAACAGCCAGTGCGGACGGAAAATATTGGATTTGGAATTGTCTGGGAATAAATGGAGGAACAAATTCAAGCGCCGGTAAGGCACTCAAGTCTTGCGCTTATCGGGAAGTTAATCCGAATTAAAAATTAATTTATATAATAAAATGAGAATACTGTTGGCGTTTTTTCTTTTTGTGGCTACTTTTATTTTCTCAAGTCCTTCACTTAGGGCGGAAGGAATTGATTCAATGTCGCCACTTAAGATGAAGATAAGAGGAGAGGAAATTATTTACAATTCTTCAAATCAAGAAATAATAATTCCCGTTAATATTAAAAACAATTCCAGTAATTTTTTTGACAATCTTTATTACGGAATAGAGCTTTATCAAGGAGAAGCGCTCAAAGAAGAGGGTGATCTTTTTGGGAATTTAAAATATAGTGGAGGAGATATTGTTGTGCTTCCCAAAGAAGGAAAATCAATTGGTCCCAATGAAGAAGTTGATTTTGAAATAAAATACACTCATAAAAACAATTTAAATTCCGGAAAATATTTTTTTAAGTTGGCGCTTCTTAGTGATTTAAACTCAACTTTGACCTATAGTTTGGACTATTCCAAAATACCATTTGAAATAACAGGACTTTTTGCCGACAATTTAGGATTTTTTGATTGTTATCTTTCTGATGGAAAAAGTGTTTATTCTCCCTCAATGGGAGTGCCAATGGAGAAAGGAAATTATCCGGAAATAATTATGGCTTTGGGAAATGACCAGGCTGTTATTGCTAAAATTAAAGAATCGGCCAAAAAAATATATCTGGAGGCCTATCATAATGAAATAATAGGAGAAGTTGTAGGAAGCCAAGCTTCTCAGCCGGTTTTTTCATTGAGTGAACCTATAGCCGTTAATGATGGAGAAAAAGTTGAAATCGGAACGACAATAAAAGATAAACTTAATCTGGATTTGAATCCCGGAACTTATAGAATTAAGGCGGTTCTTTTGGATGACAAGGAAAAAGAAATCACCCATGCTTGTTTTTTGCGTTATGTTGTTCAAGGAGAAAGCGCCAGAATCGGAGCGATTAACACTAGTAAAGGAGACTACAAAAAGGGCGAAACTTTTGATTTGAAAGTGGATGTTTTTGGCCCGGCTGATGAAAGCGAGGCAAAAGCTTCTTTGGAAGTTTCTCTTTTTGATAAAAATGATCAAGAAATAGACAAGATAACCAAAGAAGAAATCATTTTGGGAGCCAAAGCGGCTAAAGTTGATTTTTCAGACAAGATCTTCTCTAAAAATGTGAATATTAAAAAAATTGGTCTAAAAGTAAAAGGTTCCAATGGAGATGTTTTAGATGAAAGGACTTTTGAATATAAAAATATGCCCTCTGGAGAAGCTTTCAATCTTAAGCAAAGTTTGATTTATTTAGCTTTGATTTTTGGCGGAATATTTTTGACGGTAGTGTCATTAAAAATATGGAGAAAGAGAAGAATGTCTCTATTTGTGTTGTTTTTAGGAGTAGGGATTGTTTTTAATCTAATTTTTATTTCAAAAAGTTTTGCTCAAACTTATGTGCACATTCCTTGTTATCCGGCAGGTTTGACTAGTTGGTACAGCCAAGCAGAAACTGCTTGTGAAGATTATAGAACTAGAATGACAGTTTCTGTATCGGCTTCCGCTTCCAATTGTATGAACGGTGTAATTGGTTCTGGTGTGGTGGGAAATGCTTCTTTTACTATGCCGGACAAGGGTCATGTGCTTAGCGCTACTTGGGGTCCTTATGTTGGCTATGGAACTGGAGCTTCATTAAACTCTTCTTACGAGCTTTATTATGCTCCAGGTGGAAAAACTTTAGTTAATTATCCAAAGACTGGAGTTACAACGATTTATGATTCAGGTTGCAGAACTAGTGGCAGTATTTCTTTGGCATCTCATTGTCTTTTTGGCAGCCATGAAGGCTCAAACGGTTGTTCCACTTATGGCTGGGCGGTTGATCAGGATGTTCCCAATAGCAGTGTGAATGTTTTGTTATATCGGGATAATCCAGCTGGGGGTGGTGGAACCTTTGTCGGCTCCTATTTAGCTAATATTTACAGAAGTGATGTTAATAGTTTCTTGGGAATTTCTGGAAATCATGGTTTTTCTACTAACCCGAAAAGCGATCTCCTTTGTCGTTCCGACTTGCGAGACGGAAAATCACATGCGATTTATGCTTATGGTGTAAATTATTCCGGCACTTCCGGATCCAATAAGCTTCTTACCAATTCTCCAAAAACAGTTACTTGTCCCGGAATGCCAACTCTTTCTTTTGTTGCTAATCCACAATCAATTGCATCGGGAGGAACAACCATTCTAAATTGGAATGCTGGCAATGTAGCAGTTGCAACTGGCGGGTATTGTACAGCTTCCAATACCTCGGGTAGCGCTGATTGGAAAGGGAACGTGGCTCTTAGTGGAACTAAAGTAGTAAGCCCGGGGGCTAGTGGCAATACCTATACCTTGCAATGTGGAGATGGTTGCTTTAGCACGGTGGGAAATGTTTCAGTTAGTGTTTTTCCGGCTCCAACTTTGAATTTTTCTGCCAATCCCCAAAGTATTTATTCAGGAGAATCTTCAATGCTAACTTGGACTTCAACTAATACCAATACTTGTACTGCTTCTGGCGGATGGTCTGGAGGAAAAGCGGTTAGTGGAAGTCAATCGGTATCTCCATCTGCAACTACGACATACACCATGACTTGTACGGGCAATGGAGGATCTGTTTCTTCTAGCATAGAAATCCCGGTTCTTTATCAGTGTTCCGGAACAAAGCCGTCTGCAGCTACTAGTTGTCCTAATGATTGGATTGGTGTTTCCGCTCCGGAGCCGTCTTGGATTCAAGTTGGTTCATTGGCTGATTGTACTGATTCCAGAAAATGCGAATATTATTATCCGCCAATTCCCGGTTCTGTTGGATCGGCTGATGGAGGGACCTTTTGTCCTAAGCCGACTGAAAATCTTTGCAGTGCCGGAACGGCATCGGAAGTAACCGAGAGTGCGGACGGAAAATATTGGGAATGGACTTGTTCAGGAATAAATGGAGGAACTTCGGCTTCAGGAAAAGCATTAAAATCTTGCGCTTATCAGGAAGTGAATCCAAATTAAACTAGAACTTATATTAAAAGAGACCCTGCTTCTAAAAGAGCCGGGTTTCTTTATTTTTTATTTGGTTTAGGCTAGAATGGATTTAATTGGAAAATTATGATGAAAAACAAACTCCAAAAAATAATTTTTGAAGCGCTTAAAAAAAGTGAAAACCGGGAAGTTTTGACTGGTTTTGGGGTGGAAAAAATTCAAATTGATTATTCCAAAGATCCTAAATTTGGAGATTTTTCAACTAATGTAGCGATGATTCTTGCCGGCAAACTTAAAAAAAATCCGCTGGAAATTGCGAAGAAAATAATCAAAGAAATTGAAAAACAAAATTTTGAAACAATTGAAAAAGTTGAAGTGGCCAAACCGGGATATATCAATTTTTTTCTTTCAAAAAAATATTTTCAGAATTTGGTTGAAGAAATAAATGAAAAGCAAGAAAGTTTTGCTAATAATAATTCAGGAAGAGGAAAGAACTGTTTATTGGAGTTTGTTTCTTGTAATCCAACAGGACCAATTCATTTGGGAAATGGGCGCGGGGGACCAATTGGCGATGCTTTGGCCAATGTGCTTAAAAAGTCAGGTTATCAAGTTAAGAAAGAATTTTATGTCAATGATTTCGGAAATCAGGTTAATATTTTGGGTCATTCTATTTTGAAGGACGAAGAGGCTCAGTATAGAGGAGACTATATCAATGCTTTAAGTACTGAGCTGAAAGATGGAATATCTGATCCGATGAAAATTGGCAATTGGGCAGCCGGAATGATTTTAGAAAGATTTATCAAACCTACTTGTAGCAAATCTGGCATAGAATTTGACAATTGGTTTTCCGAAAAAAGTCTTCATGATGAAGGAAAAATTGAAGAGATTTTGAAATTACTCGAAAAAAAGAAACTTGTTTATGAAAAAGACGGAGCTCTTTGGTACAAATCTACAGAATTTGGAGATGACAAGGATCGGGTAGTCAGAAAAAACGACGGCAACTTCACTTATTTGGTGGTTGATTTTGCTTATCACAAAAACAAACTGGAAAGAGGTTTTAATAAACTGATTAATGTGATGGGGGCGGATCACTTCAAAGAAACGGAAGTGGTGAGAAATTTCTTGGAAAATGTTTTGGGAGAAAAAAACAAGATTGATTACATTCTTTCTCAAATGGTTCGGGTGATTAGGGATGGGAAAGAAGTAAAAATGTCTAAGAGAAAAGGGGTTTATTTTGCTTTGGATGATTTGATAGACGAGGTGGGCAAAGACGCAGTGCGATTCACTTTTTCTTCCTATGCTCCATCTTCTCACATTAATTTTGATATGAATTTAGCTAAGGAAAAATCGGAAAAAAATCCTGTTTTCTATGTCCAATATGCTTATGCCAGAATGGCAAGTATTCTTGGGAAAGCCAAGAAAATCAAAACCGAAAGCAAACCGAACTTAAACTTGCTTGTTCATGAAAAAGAACTGAATTTGATGCGGGAGCTGGAAAAATTCCCTGGTCTCATTGAAGAGATTTCCGAAACTTATGAAGTGCATAAGATGCCGTATTTTGCCATTAACTTGGCTGACAAATTTCACTCATTTTACAATGATTGCCAAGTGATTGATGAGGATAATTTAGAAATCACTACCGCCAGACTTGAACTGGTCAAGGCGACTAAAATAGTTTTGAAAGAGGCACTGGGGTTGATCGGAGTGTTAGCTCCGGACAAGATGTAGTTTTTTTATGTAATTTTTTTCAATCAGTTGATTTTTTTGGAGGATGTGTTAGATTATAGGAAGAAACAAAAGCGTTTGAGGAGTTATCCGCTCCGAAGCTACAAGAAGAAATCCTGAAAGTCGGGGAGAGTAGAACTTGTCGGGCAGGCCCGTAATAGCCGAAAATAAGGGCTTAATTAAAGCCAAATTAAGGTGGTACCACGGCAAGCGTCGTCCTTATGGATGAGGCTTTTTATTTTTTAATTTTAAATAATTTTATGAGTTTTAAAAAAGTTGATACGCAAAAAAAGTATTCTGAAATGGAAAAAGAAGTGGAAGCTTTTTGGAAAAAAGACGGAACTTTTCAAAAATCAGTTGAGAGAAGAAGCAAAGAAAAATACTATAGTTTCTATGACGGACCACCTTTCATTACTGGTGTTCCGCATTACGGAACACTTCTTTCTTCTATCGTCAAAGACGCTGTGACGAGATTTTGGACTATGAAAGGTTATCGGGTGGAACGGCGCTGGGGCTGGGATTGTCATGGACTTCCGGCGGAGAATATGGTGGAAAAAAAATTGGGACTCAAAAGCAAGAAAGACATTGAAAAGATCGGAGTAGCTAAGTTTAATGAAGAATGTCTCAAAGAAACTTCAAAGATTGCCAGTGAGTGGGAGGAAGTGATTGATCGGATTGGTCGTTGGGTGGAATTCAAAGGCGCCTACAAAACAATGGACAAAGGATATATGGAATCGGTTTGGTGGGCATTTTCCGAACTTCACAAAAAAGGTCTTGTTTATGAAGATGTGCGAGTTTCGCTTTATTGTCCCAGATGTTCCACTCCGCTTTCCAACTTTGAAATTGCGATGGACAATTCTTATGAAATGGATAACGATCCGTCAGTTTATGTGAAAATGAAAGTTAAAGGCGAAGAAAATACTTATTTTTTAGTTTGGACGACCACACCTTGGACGCTTCCGGCCAATGTGGCGTTGGCAGTGGGGAAAGATATTGAGTATGTAAAAATTGTTTTAGAGGAAAATAAATATATTTTAGCCAAAGGAAGATTGGAAACAATTTTTAAAGATAAGGAGTATGAGATAATTGAAGAATTCAAAAGCAGTGATTTGGTTGGTAAAGAATATGAACCGATTTTTTCGCACGAAATTGAAAATGGCTACAAGGTGATTGCAGAAGATTTTGTGACGACGGAAGATGGAACCGGAATTGTTCACATTGCTCCGGCCTTTGGAGAGGATGACTTTGAAGCTCGGAAGAAAAACAATCTTCCCATTATTATGAATGTGGATGAAGAGGGGCAATTTACCCAAGGTGAGTGGCAAGGAGAAAAAGTCTGGGAAGCTAATGATAAGGTGGTCGCTTGGCTTAAAGACAATGGATTTCTTTTTAGAAAAGACCAAATCACACATAGCTATCCGCATTGCCATCGATGTCACACGAAATTAATCTACAAAGCTCAACCGGCCTGGTATGTCAATGTGAACAAAATCAAGCAAGATCTTATTGAAAAAAACGAAGAAATTAATTGGTTCCCGGAATTTTTGAAAGAAGGTCGTTTCCGAAAGGGAATTGAAAGCGCCCCTGATTGGAACATTTCCCGTGATCGCTATTTCGGAACGGTGATTCCGGTTTGGAAATGTGATCAGTGCGGAGAAGTAAAAGTTTTCGGATCATATGAAGAATTAAAAAAAGTTTCCGGAGTGGAATTGCCCGATTACCATCGTCCGGGTGTGGATGAAATTGTTTTTCAATGTGAAAAATGTCAGGGAGAGATGAAACGAGTTTCGCAAGTTTTTGATTCTTGGATTGAATCCGGTTCAATGCCGTTTGCCCAGTTTCATTATCCGTTTGAAAATCAAGAAATTTTTGAAAAAAGTTTCCCAACTGATTTTATTGCGGAATATATCGCTCAAACTCGGGCTTGGTTTTATGTTCTCCATGTTCTTTCGGTTGGAATTTTCGGAAAAATAAGTTTCAAAAATGTAGTGACGACCGGAACAATTGCCGGAGATGATGGCAAAAAAATGTCAAAATCTCTTGGAAACTACACTCTTCCCAATATTGTGCTTGAAAAATACAGTGCGGATGCTCTCAGATTCTATCTTTTGTCTTCGCCACTTCTTCATGCCAAGAATATTAGTTTTTCCGAAAAGGCCATTCAAGATATTCAAAGAAAAGTTTTGGCGACGCTTTGGAACAGCTATTCTTTCTTTACGCTTTATGCCAGTGTGGACAAATGGGAACCGAAAGGGAAATATGCGCCTGTCTCAAAGAATCTTCTTGACCGTTGGATTGTTTCCGAACTTAATGAACTTATCAGAGAAGTAAACAAGTATATGGAGAGCTATGATCTTGTCCGATCGGTCAAACCCTTTGAAAGTTTTGTGGACAATCTTTCCAATTGGTATATCCGAAGAAGTCGGAAGCGTTTTTGGAAGAGCGAAAATGACGATGATAAAAACCAGGCTTATGCGACGCTTCATTATGTCCTTGTTGAACTTTCCAAAACGATGGCGTCATTCACTCCTTTTGTTGCGGAAGAAATTTACAAGAATCTTACCGAGGGAGAGTCAGTGCATCTTTGCGATTTTCCGGTGGCTAGCGAAAATTTGATTGACGAAAAACTTAATCTGGAAATGAAGCGAATCAGAGAACTTATCAGTCAAGGTCTTCAGCTTAGAGCTCAAAACAAAATTAAGGTTCGCCAACCGCTTCAATCAATCAGTTTGAAAATGAAATTTTCAAGCAATGATTTGGAAGAAATGATGAAAGAAGAATTGAATATAAAAAGGATTGAGAAAAATGAAAACCAAGAAGAAGAAATAATCCTTAACACTGAAATTACGCCTGAACTGAAACTTGAGGGTCAGGCTCGTGAGATAATTCGCGCTATTCAGGCGATGCGGAAAGAGGCGGGCTACGAGGTTGACAATCGTATCAAAGTATGCTACAGTCCCGAGT
>CAZIFD010000015.1:0-11210 GCA_964538685.1 uncultured Bdellovibrionales bacterium
TGTTTTTGTTTTTTCTGAAAAAAAGGTGTATAATTTCAGTGTAATTTAATAACAAAAAAATAAAAAATGAAAACGATAACAAAAAAAATATTAGTTTTTTCGGTAGCTCTTTTTTTAGTATTTGGATCAAGAATTGTGTTTGCTGACTGGCAAATACAAGACGATTATGGGCTTCCCGGGGGAACTATAACTGAAATAGTTGTCAATATTCTCAATTGGATGCTGGGGCTAATTGGAGTTGTCGGTATTATTGGATTTGTCATTGCCGGAATACTTTATCTGACATCAGTGGGAGATTCAGGAAGAATAGAAACTGCCAAAAACGCGATGATGTTTTCAATCATTGGAGTGATTGTGGCTCTTTCTGGTTTTGTGGCACTAAAAGCCATAGAGACAATGCTTGAGGGCAGAGATGATGCGTTTTAATTTTATGAAAAGAAATTTTTTCATTTTTTGTTTCTTGCTAATGGTTCTGGTCTTGCCAAGATTAGTTTTGGCGGAGGTTTCTATTCCGACCGGCACTGGTTTGCCGGAGGGTTCAGGATCTGATCATCCGGTTGTGGCGGTTTTGGAAAATATTCTCAATTGGATGCTTGGCATAATTGGAGTTTTGGCGCTTATTTCCTTTGTGATTTCCGGAATAATTTATTTAACATCAGTGGGAGATTCGGGACAAGCAGAAACTGCTAAAAAAGCTATGATGTATTCCATTCTTGGAATTGTTGTAGCTCTTTCCGGTTTTGTGGTTCTAAAAGCCGTGGAAACAATGCTTTGGGCTAATGAATATGATTTTTAATTCTTTTCTCTTTTTTGATTAAAAAACAGGCCCGGCGCTCTCGGTTGAGTGCGCGGGCCTGTGGTTATTCCAAGTACAATTTTATTTCGTACTTGGAAGAATTAATCTTATCTGATGCTTCCCCGCAGTATATTTGCGGGGAAATTCGGGATAATTCTATTTTCCCCCTTTCATTCCCTCCTTCCAATCCCCAATATCCTTTGTAGGTATTGGAGTTGGGGGAGGTTTTTTTGAGCACGAAGGAAAAATTTTCCCCCCGACTGTTTTGGAGGACGAAATAGATCGTCCTCTCATTTATTTCATCAGAAAAAACCTTTCGGCGGTTTCCGTCTTCAACACATACCCACTGCTGCTTTGGCGGCGGGGAGTGTGTTGTTGTTTTATTCCAGAATTTGTGTTCTTCTGGAATTATTTTGACAATGTCATAGTTATTTTTCCAAATAACTATGACTATTATCAAAATGGGAATAATCCACGCCCATGCCAATTTTATTTTGGCAAAGAGCGCCGTATTTATTTTGGGGAAATAAATTATGCCTCCTATAATCACTCCCCCTATCAATAATGGCCAGGGACTCCAAAGGAGTCCGCAGGCCAAAATTGTTATTCCTACAAGAATTGCCAAGAGAACTTGCATTTTTAGTTCCCTCCTTTGTTTTTCATTGCTGTTTGTATCTGCCCCATAATGGCGGCAGAGTTGATTAGGGGTAGGTTGAGTCCATTCTCTCCACTGGAGAGAATGATGGTAGAAGAATCAATGGCGCTTGTTAACTTTCCAGTTAACAAATACGCCATAACCTGGACTTCTTCAAGTCCGATTTTTTTTGCTATTGTTTCAATTTTTGTCCATTCTGCTTCGGCTTCTCCGTTAGCCAAAAGTTTTGCGACATTGGCTTTGGCAGTAGCTTCAATGATGCTTGCTTTGGCATTCCCTTCTGCTTCTATCACTAAAGCTTGCCTTGTTTTTTCCGTGGCTATGATTTTATCTCGATGTTCCACAACACTTTCGGGGAGATCAAAATCTATTATTGCTATCTGCATTATTTTGACCCCCCATTCTTCGAGAATTTCTTTTATTTGAAGAAATGTTTCCTGTGTGGCCTCATCTCTTACTGACTTCATAGCTTCATCCAATGTGAAGTCAGCAAGGATTCTTCGCATATTAGCTTCGGTTATATTAACCGAAGCTTCCAAATAATTGTCTACCTCATAAGTAGCTCTTATTGGGTCAATAACCCTCGTTGTAAGTTGCATAGAGACTCCAGCCGAGGCATCTGAAAATTCAACTTTGCTTGGATTTCCAGGGTTTTCATCCTGTTTTCCTATGGTGATAATTGTTGTTTTATCACCACAGAAAATTTTATTAGCAACTCTCATGAATGGCGAAGGAAGCCAAAGGAAATGAATCCCTGGTTTCCAGATCATTTTTCTTGTCGTTTTTCCGGGTAAGTTTTTTTCAATTACCCAGTTATAGGGAGGTGGTACATAGCGAAATGTAGCACCAATATAAGTAATAATTGGTGCCATTGTGATGATTATAAGTTGGATGCCTTTTTTGGGATCATTAATTACAATAACTATGAGAGTTATTGTAATAATTAGCCCCATTACTATAAACAGGAATTTTTTCATTTTCTCTCTCCTAAATTGTTAAAGAGCCTCTTAGCTCTTTTTTGAGCTTGTTTTGGCACCATGCCAGAACACTTTACTTTGGCACAAAATAGAAAAAAGGTCAAACTCAAAAAAATTGAAAAACTGTGTTTTTGGATTAACAATATTTTTTCTTTGACAAAAAGAACTTTTGGTGCTAAAATGGTCTTGTTGAGTGATGAGTAGGTTCGCTGGAAGCGGGCCTCTTTTTATACCTATTTCAACATAAAAATAAGTTAATTAATCTTTTTAAATTATTATGTCTAGAAAAAAAATAATCAGTGAAGAAAATCAATCTCAAAAAGGAGAATTTGGAAGCGCAATTTCTCAAATTTGCGAGGAAAAAGGAATTTCCAAAAACAAAGTGATTGAAACTATTGAAGCGGCTTTAGCGGCTGCTTACAAAAAAGACTACGGGAAAAAAGGTCAAAACATTAAGGCGGTTTTTGACGAAGTGTCAGGTGGCGCCAAGTTTTGGCTCTTGAAAGAAGTGGTAGATGAAACTACCAGAGAATTTTATGTTCCCGAAGAAGAGAATGAAGAGGAACAAAATAATAAAAAAAGAAAAATTGAAGAAAAGCCAGTTGAAAATGAAGATGGCGAAGAAAAATTGCCCAGATTTAATCCGGAAAGAGATTTAACTTTGGAAGAAGCTAAAAAGATCAAAAAAGATGCCAATGTGGGTGATGTTTTGGAAATTGCTTTGGAAGAAAAAAATGATTATGGACGAGTGGCGGCCCAAACTGCCAAACAGGTAATCATCCAAAGAATCAGAGAGGCGGAAAGAGATGCGATGTTTGAAGAATATAAGAACAAAGAAGGGGAAGTTTTGAACGGAACGGTGCAAAGAATTGAAGGAAGAAATGTTTTTATTGATTTAGGAAAATCAGTAGGCATTCTTTTTCCAACAGAACAAATTGAAAAGGAAAATTATAGAATCGGTCAGCGAATCAAAGTATTTGTTGCCAAAGTGGATATTGGCAACAAGGGTCCGGGAATTGTTTTAAGTCGTTCGCATCCGGATTTGGTGAAAAAACTTTTTGAATTGGAAGTGCCGGAAATTTTTGCCGGTACAGTGGAAATCAAATCAGTGGCGCGAGAAGCCGGGGAGCGAACCAAAATTGCAGTTTCTTCTAATGAAGAGGGAATTGATCCGATTGGATCTTGTGTCGGTCAAAAAGGCACCAGGGTGCAAACCATTATTGACGAATTGGGTGGAGAAAAAATTGATATTATTCTTTGGAATGAAAATCCAATCAAATTTATATCTTCAGCTATCAGTCCGGCCAAAGTGCTTAAGGTTGAAGTCAACGAGGAAACTCAAGAGGCGACAGTAACCGTTTTGGAAGATCAATTGTCTTTGGCGATTGGAAAAAGAGGGCAAAATGTCCGTTTGGCAGCCAAGCTGACTGGTTGGAAAATTGATATTGTCGGCGTTTCTAATTCCGGTGATGAAGTCGGACCGGAGGAAGAATTGAAAGAAGAAGAAAAAGAGGTTGAATAATTTTAATTTTTAAAAAATAAAACTATGAATTTGTGGCATGATTTATCTCTAGGAGAAAGATATCCGGAGGAGTTTAATGTAATAATTGAAATTTCCAAGGGATCAAAAAATAAGTATGAAATTGACAAAGAAACCGGACTGATTAAATTGGATCGGGCGATGAAATCTTCTCAAGACTATCCTTTTGATTATGGCTTTGCTCCCAAAACTTTGTGGGATGATGGAGATGCCTTGGATGTGGTGGTTTTGACAACCTATCCAATTCAATCAGGAATTTTGGTTAAAGTTCGTCCAATTGCGGTGATGCATATGATTGATGGTGGCGAAGGGGATGATAAAATTTTGGCAGTGCCAGTCAGTGATCCGCGCTGGGACAATGTTTTGGATTTGTCTGACATTAATGAACACACTCTCAAAGAAATTAAACATTTTTTTGAAACTTACAAACAAATTGAAAACAAGATAGTGGAAATTTCCGGTTTTGAAGGGAAAGAAGCGGCCATTCAAGCTCTTCAAAAAAGTGTGAAAATGTATGAAGAAAAATTTAAAAAGGAATAATTGAGAGATTTTGAGGATTAATAAGATAAATTATTATTGTTTATGTTGAAAAAATTACCCGAATCCAGAGTGGAAATTAAAATTAAAGTAGCTTGGGCTGATTGGAAAAAGTATATTGACCAAGCGGTGAAAGAAATTTCCGAAGAAATTAAGATTGATGGTTTTCGTCCGGGCAAGGCGCCTAAAAATCTGGTGGAACAAAAGGTTGGCATCGGCACGATTCTTAATAGTGCCGGGCAAAAGGCAGTGGAAAAAAGCTATGTTGATTTTGTGCTAAAAGAAAAAATAGAAGTTTTGGGTCAGCCGGAAGTGACTATTGAAAAAATTGAAGAAGGAAAAGATTTGGAATTTGTAGCGTTGGTGGCAGTAATGCCGGAAGTTTTGATAGAAGAAAATTTTCGAGACAAAGTTAAAAAAATTAATCAAGAATTTTCGGAAAAATCAGTTGAAATCAAGGAAGAAGAAATTAAACTGGAACTGGAAAAATTGGCCAATAGTAGAGTTAAGTTGGTGACAGTTTCCAGGGAAGCCAGAAGCGGAGACAGTGTTGAAATTGATTTTTCAGTTCTATTAGGTGGAGTTCCGATTGAAAATGGAACCAGTCAAAAACATCCGCTCGTTTTGGGCAAAGGAGTTTTTATTCCTGGTTTTGAGGATCAAATCATTGGAATGAAAGCCGAAGAAGAAAAAGAGTTTGAATTATCCTTTCCTTCAGACTATCACAAAAAAGATTTGGCGGGGAAGCCGGCTACTTTCAAAGTGAAATTGGGATTGGTCCAAGAAAGACAGGTTCCGGAAATTGATGATGCTTTTGCTGTGAGTTTGGGAGATTTTAAGGATTTGGAAGCGCTCAAGAAGAATATTCGCGAAGGAATGGAAGAAGAAAAGAAACATAAGGATAAAGAAGATAAACGAGGAAAATTAGTTGAGGCTATTATTGAAAAAACTAAAGCGGAGCTTCCTCAAATATTAATCAATGAGGAAGTTAAGAAAATGCTTAGCGAGTTTGAATATCAGACCCAATCAATGGGAATGAATTTGGACCAATATTTGAGTCAACTAAAAAAGACCAAAGAGGAGCTGAGTAAAGATTGGTTGCCTCAGGCTAAAAAAAGAGTGATTTCAGCCTTGGCCCTCAAACAACTAGCAAAGGATTTGGAAATTAAAACTGAAAATGAGGAAATTGAAAAAGAGATGAACAAAACTTTGCAATACTACAAAAATGTCAAAGATTTTGAAAAGAATATTGATATGGAAAGATTGTATGCTTATACTAAAGGCGTAATTGAGAATGACAAGCTTTTTGAAATTTTGGAAAAAATGTAACTCTATAAATTTTATGCAAAATCAATATTTAATTCCAACCGTAATAGAAAAAACCAGTTATGGCGAGCGAGCTTATGATATTTATTCGCGTCTTCTTCGTGATCGGATTATTTTTTTGGGAGGGGCAATTGATGGCGGTGTAGCTAATAGCACAATCGCCCAATTGTTATTTTTAGACTCTCAAAATTCAAAAGAAGATATTAAGCTTTATATCAATTCTCCCGGAGGAGAAGTGAGCGCCGCTTTGGCAATTTACGATACAATGCAATATGTCAAGGCGGATGTTTCAACGATTTGTGTTGGAATGGCAGCTTCGGCAGCGGCTATTTTATTGGCGTCCGGAAAAAAGGGCAAAAGAGTGATTTTGCCTAATGGAGAAGTAATGATTCACCAAGTGATGGGGGGAGCTGAGGGTCAGGCAACTGATATTGATATTCATGCTAAACATATTTTGTCTATCAAGAAAAAACTGATTGAAATTTTGGCGCTTCACACCAAAAAAGACGCCAAAAAAGTTGAAAGAGATATGGAGCGGGATTATTTTATGAGTGCTGACGAGGCTAGAAAATATGGCATTGTGGACAAAATTATCAAATAGCAAAATTCTAAAAAAGACCCTCGGTTTAGCTGAGAGTCTTTTTTAATAATTTAAAAAATTAAAAGGGAGTTTGATTATTTAAGTGTTGGCAACAAGCTTTCACCAGTCATTTCTTGAGGTTTTTCAATTTTCATAAGGTCAAGAATGGTAGGCGCAATATCGCTTAAAAAACCTTCCACCTTGATTTCAGCATCTTTTTTCGGAAGGGGTTTTTCTCTATGATTTTCCGGAGTAATGTACCAAAGCGGAACGGGATTGCTGGAATGTTCAGTGTCAATTTGCCCAGTGCGAACATTGATTAGTTCCTCAGCGTTTCCGTGGTCGGCAGTAATGATAAGCGTTCCTCCTTTTTCCAACACGCGAGGAATTATTTGACTGAGGCAGTTATCAACTTTTTCCACGGCCAAAATGGTGGCTTTTTCATTACCGGTATGAGCGACAATATCAGGATTGGCATAGTTAATAAGAATAAAAGAATAACGATTTTTATCAATAGCGGCTAGTGCTTTGTCAGTAACTTCTTGAGCACTCATTTCTGGAGCTTTGTCAAAAGTATCTACGGAAACCGAATTGACAATGATGCGATCTTCTTTGGGATAGGATTCTTCGTTGCCAACATTAAAAAAATAAGTAACATGGGCGAATTTTTCCGTTTCAGCGATGCGAAGCTGGTGAAGTCCTCTTTTGCTGATCAAATTACCAAGGCAGTGGATGGTTTTGGTAGGAGGAAAGGCGACTTCAACCGGCAGGCTGTTTTCATATTTGACCATGGTAACGAAAATGATATTTTTCAGATAATCTCTTTTGAATTTGGAGAAACTTGGAAGAGTGAAAGCTTTGGTAATTTGCCTTGCTCGATCTTCTCTGAAATTAAAAAATATAACTGAATCTTTGTCTTTAATTTTTCCTGAAAATTCTCCGTTATTTTCAATCCAAGCCGGTTCTATGTATTCATCAAAAACTTTTTTCTTGTAATTTTCTTCTAAATATTCAACTGGATCGGTGATTTTGTTTCCTGTTTCTTCGGTCATTGTTTGATAGGCTTTCTCAATTCGATCCCAGTTGTTGTTTCTGTCCATAGCGAAATAACGACCGCCGATGGTGGCAATTTTTCCAATTTCTAATTTCTTCATTCTTTCAATAAGTTCAGCCACCTTTTTGGCTCCGGCTGTCATTTCCGAATCTCGGCCGTCAGTAAAAATATGAACAAAAACTTTTTCCACTTTTTCTTTTTTGGCCATTTCCAAAAGAGCATAGAGATGATCAGTGTGAGCGTGAACGCCTCCATCCCCTAGAAGTCCCATCAGATGAAGGGAAGAATTTTCTTTTTTGGCATTTTGCATTGCTTTCTGAAGCGCTTCATTTTGAAAAAATTCTCCACTTTGAATGGCCAGTGTTATGCGGGGCATATTTTGGTAAATTACTTTTCCGGCTCCAAGGGTCATATGCCCAACTTCGGAATTGCCCACTTCGCCCCAAGGGAGTCCGACAGAAATGCCGGAAGCTTGAAGAGCGATTTTAGGATAATACTCGTCTAATTTTTCAATAGTAGGCAGAGTAGCTTTTTTTATGGCATTGCCTTTGTCATTTTTTCCGATTCCCCAGCCATCAAGAATAATCAGAACAATTGGTTTTATCATTTTTTTGGTATTTTTGGATATTTACTTCTGAATGTTATCATCTTCTGGCTTCTTTGACAAAAAGGTTAAAATGTAATATCATCTGATGTGTAGGTGAACAAATTTAAAGAATAAATCTAATTTACATTGATAAAGATTAAGTTTGGCTAAAATGAAAATAAAGGGCTTAAACAAAAGAAAAAATGTTTTATCAATTGAATAGAATGAAAATATATGGGAATAGGCGCAATTGCTATCGGAATGGTATTTTTAGCGTTCTTTTTGGGCGCATCTTTGGGCTATCTTATTCGGCAAAAAATTGCCAAAAAACAACTTAATACAGCTGAAGGACGGGCTAACAAAATCGTTGAAGAAGCGGAAAAAAAATCTGCTGAGCTTTTGATTGACTCCAAGAAGAAAGCAGTGGAAATTTTAGAGGAGGCTAAAAACAAAGAAGAGGAACGGGAAAAGCAACTTCTTCGGGGAGAGGAAAGATTGGATAAGCGAGAGGAAAATTTAGAAAGGAGAATGGAGGAAATAGAACGGGCCAAGGGTGTTTTAGAAAGTAAAGCGGAAGAAATCAGAAAGGTCAGAAAAGAAGTGGATGAAACCAGAAAGCAGGAACTTAAACGGTTGGAAAAAATCGCGGGTCTTTCCAAAGAAGATGCCAAAAAAATTCTTTTGCAACTTACTGAGGAAGAAAATAGGGATTATTTGGCTAAGAAGATTAAAGATTTGGAAACCAAGGGTCTGGAAGAATTAGACAAAAAAGCTAAGGATATTATGACTCAAGCCATCCAGCGTTATGCCGGATCGCATGCGGCTGATGTAACCACTAGTACTGTGAGCATTCCGTCGGATGAAGTGAAAGGAAGAATTATCGGAAGAGAAGGACGAAACATTAAAGCCTTGGAAAGACTTACTGGAATTGAAATTATTGTGGATGATACTCCGGAAGCTATTGTTATTTCCGGTTTTGATCCGGTGCGGAGGGAAATTGCCAAGATTGCTTTGGAAAAACTAGTTTTGGACGGACGAATTCATCCGACAAAAATTGAGGAATCGGTAGAATTTGCCAAGAAAGAAATTAATAATAAAATCAAAGAAGCTGGAGAAGCAGCTGCTTATGATGTCGGCGTGGCTGGGTTGGATCCGAAATTGATTCATATTCTGGGAAGACTAAGATACCGAACCAGTTATGGTCAAAATGCTCTTTTGCATTCCTTGGAAGTGGCTCATCTGTCAGGAGCTTTAGCTTCAGAATTGGGGGCTGATGTTAATTTGGCTAAAAAGGCCGGACTCTTGCACGATATTGGAAAAGCCATTGATCACGAAGTTCAAGGTACCCATGTGGAAATCGGAATTAAGATTTTACAGAAATTCAATATCAATGAAAAGATAATCAATGCAATGAAGTCTCATCATGAAGACTATCCTTTTGAAGGTCCGGAATCTATGATTATTGCGGCAGCGGATGCTATTTCGGCATCACGCCCGGGCGCCAGAAAAGACACTTTGGAAAATTATTTGAAAAGACTTACTGAATTGGAAGGTGTGGCCAATTCTTTTCCTGAAGTGGAAAAAACTTATGCCATTCAGGCCGGAAGAGAAATTAGAGTTTTTGTAAAACCGGAAAAAATTGATGATTTGGGAGCTATAAAACTTTCTCGTTCTATTGCCGACAAAATTGAGGAAGAGCTTAAATATCCCGGAGAAATCAAGGTTAATGTTATCAGGGAAACCAGGGCGGTGGAAATTGCCAGATAAATTTTGCGGATATTTTTGGCTAAAACAAGCTGTGGATAAGTGTCATTTGCTTTATTTAAAAGAAAAATAGTAGAATATGATTGTATCCAAGTCTGATTTTTTAAAAAAGACGCGGATGGAAAATAAAAAATAAAATTCTATTTAAAAAATAAAGAACGAGCGTTCTTTGTTAAAAATAGAAAAAGCTAGAAAGGCAGGTGAAAAAAATGGCTAATAACATAAACAAAGATGCTTTGGTAACTGCTATTTCAACTAAGACTGATCTTTCCAAAAAAGATGTTGAAATGGTGATTGATTCTATGGTAGAGGTTGTAACTAAATCTTTGAAAGCTGGCGACAAAGTAACTCTAACCGGTTTTGGAACTTTCCGAGTTTCTGATAGGGCTGCCAGAGAAGGAATCAACCCTCAAACTAAAGCTAAGATTCAAATTCCTGCAATGACCGTTCCTAAATTTACTGCTGGTAAAGCTTTAAAAGAGGCTGTCAAATAAGGTTTTTCAAGTTTAAAATATATTTCTTTTCTTTTTTCAATTATTGAAATTGAAGGATAGGGAAAAGATAGTGGCAAGACTTCGCTTTTTGGCGAAGTTTTGCTTTTATAAAAGGATTGACTTAGAATAAAATAAAGATTATTATATACAAGTGCTTATTTTTGGATAGTGTGAATATCGGGGCGTTGTGTCAATGGCTAGCACGAGCGCTTTGGGAGCGTTTAGACTGGGTTCGAGTCCCAGCGCCCCGACCAAGGAATTGAAATATTTTCCAAAAAAGAATATAATATTTTTAGTAAAAATAAAAAAGCAATTAAAATCAGGTTGCTGTAAGAAATTTTTTTAAAAACTGATTAACAACTAAATCTGCGGGTGTCGTATAGTGGCTATTATATCAGCCTTCCAAGCTGAGGAGGGGGGTTCGATTCCCCCTACCCGCTCCAGACGGAAAAAACATGATTTTGGGGTAGTGTTTTTTGCTTATAAACCAAGCCTATAATCATATTGACAAGATGAATTTTGTCAATATAATTGGTACAAGTTCTTTTTGGTAAAATTGAAATAAAAGGGAGTAAGAGAAATGACTTTTAATAATGTGCAAATTAAGTATGACTTTAAAGTCATAATTAATGGAAGGGAAGTCCCTATTCATCCAGGAATGGGGCTTGGAAAAATTAAAATAACCAAAAATAGAATTAGAATAGGAGGATATACACTAAGTGAAGACAAGGGTCGTTTTGAGCCTACTTTCAAAGTGAGATTGCTCGCCTTTTTTAAAAAAATTTTTCCTTTCTAATTTTTTCCGTTCGCTTGTAAGAGCGAACGGATTTTTTTATGACCAAACGGAAATAATAAACGCGCGATTCGTACTAATAAGTAGGACGAGGCGCTTTTTTTTCTG
>CAZIFD010000016.1:0-6396 GCA_964538685.1 uncultured Bdellovibrionales bacterium
GGTTCTCAATTTTTCTTTATCAGAAATTCAACCAATATAATTCTCAATGGAATAACCCTGGTTTTGGTTATCGGATTCGGTTATATGCTTATCAAATCAGTTAAATCAGAAGTGCAAAGAAAAGAAGAGTTACAGAGAATGTCAGACGAGTTGGCAAAGACCAATGATCAGCTCCGAAAATTGGACAATGCCAAATCGGAATTTATTTCTATCGCTTCTCATCAGCTTAGGACGCCTCTCACAGCTATCAAGGGATTTATTTCTCTTTTGCTTGAAGGGTCCTACGGAAAATTGCAGACGCCTCATTTGGAGGTTTTGAACAAGGTATATTTAAGTAATGAAAGATTGATAAATTTGGTGGAAGATTTGCTTAATATTTCCCGAATTGAATCAGGAAGAATGGAATATAATTTTGCTCGGTGGGATATTTCAAAAATGTGTCTGGAAGTGGTGGATACTTTTCTTTTGCGAGCCAAAGAAAGAAACTTGTATTTGGACTACAAAAATCCCGAGCATTCTTTGCCGGAAGCAATGACGGACGGAGGAAAGTTGAGAGAAGTTATTTCCAATTTAATTGATAATGCGCTCAAATATACTCAGCGAGGCGGAGTTTCAGTAAGGGTTAATCAAGAAGGAGACAAAATAAGGATAGCAGTTTCGGATACGGGAATTGGAATTCCGGATGAAGAATTGCCTTATCTTTTTTCCAAATTTTCCCGAGGCAAGGACACAAATCGTTTGAATACCGGTGGAACAGGTCTTGGACTTTATGTCGGAAAATCAATGGTTGAATCGTTGGGAGGCAAGATTTGGGCCGAATCGGAAGGCGCCGGCAAAGGTTCTAAGTTCATTGTGGAAATCCCGATTGAGAGAGTGGAAAATTCCGGTCAATAAAATATTTCTTTTTGTTTTTTTAAAGACACTTTATGTTAAGTGTCTTTTCGTTTGACAAAGGTGAATTGGGGGGGGTAGAATCAAAATAGCTCTTTAAAACCTACCAGAAAGGAGGTGATTAAAAGTGGCAAAGATTAGCTCTTCTCTGCAACGCATGTCTTTCTGGTCAGAAGAGATGGAAGAATATCGACAGATTGAAGAAATGGAGTGCAGTAAATGCGAGTTGTTTCTTTATTGTAGAGGATGTCCTTCCGTTTCCTATGGCGAATACGGGGATTGGAAAAGAAGGGATCCCCAGTGTTGGAAGGGTTTACTTTGAAAACATAACATGGCACAATTATCCCAGTGGGGAGTTGTGCCATTTCTTTTTGCAATATGGTTAAAAATAAAGTTTTACTTGATGTCGGTTGTGGAGATGGAAAAAGCTGTATGAAATTTGCCAGTGATGGCTATGAAGTTTTCGGAGTAGAGAAAAATCCGAAGCTTTTTTTACTGGCAAAAAACAATGCAAGAAATTTTAAAAATAAAAGTTCTATAAAAGTAATCAACGATGACATTAGAAATTTTAAAACTAGAATTAAGTTTGATGCCGTTGTTTTTAATTATGTTTTAATGTTTATGTCCAAGAGTGACGCGATTACTATAATAGAGAGATTTTACAATAAATTAAATGACAGGGGAGAAATGCAAATAAAAATTCTCATGATGGATGATTTGATGGCGATAGAATCAAAAGATAAAAAAGACGTTTTCTTTCCGAGCTATGAAGAAATGGAAAAAATTTGTAAAAAATATAAGGGCCGATTAGTGTTTAAGCTAATCAGAGACAAGTCTCATGATAAATACAAGTTTCCTCATATTCATTCGGTTGGGATATTGAATATATTGAAATAGTTTGTTGGAAAATATATCATTGAAGCTTTGGGCGGAAAGATCGGGGCTGAATCGGACCCGCCTGCCAACGCCTGATGCGTAGCAATGGCGGGCAGGAGGCGCCGGCAAAGGTTCTAAGTTTATTGTGGAAATCCCGATTGAGAGAGTGGAAAATTCCGGTATAAATAAGATTTATGGATAGAAAAAACACGCTTATTGGCGTGTTTTTTGACAAATCTCTAAAGTAGGCTTAATATAGGGATACAATTCACTAAATTAGGCAAAATATGTATAAAAGGCTTATTCAAGAGCAAATAAGTGCCAAATTATTCCAAGGAAAAACCATCATCTTAACCGGAGCCAGACAAACAGGAAAGACTACTCTTTCTCTTGAAATCATAAAATATTTGCATTTGGAGGATCAAACGCTTGTTTTGAATTGTGATAATCCGACTGACAGAGAATTGCTTACCAATAAGGATCTGGACTTTTTGAAAAAAATCATAGGAAAGGCAAAAATAATTTTTATTGATGAAGGTCAAAAGGTTGAAACGATTGGACAAACATTAAAGCTACTTGTTGATTATTATAAGAAAGAAAAACAGATATTAGTTACTGGATCTTCCAGCTTCAATCTTTTGGACAAAACTCAAGAAGCTCTCACTGGTAGAAAATATGTTTTCCATCTCTTTAATTTGAGTTTGGAAGAAATTTATCCCCAGAAAAACTTGTTGGAGATATCTAAAAATCTGGAATATCTTTTAGTGTTCGGCTGTTTTCCGGAAGTGATTCAAAAAACATCTTTTAATGAAAAGATTGAGATTGTAAAAGAACTTGCCACTAGCAGTCTGTACCGAGATATTTTAGAATTTCAGCAAATCAAGAATTCCAACATCATTTCTGATTTGTTAAAAGCTTTAGCCTTTCAAATAGGCAATGAAGTTTCCTATACCGAGCTGTCCAATCTCTTGGGGATAGACAAAAATACCGTAGAACGATATGTTGATATTTTGGAAAAAAGCTATATAATTTTCAGATTGTCTCCATACGCAACCAATAAAAGAAAGGAGATTTCCAAATTAAGGAAGATATATTTTTATGACCTGGGAATTAGAAATGCCGTTATTAATAATTTCAATTTTACCAAAGAAAGAAATGACATGGGACAGCTATGGGAGAATTTCATCTTACTGGAAAGAATGAAATTTCAAGCCTACCATAAAATTTACGCTAACAATTATTTTTGGAGGACTTATGACGGAGCAGAAGTTGATTTAGTGGAAGAACGCGAAGGAAGACTCGTCGGTTATGAATTTAAATGGAACGAAAAAAGAAAGAAAAGAGTTCCGGATCTTTGGAAAAAATATCCTGAAAGTTCCTATGAAATTATTACTCCCGAAAAGCTGGATGGGTTTGTTTTAAATAATGCGTAGCAATGTCCTTTAGAAGGCGCCGGCAAAGGTTCTAAGTTTATTGTGGAAATCCCGATTGAGAGAGTGGAAGAATAGAGATATATTTTTAGAAATAATATAACACATGAAATTCCCTTATATAAGGACAAAAGAGAATCATTAGAATCTTTAAGTTTGCTTTTTGGGTACCATTTTGGTACCCTTTTTGTATGGCTAAAGATTTTTTTCGGTATATATTTTTCTTACAGTCATTTTTGGAACACCAGGGAGAGGGGTGAAAAGATGAGTCCCAAGGACAAGATCGTCAGTTTGGGTGAGGCGAGGAATATTTGCAGAGAGAGGAGGGCACGGGGAGGTAAGATAATTCTCACGAGTGGATGTTTCGACCTTCTTCATGGTGGTCATCTGGACCACATCTGCGAAGTCGGAAGTATGGGATTCTTGGTGGTCGGAGTAAACGATGACGCATTCGTGAAAAAGCTCAAGGGCCCGTCTCGTCCAGTCAGGAGAGAGCATGATAGGGCCTACCTCATCGCTGGTTTTTCTTCTGTCGGCCTAGTGGTAATTTTCGGCTCTGATTACGAGCTGATTGCCGCTATCAAACCCAACGCTTATGTAACTTCCCGGACAGCCTCTGTTAGTATCTGGGAAGATCACAAGCGGGTCAAACTTCTCGAGGAAATCGGTGCTGATATCATCGAACTCGAGCATCGTGAGAAGATTGACTCGACGACAGCCATAATTGAAAGATCGGTCGCTTGGAATATAGCGACCTGAAAATGTGACGGGCTGTTCTGGCATAATGCCGGAACAGCCCGCGAAAAAACTATGAGAATATTAGACAATACCAGGAAAAAATATCACAAGAAATTCAAGGATAAGGTTGGGTGCGTTTTTTGCGCGAAAGACGAACCCCTGGAATGTCATGGTCTCAAGGGGAAATATTGGAGAGTTTTTATGAATAAATTTCCTTATATGGAGGGAAATGTAATGATAGTTCCCAGGAGACATGTAGAAAAAACTGGGGATTTGACTAGTGAAGAATGGAAAGACTTCGGAAAGGTTCTCGTCAATACCCAGAAAGTACTCGGAAAGGTTTTTAAGGTTGATTCTTTCAATATTGGAATGAATATGGGTCCGGAATCAGGAGCTTCCATACCGCATCTTCATTGGCAGATCATTCCAAGAAAATTTAGGAATATTACTGTTATGGATACCTTTGCCGATCTTCATGTGATATCCTTGAGTTCGGAAGAGGCGAAGAAGATGATAGACAAAGAGACCTTGCGCAAATAAGCTATGTTTTTAGCTTGCTTTTTGGGGCGCCAGTTTGGCGCTTTTTTGGTTTGAAATTTTTCCTATTTTATGCTATAATGGACACATGACTATTCAACAATTTGCCGAAAAAAGACCTTATTTGTTCTGGTATATAAAGGATTTTAAGAGTCTCTCCGAGGAAGCTGTCGTAGAGGCGGTTTTGAATATGGGAACTTGGGAAGACGTTCAAGAATTGATGAAAATCTTAGGCACTGGAAGGACGGCTTCTATTTTCAGGAACAGGTCAGAGAGAAAAAGAAACAACTATCGTCCGGAGATAAAGAACTATTTTGATTTGTATTTTGAAAAGTATGCATAGTGAAATTTTGTCAGATAAACAAAGAGAGTTTTTGAAATATTTGGATAATTTTTCCAATGATTTTGGGTTGGTCGGAGGAACGGCCATTGCTCTTTGTTTGGGACATCGCCAATCAATTGATTTTGACTTAGCTTCTCTTGATCCGATTAAAACCGCTTCACTTCGAAAAAAAATTTTGGAATTCGGAAAAATAGAGGCGGTTATTGTTGACAGTCAGGATGAGTATACCGTTATAGTTGATGGAGTAAAGTTTACTTTTTTTCATTATCCCTTTCCAATAGAGTTCTCGGAAAAGCTGGATGAAATAATCAATCTGCCCAATATTGAAACTCTGGCGGCCATGAAGGCTTATGCTCTAGGGAGAAGAGCTAAATGGAAGGATTATATTGATTTGTATTTTATTGCCGAAAAACTAGGTTCTCTTAGGCCGATTATTGAAAAAGCTAAGATAATTTTTGGGGTTGAGTTTAATGAAAAAAATTTTTTGGTCCAACTGGTCTATTTTAAAGATATTGATTATTCGGAAAAAGTCATTTTTTCGTCGGGATTTGAAAAAAGCGACGAAGAGATAATGAAAGGGCTTATTGGGTATTCAATATAGATGGGTTTTTAGTTTGCTTTTTGGGTACCATTTTGGTACCCTTTTTGTATATAAACTTGTCATTCCCGCACAAGCGGGAATCCAGTGGGATAGCTAAGTTTTAGCGACTAGATTCCCGCCTACGCGGGAATGACACTATAATTTGAAATTTCACTACGAGGTATGACCAAAAAGATTTCTAAAAAAATAATAGTTGCCAAGCGAGCCGGGTTTTGTTTTGGTGTTCGGCGGGCGGTGGAAATGGCCAAAGAGGCGGCTAAAAAAGAAAAAGGACGAGTTTTTTGTCTGGGAGAGATAATCCACAATCCGCAGGCGGTGGTTGAATTGGAGAAGCTGGGCCTTCGGACGATTGAAAATATGCGAAGCGTTAGAAAAGGCGACGCGCTTGTTATTCGGAGCCACGGCGTGGCACCGGAGATTATTCAAAAAGCTGAAAAAAGAGGAGTGAAAATTATTGACGCCACTTGTCCTTTTGTTAAAAATGCTCAAAAAGTGGCGGCTGATTTTCAAAAAGAAGGGCGACAAGTGATTATTTTTGGCGACCCGTTTCATTCTGAAGTGATTGGCATCAAGGGACATGCCAAAAAAGCAATTATTGTTCAAAACGAAAAGGAAGTTGCTAAAATTGGATTTTTTCCTAAAATCGGACTCTTAGCTCAGACTACGCAAAAGCCGGATATTTTTAAAAAAATAATAACAGAAGTTTCTGATTGCACCAATGACATTCGGGTAGCGAATACGATTTGTTCGGATAGTTTCAAGAAAAAAGAAGAAGTGAAAGAAATTGCTCAAAAAGTTGATTTGATGATTGTGGTGGGAGGAAAAAATTCCAACAATACCAAGAAATTGGCGGAAGTTAGTCAGGCAGTGGGAGTAAAGACATATCACATTGAAACAATGGCTGAATTGAAAGATAATTGGTTTCAAGGGGCGGAAAAAATCGGTATAGCTGCCGGAGCCTCAACGCCGGATGAGTCAAT
>CAZIFD010000017.1:0-6035 GCA_964538685.1 uncultured Bdellovibrionales bacterium
AAAGAGGCGGGCTACGAGGTTGACAATCGTATCAAAGTATGCTACAGTCCCGAGTTGGAAGTATTTCAAAAATTTGGAGAAATGATTGCTCGCGAAGTTTTGGCGGATGAATTCAAACAGGGGAAAATGGAAGAAGCGGACGCAAAGAAAGAATTTGATTTAGAGGGAAATATATTTTCAATATATATTAAAAAATAAAAACGAACCGTTTTTAGGGGAGGGAAAAATGGAAGATTTTATTTCCATGATGAACGGTTGGTGGCAAGCAGTTGCCACTGATTTATTCCTAGCGGTTCCCTTGGCGCTAGCAATAGGAGTTCTCATTGTTTCTGTTGGATGGCATCCAACGGAAGTAAGAATAAGAAGGAGAAGGAGGAGGATAAAAAAATGGTTCTGATGATCTTGGGAATGATTGCTTTGGTTGTTATCCTTGCTTGGGGGATAGCTTATGAAAAAAGAAAAGAAAAAAGGAGGACAAGAAAAAAACCGAATTGAGGGGCCTTTTGGAGAGTATCCGGGCCCCCCTTTTTTTTGAAAATTGGACAAGACGGAAAAAGTATGCTAGAATAGAACAGTAAGAGGCTTGGAAAAGCCGAAATATGCGAAAAAAACGGGTGAAAGCCGTTTTTATTTTTTTTCAATTTGGCTTCAGAAAAAATTTGTGGAACTAAATTGCCAAGAAATTAAAGAGTTTTCAAAAACAAAAACAAATAAAAAAACCAAAAGGCAAGGATGAAAGTCCAAGCCAAATCTCAAAAAGGCAAGATTCCTTGCCTTGTCCCTGAAAAAAGGGAAAATCAAATCAAATACAAACAGCTTCTTCATGAAGCTGTTTTTTGTGTAAACTTGAAAAAAATAATCTTAAAAATGCTATAATGTAAATATGACGCAAGAATTCAAATATACTTCTATAATTTTGGGAAAAAAAGATGTCGGCGAAGTTGATCGCCTTTATTTTTTCTATACCGAAGAGAGAGGGTTGGTAAAAGTGATTGGGAAGGGAGTAAGAAAATCCAACGCCAAATTGGCGGGAAATTTGGAGACGGGAAATTTAGCCGAAGTGCTGGTGGTGCAAGGAAAGGGTAAGGGAAAAATTGTGGGAGTAATTCCTCGGGATAATTTTTTGGAAATAAAAAACAACCCAGAATTAGCGTTGCAAATTTTTGAAGTTTTTGGAAAATTTATGCGTTTGATTCAGGAGGAAGAAAAAGACGAAAAACTTTTTGAAGTGCTTTTAGATCTTTTGGAATCCATAAATAAAAAAGATTTAAGGTCGGAAAAAAGTCGTTTGTTTTTTCTAAGTTTTTATTTTAAATTTTTGGATACCCTCGGATACAAAATTGAAGTGAAGCGTTGCGTTCGTTGTCAAAGCAAATTGCTTCCGGAAAATAATTTTTTCAGCGTGACTGATGGAGGCGTGGTTTGTTCCGCTTGTTCGTCCGGAATTTCAAGAAAAATAAAAATTGATTCCGGCTCAATTAAGATTTTGCGAATATTTCTGGAAAATAAAATTTCAAGTTTGGACAAGGTGGTTGTTTCTTCGGGTGATTTGAGAACTTTGGAAAATATCAGAAAAATATTCTTGGCTTGGATAATGGACTAAGTAAGATAAATTTAGTAAAATTAAAATAGCTAAAATTATTAAAATTTTTTTATGTCTCTTTTTGAAATAAAAAAGAAATTGTATGACAAAGAACCAAAAACTTCGGAAAACGAGATTAAATTTTTCCCCAGCAGGTTCAAGGAGAAAAGATTAGATGATATATCCGAAAGAAATGATTTTAAAAAAACCGATCAATGGGTTTTGCCTCAAACGGGGATAAGCCAAGAAAATAAAGGCAAATTAAAATGGGGTGCCATAGTTTTGGGTGGCATTGTTTTTGTCATCTTGATTTTTTTTGGAATTGCCAAATTTGGAATGACAGCTTTTTTTTATGAAAAAGTTCAACTTGAAATCAGCGGTCCATCCGAAGCTGGAAGCGGAAAATTGGTGAAATACGAAATTAATTACAAAAACGACAATCGGGCCAGTTTGGAACAAGCGACACTTACTGTTCATTTTCCGGAAAATTTTCATCCTGAAAATATGGAAGGGTTTAGGGTGAAAAGTGATATAGCCGGAGTTTTTGATTTGGGAAAAATCAAAGGTCGCGCTGAAGGCAAAATAATTTTTTCCGGAAAAGTTTATGGTTCCAAGGGCGGTTTGTTTTATATCCGTCCGGAACTTTCATATAAACCTTCAAATTTTAGCAGTTTCTTTTCCACTCAGGACCAAATCACAACCACCGTTTCTTCTTCTCCTGTAGTTTTGGATGCTACTTATCCTAATAATGTAAATAACGGAGACGAGGTGGAATATGTTTTGAATTACAAAAATACTGGAGAAGAAAATTTTTCCGGAGCAAAACTAGAAGCTGTTTATCCGGAGGGATTTGAATTTTTATCTTCTGAACCGGCAAATTCTGAAGGAAATTCAATTTGGAATATTGGTGATTTGCCTGCCGGAGCGGATGGAAAAATAATTATCAAAGGAAAAATTTCCGGAAAAAGCAATGAAAATAAGTTGTTGAGTTTTTCTTTGAGTTCTCTTGTTGGCGGAGAGTTTTTTGTTTTAAGTGAAGAAACCGCCAACATAAAAATTGCCGGTTCTAATCTATATATTTCTCAAACAATCAACAATCAAGAAAAAATTGTTGCTAATGCCGGAGAAAGTTTGAATTTTAGTATATTCTATCGGAATGATGGCAATGTCGGTCTTCGGAACATTATCATAACCGAAAAATTGGAAGGCGAAGCTTTGGATTTTTCAACTTTAAGAATGGAAAAAGGTGGCGCTTATAATTCCGGAACGCATACAATAACTTGGAAAGCGGTCAATTATCCGGAATTTAACAATCTGAATCCGGGGCAAAGCGGAACGGTTAATTTTTCAATTAAAGTCAAGAGAATATTGCCAGTCAAAAATAACAATGACAAAAATTTTTCTTTTTCTTCGTTGGCAAAGATAGACAGTCCGGATATTCCAACTCCGATCTCTAAAAACAAAGTAATTTCTAGCAACGAAATGAAAGTTAAAATCAACAGCCCGTTGGCAATTTCGGTGGAAGGTTTTTATAATGATTCCGATATTCCCAATTCTGGACCGTTGCCACCTCAAGTTGACAAAGAAACGACTTATACCATACATTGGAAATTGACCAATGTTTCCAATGATTTAGAATCAGTCAAAGTGGAATCATTCTTGCCGACTTGGGCGAGATTAATTGACGGAGCAAATGTCAAATACAATGAAAGAACCAATTCTATAGTTTGGGATGTCGGTAATTTGCCTTCCGGAACCGGAGTGATAATTCCCAAAAAAGAAGCTATTTTTCAAATCGGCATCAAACCGGCTGTCAACCAAGTTGGTCAATCGGTGGAAATTTTGGGAAAGTCAATTTTTTCCGGAAAGGATTTGTTTACGGGCGAAGAACTGAGTGTTTCTGGTGAAGGGAAAAACATCCGTTTATTAGAGGATGCTAATTTAATTAAGGATAATTTGATTCGGGTGGTTAAATAGAAAAATGTTGAAAATTTTAGAGAAAAAAGGGAAAAAAAGAACTGGCAGATTAACGACAAAAAGCGGAGTTATAAATACTCCCTTTTTTATGTCAATCGCAACCAAAGGAGCAGTAAAAAATATTATGCCTCAAGAACTTTTGGCAGTCGGAGCGGAAATAGTTCTCGGGAACACTTATCATCTTTGGATGCGTCCGGGGGATGGGCTTGTCAAAAAAGCTGGAGGATTGCATAAATTTATGAATTGGTCAGGACCGATTTTGACTGATTCGGGTGGTTTTCAAGTTTTTTCTTTAGGCGAAAAATCCAAGAAAACTTTTGGCAAGAGCGGGGTAAAATTGAGCGAAGAGGGAGTGGAATTTTCCGACCCGGTGGATGGAAAAAAACATTTTATGACTCCGGAAAAGTCTATTGATATTCAGCTTAATTTGGGAAGCGATATTATTATGGTGCTGGATGAGTGTCCACCATATCCTTGTGATTGGGATTATGCCAAAGCATCCTTGGAGCTTACTACCAGATGGGCCGAAAGGTGTTTCAAATATTTTTATAAAAAAATCAATGAGGAGAAGGAAAAATATAAAGACGGAAGACCGCTTTTATTTTGCATAGTTCAGGGTTCAATCTACAGAGATCTCAGGCAAGAATCAATTGATCAACTTTTGAATATTGATTTTTCCGCTTTGGGCGGACCGGCTTCAGGTTGGGACGGCTATGCTATTGGCGGGGTGGCGGTCGGCGAACCGAGAGAAAAAATGAGAGAAATTTTGAATTGGGTTATTCCGTATCTTCCCGAAAACAAACCAAGATATTTGATGGGATTGGGTCGTCCGGAAGAGTTGGTGGAAGCGGTTAATCAAGGTGTGGATATGTTTGATTGTGTGATTCCGACTCGGGAGGGAAGGCATGGCAGACTTTTTGTTAGAAAGAAAAATAATTTGGAATCGGATTTTTATGAAACAATTAATATTAATAATGAAAAATTTCGGGAAGATTTTTCTCCGGTTGATCCGCTTTGTCGGTGTCCGCTTTGCCAAAATTATACTCGCGCCTATCTGCGTCATCTTTTTGCGACTAATGAACCCTTGGCTCTCAAATTGGGGGCGCTTCACAACTTGAATTTTTATTTGGATTTGATGAAATTATTAAAATAATCGGAATTTTTTTCCGGTTTCGGGTGTCTTATTATTTTTTTTGGAATTAACGGCAAAAAATGCCGTTTTTTTTGTTTGCGATTTGAATCAAAAAATTGTATAATTTAGGAACTGAAGAACAAAAAGAATAGATGATTTTTTTCCCTCAAATAAGAGACAAAAAGGTCGTAAATTCTGTTAAAGAAGAATAAAAATAAAAATCAAAAATGAATCTGAATTTCATCTCTAATCTGATCTTCGGCTTTTTCCATAATTCCACTAATGTGGAAGGTTTCTTGGCGGTCTTTTTTGCCGTTTTGTCTTTGGTGTTTTTATTCATAATTATAATGATTATTTTCAAGAATTTTAGAAATTCCCAAAAGTTCTTGACTACTTTCCTTATTTTGTTTGTTTTCGGTGGAACATTTTGGGGCGTGTTTATGATTGCTTGGAAAAACGGAGTGCAAAACCGGAATCTTTCGGAGTTTTTTGTCGCAAAATCTTCTTTGAACAGCAAGAAAGCTGGAATAATTGAAAACAAAGAAAAAGAGGAAAAAGAATCAGACCCAAACTCAAACTCAAACAGTGTTGGCATTCAGGAAGAAAATAATTTATTTGAAACCAGTGAAGCTGAATCAGAAGAAAATCTCTTGAAAGCGGAATCGGAAATAGTTTTTTCGGGAGGAACGGATAATTCCGAAAAATTAATTCCGGTTGAGGAATCAAGTGAAGTTGCTGTTGCCGAGAGTGATCTAATTATTCTTGGCAAACATAGTGTAAAAAATATCAACATTGATGGCCAAGCGGTTAATTCCAGAACCATCAAGGACGGTTCCATAACAGATCGGGATATCAAAGGAAAAACCAATCTTCACATTAATCAAGTTATCACTCGGGAGGGAATTGAAATTGGTGGTTTGGCTATTTTCAAAGGAGGTATTTCAATTTTCGGCGATTCCGGAGTTTCCGGCGATTTGAATTTGGGTGGAAATATTTTGCCGTCAATTTCAAGTACTTATAATCTTGGTTCGTCGGACAAAACTTGGGCCAATGTTTATACTGACGAACTAAAAACTGTTTCAGCCACGATTGATTTTTTGAATGGCAACACCATAACTTCCGGAAATGGAACTCTCAACCTTGATTCCTACACCCTCACTCTTTCCGGTAATTCGGAAATCAATCAAGATCTGACTACCACCTCCACTCCAACTTTCGCTACCTTGAACACCGGTCAAGGCAACTATGAACTTTATGCAATGGATCAAAATGTTTTGACTACTTCCACACCCACCTTTGCCGGATTGACTCTTTCCGGAAATCTGGCGCTAGGAACAAACACTC
>CAZIFD010000018.1:0-5405 GCA_964538685.1 uncultured Bdellovibrionales bacterium
AAGGGGCGGAAAAAATCGGTATAGCTGCCGGAGCCTCAACGCCGGATGAGTCAATTCAAGAAATAATTGAGAAAATTAAATATTTTTAAAAAATTTAGGGCGACCGTTCGGTCGCCCAGCGTGATGAGATATTTATTTTTTTTGGCACTGATGGCAACAAAGCTGGCAACAAAGCCACTTTGGACACTCCTCCTGACGGTTGTCAGGAGTGAAGACAATCATATTTTTTCCATCTGGTGTGATTTTACACCAGATGGCAGGTCCTCCTCCAATCGCCGGGCACTCAAATGGCGCGAGCGCTGATCCCTCTATATGGCACATGTTTTTCTCCTTTCTTTCAGGTTTAAATTATTTAATAGCATCTTTTTTAAAAATTATCAAATTAAACTATTATGAAAAATTATAAATCACAAGTAGTTAAAGTTGGTCCATACAAATTAGGCGGAGGCAACCCTGTCCGGGTCCAATCAATGTGTAACACTGATACGCGAGATGTTTCTGCGACTGTCAAACAGATTTTAGAATTGGAAAAGGCGGGTTGCGAAATTGTCCGAGTGGCTGTGCCGGATATGGTAGCGGCTAAGGTTATTGGAAAGATAAAGAAAAAGATCCATATTCCGTTGGTGGCAGATATCCACTTTGATTATCGTTTGGCTTTGGAAGTAATTGAACAAGGAATAGACAAAGTTCGGATTAATCCTGGTAATATTGGATCGGAAGAAAAAACCAACGCCGTAGTGATGGCTTGTAAGAAAAAAAAGATTCCAATTCGGATTGGTATCAACGGTGGTTCTCTGGAAAAAGAGTTGCTCAAAAAATATGGAGTAACCTCTGAGGCGGCGGTTGAATCGGCGATGCGACATGTTAGGATTTTGGAAAAACTCAATTTCAAAGACATTTTAATTTCCATTAAATTTAGCAATGTCGCTCCAATGATTGAATCTTATCAACTGCTTTCTAAAAAAGTAGATTATCCGCTTCATTTGGGAGTGACTCATGCTGGGACGCCATATCTTGGAACCCTAAAAAACGCTATCGGAATCGGAGCACTTCTCAATAAAGGAATCGGAGATACCATCCGAGTATCTTTGACAGGTGATCCAGTAGAAGAAGTCCGGGCCGGTTTTGCTATTCTTCGTGCGTCTGGAAAAAGGATAGAGGGGCCGGAAATAATTTCTTGTCCGACTTGTGGGAGAGCAGAGATTGATATTATTGGACTCACAGAAAAAGTTGAGGCAGTGGTGGCTCATATCAAGAAGCCGATCAAGATTGCAGTGATGGGTTGCGTAGTGAATGGTCCGGGAGAAGCACGCGAAGCGGATATTGGGGTAGCCGGCGGAAAAGGTATGGGCGCGATTTTTCGCAAAGGAAAAGTCATAAAATCAGTCAAAGAAAAGGATATCTTCAAGTGTCTTTTAGGGGAGATTGAGAAGCTGTAGCTTTTATTGAAGTTGAGGTCGTGACATTTTGTCACGGGTTGAACTGAATCTTAGCTTGATTAATATTAGATAGAGTTTATGATTTTGAAAGGAAAAAATATTTATCTCAAGAAAGGCTTGAGCAAGGAGAATTATCCCCGTCTTTTGGAGTGGTTTCAAAATGTTGAATTGGTCGCTTATCTTTATTCAGCTCAAGAGTTGTCCAATTTCCGAACGATCGAGGAAGTCGAGAGATTTTTAAAAGAGGATGATCCGGACGAGATGTTTTTTGAAATATACTCAAAAAACGAAAAACAATTTATCGGATATGCTTCCTTTTGTGCTTTCAATGATAATTTGAAAGAGTGCGAATTTTCAATCTTTGTTTTTGATAAAAATTATTGGGGAAAGGGCATTGGAGAAGAGGTGACAAAAATTATGCTGGATTATGGGTTTTCAGAACTTGGAATGAGCAGGATAATCTTGGAAACCAGCGAACTACATTCTAGAGCTATCAGGCTTTATGAAAAATGCGGATTCAGAAAAATTGAAATTGTTCCCGATGATCGGACGGTTTTTCACGAAGGAAAATGGGTACGAAGTGGGAGTTTGATTATGGAAATTAAACCATCCTAAAGTTAAGCTTTAGGAAAAAAAATTATGAAGTATCTGCCAAATTATAAGGACGGAAGTATTGTGAACTTGGTGAGTTCAGTTCTTAAATCTTTCGGAGGAAGGAGTCATTACGGAGAGCTCAAAGGATTTGATCCGGGCTGGATAAAAGATGAAAGCGTGGTATTTTTAGTGATTGATGGACTAGGATATGAATATCTTAAAAAATACGGCCAGGGAAGTTTTTTGGAGTCTAATCTGAAGTCGAGAATGACCTCAGTTTTTCCATCCACCACGGCTTCAGCTATGACAAGTTTTTATACCGGACTTCCGCCAGCCGAACACGGACTTACAGGCTGGTTTATGTATCTAAAAGAAATCGGTCAAGTTATCTTGCCCTTGCCTTTCTCTACTCGGGCGGGCGATGTTTGTCTTGGGGGAAGTGGAATAAATTACCAGGATATCATTTGCGGAGAAAACATTTTCAGTCAAATTAGAAATGATTATTTCGTGGTAAATCATAGCAATTATATTGATTCTCACTATTCAAGAAGCGTCTCTCTGGGAGCTAAGAAAATTTCCTATAAGAATTTTTCCGGACTTTTCTCTCAGATAAGAAAAACTTTGAATTCCAGCCAGAAAAGAAAATTTGTTTTTGCCTACTGGAGCAACTTTGATTCAATTTGCCACAAGTTTGGTACGGACAGTTCTCGGACCAAGAATCATTTTGAGGAGATTGACAAACAAGTTTCTCTTTTGGCTAAATTTGCCAAAAAAAGAAATGCTAAAATCATTATTACAGCTGATCATGGCCTTATAGATGTGGAGCCAAAAAATGTAATCAAGCTCAAAGATCATCCAGAGCTGGAGAAATGTCTGACATTGCCTCTTAGTGGAGAGGGGCGGGCGACTTATTGTTATGTGCGACCGGAAAAAGTTTCCGATTTTGAGAAATACATACGGAGAAAAATGGGAAAATTCTGTCAGATGGAAAAGAGTTCTGATTTAATTAAGAAAGGCTATTTTGGAAATTCAAGAGTAAATCCCAAGCTTTATGATAGAGTTGGAGATTATGTCCTTATTATGAAAGACGGCTATTTGATTCAGGATACGCTTTTGGGAGAAGAAAGGAATGATTATCTGGCTCATCATGGAGGATTAAGCAAGGAGGAGATGTTTGTTCCGCTGATTGTGATTTGAATCTCCCTAAAGCTTAGCTTTAGGAAAGACTTGACAATATTCTTATCCCGCGCTACACTTTACTAAAGTAAAGTAAGAATATGCCAAAGCGGGAAAAATCAAAAACTGAATATCTGTATTCTGCCATACTGGCTCTAAAGAATCTGGATGAAGCCAAGCGTTTTTTTCGCGATCTCCTGACTGAGAAGGAAATTGAGGAAATGGGAAACCGTTTTTGGGCAGCCAGGAGGCTTTTTGAGGGTGAAACTTACGAAAAAATTACAGAAGAAACCGGCCTTAGCGCTCGAACGATCGCGCGGATTTCCGATTGGCTGAAAAACGGCAAGGGAGGATATGGACTTATTCTGAAAAGAATTTCTAATCATCATCGCTCTTCCACTCGAGGAAAGAGCTGATTTTGTGTGCTTAAAATAGAAATTTAGCTCCTTCCTCAAGTGCGGGGAAGGAGTTTTTGTTTTTTTGAAAATTCCAAACAAGGAGGATGGAAGATGTATCACAAGATGTCTCTTGGCGAGATAACTCGTCCGATGCTCGAGGACTGCGCCCGACTTTACTGCGAGATTTGGAAGGAACCGCCCTGGAACGAAGACTTTTGGAAAGAAGATGAAGCGCTTCGGGATATAGAGGAACAGTCTTCTCAGTCGGGGTTTGAAATGGTTCTGGCTGTCGAAGGCAATCATGTCATTGGCTTCTCTTGGGGATATCTCGTGTCCCGGGAAGATTTGCGAAAGATCTCTAGTTCATCCGGGTTAGACTATCTCTTCGAGAAGAGTAATGACATCTTCTATATTGATGAATTGGCGGTTGCTAAGATGGCGCGAGGCAGGAAGATTGGTCAAGGTCTTTCTCGAGAGATCATTGAATCTTTTCGCCTGATCGGAGGGATAGCCGTCCTTCGTACTGATGAGTCGGCTCTTCCAGCCAGAAATCTTTACAAAAGCTTGGGATTTGAAGAGTTGCCAGTGAGGGATGGCAAATACCTAAGCCGGACATATTGGAAACTGGATCTTTAGAACAAAAACTCGGAGGCGAGGAGCGGTGTCGAGATGCTATCTCGACACCGCTCAGTATAGATGATAAAATTGTAAAAAATATGGATAAAGAAATAGAGAAATTACTCATAAAACTGCTCAAAATCCCGTCAGTTTCTGGAGATGAGAAAAAAATCGGAGAGTTTATTTTTAAGGAGATTAGCAGTGTCGACGGTTTTGCTGTTAAAAAGCAGTTTGTTGAGGGTGAAAGGTTTAATGTTATTGCCAAAAAGGGGAAATCTAATATTTGGATTTTGGCTCATATGGACACCGTCTCCGGTATTATGCCAGTTAAAATTGATAGCGAAAGAATTTACGGAAGAGGAGCTTGTGATAATAAAGGGAATATAGCGGGGGCCTTAATCACAGCTAGAAGATTAGATAATATAAATTTAATTTTTACCATTGGAGAAGAAACTGATTTCTCTGGAGCAAAAAAAGCCAAGAAAATTGTTAAGAATAAAGATAGGGTTATCGTATTAGAACCAGTCAACTTTGATTTATACACTAGCCAGCGTGGGGTAGTTGAGTTTTGTATTGAAACCAAAGGAGAGCAGAAACATTCATCCTTGATAAAGAAAATGGAAGAAACGCCATTTGTGAGGTTGATAAAAATAGTATCTTCCCTGGAAGGAGGAAAATGGACAGCATTTAATATTGGTAAAATAGAGGGAGGGATAGCCCCGAATGTGGTATCGGGAAGCGTGAGGGCGATAATTTCAATTAGGCCAGAAAATGGTGCAGAGCTTGAGAAAATTACTAAGACGATAGAGAATATTGGGAATATGCCTGGGACAAAAATAAAGATCCTGAATATCATTTATCCATTTGATAGTCAGATTGATATACCCGGAAACAAAATTGGATGCTTTACTGAAATGGGGTTTTTCTCAAATAGCCTTGTATTTGGAGCGGGTGATTTAAAATTGGCTCATTCAGAGAGGGAAAGCATAAAAAGGTTTGATTTAAGAGAGCTTCCTGATAAATTAGTCGAGCTAGTTAATAAGTTAACCTATTTAAAGTCCTAATCTTTGGCGGAGTATCTTTTGACAAGGGGATTTTTATCTGTTAGGCTGGGGTCATGGAAATAATGACGCGGAAAAATAATCCGAACCCGAGCAACTGCTAATTTTTGGTGGGATTT
>CAZIFD010000019.1:0-3642 GCA_964538685.1 uncultured Bdellovibrionales bacterium
GATTCCCGCCTTTGCGGGAATGACAAAAAAATTAATTAAGTTTTTCTTTAAAGTAATCCCCCAGCCCTTCAATTCTCACTCGGGTTTGTTGCATTGAGTCCCGATCGCGCACTGTTACCGAAGAATCTTCCAAAGTGTCAAAGTCCACTGTCACACAAAACGGCGTTCCAATTTCATCTTGGCGACGGTATCTTTTCCCCACATTGCCGTTGTCATCAAATTCACACATAAAATCTTTCCTAAGTTCTTCATAAATTTCCCGGGCTTTTTCCTGAAGCTCCGGTTTGTTTTTGAGAAGCGGAAAAATTGCTATTTTTATCGGTGCTAAACTTTTGTGAAGCTTGAGAACGGTTCGTGTTTCACCATTTACTTCTTCTTCAATATAGGCATTATCAAGAAACATTAGGAGCAATCTATTTAGTCCAACCGAAGTTTCCATAATGTGCGGTGTAAATTTTTCTTTGGTTTTTTCGTCAAAATAGGACAAGTCTTGACCGGAAAATTTGCTGTGTTGCGACAAATCCCAATCTCCCCGAGCGTGGATTCCTTCCACTTCTTTGAAACCTCCCAGGGATTTAAAATCAAACTCAATATCATAAGCATCGGTTGCATAATGCGCCAATTTTTCATGTTCGTGCCAACGGATTTTGTCTTCTGATATTCCCAAATCCAAATACCATTGCCAACGCAATTCTTTCCACATTTTATATTTTTCTTTCATATCTTTGGGATGCAAAAAATATTGCATTTCCATCTGTTCAAATTCACGAGTCCGAAAAATAAATTGGCGAGCCACAATTTCATTCCGAAACGCTTTTCCAACTTGAGCGATTCCGAAAGGCAACTTGACCCGAGCGGTATCCAAAATATTTTTGTATTCCAAATAAATTCCGCCACAAGTTTCCGGACGAAGATAAACCACGGCTTCTTCTTTGAGCTCATCAGTCGGAGAACCTAAATTTGATTTCACCATCAAAGAAAATCTTTTTGCCTCGGTTAAATCAAGAGAACCGCAATTGGGACACTTAAGTTTTCCCGCTTTTTTCAGTTTTTCTAGTTCTGAGTTAATAAATTCCAAAGTTTCTTTGTCGGCTGAAATTCCAAATTCTTCCAAAAGATGATCTGCTCGGAAACGAGCTTTGCATTTTTTGCAATCCACTTGCGGATCGTCAAAACTTTCAATGTGACCCGAAGCTTCCCAAGTTTTAGGATGCATAAAAATGGCACTGTCCAGTCCAACGACATCATCCCTCATTTGCACCATTTGCTTCCACCAAGCATCACGAATATTGTTTTTAAGAAGCGTTCCATAGTGGCCGTAATCATAAATAGCTTGCATTCCGCCATAAATTTCCGAAGATGGAAAAACAAATCCACGCCTCTTAGTCAAAGAAACAATCTTCTCCATTAAATTTTGATTCTTTTCCATATTTATTTTATAAAAATTTTTAAATTATATACTGATTAAATAAATTACTTCTTTATTTTTCATTGAACATTTGTCATTCCCGCTTTCGCGGGAATGACACAGAAAAATTTAAATCAAATGTACTATGTCAATGGTTAATTCTAAGCCAAAAATTGAATTAAGGCAAGTAAGAATCCGGTCGCCAAACCAACGGAAAATTTAATCTGTCTTTTTTCTCAAAATATCCCTAATCTCAAGCAACTTATTGAATTTGAAATAATAATTTTTGTCGTGGCCTCCGTGAGCCTCCGCCACCTCTTCTTTTTTATTGTTATATATTTTTTCCAATCTGATTTTCTGGCTTCCCGTCGGAGAAATAGCTTCCAATTTGTCGCTGAGAGCTATTTCATTGTGAACCCTGACTTCGGTTAAATCATCTTTTTGCCCGACAACTTCTCCCACAAATTTAAACTTTTCCCAAGCAATATTGCCGGAAAAATTATGCTCCGGTTCGTTTCCAAAAAGAAATCCGGTTGTGTAGCCTCGGTTGGCTAACTTTTCCAATTCTTTGCTTTGTTTGGAAATTATTTTCTTAATTTCCGCTTTAGACAACCTATTTTGAATAGCGTCCATCACTTCTCTGTAAGCCCGAACCACGATCGCCAGATAATAAACACTTTTGGCTCGGCCTTCAATTTTGAAAGAAGAAACTCCAGCTTTCATCAATTCGTCCAAGTGTTCAATCATTTTCATATCTTTGCTGTTGAAAAAGTAAGTTCCTTGATCATCTTCTTCAATATCCATTTCAAATCTTTCTTGATCGTCAATAAGACTGGTTTCAAAAATTTTTCCGGTTGGCTTCCATTGCCAACGGCAAGGCTGGGAACAATCTCCAAGATTCGCGCTCCGCCCTGTCATCCATTTGGAAAGAATGCACCGACCGGAATAAGCCATACACATTGCTCCGTGAATAAAATATTCCAATTCCATTTCCAGCACTTTTTCTTTGATTTCTTTGATTTCCGAAAGGGTTACTTCGCGCGCTAAAATCACTCTTTTCACACCTTGCGAATGCCAAAATTTCACCGCTCGCCAATTAGTGGCGTTGGCCTGAGTGGAAAGATGGATTTCCGTTTGGGGCAAAATTTCTTTGGCCAATTCAATAATTCCCGGGTCGCTAATAATCACTCCGTCCACCCCCAAAGTTTTCAAAAAAGCGAGATGCTTCTCCACTTTTTCCAATTGGTTGTTGTGAGCATAAATATTGACTGTCACATAAATTTTCTTGCCCAATTTATGCGCATAGGAAACTCCTTCTTTAATACTTTTTTTGTCAAAATTGTTAATCCTTACCCGAAGCGAAACGTCCGGCACTCCCGCATAGACTGCATCCGCTCCGTAATGAAAGGCATATTTCAATTTTTCCAAATTTCCTGCTGGGGCAAGCAACTCAATTAAATTTTCTTTTTCGGTTGTTTTTTTCTTGTTCATAATTTTTTGGTTTCCGGTTATTTAATAATCATCCAGTTGAAGTTTATGTCCGCTTCTTGCTCCGAATCAATCTTGACTTTGAAAGATTCTCCGTCTTCAATTTCATCAACAAACAAAACTTTTCCAAAAGTTTGTCCGACCGGAGTAATATATATTTTGTAATCGCCATCCGCTTCGGCAGTCTCAATCACAGATTCTTTTTTTCCTGCTTCAATTTTTCCCTTGCCAGAAGTCAAATCGTCTTCCATCTGAATTCCTTTGGTTCTGATTTCTTCCACTTCCAATTGCTTGGCAAAAATTTCATCCGCCTTTAATTTTCCAAGAATCTCAATGTTCCCCGGATTATCTTTGTTAATGCCCAGAACGCTTTCCAAATATGCGATGTTGGTTTTGTTGGTTTCAATTTGAACCAGCGCCAAATCAAAATCGTCTTGGTCAACTTTATCAGAAAGCCGGTCTTCAATTTCTTTCATCTGTTCCTGAAGAGTGTGGTTCAAAGATTGAATGGCGGCAATAGCTGGGGCGACGAGCTGAGTATAATCTAATCCCAAATGACCGTCGTCGTCAATTTCAGAAACCGCTTCCGGAAAATATTTCTGAACATTTTGAGCTTTGAAACCAAGATAAGTTCGGTCAGTATCATCGTCTATCATTTTGTAGGAAACCGGTTCCAAATCCATCAATTTGGAAAGAGCGTCTTTAATTTCGGAAAAATCTTTTTTGAGCGTTTGATCGGAAACATC
>CAZIFD010000020.1:0-2571 GCA_964538685.1 uncultured Bdellovibrionales bacterium
TAGTAATAAGTTATTTTTATTTCAATGCTCCCGAACATCGTCAAACCGGAAACATAATTTTAGGAATGTTTTTTTCAATGTTTCCTGACGGTCTCACTCTGATTCATTGGAAATTTCCTAAAAACAGATTGTTGAAATCAATAAAAAAATTCCATGGGATTTGTCATCGCTACGACAAGTTTCCTCAATTCTCCACAGAAAGACAATGGACTCTCCGAAACGCCAGAAACGACATATTGATTTCCCTTTTGGCAATCGGACTTTTGTTTCTCTTTTAGGCTTCTTTTTTCTTGAGAATATCTCCGGCAAAAACACTGATTGCCGTTACGGCCGGAATCGCCAAAACCGCTCCCAACATTCCTCCGATTTTAACCCCTACAAAAAGGGCTAAAATAATCACAATCGGATTCAATCCGACCGCTCTTTTCATCACCTGAGGAATAATGATATGATTTTCAAATTGCTGAACCAAAATATATACAAGAAGCGTGATCAATCCGATCCAAGGAGAAATCATAAATCCCAAAATCACTCCCGGAATAGCCGAAATAATCGGTCCGGCATAAGGAATGATTTCCATAATACCGGCAAAAAGCGCCAACACCAAGGCATAAGGAATTCCAACCAAAGACAAACCGATATAATCTAAAATAAAAACCAAAAACATCAGCACTAGTTGCCCCTGCATCCACTTGCCTATTTTATTTTTGATTCTTTCCATCAGCGATATGGCATATTCCTGATGATTTTCCGGAATAACCATTCGTAAAAATTTGCCAAATCCGTCTTCCACCGTCGCCATATAGAATGTAAGAGACAAAACCGCAATTAAAGAAATCATTCCGGAAAAAATTCCAAAGGTTTTGGAAAATATATTTCCAGAAATTTCCGAAAGGGAAGATTCCACACCCTCAATCAAACGATTAATATCCAATCCAAATTTACTCCCTTCAAAAGCATGCCTGAAATTTTCCAAAGGAACACTTAATTTTTCTCCGTAGCTTGGAAGATTCTGGGAAAAATCGGAAAATTGCTGTTGAATGGAAGGAATGAGAAAATATATCATCAATCCGATCGCCAAAAACAAAATAAAATAAATCAAAAGCACGCCCAAAGAGCGGGGAATTTTTTTCTTATGCATCCAATCCACCGCCGGATCAATGGCCGAAACCAAAACAATGGCAATAAAAAGCAACGCCAAAACATCCCGAATGGAATAAATAAAATATATTCCCAGAATAATTAAAAAAATTCTGAGAATAGATCCGGTGGATATTTCAATTTGACGCATACATTTGAAATTAAATTTTTAGCAAATCCTCAAGTTTTTTTGAATTTTTATGCGGTCCAATAACCGCCAAATTGAGCCGATCGGAACGGAAAAAATTTTTCGCCAGTCGCAAAATATCTTTGGATGAAACTTTGTCAATCCGATTCATTATTTCAGAAGGCTTCAAAATATCTTTTCTTTTAATTTCCTGATCAATCAAAAATCCCGCCACTTCATCCGATGATTCCAAATCCATCACCAGTTTTCCTTTGAGATATTCTTTGGATTTTTTGAGTTCTTCTTCGCCTATTTCTGTTTTTGAAATTTTCCGAAACTCCTGAAGCGCTGTTTGAATGGTAAGCTCCAAATTTTTGTGTTCCACTCCGGCATACATCGCCAAATATCCAACTTCTTCAAAAGCTTCCACAAAGGTTCTGACCGAATAGGCCAATCCTCTTTTTTCTCTCACTTCCAAAAACAAACGACTGCTCATATTTCCTCCCAAAATAGTTGAAAGAACCGCCAACGCAAACCTGTCTTTGTGTCCTTGGCCGAAAGTCCGAAAACCCAGATTGAAATGAGTCTGGTCGGTTTTTTTGTTTTTAATAAAAAGCTCCGGCTTTTTCTGGTTTTCCTTGACTATTTTTATTTGTGGTTTTTTCCCTTGAGGCATTTCGGAAAATATTTGTTTGGCTTCCGCCAAAACTTGTTTTTCATCAAACTTGCCCGCCACCAGAACAACCGTATCATTGGCCACATAAAAATTTTGAAAATATTTCAAAAAATCTTTACGAGAAAAAGAAGAAACTGTCTTTTTGTAGCCAATAATATCCCTTCCCAAATTACTTTTTGGATAAAGCAGGTTTTCAAAAACATCTCCGATGTTTCTCATCGGCATATCTTCGTACATATTCAATTCCTGAATTATGGTTCCTCGTTCCTTTTCAATTTCTTTTTCATCAAATTTGGAATTGAGATACATATCTGAGACCACATCCAAAGCCTTGGAAATATGTTTTGCGTCAACTTTGGCGTAATAGCCAGTGGCTTCTTTGGAAGTAAAAGCGTTGAATTCTCCGCCAATCGCATCCAATTCACTAGTAATCAAAAAAGAATTCGGCCGTTTTTTCGTGCCCTTAAAAAGCATATGCTCAATAAAGTGAGAAAGTCCGGCTTCTTTTTCTGTTTCATAACGCGAACCGACCCCCACCATAATCATCACTGTGACTGTTTCGGTTCCATTCATTGGACTTGTCAAAATCCTAAGTCCGTTTTTGAGAGTGGTTTTTTTGTAATTCATA
>CAZIFD010000021.1:0-2504 GCA_964538685.1 uncultured Bdellovibrionales bacterium
AAGGGGCGGAAAAAATCGGTATAGCTGCCGGAGCCTCAACGCCGGATGAGTCAATAAAAAAAGTCTTAGAAAAAATAGCTGAGCAGGGCTAGGAGGTTGATTTTTTACGCTTTTCATGCTAATCTCTTCGGATGGAGGGGTAGCACATTTTTATTTTCAGGGAGGTCTTGCCATGATAATCGGCGTCGGTTTTTTGCTGTTCGCGCCGATTGATGGCGCATTCAGGCTGTTTGTTCTCAAAGAACTCAAGGGAAAGCCGGAATACCACAAGAGCGCAGGCATGGTTTCCTTTCCTCTTGAGACTTTTGAGGCAAGGGATATCTGTCCACGAAACACTATACCCCGCCTAATACGGGAGGAAATGGGAATCGACCCTAGGATGGTCCGTGAACTCGGATTCTCCAGGGAAGCATTCCACCTTATTCCTGGCAGGGCGGACATCGCAACCTTCTACGGTTTCGGAATTTATATCGGTGATCCGAATGGAGAATTTTCTCCGACCGACACCGATATCACTTTTGCCGGGTGGATGACGCCCGAGGAACTTCTCAGGCAGTATGTGAGGATAGAGGTCGGTCCCATCCTGGGGCACTTCCTTAGCAATTTCTTCTTCTTGCTCAACGAGCAGACATAAGGGGCGGTCCTGGAGGGAACCGCTTCTTTAAATTTCAATAAAGGTATGATTGAAAGATTTTTCTGAAAAGACCTTTTTATAATTCCTGGAATCCAATCCGTTAAATATCTCGACGGATTTTACTTTGGAGTTCTTAAATTCTTTAATTTTTTTGATTTTTCCTAAAAGTCCTCCAGTCGTATCAATATTGTGCGAATGTGTCAGCTTGCTTTTTTTTTCAATATCCGACAGTCGTATCTTTTTGATGAGTTTGGCATTCTTATGCAGGTGTGGATCCTTATCAAAAATCCCATCAATATCTGAAGCGAAGAACATTTTTTGCGCGCCCAATTTTTTAGCCAGGTAAGGAACAATCGCATCTCCGGAACAGATAGTCATGCCTAGTTTTCTATCCAAGACCATTTCTCCGTAAAGAAGAGGGATGCAATTTTGCTTCAGTGATTCCTTGATTGTTCCCAGGTCAAAGTGAGATATCTTTCCATTAGTTTGAATTATTACAGAAGAAGTATGAATGGAGACGACAGGGAGATTATTTTTTACGAATATATCTGATATAGATACGTCCATAGTTTGGTTGGCGACCCGTGAAATCAGCGCTCCTTCCCAACCCTTCTCAGTCTGATTGGCTCCCTTAGTCAGTTCGTATTTATGAGCCAATTGATGGCCGACGGAACCAGCTCCATGGATTAGGATTAAGTTAAAAGACTGGCTTTCCAGGGAAGCTTTGATTTCTTTAGCAATCTTTCTGATTAAGGGCAGTCGCAATTGTCCCTCGGAACGATCTTTTTGGGTTATGACACTTCCGCCAAGTTTGAGAATATAGAGAGGTTTCATATAGGGACAATATGGCACAGGCTTAGGAAAAAGACAAGTTTTTTGTTAGAATAAAAAGGCAAATTGACACGGTCGGGGACAGCGATATGATATCACTATAAGCTTTAAAAATTTTCAATGGAGAAAAACACAAAAATTGCTCTTTTCCGAGGCAAGAAAATTCGGAAAGTTATCTTTAAGAACGAATGGTGGTTTTCAGTTGCGGATGTAGTTGAGGCCCTAACAGACAGTCCGGATCCGAGGGATTATTGGTACCGGATGAAAGTAAGGGTAAAAAGTGAGGATGGAGTTGAGTTGTCGACAATTTGTCGACAACTGAAATTGGAGGCATCTGATGGGAAAAAATATGCTACGGATTGCGCAAATACGGAAGGAATATTTAGGATTATCCAATCGATTCCTTCTCACAAGGCCGAGCCAATGAAACGCTGGCTGGCGAAAGTGGGCTATGAAAGAGTGAAAGAAATTGAGGATCCGGAGCTGGCGACCAAGCGGACCCGGATGCTCTATAAGTTAAAAGGTTATCCAGATTCTTGGATTGAGAAACGGATGCGAGGAATTGCTATCCGGGAGGAGCTGACTGAGGAGTGGCAAAACCGCGGAGCCAGGGAAGATCAGGACTTTGAAATTCTGACAGCGGAAATTTCTCGGGCCACTTTTGGAATCACTCCCAAGACTCATAAGAAAATTAAGAATCTCAAGCGGGAAAATCTTCGCGATCATATGGATGACTTTGAGCTGATATTTACGATGTTGGGAGAAAAATCGACGACTGAAATCCATAAGGTGGAAAATTCCAGAGGTGTCGGAAAACTTAAAAAAGACGCCCGGTCAGGCGGAAAGATAGCCGGAATTGCTAGGAAGGAACTGGAAAAGAAAATCGGAAGAAAAGTTGTTTCAGGGAAGAATTTTTTAAAGAGGTTGGGGAAATGATGATTTTGAAAGGCAGATATTTGTTTGTTAATATTTAGTCATAAAAACAATGACGCGGAAAAATAATCCGAACCCGAGCAACTGCTAATTTTTGGTGGGATTT